>CAMJPQ010000083.1 GCA_946407745.1 uncultured Clostridia bacterium
ATCACTCCAATCTGAAGGAGTTCTCCTTCAGTGCCTTACGGACAGTTGGAGCGGCGCTTTTCCGGTTTTTCCAATAAAAAAGTTATGGCCTTTTCTGATTATGGCGAAGGCCACAACAAGGTATAATAGGTTGGAATCTTATTGGTTCTGTTGGAAAGAAACGTGAATTTTGATACAATGTTACCATGTGTTACTTTTTGGAGGCTGGTAACATTTTCAATTCCGATGGTAACACTTTTTGGATGATGGTAACACATCATGAAGAACTCTCTGAATGCCTTGGTTGGTCCCTCCAGAGATGACATAATGATTATCTCCTGTGCGTATTTTGAAGCGTAGGCCCGCTGCCTGCAAAAGTGCGCAGACAGCGGGCGGCAGAATCAGCCGATCACATGGTATTCCGCCAGCAGCTTTTCAATATCGGTGCCGTGAATACGCTTGAGCAATTCATGCACAGCTGCTTTCTCCTTCATACCCAGCTTCATATCGGTGAGGGGACGGCCATCCCGCAGCATGACGGTGGCGTTCAGCAGATCGCGGATGTCATAGGTGCTACCCCAAACCTCGGGTACGCCCCGATCCACGTTCAGCAGGGTATATACGGCCTCCATGCCGGTGCGCATGGAGTATTCGGTGGTGAAGATGGTATCCCGCTTGGTTTCAGCAAACTGGCCCAGGAAGGCGAAGTTGACGGCTCCCTGGGGCACCACATCTGGCCTGTCTCCCTTTTCGCGGGGCATAAAGAAGGCGGTGATGTAGGGCATCATGACGGGCACGGTGTTGGCGCTTTCTTCCGCCAGTTTGGGGATATCCTTCTCCGGCACGCCGATGTGGTACAGCCATTCCATGCAAATTTCCTTGCCGGTGCATTCCCGCATGGGCTTTTGGATGTAATTGCCGGGCTTATCGGTGAACAGGCCATATACCCATACCATGCACTGATCCTTGGGCTGATTGCGGAACTGGGGCTGGCGGTTGATGGTCCAGCTCATGAGCCAGCCGGAATCCTTCACCGTTACGATCCCGCCGGTGACTACGCCGCCGGAGAAGGGATCGCGTTTGCAGATACGCTCAATATAGGGGATGATGCGGTCATCCAGGGTGGTCACGGTGGCGCTCATCCAGTTAGTCTGTTCGGGATCGAAGCAGAATTTGTCGGGATGGCCAAAGGAGGAGTCCTGGACCGCGATGCGCCGCCACATATCCCAGCCGCCGCCTTCCTTGATTTCCGTGCGAAAATCGGCGGGCATATTCTGGCTGCCCATGGTGGAGTTCTCAACGCAGCCGCCATTGGTGATGAAAACAAAATCGTCATCCGCCAGCATGATGAAATCCTGCTGGTCGTTGCGCAGCACTTCGATGGAAGTGGCGTGCTTGCTGCCATCCGCTTTGATGTCAAATTCCACATTGACCACTTTCGTGCTGTAATGGAACTGCACATCATGGCTTTCCAGGTAACGCACCATGGGCAGGATCATGGATTCATACTGATTATACTTGGTAAAGCGCAGGGCCTTGAAATCGGGCAGGCCGCCGATATGGTGAATGAAGCGTTTAATGTACAGCTTCATTTCCAGGGCGCTGTGCCAGTTTTCAAAGGCGAACATGGTGCGCCAGTATAGCCAGAAATTGCTGTTCAATACTTCATCATCAAAGAAATCAGTGATCTTCTTGTTGTACAGTTCCTCATCCGGGGTGAAAAACAGGTGCATGATCTCCATTGCGCCTTTATCGCTGATGGCGAATTTGCCGTCGGTGTGGGCATCCTGGCCTCTATTCTCCGTAGCGCGGCACAGGCTGAAATTGGGGTCCTTCTTGTTCAGCCAATAGTATTCGTCCAGGACGCTGACGCCCTCAGTTTCGATGGAGGGGATGGAACGGAACAGATCCCACATGACCTCGAAGTGATTGTCCATTTCTCGTCCGCCCCGCATGACGTAGCCTACGCCAGGGTATTCATATCCGTCGCAGGCGCCGCCGGGGATGGGGTCCTTTTCAAAGATGTGGATGCGCTTGCCTGGCATTTGGGCATCCCGCACCAGATAACAGGCGGCGGTCAGGGCCGCCAGACCGGTGCCGATGATGTAAGCGCTCTTGTGTTCCACGCCCTCGGGCTTTTCGGGACGGGCAAAGGCTTCGTAATTACCGCTGGAATAATACATGATGGTTCCTCCTTTTTTGTCGATTGGTTCAGGCGACGGTTTTATCATAGCGGGCAGAATTTGAAAATGCTATTTGCAGACCGGGTGATTTGATAAGATTCTGTACAGCCGCGTCTTTCTGTCAGAGATTACGCAGCCTTGTGTTTACACAGGTACCGTCCGCGCTTCTGCTGCCATCCATTTCAAAATCAACCATGCGGCCGTTAACAGTCAGCAGCACCACGACGGAAAATTCCGAGAAACCGTCGAATTCACGTTCCTCGATTCTGGCGGCAACCGTCAGATCCACGCTTCCATCCCGTACAGGCAGTTGACTTTCGTCGATGGTGTCGTAGGGCTCGTCAGGCTCCACAAATCTCATAAACAGACTCGTCGGCAGCGCATAATAGCCCATTTGTGCCATCTCTTCATCAAGCCGATTAATCTCAGCAATCAAATCCCGCAATACGGGAATAGCAGAAAGCGGATGATTATCGGCTGCGCCGCCGTCCTCTGCCAAACCGATATCCACAGCTTGGAAGGTAAAGAAAAGCAAGCTTATGAAAACCAATATGGATAATGGCAAGAATGCCAAAGGCTGCGCGTATGCACTGATGAGTGAAAATGCATCGTTGTGGTATACGTTATGCAAATTTCCATGCATTATATTCGTGCGGCGATGCTTTTCTGATGACAGCAGATGCTGACTCATCATCATCTTGCGATGCTTTCACTCGGCACACACTATCTGTATTAATTCCTGTTTTCCGCATGTTTATCATCCAGCCATTTACATTTAAAATCAAATTTCCGAACGTTTGCATGAAATAGATATGGTTTTCTCTGATAAACACTGTTTTTTTTCTGAATTTTGTTCTGTTTTTTTGTTGACATGTGGCAAATATGCTCGTATTCTCTATTTGCAATTTCTATACTATGGGAATGCAGATTATTACAGGAGGAAAACGCAATGAAAAAGACTCTTCTCGCCCTGCTGCTGGTTGCTGCCATGCTGAGCTCCGTTGCCGTCACCGCTTTTGCCGCTGATGATAACGTGCTGCATGTGTACTGCGACCGTGTGTTCCGCTCCTTCAACCAGGTCACCGCTTCCGACGGCAACTTCTTCGAGGTTTCCGGCTCCTGGTCCGAGGGTCTGACCCGCCTGGACGCCGACAACAATCCCCAGCCTGCTCTGGCTGAGAGCTGGACCGTGTCCGACGACGGCCTGACCTACACCTTCACTCTGCGCGAGGGTCTGGTTTGGTCCAACGGCACTCCCCTGACCGCCAAGGACTTCGAGTTCTCCTTCATCACCGAGATCTCCGACAGCGAGACCAACGGCTATGCCGACGTTATCGCTCCCATCATCAAGAACGGCGTCGCCTTCATGAATGGCGAAGTGCCCGCTTCTGAAGTGCCGGTGAAGGCTCTGGACGACCGCACCTTCGAGGTAGTTCTGGCCGCTCCCTGCGCTTACTTCACCCGTCTGTGCTCCCTGAGCTGCCTGTTCCCCCTCAATGAGGAGTTCTACACCGCCTGCGGCGATCAGTACGCTGTGGACGCCGATCACCTGATGTACTGCGGCCCGTTCGTGGCGACCTCCATCGACGTGGGCGTGGGCGTGACCATGGTCAAGAACCCCACCTACTGGGATGCCGAGAACGTGGCTCTGGACGGCATTGACTACAAGGTCATTACCGATGCTTCTGCCGCTCTGAACGCCTACGAAGCCGGCGCCATCGACCGTGTGAACCTGACCTCCATTGACGTGGTGATCTACAACACCAGCGATGAGTTCCACACCTGGTCCGACTTCCGCAACTACTACATGCAGTTTGACTGGACCAACGATCGTCTGAATGCCAAGATGCGTAAGGCCCTGAGCATGGCCATCGACCGCGAGACCCTGGTCAACGACGTGCTGATGACCGGCGCTGTCGGCGCGGGCGGCGTTGTATCCCGTGGCATTGCCGGTGACGGCACCACCTCTTTCCGCGATCTGGCCGGTGATTTCTCCTACTATGATCCCGATCTGGCTCGTCAGCTGTGGGCTGAAGGCGTGGCCGAAATGGGCTCCGCTCCCAAAGATCTCGTCCTGCTGACCGCTGAAGGCACCGACTTCGACGATGTGGCCGTTTTTGTGCAGGATCAGTTCCGCACCGTGCTGGGCATCGAAGTGGCCATCAACTCCATGACCCAGAAGGCCCGCAACGAGATCATGAAGACCGAACACTTTGATATGGCTCTGTCCGCCTGGGGCGCCGACTACGACGACGCCATGACCTATCTGGATCTGTGGACCTCCACCAGCGGCTACCGCGGCTATTATGCCAAGGACGAGTACGTTGCTCTGGTTCGCGCCGCTCAGGTCGAGCCCGACGAGGCTGTCCGTCTGCAGCTGATGCTGGACGCCGAAAAGATGCTGATCGAGGAAGACATGGTCGTCACCGGTATCTATGACCGCGGCTACTCCTTCCTGCAGAAGCCCTATGTCAACGGCATCCTGAACCATCCCTCCGGTCAGACCACTGAATTCAAGTACGTGACTCTGACCAAGTAATCAAACCCGGAAAAAGGGGCGGCGGGGCTACCGTCGCTCCTTTTTCCGCTCATGGGCTGCGGACCGGCATGACGATCCGCGGCCGTCATCAGATCCCCGTATTGTGCCGGGAGAAGCGCTGATCTCCGTTTCACCCACACATAATACAAGCAAAATTTCACCAAGGAGGAGTGTGTATGGCGAAATACATTGGCAAGCGTGTGTTCTACATGATCATCACGCTGTTTCTGATCGCTGTGCTGACCTTTGTTCTGATGAAGATCCTGCCCGGATCGCCGTTTGATACGGAGCGTTTTGAAAAACTGACCCCGCAGCAGCAGCAGGAAGCGCTCGCCAAGTATGATTTGGACAAACCGATCTATGTACAGTTCTTCAAGTACATCACGGATATGCTCAAGGGCGATTTCGGTACTTCCTTCTATTACACCAAGATGCCCGTAACACGCGTCATTTTCAGCCGCATCGGCCCGTCCATGCTGGTTGGCGCCCAGGCCATTTTGATCGGTCTGGCCATCGGCCTGTCACTCGGCATTATTGCCGCGTGCAGGCACAACGGCTTCGTGGATAACCTCACGATGATTATTGCCGTACTGGGTATTTCTGTCCCCAACTTTGTGGCGGCGGCCCTTCTTCAGTATTACATCGGTCTGAAGCTTGGCTGGCTGCCGGTCGGCTTCTGGGAAAGCTGGGCCTGTTCAGTTCTGCCCTCGTTGGCACTGTGCGTGCAGCCGCTGGCCACCTCTGCCCGCTTCATCCGTGCTGAGACGCTGGATGTGCTTCAGCAGGACTATATCGTCACCGCCCGCAGCAAGGGCATGACGCAGGCCCGTCTTCTGCTGAAGCACACGCTGCGCAACTCCATCATTCCGGTCATCACCATCATCGGTACCATGGTGGTCAATCTGCTCACCGGTTCTCTGGCGATCGAAAGCATTTTTTCCATCCCAGGCATCGGCGGTCTGTTTACTGATTCAGTAAAGAACAACGACTATAATGTTATTATGGGCTTGACGATCCTGTACAGCTTCATGTACATGCTGGCCATCCTCATTACAGACATCGCGTACAGCCTGGTTGATCCTCGTATCCGCATTGCCGCAGGAAAGGGTGGTGACTGATGATGTTCAAGCGCAAGGAAAAGTTCGTCCCTGCCAAACCCGTTGAGGCGCCTGCTGATCTGCCGGCAGATCTGTTTGAGGCCGCCGAGCAGAATAGTTCCGATCTGGAGTACATCGCCCGCAAGCATCATTCCGCCCTCTATGACGGCTGGATCCGCCTCCGCAAAAACAAGGCGGCCGTCATCTGCGCGGTGATCCTGATCGTGATCACTCTGTTTGCCATCTTCGCGCCGATTCTCAGCCAGTACACCTATTTCGACACCAACTACAAGGCCAAGCTGAAGCCGCCGTCTATCGAGCATCCCTTCGGCACCGACCAGTTTGGCCGTGACCAGTGGACCCGTATCTGGTACGGCACGCGTATCTCGCTGCTGATCGGTTTGGTCGCCGCCCTGCTGAATCTGTTCATCGGCGTTATCTACGGCGCTGTGTCCGCCATGATCGGCGGCCGCGTGGACGCCATCATGCAGCGCATCATTGAGATTTTGGTCGGCGTGCCGCACCTGATCATCGTGATTCTGTTTATGATGATCCTGCCGCCCGGCGTCGGCACTATCGTTATCGCCATGTCCATCACCGGCTGGGTTAACATGGCCCGTCTGGTGCGTGCGCAGATTCTGAAGCTGAAGAACCAGGAATTTGTCATGGCAGCCAAGCTGCTGGGCACCAGCGGTTGGAAGATGATCATGAAGCACCTGGTTCCCAACACCGTCAGCGTCATCGTCATTCAGATCATGTTCGCCATTCCCAGTGCCATATTCACCGAGGCCTTCCTGAGCTTCATCGGCGTGGGTTTGGCTGCCCCCAAGGCGTCCCTGGGCGTGCTGATCAACGACGGCTACAAAATGCTGCGTGCGGCGCCCTACATGCTGATTTATCCGGCTCTGGCCATCATCCTGATTATGGTGTGCTTCAGCATTCTGGGCGACGGCCTGCGCGACGCCCTTGACCCCCGCATGAAGCACTAAGAAAGGAGGAAACGAGCATGAGCGAAAAGAAAAAGCTGCTTGAAGTCAAGGACATGTACGTTTCCATCCACACCGACAGCGGTGTGGTCCAGGCAGTGCGCGGCGTCAGCTTTGACCTGTACGAGGGCGAGACGCTGGCTATCGTGGGCGAGTCCGGTTCCGGCAAATCCATCACCAACAAGGCCATCATGGGGCTTTTGCCCATCGGCGGGCGAATCGACAGCGGAACCGTACTGCTCGGCGGCAAGGACATTACCCATTACACCGAAAAGCAGATGCGCGATGTGCGCGGCGCCGAGATCTCCATGATCTTTCAGGATCCGCTGACCTCGCTGAATCCCACCATGACCGTCGGCAAGCAGATCACCGAGATGCTGATGCTGCACAAGCCCGGCATGACCAAGGAGCAGCGCAAGGAGCGCGCCATCGAGCTACTGGGCATGGTCGGCATCCCGAACCCTACCGAGCGCTTCGACCAGTATCCTCATCAGTTTTCCGGCGGCATGCGTCAGCGCGTGATGATCTCCATCGCTCTGGCCTGCGAACCCAAGATCCTGATTGCGGATGAGCCCACGACCGCTTTGGACGTGACCATTCAGGCACAGATTCTGGATCTGATGAAGGAGCTTCAAAAGAAGATCAACACCTCCATCATCATCATCACCCACAACCTGGGCGTTGTGGCCTCCGTGGCTGACCGCGTGCTGGTCATGTACGGCGGCAAGTTTGCCGAGGTTGGTGACCTGGACGAGGTTTTCTACGACATGAAGCACCCCTATACCAAGGGTCTGATGGAGTCTATTCCCAATCTTCATTCCGAGGATCAGGATCTGTACTCCATTCCCGGCTCTCCGCCGGATCTGGTGAAGCCGCCGGTCGGCTGTCCCTTCGCACCCCGCTGCAATGAGTGCCTGAAGGTATGCAAGCTGTATCCGCCCAAGACCCACAGCTTCTCCGAAAAACACAAGGCCACCTGCTGGCTCTATGACGAACGCGTAAAGGGGGCAAAGTAATCATGGCACAACAGGATAATCTGGTCGTTGTCAAGGACCTTGCCCGTCACTTCGTGCTGGGCAAGGATCAGGTGCTCAAGGCCGTGGACGGTGTCTCCTTCGCCATCCGCCGCGGCGAGACCTTTGGCCTGGTGGGCGAATCTGGCTGCGGCAAGTCCACGCTGGGCCGCACCATTATCGGCCTGTACGACTGCACCAAGGGCAGCGTTGAGTTTGACGGCAAGGATATGAAGGACTACAAGTCCGCCGCCGAGCGTGCCGAGCTGTCCCAGCGCATGCAGATGATCTTCCAGGATCCCTACACATCCCTGAACCCCCGCATGAAGGTGATGGACATCGTTGCCGAGGGTATTGATAACCATCACCTGGCCAAGAACAACGCCGAGCGCACGAAGATGGTCATCCAGCTGCTTGAAGCCGTCGGTCTGAACGAGGGCCATGCCAACCGCTATCCGCACGAGTTTTCCGGCGGCCAGAGCCAGCGCGTGGGTATCGCTCGCGCTCTGTCCGTCAATCCGGACTTCGTGATTGCAGACGAGCCCATCTCCGCCCTGGACGTTTCCATCCAGGCCCAGGTGGTCAATCTGCTGAAAAACCTGCAGAAGACCCGCAACCTGACCTATCTGTTCATCGCCCATGACCTTTCCATGGTCAAGTACATTTCCGACCGCATCGGCGTGATGTATCTGGGCAACATGGTCGAGCTGGCCACCAGCCAGGAGCTGTTTGATAAGCCGCTGCATCCCTACACCCAGGCCCTGCTGAGTGCAATCCCTCTCCCGGACCCCAAAGTGGAGCGTGAGCGCAGCCGTATCGTGCTGGAGGGCAGCGTGTCCAGCCCCATCAACCTGCCCAACAACTGCCGCTTCTGCACCCGCTGCAAGTATTGCACCGAACAGTGCCGCAAGGAAGTGCCGCCGCTGCGCGAGGTGGAGCCCGGTCACTTTGTGGCCTGCCACATGATCAAGTGAAACACCATAAACGGGAGGCTGATTTCTAAAGTCAGTCGCCCGGTTTTTGCGAAAAAGCCCCTTAAAAAGGCTACTGCGCCGCAGCGTTGAACCTCATTTGATTGAAGAACCACGTTTTCCCAACATTTTTATCATACAGGAGGATCAATACCATGGTAACTTCCGAGAAAAACATACAGATGATTATGGAGCTGGCAGACGCCTTCGGCCCCTCCGGCTTTGAAGACGACGTGCTGACCGTCGCCCGCAAGTGGGCCGAGGGCCTTGGTACCATCGAAGAGGACCACATGCGCAACCTGTACATCCACCGCAAGGAGAACACCGGCAACAAACCTGTGATCATGCTGGATGCCCACAGCGATGAAGTCGGCTTCATGATCCACTCCATCAAACCCAACGGAACACTGCGCTTCGTGACCCTGGGCCGATTTGCAAACATCGCCATGTCCTCAGCTGACGTGCTGGTGCGCAACGCCCTGGGCGAGTACATTCCCGGCGTCATTGCAGCCAAGCCCGTTCACTTCATGAGCGAGTCCGAGCGCGCCAAGGGCGGCGTGCCGGAGATCTCCAGCATGGTGATCGACATCGGCGCCACCTCTGCCGAGGAGGCCGTGAACAGGTTCCACATCCGCATCGGTGAGCCCGGCGTTCCCGCCACCAAGTGCCGCTACGACGCCGAAAACGATGTGATGTTCGGCAAGGGCTTTGACTGCCGCATCGGCTGCGCTGCCGTGATCGAGACGCTGCGCCGCCTGGAAGGCATGGATCTGCCCTGCGACGTCATCGGCGTGCTGTCCTCCCAGGAGGAGGTTGGCGAGCGCGGCTGCAAGGTGTCTGTGAAGCATGCCAACCCCAGCATCGCCTTCGTGTTTGAGGGCTGCCCCGCCGACGATACCTTCACCGAGCCCTATGCCATCCAGACCGCGCTGAAGAAGGGCCCCATGCTCCGCTTCATGGACGTGTCCGTCATCTGCAGCCCCCGTTACCAGCGCTATGTGCTGGACCTGGCCGCTGAGAAGGGCATTGCCGCGCAGGCCTCCGTGCGAGAGGGCGGCGGCAACAATGGCGCCATCATCAACACCGCCCTTGACGGCACCCCTGTGGTCGTAGCCGGTGTGCCCACCCGCTACATTCACTCCATGAACTGCATCACCTCCGGTTATGATTTCGAGGAGACGGTCAAGCTGGCAGTAGCCACCGTCACCTCCATGACCCCCGAGCAGATCGCCAAGTTCTGATCGACACACCATTGCATGCAAAAACTGCGGCCCGCTGCGAGCCGCAGTTTTTGTTTCTTCACGAAAAGTTCGGCTATGGTGGACAAAAAACTGACAAGAAGGAAGCAGTACACATACCTCCTTGCATGTGAAAGGGCTGCCGTTTCCGGCAGCCCTGAGTGAATGCCTGTTCGGACTGGCAGCGCTCTTCACTGCCACGACAGGCTGTTTTGTGTATTCAGTTGTCAGTGAGACCATCAGAGGAGCGTGTCATACCCATCCATCAGCCACTGTGACTCGTCGGTCATATCCTCCAGAAAGGCCTCTTCATCCTCTTCTGTCACATCCATTTCCATGACCTGGTATTCTTCTTCCAGACGGAGTTTCATCTGTTGATGCAGAAACATTTCGATGTTGAACGCATTTCTCGGATCGGAATCGGAAAGATACCGGTAGTTGGGATGCGCCGTGATGTCGTACTTGTCCGAAAGAAAGGGCCGGACGCCGCGCAGCTGCAGAATGCATTTGCCGCCGTCCATCACGGCCAGTTCGTCCATGGACATCAGGCTCTTGCCGAGCTTCTGATAGGTCAGACTGTGGGAGACCTCCCGGCCCCGGTTCTCACCGGTATTGAACGTGTCGATTGTCTCCTTGCCCAGCAGCTCCTCCATCTCCTTCAGGGTGGTCTTTTCCTTGCCGCCCAGGAACAACAGCGTGTCGCAGTTGCCCACGATGGTGTCCGCATTGTCCTTGTAGATGGCCTTCAGCTGGGACTGGGCCTGCAGCACAATGCAGGCGGAGATCTCCCGGCTCCGGATGGTGGCGATGAGCTTTTCAAAATTCGGGATCTGCCCGATATTGGCGAACTCATCGATCAGGCACCGCACATGCACTGGAAGCCTTCCGCCGTACACGTCATCCGCTTTCTCGCAGAACAGATTGAACATCTGGCTGTAGGCCATGCTGATCAGAAAGTTGAAGCTGGCGTCCGTGTCCGACATGATCAGGAACAGTGCGGTCCGTTTGTCCCCGATGGTGTCCAGGTGGAGTTCGTCATAGGCCGTGATGTCCCGCAGCTCCTGAATATCGAAGACCGCCAGGCGCGCACCGCAGCTCACGAGTATGCTCTTGGCTGTCTTGCCGGATGCTGGACGATAACACCCAGTATTACATCAACCCTACTGGCCGTTTCGTGGTGGGCGGTCCGGCAGGTGACAGTGGATTGACGGGCCGGAAAATCATTGTGGACACTTATGGCGGCTATGCCCGGCATGGGGGCGGCGCTTTCAGCGGCAAGGACGCTTCCAAAGTAGATCGCTCCGGTGCGTACATGGCTCGGTACATCGCCAAGAACATCGTGTCAGCAGGCTGGGCGGAAAAGTGCGAAGTGCAGCTTAGTTATGCCATCGGGTTAGCGGAACCCATGTCCGTTCGCATCGACACATTTGACACCGCCACAATCCCGGAGCATCGGATTTATCAAGCTGTCATGAACCAGGCAGATTGCCGCCCCACCGCCATCATTCGGCGCTTTCACCTGACCTCTCCCTGCTTTTCCAAGGTGTCCTGCTACGGGCATTTCGGCAGCAACGCCAGCATGATGCCCTGGGAAAAGACC
>CAMJPQ010000084.1 GCA_946407745.1 uncultured Clostridia bacterium
GCCCCTATAGAGTTTTCTTGGTCCGATCCACATTATGCATGTGGGAAGTTTGAGTAGTTTATATGTTTTGATGGAAAAGGTCGCGGGAATATGGTATGATTTCAGGGAGCATCGGCTCAACAAAAAGTGAGATGCATCAAAACCACTGCTGCTGTTTTAAAGGAGATGGCGGCATGTACTGCCAACAAGCTTCTACCACTGCATGCAGAACCATACAAAACAGGCAGGAAACAGTTGTTTTACCTGCTCTCCGTTGATCTTTTGAAGGTCCGAGTATGCTCTGACCACATTGCCGTCCGGCATATTGATCCATGCACCGCTATTACCAGATTCCATTTAGGGAGGCACGCCGATGAAAAAATGTCTTTCCCTCCTGCTGGCCTGCATTTTCCTGTGGCTGTCCATGCCGCTTTCCGTACTGGCGGAAGCGCTGAATCCTCTCCCAACCGGTCAGGAGCTTGCCGCCGCGCTGGCCGTCACCGGCCTGACAGAGGACGCGCCGGGCTACCACAGCGGCATGGCCCCCGACTACAGCATGACCGCGTTGCAGCTGACAGGCTGGATCAACGATTTTCAGAACAATCAGTTGAATTACATCCTGGACAGCTTTGAAAACTATGATGTGGCGCTGTATGACATCAAGGAAAACCATCCACTGGAGTATGAAACGCTGAAAAAGAGCTGTGGCGGCGGCATCGACATGCTGTATTCAGAATACAGCACGGCCAAGGAATGGCAGGATGAGGTAAACTATTTTGCCGAGCGGCTGCCCATCGTGGCCGGCGAAATTTACAACTTAGCGGACGTCTTCCAGGGCGAAGAGAGCATGTCCGAAAGGGATCAGGTGATTTATGCCTTTGAGCTGCGTTCCAAGTGGAAAGAATTAAAGCAGCTAATGGAAGAAGCCGTAGAGCGTACGACGGATTGGGACAGGCTTTATACGCATTATGACCGGCTGCTCAATATACCCAATCCGGGCGCTTCTCGTGAAGAAAGCGTATACTGGCTCATGGAGACAATGGATTCCATGCGCAGCCAGGACGGGCGCGCCGCCCGCTCCATGACCGTTTCCGCCAGCGCGGTACGGGTGGCCCCGGATCAAACGGTGATGACCCGCCTGGCCCGGCTCTCGCCCATCAGCAGCGCTTTGGCGGACAGCGACCAGAAAATGACCGTCAAAATTCTAGACGATAAGAACTTTGGCCTCACCGTGGTGGATGGCAGTACAAAGGTTTCCGGCGTTTCCATCGCCGTCGGTGAAGCCGGTAAAAAGGAATATGTGCAAACAACGGACCATACGGGTAGTGTGATCTTTCCCATTCGCAATTTCCAGAACGACGCGGACGGAGAAACGATGCTGAACGTGAAGGTCAGTGCCAACGGCTACCGCAGGCTGGAAGCCCCCGGCGTATGGCTCAAAAAGGGCAAAGCGGTAAACATTCCTGTGAAAAAGGACGACGGCAGGCCCTATCTAGTGTCCTGGTCGTTCTGGGGCCATGACATGCAGGCATCCACCTATGCCGTGATCACCAGCCCGTTGAACGACTCCAGGCAGCCCATCTCCCTCAAAGTGTCCAGTCCCGATGATTATCATTTGAAGGTCTACTTCACCGACAAGAACGGCAGCAATTCGCTGGCCGTGGGCGAAGCAAACGGAAAAAAGGGTGAGCAGAGTTTCGTCTTCGAGGGGCAATGGCTCATGAAAGCCCCGGCAGAGGGCAAGCTGTACGCTGAGATCACCCATAGTGGGCAAAAAGAGATATACCAGGCACAGCTGGAACTGAAAGCCAGCACCCTCAAAAAGCCCCTGGGCGACCCCAACACCAAGTTTGTTATGACGCCCGGCTTCCAGATCAAGCTGCCCGACGGCTGGGTGAAGCCATTTGGCGGCTTGACTATCAGCCTCAATCTACCCCTGGCGGATAAATACCAGCTGCGCGGTTACTTTGATATCAATGGCAGCGGCGCACTGACCCTGGGCACCACAGTCCTGGGCGATCTGACCAAAGGAATGACACAGGACTGGAAAACGAAGGATCAGAAAGCGCTGGACAAAGCCGCGAAGGAAGCCAAGGGCAAAGGCTACATGGCAGAGAACAAGGCCAAAAACGGCGGTGACTGGGCAGGGCGCAGCAAATGGAGGCCATTTTTCCTGGGCGCGATTTCATTCGATATCAGTTTCTTTGCCTTTGTGCAGGTACAGTATTCCGAGGATGACTATGATAACGGGCGCATCTTCGGCAAGGGCGGTGCGGGCTTTACCGGCACTCTGAAGGGCAGCTATACGCTGCTATGGCCACTGGCTTCACTGGGTGCGTTCGTGTCCGCCACGTTTACTATCTTCCCGGAAGTCGCCATTATGGTCGACACCTATTGGCCCTCCGGCGCAGCCTTCCCGGAATTCAAAAAATTCGAGTACGCAAGAGGCGCGCTCAATATCATCCTCCGCATCGAAATCGGCGTGGAGGCCTGCCTGGGGTTAAAAGGCGTTCTCAGCGTGTCCGTCCGGGGCGTAGGCTTTCTTGAATTCGTGTTCCGGGCAGGAGCAAACCTTGAGCTGGATCAGATCATCGATGAGTTTGAAAAAACAGGCAGCATTGATCTTGCCGGCCGCACGGACTCGCAAAAGACCTTTGAAATATATGCCGGCGGTTCGGTGAACGTGATCCTGGAGATCCTCTGGACAAAGAGCACCTATGCCATTCTCGATCCCCCTGTCAAGTTTATGCTGTATCCAGAGCGGAAACGGGTCAGCGATCATGGACCAGCCAATCCTGTGCAGCGCTTTATCGCTTTCCTCCTTGCATCCGCCCAGGCCGCAGAGGAAGACGCGCCTCAGGAGGGCGGCAGCCAAGTGGATACCGGGAACAATGATCTGGCCATTCAGGGCACATTGATTGACACAAAGAACACCCACATCGGCAAGGCAATCGTCGTCAATTTGCGGAGGGCTGGCAGCAATGCCGCCCATATACATATCACTGACGATGATCCATCGGCGCCTGTCCCCATTCTGCTGTACATTGATCAAAACTATACCCCCTATGATGGAAAAGCATATAACCGCCCGGTCCTGGTGGGTGTGCCGGTCAGCGCCGCTCATTACAAAGGCGAGCCCTGGCAGGATAGGATATATCAGCCACTGATTTGCCAGAATGGTCAGTCAGGGGAGCTTCAGGATCATTATACGCCGCAGGACGGATACGACGTGATTGATTTCGACTGCTGGGTAGCGGACGTATCCTCTCAGAGTATTACTACATATGTGGAAAGATATGGATACTTGACGCTGAGCGACGTGCTGTTTACCGTGTGCATCCTGGCGAAGGATTACCATGAAGAAACCGAAGAATTGGAGGACGGCAGCAAGCACACCGTCAAGGTTCCTGACAAGACCTGGGCATACGTGAGCTGCTATTGCTATGACGGCACGAGTCTTCGGCATGTGATTGTGCCCCAGGAAAAAGAAACAAACAATTACCTGGCCATGTGCTATCCGCTGGAGGAAAGGGCAAACCATGATCCCTGCGGTCAGCCGCGCATCGCGGGCATGCTTCGCAAGCGGTATGGCGATGATTCGGCCCTGCTGTACCAGTATTCCGTTGTCACCAATGCCCAGGGTGTGGAAAACATGGGGCGAAAAACCGGCTATGCCTTCGGCGACGTGGTGTATGCTCAGTACTCCTACGCCAAACGGCTTGAGCGGGCCGCGGATAACAAGGCAATGCCCATTGAAAGCTTGGACGGATACATGACAAGCAAACGGTATGGCGATTATCAGTATTTTCAGCGGGATGATGATAGTTTCCTTCGCTTTTACCTGGCAGAGAACAAAATCTCCACGTCTGACGTATACAATCTGGTATATGGTTACAATGAAGCTAATGCCGTGGGCTATTTCCCGGGGATGATCACACGGCACGGAATCACCATTGCTGACGGCGTGGCTTCCATGGTGACCCGGGATCCCTCTGCCAGTAATCCATACATCTTTTTCCTCCAGCAGACGAAGGATGAAACGAGCTACCGGCTGATGGGCTGCCAGATCACGGAAGAGTATCCTCAATATGGGTACTATTACTGGAACCTCCGGGATTATGATCTGGACATGCCCCGAACCGATCTGCATTGGACGACGCTATACGGCAGAGAATGCATGTACTGGACGGAAACGGCAGGCCAGACGGAGGACGGCAGCGAAAACCTGTTCAGGATCCGCGCCCTATGGTATGATAATACAACGGACGCGTTCAGCGAGCCTTTTGTGATTGCCACAATAAAAACCCCCGCGGACACCTCCCCGGAAGACATTTTCCTGGCAGGCAACAACGAAGGCTATTATTTCGTGCAGCAAAAGAACTGGGAAAAGCGCCTGTTCCGCTTCAATTTCCAATTGGTGCCGGGGCTGAAAATGGTCGGGAACGTGCTGACGGACACCTTAGCCAATCCGGGCAGCTATGACGACATGCTTTTGACTGTGTTCAACAATGGCAACCTCCCCCTGACGGGCTTCGACCTGGTAGCTTACCATGAGGCGGGGGGAAAGCCGGCGGAATCCTTCGAAACCATCCACCTGGATATTCTGAATCCCTCTAATAACTCTGTTACCCTGAATAAAGGACTGACCGGCGGAACAGAACAGCGGTACGGCGAATCTGTAGCCAGGATGGAAAACAGCTCCCTGAACGTGGACGGGGCAGAATACCGGTACGGAAGCAGAAAGAAGTATTGGTCCGTCGGCCCCAAGGTCATCAATGAGAGCACAGATTTAATGAAGCCTGATCTGCTGATGCCGGGCACCTTCAAAGCCTTCAATATATCTCTGCTCATTCCTCAGAACTGGGAGGGCGATCAGAACATTTATCTGGAGGTGGACCGGTATTACGTATCCAACAGCACATCCTTCCAGACAAGCGTGAGCGGCCATCAGCCCACCGGAACGGAGCAGAACGCGGCAACGCCCTTTGACGGTGTTGTCTCCATCGGCAAGGACGGTACGGTGCGGAGAGAGAACAGCGGCGTTATGCAGTCCTTCGCCATCAGAAACGGTGTGGAGGAAACAGAAGAAGATTTCTCCATGTACAAAACAGACGTGACCTTTGACCGCATCCAGCTGGATACCAGAGCCCAGGACCTGAGCATCCAGGCCGATCGGTGGGATAACGACGGCGAACCCATGGTGACCCTGACCGTGACCAATTGGGCTTATATCGGAAGTGACCGCCGCAGTGCGAATGCGGTGGTGATGGAAGCATTCCTGGACGAGGAAACCAAGCCTGTGTTCCGCTACACCCTGCCCGATGAGGTCAGTGATAAGGAAACCTGGAATTTCGATCTGCCCCTCTCCCTGCTCACCGATGGTCGCAGTGCCAGCAAGGTCACGGTGAAAATCAATGGCAAGAATTACAGGGAAGTGGGAGATGTGGACAACAGTGCCGTGATCCTTCTGGAAACGGATATGCTATCCTTCCTGACCCAGCCGGACGATGTGAACGTCCCCCCGGGCTCCCCTACCGCCTTCCACGCCGCCGTGATCGGCGGTCGCGCGCCGTATAAATACAAGTGGCAGGTGAAAACACCCAAGGGGCAATGGGAGGATCTGCCCGGCGAAAGCGGCGACACCCTGAGCCTGGACGCCGTGACCCAGGACATGAGCGGTAACCAGTACCGCCTCATCGTGACCGACGCTTCAGGCTACAGCGTGGTCACTTGTGCCGCCACCCTGACCGTAAAGCAGGTGCCCCATACTGGGGACGTCGCGCCGCTCATCTGGTGGGTAATCGGAGCCGCAGCCGGCTTGTTGGGCCAGGGAGCTATAATCGTTAAAAGAAAGAGGCATACTGTGTAATTGTCTGTTTATACCTTTGCCGTGTATCAGATCATAATGATCGATCAAGTGGCAGCCGGCCTGCCTCATCATGGCATGGTGGACAGTCTGATGGTATCCGCTTTCATCGAAGCAGGCACCTAAAGCAGAAATTCCGGACAGGCAGAGAGAAATACGATGAAACAATACGAATTTGATGCCGTGATCCATGTTGATTCTGAGAGCGGCGGCGCGTACGTCGCCTTTCCCTTCGATCTCCGTGCAGAGTTTGGCAAAAGGCGGCTGAAGGTGCATGCGGAGTTTGACGGTATTCCTTATGACGGAAGCATCGTCAATATGGGAGTGAAAAACGCAGACGGAAGCATCTGCTATGTGATTGGCATCCTGAAGGCAATCCGGAACCGCCTCGGCAAAGGAGACGGAGACTCCGTCCATGTTGTAATCACTTCAGCCGGGGGTGAAAAGCCATGACGCCGGATGAAATGCTATTCTTCGATGGTCATTCCGCCGCGCTGCCCCTGTACGAAAAGCTGAAAGAAAGGATACTGGCAGAGGTTCCGGAAGCCCGGATCGAGGTCAGGAAAGCACAGATTTCTTTCTTCACAAAGCACATGTTTGCGGCTGTATCCTTCACGCCCGTCCGAGGGGCAAGCGAACGCCCGGCGGCCTTCCTGACCGTGACCTTCGGTCTGCGCTGGCAGGTCGCTTCACCCCGCATTGATGCGGCGGTGGAACCGTATCCTGGGCGCTGGACGCATCACGTCATGATCGGCTCCATCGGAGAAGTGGATGAAGAGCTGTTGAGATGGATTCGGGAAGCAGCAGCGTTTTCGTCCGGGAAACGCTGATCAGAAGGGAAATCATCATGTCAAGAAAAACGATCTTCGAAATGAAGGTGTCCGAAGTGTATCCGCTGCTTGTACAGAAAGCAGAGCGGAAGGGCCGCGGCAGGGCTGAGGTCAATCAGGTGACAGTCTGGCTCACGGGATATGATATGGCATCAGTCGACCCGGATGTGACCTATGCGGAATTCTTTGAACATGCGCCCAGAATGAATCCGAGAGCCAGCTTGATCACAGGAAGCGTTTGCGGCGTGAAAGTAGAAGAGATCGAAGACCCGCTGATGCAGAAGATCCGCTGGCTGGACAAACTGGTGGACGAGCTGGCAAAAGGAAAGCCGATGGACAGGATTTTGAGGTGAGCCGGCTATGTGGAAGTGCCCGAAATGCGGACGTGAATTCAGCAGACAGGATCAGGATCATTACTGTGTGAAGCCGAGGGATATTGATGAGTACATTGCCGCGCAGGACGAGGTGCTCCAGCCCAGGCTGAAAGAAGTCAGGAACCTGATTCGTACAGCCATACCGGACGCGGAAGAACGGATTTCCTGGTCAATGCCCACCTACTGGAAGGGTAAGAACCTGATTCATTTTGCAGCCTCGAAAAAGCACCTTGGCCTGTACCCGGGCGATGAAGCAGTCGCCCATTTTGCTGATGAGCTGAAGGATTACGATGTCAGCAAGGGGACCATCCGTTTTCCATACGACGCTGAACTGCCCGCGGAACTGATCCAAAGGATCGCAGGCTGGTGCTGTGAAGCCTATAGAAAAGCATCATCAGAGATGAAAGAGAGGAAGCGCACCTGATTCCATGTTTAACCATCATGATATCACCCGGGACGCCTGCATGCTGCGTGGTCCCTTGGCCCTCCATGGCTATGACTGGTGGTGGCATTCCTTTACCGCACAGGACGCAGCGACCGGCGTGGATAAGCCGTTCTTCATTGAGTTCTTTCTCTGCAACCCGGCGCTGGCAAAGGATCAGCCCGTCCTGGGGCAGCTCCCTGAGAACAAGTTTGCTGGAAAGAAACCGTCCTACCTGATGGTCAAGGCTGGCGCCTGGGGCGAGAACGCCTGCCAGCTTCACCGCTTCTTTGCCTGGAAGGATGTTTCCCTGCATGGGGATGCGCCGTACCGCATCGAAGCAGCGGATTGCATGGCCTGCGAGACAGCGCTCAGGGGCAGCGTAGCCATCTCCCCGGAGGAGGCTGCAGCCCACCCGGAATGGATGTGTGATGCGGGTAAAATGGCCTGGGACCTGACTGTCGACAAGCAAATCGCCTTCAACGTGGGCTATGGGGCAAGCAAGCCTTTGCGGGACGCAGAGGCCTTCGCTATGTACTGGCACGCTGAGGGCATGAAGAGCGCTTACAGCGGAACAGTAACGTTCAATGGCAGGCAGTATATCGTCACGCCGGATAAGTCCTGCGGCTATGCCGACAAGAACTGGGGCCGGGATTTCACTACGCCCTGGGTATGGCTGTCCTCCAACTGCCTGACCAGCCGGAAGACGGGACAGCAGCTCCGAAACAGTGTGTTCGACATCGGCGGAGGCCGGCCAAAGATCTACTTTGTTCCGTTGGATCGGCGTCTGCTGGGCGCGTTCTATTACGAGGGCAAGGAGTATGATTTCAACTTTTCCAAGCTCCACCTGATGGTAAAAACCACATTCTCCTTTGATGAACATGAGGATGAGGTCGTCTGGCATGTGCGGCAGGAGAACATCCACGCCGCTATGGAGACGGAGGTGCACTGCCTGAAGAAGGACATGCTGCTGATCAACTATGAAGCGCCGGATGGCAGCTGGCGTCACAACCGCCTGTGGAACGGCGGCAACGGCTGGGGCACCATAAAACTGTATGACCGTCAGGATGGCCGGTTGCTTCTGATGGATGAAATCGAGGCTACCCACATCGGATGCGAATATGGCGAATATGATCATGAGGCTGCCTATGAGAATAAAGACTGAAACGCTTGCTTCTGGTCACAAAGGCACTCCCGCGTATCCGCCCGCGCCCTGAGTGTTAGCACACAGGCAGGAGAGCCCCACATTTGCGGCGAAATACCCTGAACAATGAAGATTAATTGGGTGGTACGCCGCCGCATGTTTTGTGACCAAACAGAATGCGCTCATTCTTGCAGGAGGTGAAAGCGATGGGTGATAGCACGACCGTACGCCGCACCTGCCATTTCATCGTTTTCCTCCTGCTGGCGGGTGTGGCGAACTTGCTGTCCCGCTCCGGGATTGCGGTGCTGGAGGCAGCGTGCACCGGCTGCAACTATCTGATCTATGTCGGCCTGCTGCTGTACTGGTCCCAGTCTGTCCGCGCAAGGCTCCTGCCATCCCGAGCGAAAAACTGGATGGTCGGCGCGGCCCTGCTGTTGCTTTTATATCAGCTGCTGCGGGTGTTCTCATATCGCTTCGCGACGGAACCGGTGACGGTACGCTCCCTGAACTACCTATATTTCACCTCCATGACCCTCATCCCCTCGTTCTTCCTGATGACCTGTCTGCGCATACGCCGGGGAAACCGGCCCAGGCGCTGGGATGAGGCGCTGCTGCTGATCCCGCCGGCCCTGCTCTCCCTGATCGCCCTGACCAACGATCTGCACTTCTGGGTGTACCGGCCAAAAATCGATCCGGCCGTCTTTGCTATGTCAACCGGCACCTACGTGCATGGGCCTATTTTCTTCGCGCTCTACGCGTGGGCGCTACTGAGCCTTGGCACGGGGCTTCTGCTTCTCTTTCAAAAGACGAGACTGCAGGCCCGGAAAGCGCTCCCGTACCTGACTGCCGTTGTGGGCCTGTGGTTCGTCATGCTTGCGCTGTATATCAGGTTCTTTAATGGGACCACGCTTCCGCGCATGTACAACACTCCGGATCTTCACATGTTCGGCATGCTGGGCGTGCTGGAGGTCTGCATCCGTTATCACCTGATACCGCACAACGCTGGCTACGCGGACATTTTCGCCGTGCTGCAGACGCCGGCGCTGGTGACGGACGAAGCGCTGCGTCCCGTATACCGCTCTGGTTGCGAGCTTGCGGCCGGGGTGACGCAGCTCCGGGCAGCCCTCACCTCCCCTGTATGGCTGACGCCTAATTTGAAGCTCTCCGGCCAGGCTGTCCGCGGCGGGTACGCTTTCTGGGCAGAGGATGAAACTGAGGTGCACCGGGCACAGGAGCGCCTGGAAGAGGCCAATGAGCTCATCGAATCGGAAAACAGCCTGATTCAGGCGGAAACGGAACAGCGGGAGAAGGACGCCTGGCTGCAGTCCCGGCACCGCATCTATCATGAGATTGCCGAAATCCTCTATCCCTGCCAGCAGCGCATTGAAGGGCTGCTGGGGCAAATGAGCCCAGACACGCCGACTTTCAAGGCGCAGCTGGCACAGGTATCGGTGCTGAACGCCTATGTCAAGCGGAAAACAAATCTGCTGCTGCTCGCGGCGGAGCGGAACAGCCTGACCACCCATGCGCTGTTCCAGGCGCTGAGGGAGTCCGCTATTTACCTATCCCTGGCCGGGCTGCAGACCAGCGCGCAGCAGCCGGAGGAGGAGCAGGACCTGTCTGCCGCCACGGTGATTGCTCTCTACGACGCCTTCGAGGCAGTGGCCGAGCAGTGGATGGGCAAAGTCTCCTCTCTGATGGTCTCATGGCAGGGCAAAGCGCTCGTGTTGGCGACGGAAACGGAGTCCCTGCCGGATCTGGGCAGTCTTCCCGTTCCAGCGCGGGCACGGGCAGTGGAGGGTATACTGTATCTGGATCTCCTCGCCGAAGCGAGGAATAAGAAAGGCGATGAACAGGCGTGACAATCAGGGAAGCCATGCTGTCCGCCGCGCGGCTGCCCATTCCTGATCATTTCCGTCCACCCCAGGACAGTGGCCGTGTTCTTTGAAAAAGGCGGCGGCAGCGGCAACATGAGGGCGATCACGGGAATCATTCCTGGAACCGCGTACGTACTCCCGCCCTGTGACTATACCGCGCCGCCGGACATGGTGTTCGACCGCTGGAGCCTGGGCGTGCCGGGCACGGTCATCACGCTGAACGAGAATGTGACGCTGGTGGCCCGCTGGAAGGCGGAGGACGGCGCCATCCCTCTCACGGCAGATTTCTTCCCGGATGACGCCTTCCGGAATATGATTGCAGACAACTTTGATACGAATGAAGGCGGTTATCTGACCGCCTCAGAGATCGCGGCGGCTGTCGACATCTGCACAGAAGATATGGACTATTCAACGGTACAGGGCATTGAATACCTGACCGAACTGACCACCCTCATCCTGGATAGTGCCCCGAGCCTGACCGGCATCGACCTGAGCGCCAACACGAAGCTGACCCACATCGAGGTTTTCGACAACGCCCTGGAAGAACTGAATCTGGAGGGCCTGACACAGCTCACGAGCCTGTACTGCGACGGAAACGCCCTCACCTCCCTGGACGTCAGCGAGCTCGGCATGACGGAGCTGGTGTGCTATAACAACCCCATGACCAGCCTGATCCTGGGCAGCCAGCCGGGCCTGACCCGCCTCTACTGTTACGGCACACAGCTGGAGCTCCTGGATCTTCGCGGCTGCCCGCAGCTGCTCGACTGTGTTGAACACGGCACGAGGAACACAGCCGCGGACTATGTGGAATACAAGCTCGACAGCACGCACGTGCTGCGCGTGGACGCCGATACGGAGCTGATCGTCCCCGGCATGATCGCCGTCGACGCGGCGAACTTCCCGGATGCATCCTTCCGGCTGTGGGTGTCCGACAACGCGGAC
>CAMJPQ010000085.1 GCA_946407745.1 uncultured Clostridia bacterium
GCGGCGATCTTTATAATGGTGTCCTTGGTCTTATCATCCAGGCTGGTCAGCCAGTTGATGATAGCGGTGATCTTCTCGACCGCCTTCTGGACCATGGGAGCCAGCCGCTCGCCGAAGGAAATGGCAAGGCCCTCCACTGCTGATTTCAGCGTGCGGAAGGAACCGCCGAGGCCGCTCTCCATAGTGTCGGCCATCTGCTGGGCCGCACCTTCGCTGCCCTCGATGTAACCCATGAGCTCGTCGAACTCGGTACCGCATCCATCCAGCAATGCCGTCACAGCGGCCAGGTCAGTCTTGTTGAAGATGGTAGAGATGATGTTCTGCTTCTGCTCGGCGGTCATGCCGTCCATTGATCGGTTCAGGTCCATCATGATATCGTTCATGGAGCGCATGTTGCCGGAGCTGTCATAAACAGAAACGCCGAGCGCTTCCAACTGGGCTGCGGCCTTGTCCGTAGGTTTCGTCAGCGACAGGATGACATTGCGCAGGTGCGTGCCACCCTCAGCGCCCTTGATACCACGGTTGGCCAGAATGCCCAATTCAGCATTGAGCTCAGCGGTGCCACCCTTCAGGTTCTTAGCTGTGCCGCCCACGGTCAGGATGGCTTCGCCCAGCTGGCCAACGGACGTGTTGGACTTCTGCGCCGTCACAGCCATCTGGTCGGAGAAGGTTCCCAGCTGGTCCATGGACAGGCCGAGAGCCGCCATGGCGTCAGTAGCCAGATCGGATGCGTATGCCAGATCCAGACCGCCTGCCTGCGCCAGGGCCAGCACCTGCGGCAGCGCTGCGCACGCCTCGTCCGCATCATATCCAGCCAAAGCCAGGTAGTTCAATGCCTGGGCGGCTTCAGACGCAGAGTAGCGTGTCGACCGGCCCATCTCCTGCGCCGTGCTGTTGAGCAGGGCGATCTGCCGGTCAGCTTCTTCCGAGGAACCAGCGACGAGTCCCATGGTCGCCTGCACGGTTTTCAGGGAATCATCAAAGGACGTAAAAGTCTTGATGCAGACCGTGCCCAGCGCCACAATGGGCGTAGTCAGCTTCGTGGTGAGCTGCTGCCCGACCTGCGATACCTTTTTGCCTACGTTCTCCAGTTTCGCGCCGATGTTCTCCAGCTGTGTGCCCAGCTGATAAAAGCCGTTCTGGGACAGCTTCAGCTGCTGAGTGACGAGCTTCAGCGCCTGCTCTGTTTGGGAAACCTTCTGCTTGGCCTGCTCCAGCTGGGCAGCCAGCTTTTTCGTTTCCTCCGAATTCTCGCCGGTTTCCGCTTTGCTCTTTTCATAGGCAGCCTCGAGATCGGCTACCTTCTGCTTCTGTGCAGCCAGCTTATCCGTCAGGGTCTGCGCAGAGGTCTGAAGCTGAGCCGTTACCTGTTTGAAGTTGGTGATCCCGGTGGTGGCGTTGGTGCAGGAAGTCTGCAGCTTTGTCATCTGTCCTTCGAACTTGGACAGGGAGCCTTCAAACTGGGTTGTATCAAGAGACAGGCGGACAATCAGGTCGGACGTTCCGGACGCCATGGGGAATCACCTCCTTCATCCTTTTTTCGTTGGTTTCGGCATGTGCTCACAGTGGCACTTGAACACCGCATGCAGTTTCCGCAGTGTGCTTTTCCAAAAGACAGTCTCGCTCATGTTCAGCACTACGGTCCCCACGTAATACAGCAGCACCCAGTCCACAGATTCCTGTGCGCCAGATGCTGCCGTATCAAATGAGTCCCATAGCGCCTTTACTGAGGGTCGGGAGCCACGGCATTCCCGTCAGCACCGGTGTCCTCCGGAAGCGCGGCGGTCAGCGCCTCGGTGATCTGCTCAATGATCTTTTCCACATTAGTGAGGGAGATCATCGCGCCGACCTGCCGTTCGGTCAGCTTCTCATCTTCATGCAGAAGCCCTGCCCACAGCAGCGTGCGGGTGGCCTTCACGGAGCCCGCCTGCATCTTCTGGAACGCCTGGTCCAGGGAGCCAAATTTATCCTCCAGCTCCGCAAAGGCGTTCAGGTCGAAAAGCAGCGTGCGGGGCTTATCCAGTTCGATGGGAATACGTACTTCCCGGATATCATGCAGCGCCATTAATTTCCATCCTCCTCTCCGTCATCAGCAGGAGCTTCGTAAACAGCGTCGAACCAGCTGTCCACACCGGTAAAATCGGGATCGCCGGTATCAGCGGAGATCTGCCAGTTGCCATCATAGTCACGCTGGACAAAGGTGCCGGTCAGCTTTGGCTGACGCCAAGCGGGCGAATCGTTGCTGGTGGAGTATTCGTCCTCAACCAGCTGGAACTTGCCTTTGTACAGCCATACGCACCTGAACTGGTTGGGCTGGGGCTGGCTCATGAAACCGATGGCCACATACGGCACTTCATCGCTGGCGTTCTGCACCATGACGCCGTGCTCGTACTTGTGGCCCAGCAGGACCGCCTGCGCTTTCATGGGCAGCGCGGCCAGTTCCAGCTCGAGAGTGATGTCGCCCAGCTGGGAGGCGATGTCGAAAACGCCGTCGTCCGCCCACAGTTTCTCCTGGTTGGTCGTGGGAGAAATGCTGGCGGAGATAGCGCCTACCAGCGGCTGGGGCGTTTCATAGGCAGCGCCTTCCGGGGTGTCGCTGGTCAGGATGGCGTAGTGGATATTGCGCAGCGACTGCCGCTGCGCCTTGACAGTAGAATTGTTAGCCATGATGGTCTTCCTCCTTTACTCCCACGGAAACGGGAGCTGTTCTTTGATCGTGTATGTCGCGGACTTCACATAAATGTCCATGTCCTGCAGGTAATCGTCCTGCACCTGCCCGTACCGCTGGTATCCGTTCCGGCGCATGGCGCTGTGCAGAGCCGCATTGATGGGATACAGCAGGTTCTCCCTGGCATAGATGTCGATGCGGAAGGTGATCTCTTCCTCAAGCGGCTGGTCGTCGGCGAACCGGGTGTATTCACGGTCCGCCTCGAACACCGCCAGCCGGGGAAACACCTCCGCCTCCGGGGAAAGAATCTGGTATATGGCGGGATTGCCATAAGGGTCGGTGGCAAGAAGCGCCGTCAGTTCTTCGCTTTCCAGCAGCTCGTCCACCAGGGTCGATGCGTCCAATATGGTCACCTCACTTGATGCCCAGCCGGTTCTCGATTTCCCGCTTCACGGTTTCCATCGCTTCATCGCCACGCACCTCGGCGCTCTCACGGATGAAGGCGCGTTCTTTGATGCGCTTGGTGCCGTATTCGAGGAATTTCCAGTAAAAGCTGGGGCCGTTCACTCCGCCGACAACGGTCACGCCAGCGGTATATTTGCTGGCGGAGACGCTGGTAGTCAGCTGGTCAGCCAGATGCTTTGCTGTTCGTCCCTGGGTGGCAGGATGGCCATGGGCGCTACGGGGCGCTCGGACATGCGCTTCCTCACGGATGATTTCCGCGCCTTTGCGGAGCGCCTGCCCGGCAGCTGCCCGTGCGTCCTTGCCCATGTTTTTCACACGGGTACCCAGGTCTTTTAATCCATCAATCCTGACATTTGCCATCCGGTGTCACCGTCCTTGCCAGTATCTCCAGCGCCTCATGGCGGTTGTTCCTGTCGAGGATAGAAGTGATGTCGTATACCGTCCCGTCCAGCCTGATCCTCATCTCGGCGGATATGCCCTTCCGGTAGCGGATGGTGAAGCGCACCTCGTTTTCCCGGTTGATTGCAGCAGCCTCCCAGAATTCCCTGCCGGACAGCGGCTCAACGCTACACCAGCAGGAACAGACGGTTTCCCAGCGTTCTTTGCTGATGCCATGCTCCACGGTTACTGCGCGGCGCAGGATTTCAGCATGGCTGCGCAGCCTACTGGGATAGAGCGGATTCTTTTTCACGGGCGTCCCTCCCTGACAGAGAAAAGCAGAGAGCGCAGCGTAAGCGTCAATGCGTGGTGATCCGCTTCCTCGCGGTGCTCATACAGAAAGGCAAGCGTGAAATATACGGCCACCCGAAGAGAAGCACGGAGCGAAACAGTCTCCGCGCTGTCTTCTTCATGGGGTTCGCCGTTTACCTGGGACCATTCAGCCTCGGTCAGCCGGGCCACGTCTGCACACAGCCGCCCTGCGGAAAGGAGAAGGCTGCCGATCAGAGCGTCGTCGGCATCGGTATCTACCCGGAGGTAGTTCTTTGCATCCTCAAGCGTTATGAGCGCCATGCGGCAGCCTCCTTTCTCAGGCAGTCTTCATCTGGAGCAGCTGGATCGCCTCGGGCAGCACGGTGCGGCCATCCAGGCGCTTGCTGGCCATGAAACCGACCTGGCCCTTCCCGGCGTACAGCTCGTTCAGTCTGCGGAAGGCAATGCCCTGGCGGTCGCCGATCCAGTAGTAGCTCAGGTCACCGAACAGGATAGCCTTCGCTCCAGCCTCGGCAGTGGGCATGAACGGAGAAGTAAAGTACGGACGGCCCAGGATGGTGTTCACCTCGCCATCCTTCAGGCCCGGCTGCCAGAGGTACTGGCCTTCCACGCTCTTCAGCTTGCGGATCAGGCGGATAGTGGTATCGTTGAGAATCCAGATGGCGTTCTTACGGTACGGAGCCTTGAGGCTGTAATACAGATCCACCAGCTCGTCCGCAGTGATCGCGGTGGCGGACGCAGCGGTCACGCCGACCTGGCCGCCCAGGGTATCATGCAGGATGCCGGTGGGCTTGCTGTCGCCGTCACCGGTCAGGAAAGCCTCTTCCTCCTTGTCGCCGATGCGGCGGGTGAATTCAGTGGAGATGTAGCTTTCCAGCTGGAAGGCGGAATCCTGCAGTAGCTCCTCGGACACTTTGATGAGCGTGCCGACCTTATGGGCGTCGAGCTGCACCTGGCCAAAGGCCTCGTCGCTCTCAGGATAATCGCCTTCCTCGTCCAGCCAGGAAGCGGAGCCATGGGAAGCGACAACGGGGATCTTGTGGACACCATTGGAAGTGGTGATCACATGGGCGTGGGCGCGGACGATGCCGTTCTCAGTGAGCCCCTGGATCAGCGTGTTTTCAAACTCGTCCGGAACCAGATAACCGCCTTCAGCCAGCTCGCCCACCTGCAGGGCATCGCGGAGTTCGGGGCGCATGCCGCCCTTGCTGCGGAGCTGGTTCCAGAATGCCTGCTTATAGGCATCGGAAGCACGGCCAGCCTTCGCGTCCAGCTTCTGCGTGGCGGCAGGCTTTTCGGTCAGCGGGGCGCTGGTGGGCATGGACATCTCGCGGTCCATGGCTTCCAGCCGCTCCAGACGGCTGATCTCATTGCCCAGAGCAGTGATCTCATTCTCCATGTTGGTATAGGTGGCGTCATCCTCAGCGGAGAGGAAACCGTCAGCATTGCGGTGGGAATCCAGGAAAGCCTTTGCCGCTTCCCAGGTCTTGGCGCGCTTGTTGCGCAGTTCAGTGATAGTCATACTGATCATCCTCCTGTCATTTTTTCAAAAGAGAAAGCCGTCCCATCAGTTCGTTGATGGAGCGGCCACGGGGAATCGGCTTTTCCTGCCGGGTTTTCTGGGTAATCTTGTTGATGAGGGCCATTTCCACCGCCCGGTCAGAGAATTCGAAGGCAGGCATTTCTGCCGTGATCTTCTCGTCCGTAAGCATGCCGTCTGCAAAACCAAGCTCAATAGCGCGGTTCGCATTCATCCATGTCTCACTGTCCATCAGGTGTGAGATCCGTGCGCGGGAAAGCCCGGTCCGGAGTTCGTAGGCATTGATAATGCTCTCCTTGACCTCCTCCAGCATCTCAATGGCCTTCTCCATCTCATCCTTGCTGCCGAAAGCAGCGGTCATGGGATTGTGGATCATCATGAGACTCGTGGGAGCCATCAGGACAGATGTGCCAGCCATAGCGATGACAGAGGCTGCCGAGGCTGCAATACGGCTACCAATGACACGCTTAAAGGGATTGTCCTTGAGAAACTGTCCGCAAGGTATGCAGATGTCGATTCGGCCATCCTGGCGTTTGATTTCCTTTCCGGTAAAACAGAGGAAGAGTTGTTCGATCTATATGACAAGATGATTGAACTGGATTCCTTCGGCATGATGGGAATCAATAAACAAGGTTTGCTGAAAATCGGCGAGAGCGAGAAGCAACTCAATGAGCTGATCGGTCTCAGCGGGATCAAAGAAAGCATAAAGAAGATTAAGGCGTATGCCCTGATGAACAAGGGTAGTGATGCCTTGAATATCCATATGTGCTTTCTGGGTAATCCTGGCTGCGGCAAAACAGAAGTCGCACGTTTTGTTGCCGGTATTCTTTACGAGAACAAAATCCTCCCGACCAAGAAAGTCATTGAGGTGGATCGCAGCGGTCTTGTGAGTGAATACTTTGGCGCTACTGCGGAAAAGACCAGATCCGTGATCGCCAGAGCAATGGGTGGCGTGTTGTTTATCGACGAGGCTTATGCGCTGGCCAATAACGCCGATACCGGCGGCATTACCGACTATGGCAGAGAAGCCATCGATACGCTCGTGAAAGCCATGGAAGATCACCGGGGAGAATTCTGCGTCATCTTTGCCGGTTACAGGAACGAGATGCAGAAGATGCTCTCTGTCAATCCTGGCCTGAAATCCAGAATCCAGTTTACCCTTGACTTTCCCAATTACTCGCGCGAAGAGCTGAAAGAAATCACCATGCTGATGCTCAAGAAGCGCAAGTACACGATCGGCGAAGCCGCGCTGAGCAGGATGCTCGATATCACGGATGTCAGAAGAAAGGACCCGAACTTCGCCAACGCTCGAGAAATCCGGAACATCCTGGACCAGGTGATCATGTGCCAGAATCTGCGCTGCGCCGGCACGGAGGATACTGAAATCGGCATCGTCGATGTCAACAAGTATATCCAGGACGCTAAGATCAACCTTCCCACCTCCTCCACGGGAGCAGCCAAGAAAATCCTGACCGGCGAAGAGGAACTAGATCAGCTGATTGGCTTGAGCGTTGTAAAGCGCATGGTCAGAAAAATCAAGGCATACGCAAAACGCAATCAGGGCCTGGCAGATTTCAATCTGCACATGTGCTTCTATGGAAATCCCGGAACAGGCAAGACGGAAGTTGCGCGGATTCTTTCCCGGATTCTCTACGACGCTGGTGTTCTGGACGAGGCTAAACTGGTCGAAACAGACGCGCACGGCCTGATCGGCAAGTATGTCGGCGAAACAGCGCCGAAGACGCTGGCCAAGATCAATGACGCGATGGGCGGCGTACTGTTTATTGATGAGGCCTATTCCCTGGCAGGCGGAACGACTGTCAATGGTGGCGCTACCAGTTATGGTGAGGAAGCCATAGCGGTGCTTCTGAAAGAAATGGAAGACCGCAGAGGTCAGTTCTGCACTATACTGGCTGGGTACAGGGACGAAATGGTCAAAATGATCAGCACAAATCCGGGCCTTGAATCGAGAATTCAGTTCACGCTGGAATTCCCGGATTACACCAGAGAAGAACTGGGCCTCATCGCGCAGTCTTTCCTGGAAAAGAAGGGATACTCCATAGACGATGAAGCTTTGAATCGGCTGCTGGACATCATGGAGTACTTCCGCAACAGGCCGAACTTCGCAAATGCGAGGACTGTACGGAACGTTCTGGATCAGGTCATCATGAATCAAAATCTTCGGACGGAAGACGAGAATGGTGACAGCGTGATCATCGTGGATGATGTGGACGACTACCTCACGGATGAAGGAATCGATCTCAATAAGCCAAGCACCGGAACGAAGAAGATCGGTTTCCAGTAAGACCAGCATCCGACACATACCAGGAAACCTTGATCATTATGGCAGAACAAGCAGGAGGCACACATGGATATAGATGGGAAACTGCGGCCTTTGTATCTGCTCAGAATCCTGAGAGAGCAAACGGACGAGAACCATAAGCTCTCCACAGCGCAGCTCTGTAAGTTGCTAAAAGATGAGTATGGAATAGACACGTTCCGTACAACCATCAAGACAGATATAGAGGTTTTACAGCAAGCAGGCTACAGCATTGAAGTCACACGATCCTCGCAAAACCTATACAACTATACAGAGCGTGAATTCGATACGCAGGAAATTACCGCGATGCTGGATGCAGTGTTGTGTTCGAAAATCATCACTCATGGCTCTCGTGAACAGATTGCTGGCAAGCTGACCAGGTTAGCTGGTCCGTTCAGGACCCAGGAGCTGAAACGCAATTGGATTAACAGAGAGCTTGACGTACAGGATAAAGAGCAGATAGCAGTTATTGTAGATACGATAAATGAGGCCATCAATAAACGGCGCAAGATTCGGTTTAGGAAGTTCGAGTATAACGTCAAGAAGGAACGTAATAATAATCCTTATGTCCCGCTGGGTAAGATTCGGGTTGCACATGTGCTAGAGATGGAGCCCGCGGATATAACATCTTGGCAACAGTGGCTGACGAGTCGCGGGAGCGTGCAGTTGTTCGAGCAGGTCTGGGAGCCGGTTATTCGCTGGGACAAAAATGATATAGTCGACCATTACAGTGGCGTAACCTTCACTAATGAAGAGCGCAACGCTGTGAAGAAAGCTCTGAAGCAGCGGGGCGTGGATATGCGTGCTGAGGAGATGCGTGGCGAGTATAATCATCGAGCTGGGGTGTGGAGTTATGGCAACGAGGGCACGATGCTGTTTGGCAATTGCCTGAGGATGAAATATACAGTGGATGAAAATACCAAAGCCATCACCTTCGGAAAGGCATCCCTGTATGCAAAACCCGGCAACCGGGAGATGAACGCGACGTTGCTGGAGATGGACAAGGCTGCCCTGTCCTCGCATATCACCCGTGACAACGATGTCGCGCTGACCGACCAGGCGCTGTCTGTGTTCTCCGCAGCGCAGATTTCGAGCTTGCTGAACCTCGCCATCGAGAACGAGGCTACACACTGCACTGCCCGCCTGCTGGACTATAAGAATTCCCACTTCCCCGAGTTCGCCGAGGTCAATGAATTCTCGCTAGATTGGTGATGGGACAGAATTTTCGCCGGGAGGTCCTTTTCAGGACTTCCCGGCGGCACATGAACAGATACAATCAAAGTGGACAAATAGTGTGAAAACACCAAATACAAGCAGGGTCGATCCGAAGGGTACGGCTAACAAGCCTACTGGCGAGCGTATTGAATGCGCTGCCTATAGTTGAATCGCGTAAAAACAAAATGAACCTATTTTGTACCCTGACAGTGAATGTATCAAAGTTACGGTGAAGCTTTATCGCTCAGGTAGAGTTCGAACCTTCAGCAGTTAAGTTTGTATCGACTTGTACACCGTCGCACGAAATGGTCACATGAATTGAGTGACTTATGCGGAAGTCACATTTTGAACGATGCCCTTCTGTCGTTGCTCAAAAAAGTCACAGTGACCGTGTTTCGAGAGTCACAAGGTATCAAAAAAAGGGTTTCGTGCCACCAAAGGACGCTGATATTGATACAATGTCAGCGTCCTTTCATTTTTCCAAAAGTGCCCAGAAATAAAGGGTTTCCGGCCATTTAGTGCTCTCTCACAAAGGTACCAGATGGCCGGATTTTTATTTTTATTCGGTTGCAATCCGTGTATTCTTACACGTTTCCCCCTGTTATCGTGTAAAAATACACGATTTGAGATGAGAAACGTGTATCTTTACACGATTTGCTTTTTGCCGTGTAAAAATACACGTTCTTATTTGAAAATAGATTGTTCCTAAACTTGATTCATTACTCCGCCATTTTTCTAAGCACCTTGCCTAAGCATTCCAAGCTTTTTGATGTGCTAACCGAATCTCTGCTTCCCGGAGCTTTCAGCGTAAAAGACAATGCTCCATTTAGTGATTCACGGTTGTAATACGATAACAATGAATCTTCATAGTCTCCCCATGAAGCGCTACTTGATTCCCCTGAATTCAGCCATCTCCACGAGCCGATAGCCGCATAGACAAACGAATCAATGACAATTCCTGATAGCTTATAGCTTGAGTAATAATTTTCCCGTACGTATCTCATATGCTGACAGGTATCTATGAGAAGGCCATTGGAAAGATCATTGCGTTCTTTCATAGCTCGTTGTTCTGCCTTCGGATTTGTACTCAACCATCGACCTCCCATATGAGAATCTGGATATTTGTACGATTATGACAGCCTCGCCAACGATCACGTATTTGTTGGTGCATATGTTGGAGATAAATGCATTGGGCTTGCCGTTTTAGTGGACGCTTGGTACAAGTATATGTATTTGGACGATCTCAAGGTTTGTAAACTTTATAGGAGCCAGGGAGTCGGAAAAGCTTTGCTGGACAAGGCGCTGGAGATTGCGCATGATAGAAATTACAATGGCCTTTACACAATTGGACAGGATAACAATCTTAGTGCGTGCCTGTTTTATTTGAAAATGGGGTTTATCATAGGCGGCTTTGATAATCACATTTATTGTGGTACATCACAAGAGAATATAGCGAATATCATATTTTATCTGAACCGTTAAATCCAAGCTTTGTGAGGGAAACAAAATGAATCAAGGGATTTTTAGCGGCAAAACAGCGGTGATTACCGGCGGGGCCCACGGCATTGGCCGGGCCATTGCCGACGCTTTTCTCCGGGAAGGAGCCGCGGTGCACATTATCGATATTCAGCCAGGCGATTGGTTTGTGGGCGATGTGTCGAAAAAGGAAGATTTGGAGTGCTTCGCGGCGTCCGTCATTGAAAAAAGCGGGCAGGTGGATTATTTGATCAACAATGCCCTGCCGCTGATGAAAGGTATCTGCGACTGCACCTGGGAAGAGTTTTCCTATGCCCTGGCGGTGGGCGTCACCGCGCCGTTCTACCTGACCAAGCTGCTGTCGCCGCACTTCGCCCCCGGCGCATCGGTGATCAACATTTCCTCCTCCCGGGACCGCATGAGCCAGCCCCAGACCGAGAGCTACACCGCCGCCAAGGGCGGAATCGCCGCCCTGACCCATGCCATGGCCGTGAGCCTGGCGGGCAAGGCCCGGGTGAACAGCATTTCTCCCCAGCTGGATCGACACCACGGGCAGCAACATCACCGGCCCGGACGCCGCCCAGCAGCCCGTAGGCCGGGTGGGTAAGCCCGAGGACATCGCCGAAATGGCGCTGTTCCTCTGCTCCGACAAGGCCGGCTTCATCACCGGCGAAAACATCTGCATCCGTGCGGATGGAAGGAAATTTTGCGGCGATTAAACCCATTTACACCCGCACCAAACCGCGCCAAAAAAACAAATGATGCCGTGATGCCGGAAAGTGCTTTGGGAAAAGGCCTTTCCGACATTTTGTTTATGTGTATTCAAATGCTTTCATCATTCTCTCCAGCAGCATTTCTGCCGACCTGGAAAACACCTGGTATTTTTTCCAAATCACCACGATTCCTGCTTCCAGAGGCGGATC
>CAMJPQ010000086.1 GCA_946407745.1 uncultured Clostridia bacterium
CAGGTTGGTGTCCAATTTCTACCCCCTCCGTGTCCAGTTTTATCTTACCACTTCAGGGTAAACCGTATTGCATAGTCTTGTGTGAAGTGCTTGTGTTGTGCCGCGAGGCATAAACAGCGCACTTTTGCGCTTTTGGGGCGCCCGTGGGTTGTTCTGTGCTTGCGCATACGGGGATGTGTGATGATTGGGGATGCGGAGCAGACCCACTGGCGCTGCGCGCTGGTCTCCCTGGAGGGGAGACTGGACAAACTGCGCCTTCCCCTAGAGGGGAAGGTGGCAGCGCCGTGAGGCGCTGACGGATGAGGTCGTCCTCGCCCGGCAAACTCTTTCATTACCTTGCCAAATAACCTCCCCAGTTCACTGGGGAGGGGGACCGCTTGCGGTGGAGGGGCAAGGAGAATGGGCGGCAGCCCCGGAGAGATGTCGCGCAAGCGACAGAGGGGCCACCCGGAGAGGCTGTTCTTCCTTAATCCACTTATTATCGTTTTCTTATCAACCTTGCTTGCACGGTAGCGGGGATTATGCTATAATCCCCCCTGTACGAGTAAGGTTGTTTTTAAGGCATTGCCGCGTGTTTCAGCGGCGCTGCCTTTGATGAAAGAGGAGACAGGCAGTGAGCAGGAAGAACAAGAAGGAAGTGCGCAATGGTGTCATCGGCGGCGCGCTGACGCTGCTGGGCATCAGCATGCTGACCGGCGGCAGCCTCATCGGCATTGCCATCGCCGTGGGCGTGGCCTTTGTGGTGGGCAAAACGGTGGGCATCATGTCCTCCGGGCTGGATACCACCACCCACAACCGCGAGGACGCGCAGCGCAACCAACCGGTGGAGACGCTGAATACCAGCGGCGACGCGCAGGCAGACCAGATCATTGCCCAGGGGCAGGAGATGCTCCGGCAGATCAGGGCGGCGAATGACGCGATTCCGGATCCGGAGCTGACCCGCCAGATGTACGCGCTGGAAAACAAGTGTGTGCAGATATTCCGCACTGTGGCGGAAAAGCCCGGCAAGGCGCCGCAGATACGCAAGTTCATGAACTACTATCTGCCCACGACCCTCAAAATGCTGAACAGCTACCGCACCATGCAGGACAGGGGCGTCAGCGCCAATGATATGGCCAATGCCCGCGCGACCCTGCGCCGCGGCATGGATATGATCCTCACCGCGTGCCAGAAGCAGCTGGATAACCTCTATAAGGACACCATGCTGGATGTTTCCACCGACATCGACGTGCTGGAGCAGATGCTCAAGCGCGACGGCTTCGCGGACGGCGGCCTGGGTGAGGAATCCATCGAGGCGGCGAGGACTGCCGCGGCCGCTTCCATGCAGAGCGGCGCGCCGACGCTGGATGTGAATACCGCCACCGGCGGCGAGGAAGAATTTGAATCCTATTACCAGCTGAAGAACCGCAAATAACGACCACACTGCAGGAGGAGGACAAAACCCATGAGCGAAACCAATATGCCCCAGCTGTCCCTTGCGCCGGCCGCTCCGGCCGTGGAGGAAACCCCGGCGGACCCCGTGAAGTCCATTCAGGAGGCCACCTCTGTGGCCCAGGTGACGGAGCCTGACCAGCCCAAGCTGGACGACAGCCAGCTGACCGACGCGGAAAAGCGCGCCATTGACGACTTTATCACCAAGCTGGATGTGACCAATCCGGACCATGTGCTGCTGTTCGGCGCGGATGCGCAGAAGAAGATCGCCGATTTCTCCAACACGGCGCTGGACGCTGTAAAGACGCAGGATACCGGCGAGGTGGGCGACATGCTGGTGCAGCTGGTGACACAGCTGAAGGGCTTTGAGTCCTCCACCGAGGAGCCCAAGGGCCTGAGAAAGCTGTTTGCCAAGCCGATTGACCAGATCCAGCGGATGAAGGCCAGCTATGAGAAGGTCAGCGTGAATGTGGAAAACATCGCCAACAGCCTGGAGAACTACCAGGCGCAGCTGATGAAGGACGTGGCGATGTTCGACCGACTGTATGACCAGAACAGCGGCTACTTCCACGAGCTGACGCTGTACATCATCGCGGGCGACAAGTACCTGGAGCAGGTGCGCTCAACCCAGCTGAAGGAGCTGCAGGAGGCCGCCGAAAAGAGCGGTGACGCCATGGACGCCCAGAAGGCCAACGACCTGGCCGCCCAGTGCGACCGGCTGGAGAAGAAGCTGTATGACCTGAAGCTGACCCGCCAGGTTTCCATGCAGATGGCGCCGCAGATCCGCCTGCTGCAGAACAATGACAGCCTGCTGGTGGAGCGCATCCAGTCCACCCTGTCCAACACTCTCCCCCTGTGGAAGAGCCAGATGGTGCTGGCCCTGGGCCTGCACCACTCCGAGGAGGCCCTGAAGGCCCAGACTGCGGTGACCGATATGACAAACGACCTGCTTCGCAAGAATGCCGAAAAGCTGAAGATGGGCACCATCGCCACCGCAAAGGAGGCCGAGCGCGGCATCATCGATATGGAGACGCTGGTGGAAACCAACCAGAGCCTCATCGACACCATCAACGAGGTCATGCAGATTCAGCGTGACGGCCATCAGAAGCGCATCGAGGCCGAAAAGACCCTGTACAAGATGGAAGCCGAACTGAAGGAAAAGCTGCTGCAGACCAACCTGTAATCACAGCAAAACAAAACGCCGCCGGCCTGGTCAAATCAGGCCGGCGGTTTGACATTTCACTGCAGCGCGCCTTCCCACCGGGCGGCCCCTCTGTCGCTTGCGCGACATCTCTCCGGGGCTGCCGCCCGTTCTCCGCTGAAAACAGTCCACTTGACTGTTTTCCGGGCGCTACGAACCCAGTGAACTGGGGAGATTTTGGTCAAATGCCAGCAGCGGGGTTGCTGCCCGACGGTACGACCTCATCCGTCAGCGCCTGACGGCGCTGCCACCTTCCCCTGAAGGGGAAGGCGCAATTAGTCCAGTCTCCCCTCCGGGTAGACCGGCGCGCAGCGCCAATGGGGCTGCTCTGCATCCCCGCACTACACCCATTTCCGTATGCGTAACCACAGAACAATCCATAGGCGCCCCAAAAGCGCAAAAGTGCGCTGTCTATGCCTCGCGGCACAACACACGCACTTCACGCAAGGTTATGCACTACGGTTTACCCCGCGTGTGACGAAGAACCTGGGGGTCCGGGGGGACCAATCACACTTTTGAGTCCCCCCGGCGGGCTTTTCCCGGACTTTTCGCCCGGTCGAAAAGTCCGCTGAACATAGAACCCACTTTCATATGAGCGCCCGCCGCAGGCGGGTATCCGCGCCGCATAACAGCCAGAGCGCATCAGCCCCCGCAGGGGAAAGCCGTGCGCAGCGCATGCCCCCCGCAAGGGAAAGCCGCGCGCAGCGCTATAGCCCCGCAGGGGAAAAAGCCGCGCGCAGCGCAATCCCCCCTCAGCTCCCCGTGGAGCGGTAAAACCGTATAGCCCTTGCAAACACCGTGTACATCACCCCGAACACCACCAGCCCGGCCAGCGGCGCCAGGTACGCCGCCCAGCCCGGCCAGCCGAAGACAGGCTTGCCCAGTATCTGTGAGGCGGGAACGTGCATCACCAGCGCGAAGGGCGCAATCACGGTAAATACCGCGCGCAGCGGGCGGGGGTAGGCGTCCACAGGGTACTGGCAGGCGCTGCGGCCGCCGTAGGTGAGGGTGTTGGCCATCTCCACCGATTTCACACTGTAGATGCACAGCACGCCCTCGATCATGAACAGGCCCAGCACCATCCAGAAGCCGCAGAAAATGCTCTCTGCCAGCAGCAGGATGTTTCCCGCCGACCAGCGCACAGCGGACATGCGGCTGCCCATCGCAAGGCTGACGACGCCTACGGCCACGCAGGTGATGCGCCGCGGATCCACCGCGCTGCACAGCACCTGCGTCAGCACGCCGCGCGGCCGCGTGAGCAGCGTGTCCAGCTGCCCGCTGCGCACCATGCCGGAGAAAGCGCCGGTCAGCCCCCTGCCCCAGAACTCCGTCAGATAGAAGGTCACAGACATCAGCCCGAAGAAAAAGTACAGGTCGCCGCCCGTCCACTGGTTCAGGTGGTCAAAGCGGTGCACCAGCAGGGTCACCGCCAGCAGCTCGCCAGCCTCCATCACCAGCTGCGCCAGTGTCTGCGTCAGGAAGGACAGGGGATACTGCAGCTGGCTTCTGATCAGCATGGACATGGATTTGAGATAAAGCCGGAAGGTGTTCATGTCCTCAGCCTCCCTGTATGATCAGCCTGCGCTGGTTCACCCGCCACAAAAGGCACCCGGCCAGCACCAGCACCACGGTCCACACGGCCTGCAAAAGCAGTATGCCGGGGGCGAGGGAGAGGGCGCTGTCGCCCGTGTACAGGCGGATGGGCGCGTCCAGCAGCTGGGCGTAGGGCAGGAGGGTGATCACCCGCTGCCAGCTGTCCGGGAAAAGCGTCAGCGGCAGCAGGTTTCCGGAGAAGGTGATCGTCAGCAGGTTCATCATCGCCTGCATGCCGCGGTGGTCCAGCGTGCGCATGGTAAAGCCCATGGTGAGGTTTTCCAGCGCGGACATGCACAAAAGCCCCAGCGCCAGCGCCGCCAGTGCGCACAGCAGTGCCGGCGCGCCGGCAGGCAGGCTCAGCCCCCAGCCGCGCGGCAGCAGCAGCGCAAAGGCCAGCATCGGCACGGCCCGCAGCAGGCTGCCCATCAGCTTCTGCGCGAGGATGCGCGCGTAATAGTACCCATACAGGTGCACGGGGCGGCACAGGTCGTACGCAATGCCGCCTGTGCGTATCTTGTCCAGCAGGTCCGGGTCATTGGAAAGCAGCATGCGGAAAAAGGCCTGCTGCAGCCACACATAGCTGGCCACGTGCTCGATGGGCATGCTCTGCGGCCTGCCCGCGTACATGGCCCGGTACACAGCCACCAGGATGAGGCCGAAAAACACCTGGCAGATGATGCCGCCCAGCACCGCGCCGCGGTACTGCGTCTCCATGCGCCGCCGCATGCGGAAAATCGAATAGTAGGCTCTCATCCGCTCACAGCTCCATTTCCCTGTACATCCTGGCGATCAGGTGATCCACGCTCTGGGGCTGTATCGTCAGCTCCGCGATGGGGCCGGCCAGCCGCAGCCGCTCCAGCACTTCTCCCGCGGCCACAGCCTGCGGAGAATAGGTGACGAGGAAGGTTTCCCCCTGCCTTGCCACCTGGCAGCCGGCCGGGAGCCCGCTCAGCTCCACCGGCGCTTCGTAGCGCACCGCGGCGGTGCGCTGCGTGTCATACCGCGCCAGCAGGTCCCGCATGGCGCCGTCGTACAGCAGCCGGCCGTGTCCCAGCACCATCACGCGGGAGGAGAGGGCGGTGATGTCCTCCATGTCATGGGTGGTCAGCAGGATGGTGGTGCCGCGCTGCCCGTTTTCCCAGCGGAGGAAATCCCGCAGAGCCAGCTTGCTCACCGCGTCCAGGCCGATGGTGGGCTCATCCAGGAACAAAAGCTCCGGGCTGTGCAGCAGGGAGCCGCACAGCTCCGCGCGCATCCGCTGCCCCAGGCTGCATAGCCGCAGCGGGGTGCGCAGCAAATCGCCCAGCTGCAGCGCCTCCGTCAGCTCGCCCAGTCTTTTCTGATAGGCCCCGTCCGGTACGCGGTAAATGTCCCGCAGCAGAGAGAAGCTGTCCTGGATGGGCACATCCCACCACAGCTGCGACCGCTGGCCGAAGACCACCCCGATGCGCCGCACGTGGTTTTTCCGGCTGATCCAGGGCACGCGTCCGCCGACCGTCACCGTGCCCTCCTCCGGCGTGAGGATGCCGGAGAGGATTTTCACCGTGGTGGACTTGCCCGCGCCGTTGGGGCCGATGTAGCCCACCAGCTCCCCCTGTTCGATGTCAAGGGAGAGGTCCTTCAGGGCGTGCACTGTTTCCTTTTCACGGAAAAGGGCGCCCCTGCTTCTTTTTTTGCGGACGGTAAAAAACTTGTTCACGCCGCGCACTTCAATATAGCTCAACGCAAAACCCTGCCTTTTCTGGGGCTGCACAGCCAAATACGTCAGCACCTCCGGCAATGCGTCTGTGCTGACCTGACAATTCCTTTGTGCGGTTTGGCCCCGGTATTCTCAGAGGTTTGCAGGCGTTTTTTCCCGGCAAACTTGTGTGGCGGTATTGTAGCAGAAAGGAAAACACCTGTCAACTTTTGCCTGCCCAGGCGGTATATGACCGGTACTTTTGAGGTATTTCTGCGCGGAAAGACTTGTTTTCATCCTCATTCCCTGTTATAATCCGCAAGATAGCGCTGCAGTCACCGACCAGACAAGGGGGAAGATGTATGGGAAAGCGTCAGGACATCCACAAAGTGCTGATTATCGGCTCCGGCCCGATCATCATCGGGCAGGCGTGCGAGTTTGACTACTCCGGCACACAGGCCTGCAAGGCACTGCGCCAGCTAGGCTACGAGATTGTGCTGGTCAATTCCAACCCGGCCACCATCATGACCGATCCGGGCATTGCGGATGTAACCTACATTGAGCCGCTGAACGTGCAGCGCCTGGAGCAGATCATTGCCAAGGAGCGCCCCGACGCCATTCTTCCGAACCTGGGCGGGCAGAGCGGACTGAACCTCTGCTCCGAGCTGGCGGAACAGGGTATACTGGAAAAGTATAACGTGAAGGTCATCGGCGTGCAGGTGGATGCCATCCAGCGCGGCGAGGACCGCATCGAATTCAAAAAGACCATGAACAAGCTCGGCATCGAGATGGCCAAATCCGAGGTGGCCTACTCGGTGGAGGAGGCGCTGAAGATCGCCGACAGCCTGGGCTACCCGGTGGTGCTGCGCCCCGCCTATACCATGGGCGGCGCCGGCGGCGGCCTGGTCTACAATACCGAAGAGCTGAAAACCGTGTGCGCGCGCGGCCTGCAGGCCTCCCTGGTGGGGCAGGTGCTGGTGGAGGAGAGCGTGCTGGGCTGGGAAGAGCTGGAGCTGGAGGTTGTGCGCGACGCCAAGGGCCAGATGATTACCGTCTGCTTCATCGAGAACATCGACCCGCTCGGCGTACATACCGGCGATTCCTTCTGCTCCGCGCCCATGCTGACCATCCCGGAGGATGTGCAGAAGGAGCTGCAGCGCCAGGCCTACCGCATTGTGGATGAGGTGCAGGTCATCGGCGGCACCAACGTGCAGTTTGCCCGCAACACGCAGACCGGCCGCATCATCGTGATTGAAATCAACCCCCGCACGTCCCGTTCCTCCGCGCTGGCCAGCAAGGCCACCGGCTTCCCCATCGCGCTGATTTCCGCCATGCTCGCCTCCGGCCTCACGCTGGACGAGATTCCCTGCGGCAAATACGGCACCCTGGACAAGTACGTGCCGGACGGGGACTATGTGGTCATCAAGTTCGCCCGCTGGGCTTTTGAGAAGTTCAAGGGCGTGGTGGACCGCCTCGGCACGCAGATGCGCGCTGTGGGCGAGGTGATGTCCATCGGCAAGACCTACAAGGAGGCCTTCCAGAAGGCCATCCGCAGCCTGGAAAACGGCCGCTATGGCCTCGGCTTCGCAAAGAACTTCCACGAGCTGGACAAGGAGGAGCTGCTGAAGCTGCTGCGCTTCCCCACCAGCCAGAGGCAGTTTGTGATGTATGAGGCGCTGCGCAAGGGCGCGACCGTGGACGAGCTGTACGCCCTCACCGCCATCAAGCCCTACTTCATCCAGCAGATGAAGGAGCTGGTGGAGGAGGAAGAGGCGCTGCTGCGCGGCAAGGGCCAGGTGCCCGGCGAGGCGGAGCTGCGCCAGGCGAAGCTGGACGGCTTCAGCGACAAGTACCTCAGCCAGATCCTCGCCGTCAGCGAGGACGACATCCGCGCCGCGCGCGAGCGCTTCGGCATTGAGGAAAAGTGGGAGGCCGTGCACGTATCCGGCACAAAGGACGCCTCCTACTACTACTCCACATACCACCCCGCGAAGGAAACCGCGCCGCTGGCGTGCGAAAAGAAAATCATGATCCTTGGCGGCGGCCCCAACCGCATCGGCCAGGGCATCGAGTTTGACTACTGCTGCGTGCATGCGGCCAAGGCGCTGCGGAAGGCGGGCTTTGCCACGCTGATTGTCAACTGCAACCCGGAGACCGTGTCCACCGACTATGACACCTCCGACAAGCTGTACTTCGAGCCGCTGACCCTGGAGGATGTGCTGGCCATCTACCGGCATGAAAAGCCGCTGGGCGTCATCGCCCAGTTTGGCGGGCAGACCCCGCTGAACCTGGCCGGCGCGCTGGAGAAGAACGGCGTGCGCATCCTCGGCACACCGCCCTCTGTGATCGATATGGCGGAGGACCGCGACCTGTTCCGCGCCATGATGGACAAGCTGCACATCCCCATGCCGGAGGCCGGTATGGCGGTGGATGTGGCGCAGGCCAAGGAGATCGCGCACCGCATCGGCTACCCGGTGATGGTGCGCCCCAGCTATGTGCTGGGCGGCCGCGGCATGGAGGTGGTCTATGACGACGCGGCGATGGAGAGCTACATGGCCGCCGCCGTGGGTGTGACGCCCGACCGCCCGATCCTGATCGACCGCTTCCTGCGCCACGCGATGGAATGCGAGGCAGATGCCATTGCCGACGGCACCGACGCCTATGTGCCCGCCGTGATGGAGCACATTGAGCTGGCGGGGGTACACTCCGGCGACTCGGCCTGCATCATCCCCTCGCAGAACATTCCCCCGAAGCAGCTGGAGACCATCAAGGAATACACCCGCCGCATTGCCGAGGAAATGCACGTGCGCGGCCTGATGAACATGCAGTACGCCATCGAGGACGGCGTGGTGTATGTGCTGGAGGCCAACCCGCGCGCCAGCCGCACCGTGCCGCTGGTCAGCAAGGTGTGCAACATCGGCATGGTGCCGCTGGCCACAGAGATCATCACCGACGAGTTTACGGGCAAGCCCTCCCCGCTCAAGGGGCTGAATGAGAGGCAGATTCCGCACTACGGCGTGAAGGAAGCCGTGTTCCCCTTCAACATGTTCCCCGAGGTCGACCCGCTGCTGGGGCCGGAAATGCGCTCCACCGGCGAGGTGCTGGGTATTGCCGATACCGTGGGCGAGGCCTATTTCAAGGCAGAGGAGGCCACCAAGGTGCCTCTGCCCACCGAGGGCACCGTGCTGATCACCGTCAACGACAAGGACAAGGCGGAGGTGGCGGAGGTCGGCGCGGCCTTCCACGAGGCGGGCTTTGAGATCCTGTCCACCTCCGGCACCGCCGCTGTGCTGCGCGACAGGGGCATCCCCTGCCAGGTAGTGCCCAAGATCAACGAGGGCCGCCCGGACTGCTACGATGTGATTACCAACGGCAAGGTGCAGCTGGTGGTCAACACCCCCATCGGCGCGGGCAACGGCACCGACGACAGCTACATCCGCAAGGCCTGCATCAAGAGCCGCGTGCCCTACATCACCACCATTGCCGCCGCGCTGGCCAGCGCCAAGGGCATCCTCACCGTGCAGAAGGGCGTCAGCGCGGTGCAGAGCCTGCAGGAGCGCCACAAGGCGATCAAGTAAGAATACCATGCTCCCCCTTCCCGCCATGGGAGGGGGGATTTTGAGCGGCGCCAAATATGCTCTTCCAATTCTGTTACAAATCTGTTATAATGCATGCATCAGTTCTGAACAATACAGCCCCTTCAGGGAGGTTTTCACATGAAGCATCTTCATCGTTCCCTTGCCGCGCTGGCAGCGCTTGTGCTGCTGGTGACAATGCTTCCCCTTTCTGTGCTGGCCGAGACGCTGCAGGTCTCCCCGTCCTCGCTCAACCTGCGCACGAGCCCTTCCACGCAGTCGCAGGTTGTCGCCGTATACCAGCGGGGCACAAAGGTCACGGTGCTGGGCACCTCCGGCAAGTGGACGCGCGTCCGCACACCGGACGGGAAGACCGGTTACATGCTGACCTCTTACCTGAAGAAGGCCTCTTCCTCCACGCCCAAGGCGACGCCCACCCCCAAGGCGGATACCGGCAAGGCCGTGAGCTATTACGCCTATGTCAAAACCGCCAGCGGCTCCAATGTGATACTGCGCTCCGCGGCCTCCACCGCGGCGGCGTCACTGGGCAACCTGCCCGTGGGCACCCGCGTGCAGGTGACGCGTGAGTACACCAGCGGCTGGCGCCAGGTCAAAACAGGCGGAAAGACCGGCTATGTGCTGACCAACTATCTGACCAGAACCAAGCCCGCCTCAGCGCCTGCCGCCACCCCGGAGGCCGGCCGGGCCGTGAACTATTACGCCTATGCCTACACCGCCAGCGGCAGCCGTGTGGTGCTGCGCTCCTCACCGGCCAGCACCGGCACCGCCCTGCGCCTGCTGGATGTCGGCACGCAGCTGCGTGTGACCCGTGAGGGACTGAACGGCTGGTGCCAGGTGAATGTCAACGGCATGGTGGGCTATATCATGTCCAGCTACCTGACCCGCACAAATCCCAACAAAAAGTCTGCCGCGCCTGTGACAGCCAACTACGTGGCGTATGTGAAAAGCTCCAACGGCTCCCCGGTGAACTTCCGCACCGGCCCCGGCACGGGCTATAACATCATCGGCCAGGCGCCCAGCGGCACACAGATCACGGTGGTGAGCCAGAAGGACGGGTGGTGCTTCATCCGCATCGGCAGTGTGTACGGGTATATGAGCGTGGCCTTTATCAGCCGCAATGTGCCGTAACAGCGAAAGGTAAACGAATTCCCGCCGGAGTGATTCCGGCGGGAATTGTTCTGTGGGAGGAGGAGCCCTGCGGGGGCATTGCGCTGCGCGCGGGCTTTTCCCCTGCGGGGGGCTTGCGCTGCGCGCGGCTTTCCCCTGCGGGGGGGGCTTGCGAACAAATCGCCCCAGCTTGCTGGGGAGATGTCGCGCAGCGACAGAGGGGTCGTCGCTCTGCCCATTGCGCGGCGCTGATACCCGCCTGCGGCGAGCGCTCGTATGTAAGTGGGTTCTATGTTTAGCGGACTTTTCGTCCGGGCGAAAAGTCCGGGAAAAGCCCGCCGGGGGGACTCAAAAGTGTGGTTGGTCCCCCCGGACCCCCAGGTTCTCCGTCACACGCGGGGTAAGCCGTATTGCATAACCTTGCGTAAAGTGCATGTGTTGTGCCGCGAGGCATAGACAGCGCACTTTTGCGCTTTTGGGGCGCCTATG
>CAMJPQ010000087.1 GCA_946407745.1 uncultured Clostridia bacterium
AGGTGCTTCCCGCGCTTGATTTCATATCCTTCCTCACGGAGAAGACGTAGATAATCCTCCCAGTCCTTCGGCTTGTTCTGGATCAGATCATCCAGGACAGATCGCAACTCTTCCCGGATGGTATGTCGCTTGGGATAGACCGTGCGTTTCTCCCGTTCTGATAAAGGTTTTTTCTCAATGATTGAGTAGCCGTGTTCAAAGCAGATGATGTCGGAGAGCCTCTGCAAAGCCAGTCCGGAAAAGAAGAAGTTTTTGAATTTCCGGTCACAGGAAAGCGTCGTGGAGTTGAAAATGATGTGGTTATGGATATGGGCCTTGTCAGTATGGGTGGAGACAGTAAAGGCGTGCTGTCCCTTCGTGAAGCGCATAGCCAGTTCGTACCCCAGCCGGTTGGCATCCTCCGGCGTGATCTCGCCCGGCTTAAAGGACTGCCGTATCTGATAGGCGATGATATTTCCCTTGTATTCCTCGCCGGTGATCTGCTGGTACTGCCGTTTGGAAAGCAGAAACTCCGTCGCCGCTGTCTCCGGCTGGCAGGCGTAGGAAGTGATCAGTTCTCCCTGTTCGGTCTTGATGGGATTCTGCGAATAATCGAGCCGTTCCGAGAGGCATTGTGCCACCGTCTTGCCCTTGTTCACGTGTAATGCAATCAGTCTTGTCGCTGCCATAGTTTCCTCCATGCACGAAAAGGAGGGGGCTGCCCACAACATCCCTGCTGCGGACAGCCCCCTCGCGTCTATTCTTCTTTATGATCTTACAAACTGGAACAGCCCGTCACGGATATTGTCCAGGAATTCCAGCACCGCCGCCTGCCCGAACAGCACCGCCAGACAGCATCCTTCCAGCAGTGTCAGGATCAGCACATGCTGCCATGCCGTGTGAATCAGGAACCAGATATCAAAGCCCAGGATCAGAAGCATTGCCGGTCCGATCACATACCCGGACAGGTTCGTTGCCAGGTTGAAAATGAATCCCAGAACCGCCGCGATGACTGCCAGCGGCAGCGCTGCTATTTTGCCGATGAATCGAATGATCTTCATGTTGACAGCCTCCTTCGTCTCTTTCTGTCTTTATTGTATTCTCCCTCTGTCAATCCCTCAACGATGTCGAAAAGGATTATCAGGTGATGTATGGGCACCGGTCTCCCGATGCCTTTTGCGGTTCAAATGTCCTGCAAATGCGCCGTCATCTGATAGCGGCAAGCTTTGCCAGTATTTTTCCCTCCATGTCACAGAGAACGGCGAACTGCTCCCGCAGATAAGCGATATCCTGCGCGTAAATGCTGCCGGTAGTATTCGCCACCTTGGCATACTGGTTCAGGTTGTTTCCGATGCGGCTGACCTGCTCCGTGAAGTCCCGGATATCCTTCAGGTCAAGCTGCACGCACAGCCCGTCCAGAGACATTTTTCGGATATAGGCGCTCATGTTGCGGATACCCAGCTCCGCCATTTTAGCCTCGATGCGTTTCCGTTCTGCGGGCGTGACGCGGATCAGGATATTCTCTGTCTTTGTCCTGCTCACAGCACTTCCTCCTCACGCTTCCGGGGTTTGCTGGAAATAGCGCATTCCGGCGGATTTTTCAGATACTCCATCACGGAAGATTTCTCGGCGACCATGGAGACACCGCCGTCTTCGATATCAGGATCGTCTTCTCCGATCACGCCGACAGTCTCGTGTTCATCCATGTTCAGCGCCGCGTCCAGCTCCGCAAGACGGGCGGATTTCTGCTGAAGCTCCGCTTCCTGCGGGAACGGCTTTCCAAGCTCCGCTTTTGCGTCTTCCTGCTGCTGATAGAGGCTTTCCAGCTTCTGTTTTGTCGTCTCGATTCTGCCCTCAATACCGCTGAGAACATTGTCGATGCGGGTCAGGTTGCCTCTGGCATCCGTCCCCAGCGTGACGTAATGATTCATCTCACCCTTTAGGGAAAGCTGATAGGCATTATCGAAGCTGTCATAGGAAAGCAGCATTTTGAATCCGCGGTAACTGCCGATCTCCATGGGATCATGCCCCTTGTATTCCTTGCAAGCCGCGAGGATTGCCGCTCCGGCATCTTCCTTTTTATCGAAAGTCGTGCTGCCGACCGTCATGCCGGTAAAGCCATCTTTAACAATCGGGTGCATAGCAACAGTTTTTGCGTCTGCTTCCAGCCCCCGGATAATGCCATGTGTCTTTTCGATCTGCGCGGGGAAGTATTTCAACAGCTGGTCTTCCAGACGGAACTGCTGGCTCTGATGGTCTGCTCGAAGGACGCGGAGCCGCGCCACATCAATGTCCAGATCCATCTTTTCCTTGATCAGCGGATTACCGGCACAGAGAGCTTTCACCTCCGCATAGGAAAGTGCCTGCTCGTCCACATCATCGCATGAACGGACCGGCGATTTACTGGTCATGATCTGAGAAATGAATTTCTGCTTGTTCTCCAGCGTCTGCCAGAGATAAGCGTCAAAGGTTCCCTCCGTCACATACTGATACACCTGCACTTTAGGATTCATGTTTCCCTGGCGGATGATTCGACCGTTGCGCTGTGTCATGTCCGCAGGCCGCCAGCCTACATCCAGGTGATGCACAGCGATCAGGCGATCCTGCACGTTGGTGCCGGCACCCATTTTCTGCGTACTGCCCATCAGCACCCGCACCTGGCCGGTACGGACTTTGCCGAATAGTTCCTTCTTTTTCGCTTCCGTATCCGCGTCATGGATAAAGGCGATTTCCTCTGCCGGAACGCCCCTGGCGATCAGCTTCGCCTTGATATCATCGTAGACATTGAAGCTGCCGTCATTCGTCGGCGTGGACATATCGCAGAACAGAAGCTGCGTCAGTTTTTCCTCCTTCCCGTCCTCCCAGATGGAGAACACTTTATCCACGCAAGCATTGACCTTGCTTCCTGGATCATCCGGCAGCATCGGGTTCATCAGCCTCTGGTCAAGGCCGATCTTCCTGCCGTCCGAAGTGATTTTCAGCATGTTATCGACCGTAGGATCGACGCTGCCGCTATGAACTTTGGCCGCACGCTCGGAGAGCGATTGCACCATATCCTTCTGTATGTCTGACGGCTTTACCAGTATCGTTTCAAACTCCGCCTCCGGAACCGGCAGATTCAGCGTGTCCGCTGTTTTGATATCCGCCACTTCCTTGAACATATTCATCAGCTCCGGGAGGTTGAAGAACTTGGCGAACCGCGTCCTTGCCCGGTATCCGGTTCCTTCCGGTGCCAGCTCGATGGCTGTCGTTGTCTCCCCGAAGGTGGAAGCCCAGCAGTCGAAATGAGACAGGCCCTTTCTTTGCAGCGTGCTGTACTGGAGATAGCGCATGACGGTATAAAGCTCCGTCATGGAATTACTGACCGGCGTACCGGTAGCAAACACAACGCCTCTGCCTCCGGTGATCTCATCCATATAGCGGCACTTCATAAACATATCCGAGGACTTCTGTGCCTCCGAAGTGGAAAGGCCGGCTACGTTCCGCATTTTTGTGTAAAGAAACAGGTTTTTGAACGCATGGCTCTCGTCCACGAACAGGCGGTCAACGCCCAACTCCTCAAAGGTGATTACATCGTCCTTCTTGTCCGCAGCCAACAACTTGTCCAGCCTTGCTTTCAGGGATTTCCGGGTCTTTTCCATCTGCTTGATGGTAAAGTTTTCACCCCGGCTGTACTTGAGCTCCGCGATAGCGTCCTCGATCTCTTCAATCTGCTCCCGCAGAAGGCTTTCCTGCCGTTCCGCTGAAATCGGAATCTTTTCAAACTGGCTGTGGCCGATGATTACGGCATCATAATCCCCGGTGGCGATCCTGGCGCAGAACTTCTTCCGGTTCTTCTTTTCAAAATCCTTTCTGCCCGCTACCAGAATCTTTGCGCTGGGATAGAGCCGCAGGAACTCGCTGGCCCATTGCAGCGTCAGGTGGTTCGGCACCACGAAAAGGCTCTTATGGCACAGGCCGAGCCGTTTGCTCTCCATGGCTGCCGCCGCCATTTCAAAGGTTTTCCCGGCACCGACTTCGTGCGCCAGCAGCGTGTTGCCGCCGTAGAGCACATGGGCAATCGCGTTGCGCTGATGCTCCCGCAGACGAATATCCGGGTTCATGCCGACGAAATGAATGTGCTGCCCGTCATACTCCCGCGGACGGGTGGAATTGAACAGTTCATTATACCGTCTGGTCAGGGCTTCCCGGCGCTGCGGGTCTTTCCATACCCAATCCCGGAAAGCATCCTTAATTGCCTGCTGTTTCTGCTGGGCAAGCGTAGTTTCCTTCTTGTTAAGGACACGGCGCTTTTTACCGTCCGCATCCTCCACCTGGTCATAGATTCGCATATCCTTCAGGTTCAGCGTATCCTCCAGAATCTTATAGGCATTGGCACGGGTGGTTCCGTAGGTCACATAGCAGTTCACGTCGCTGTAGCTGGGAGAGCTTTTTCCTTCGATGCGCCATTCCGCCGTAAGTTCGGAAAACTTTACCTGAATGCTCCGCTTCAGATAAAACGGCGTCCCGAAGGTCTCCCACATGAACTGATTGATATAATCAGGATCGATCCATGTCGCACCCAGACGAATGTCGATCTCCGAAGCGTCCAGGTCTTTGGGCTGCGCCTTTTTCAGCGCCTCCACATTCACCTGATACTCCGGGTGGCTCTCTGCCACATACGCCGCCGTCTGCAGCTTGCTGCGCACATCCCCGGAAAGGTATTCGTCTGCCGTTTCCCAGCCCTGCTCCGGACGGGTGGCAGAAGTCAGCGGATTGCGGAAGATCACTCCCCGAAGATCTGCTTCGATTTCGTCATACTCTCCGGGTGTTCCCAAAAGCTCCGCCATAAAGGGCAAATCCACCTTACCGCGCTCCCCAATGGAAACAGCCAGGGCTTCGCTCGGCGTCTCCACACTGGTTATGCGGGTCTCCGGCCGGATCGTCCGTTTCGTGAACATATCCGCTTTGCTTTCCAGCGTCCCGTCATCATTCAGGTTCTCCAGGGAGCAGAGCAGATAGTAGGAAGAATCCTCTTCAAATGCGCGGGCATTGGCACGGGAATTGATGATCCCGTAGGTTTCGGTAAAGCTGTCATAGGCAGCGTTCAGCTCCCGCTGTTTTGCTGTGATCATTTCCTCCGGATAATCTTCCAGCTGATACTCGATCAGCTCATTCATGATCTTCCGAAGGCTCAGAAGTCCGGTCATGCGTTCTTTTTCCTTGTCGGAAAGCTCTACATGGCGCATGAGGGAGTTTTCACGGAAATACACCTCGCCGCCGACCAGCGCATAGGAATAGTTCTTGACGGAAGGATCAGCCGGAATCGCGTCGATGGCTTCCGTTTCATCCTCCAGCGACATTTCCGGCACAGTGATCTCTCCATGGATATGGGAAATTGCTTCCTCCAGCTGATCAGCCAGGTTCGCGCCGGGGACAGGATTGACCGTCAGCGCTTCCTTTCCGTACTGCGTGCTTTCGGAACTGATCTCGCCCAGCACCATTTCCGGATGCTCGGCAAAATAGTTATTGATCGGAAGCCCGTCTGGTGTAAGCCCAAGGTGTACCCAGTCCGGCTCAATGTCGATAGGCCGGTCGCGCTTCTGAAGGAAGATAATATCCGACACAACATCCGTCCCGGCATTGGCACGGAAAGCATTGTTGGGCAGACGGATCGCCCCCAGCAGCTCCGCGCGTTCCGCCAGATACTTTCTGACATCCGGGGACTGCTGATCCATGGTGTAACGACTGGTGACGAAAGCCACGACGCCGCCCGGTCTCACCTGGTCCAGCGCTTTGGCAAAGAAGTAGTTGTGAATGGTAAATCCCAGCTTGTCATACGGCTTGTCCGCGACACGGTAGTTGCCGAACGGGACGTTGCCGATAGCAAGGTCATAAAAATCTCGGTGATCCGTGTTTTCAAAACCGCCAACTGTGATATCCGCGTTCGGATAGAGCTTTCTGGCAATTCGCCCGGAGATACTGTCCAGCTCTACGCCATACAGACGGCTTTCCTGCATTTCCTCCGGCAGCATACCAAAGAAGTTGCCGACGCCCATGGCAGGCTCCAGTATGTTTCCCTTCGCAAAGCCCATCTGGCCGACAGCCTCATAGATTGCGCGGATCACGGTCGGGCTGGTGTAGTGTGCATTCAGCGTGGAAGCCCGCGCCATTTCGTATTCTTCCGACGTCAGCAGCTCCTTCAGCTCGTCATACTCACGGCTCCAGTTATCCTTCCGGTCATCAAAAGCATCCGCAAGGCCGCCCCAGCCAACATACTGCGACAGGACAGACTGTTCCTCCGGCGTTGCGTTCCGGTTTTCTTCCTCCAGCGTCCGAAGCAGGCGGATCGCCGCCACATTCCTCTGGTATTTTTCCTTCGGGCCGCCTTCGCCCAGATGATCATCGGTAATACGGAAATTTTGCGCAGGAATCTCCGGTGCTTCGGCTTCTTCCAATACTTCTATCGCCCCGGCACCTTCCTCTGTCAGTTCACCCTGCATTTGCACGGGTTTCTCACCGGAAACAGGTTCCTGTGCTTCTTCATCGGCGGAAAGGCGCTCTACATCGGCCATGACCTGCCGTATAAACGGGTCTCGGTCCAGCGCATCCGGATCGACCAGTTCGCCGTTGACGATGCCCCGGCGGGCCAGCTCTTCACGAATAGCTGCCGGGTCAATATCGGAGAAATCATCTTCTTCGGCATCTATGTCCTCTGACGCCTGCTGCACAGGCTCCGCTCCGAGCTCCGGGAAAGCGTGCGCCGGGGAGGGAAGCGGGAGACCGCCGGCTGCTTCATAGCGTTCGGAAAGCTCCGCGTAGCGGGCTTTTTCCTCTTCATCCAGATAGCTGCCGTTTCGGATCAGCGCGTCGATTTTTTTCTCGACCAGATTCCAGTGAAGGCGGACTTCCTGATCGTAACCATACCGGCGAATCAGGATTCCCTTGCTGCTGTAATCTACAAAGCCTCTCGTACCATCAGAGAACGTCCAGCTTCTTCCGCCAAGGCCATACTCATTCTTTAGGTAATCGGCACGCTCTTTTGCGTTCGGCTGCGTGTCATACAGCGCCTGAATCCGCATTTTCCCATTGGCAAAACCGGAACCGCCCAGCAGCACCCGGTCGATCTCTTCATCGGAAATAAATAAAGCGGAGGGCTGTTTCTGGCTCTCCGCTTGCGATTCCATCCGGTCGATGGATTCAATTTGCTGTTGTTCTGTCGGGAAGAAGTCCGCGAGGCTTAACTGGTGATAAGCTCCGCTGTTACGATCTCCTCCGCCTGTGCTCTCAGGCTGTTCATATGCTGCACCCAGCCCATCTGATCGGACTTCTTGTCCGGTGCCGGCTGTGCCTTCTGGAGTGCCTGCATCATCTGTGTCATCCGGTTCTCCGCGCTCTGCTGGATCTCCAGAAGATGCGGATACAGTTTCTCGCTCAGCACCAGGTCGCTGTACAGCATCGGCCTGTTCTCCTGAAGATATGTCCTGCGCATCCTGCCCCATTTGCCCAGGGGCTCTTCCGGCTGATTGATCCCGATCTCCGGAATCTGATAATCCCCGGCCTGCCGGTACGTCATTTCTGCCATCATTTCGGCTCCTTTCTTCGAGCTGTTCACGCTCAATCGTGCGGATCGTCCTCGCAATCTCTTCAAATACTTCCGTGGAAATGCTGCTTACGGCTTTGCCCAGCGCATTGACCGTCTGCCGTGTGTTGAAATCAAAGACGTTCTGAAATTCCTCCTCATCGAAGAAGTCCTCCGGATTATCCGTGCATCTTGTCAGCAGTGCGTATTTCACACTGGCTGCCGCCGCCTGCCGGAAACTCACCTCGATGTTAAGGTCATCATACTCTTCCAGAAAGCTGCCCTCAACGATGTCGCCAAGCTCCCAGCCGTAAGCTTCCCAGTATTCCCGCGCTTTTTTCTCAGAAATCTCTTCGATCACGGATTCCAGGCTACCATACCCGGTTTCAAAAGCATCGGCAAGCTCTTGTGCAACACGGTTGCGGTATCCGTCCTGTATCGTCCAGAGCTGGACATCCCGTGAATTCCACCTCGTCCCGGTGTCTGACACATCAAAGACATAGCGGAGCCTCGGAAAATCGCCCCGGTGATCGAGCAGCGCGATTCCCTTGGAACCGCGTTTTACATAGCGGTGCATTCGCTCATTCCAGAGATCATACTCCGCGCAGGCAGTCGCGTCCGGCCTCTGAGCATAGATCATCAGCTGGTCTTCATACGGGTATTTATAAAGCCGGGCCGACGTGGTAAGAAAACCTTTCCACGCCTCCCGGCTGGCGGTAATGCGGCCCGCCGTCTCTTCGGCAAGCTGCGCATAAAATGTGTATTTTCCTGCCATTCCGGCCTCCTCATCTTACTCCGGATATAAATCCAGTCCTTCAAATGTCGCGTCGTCCATTGCATTGAGCTTTTTGATCACCTTGTCCGTCAATCTGGACAGCCGCTTTTCCTCCGGGGCAAGCTGTACCTTCATACCGGCAAGCTCCCGGATCAGACCTTCCCGGCTGCCCGGATTGTAAAGCATCATCAGCATGGATTCCTCTTTGGTGAATCTGGTTTTCATTCGATATTCCTTTCCCCGATCTCGGACTTTCCGAGAAACGGCGGTTCCTTGGCTGCCTTCAGTTTCTCCAGGATGGATTCTCTCTGTTCGGCCTCCTGCAGCGCCGGGGCTTTCCCGTTGTTAATGATCCCGTCGATCATCCCGTAATCGTCCTCCATGGACATTTCCGCATATTTCAGATAATTCTCCGGTTTCAAAAACTCAGGCAGCTCCTTAAAGCCGATGGAATCCACATAATGACAGGATATCTGACCATTGGTGCGGATGGCTACGATGTCGCTGACCGAAAGGCTGTGTCCATGGAAGTCCGCCGGGTGCGCGATATTGAATTTCTCGTAGAGCATTTCCAGCATCGTGTTCTGATCCTTATAGGGGAGAAGCGGAGCCACGTAGACCAGCTCATAACGGTCGATTTCCGGTTGGTTCCCGCTCCTTTGCAGGGCTTCGTAGGAAATGAAGCGCATGGGCCTTGTTTCCTCGCCCTCTCTCAACTGCATAATCGCATACGTATCATTGATTGCTGTCAGGAACGCCTCCATTTTGGTTCCTTCGTCCTGTCCGTTGATTTCATCCCATTTGAAAATCTTCATCTTCGTCCTTTTCCTTTCCATCAAAAGGCAGGCCTTTGGTTTTCGCGTCCTCGGCCTGCTGTTTTCTTCTCATATCGCTGTAAGGGGGACGGATGCCGATACAGCGTTTCGGCACCCGGTAGGTTACGGAGCGCTGTGCTCCCTTATCCAGCAGCACGTAATGCTCCGGATATTTGGCCGCCAGCGCCTTCAGCTTGCTGATCAGGCGGCGGTCAAAGGTATAGACCGTAGCCTCATCCAGCTCGTTATCCCAATTTATGATCGTTTCCTGTTCTGCGAGAGTGTAATGATAGCGTTTCATCTTTTCCTGCCTTTCCTTGCCTTCCGCTGGAAAGACGGAGCAAATGATATGGACGGATCAACCTCTGCGGTATCCACCAGTTCCCGGACGAATGCACTGATCTCCTCCATAAAGCAGGCTGAATCGTAGGATTGCTGTTCCATCTGAAGAAGCTTCTGTTCCCATTCCGCTGTCATCATGGGGGATTTCAGCTTCTCCGGCACGACAGTGACCAGCGAGACGCCTTTCTCAGTCGGAAGAAGAATCTTTGTTTTCTTATCGCCGCTGCGGACGGCAAACCCGCGCTGGATCAGCTTTTCGATAATCCCGGCACGGGTTGCCGGTGTACCCAGACCTTTCCGCTCCACGTCATCCGGGATATCCTCTGCACCGGCAGTCTCCATCGCATGAAGCAGGCTGCCTTCCGTAAAATGCTGCGGCGGTTTCGTTTTCCCGTCTTTGACTTCGGCTTTTACAAGAGGAATGACCATGCCTTCCTGCACGCGAGGGAGTGCTTCCGCATCCTTCTCCTTCGCAGGATAGAAATGCTCCACGATTTCCTTCCAGCCGGACTGCAGGATGGTTTTGCCCTTCACCGTGAATGTCTCCCCAGCACATGAAAGCTTTATCGCTGTTTCCTCATACCGGCAGGGATCACCTGCGGCAGCCATAAATCGCACCGCCACCAGTTTCAGGATTTCGGCTTCCGCTTTCGGCAACTCCGCGACCTTGGCGCTGTTCAGTTCCCTTGTCGGGATCACCGCATGATGATCTGTTACCTTCGCATTATTGATTACATGACCGGCATGAACCGGAATATTCCCAGCGTAATCCAAAGCTGCTGCCGCCTGATACACCAGTTCCGGCAGGGACGGAGCCATATCCTCCGTGAGGAATCGGCTGTCCGTCCTCGGATAAGTGACCAGCTTCTTTTCATACAGGCTTTGCAGGATGTCCAGCGTCTGCTGCGCGGAAAAGCCCAGTACCTTGTTCGCATCCCGCTGCAGGGAAGTCAGATCATAGAGAAGAGGCGGTTTTTCCGTTTTTTCTTTCGTTTCTATGCTGTCCACACGCACCTGATGATCCTCCCTGCATTTTGCGGCAAGAACCTCTGCGTCTGCCTTGTCTGAAAAGCGTTTGCTTGATGCGCGGATCGCATCTGCCTGAAGCTGCACTGTATAGAACAGTTCTGGCATAAATGCCTTGATTGCCTCCTCCCGTTCCACCAGCATAGCCAGTGTCGGCGTTACGACCCGGCCCACGTTCAGAGTAGAATCGTACAGGCAGGAATACAGCCTGCTGGCATTGATCCCGATGATCCAGTCTGCACGTTCACGGCAGAGCGCAGCATTATAAAGGGCATCGTATTCGGAAGAAGGTTTCAGGTTTTGAAAGCCCTCCCGGATTGCGCTGTCCTCCATGGACGAAATCCATAGCCGTCTGAATGGCTTTCGGCAGCCTACCTGATGATAGACCAGGCGGAAAATCAATTCGCCCTCGCGCCCTGCATCCGTAGCGCAGCAAAGCTCG
>CAMJPQ010000088.1 GCA_946407745.1 uncultured Clostridia bacterium
TGGTGCCGATGTTGACATGGGGCTTCGTCCGGTTAAAATGTTCCTTTGCCATGGGGCAATTCCCTCCTGTCAGGGTTCAGTGCCGCGCCTGGCGCGGCTTTTCATTACTTATTATTCTTGGCGCGCTCGCCGACGATCTTTTCACTCACGGACTTGGGCACTTCTTCGTAGTGGTCAAACTGCATGGTGAACATGCCGCGGCCCTGAGTGCGGCTGCGCAGGTCGGTGGTATAGCCGAACATCTCGCTCAGCGGCACAAAGGCGTGAATGATCTGGTCCGCGCCGCGCATCTCGGTGCCTTCCACGCGACCGCGGCGGCTGGACACATTGCCCATCACGTCGCCCAGGTACTGGTCGGGCACGATGATTTCGACCTTCATCACGGGCTCCATCAGGCAGGGATCGGCCTTCTTCACAGCTTCCTTGAAAGCCATAGAGCCGGCGATCTTGTAGGCCGCCTCAGAGGAGTCGACATCGTGATAGGAGCCGTCGTAGACATTCGCCTTGAAGCCAACCACCTCGAAGCCGGCGATGGTGCCGCTCTTGGCAGCTTCCTGAATGCCCTGGTCGATAGGCGCGATGAATTCCTTGGGGATGGATCCGCCGACGGTCCTGTTCTCGAAGGAGTAGGGCTCGCCCGGCGCGGTGGGCTCGATCTCGATCCAGCAGTGGCCGTACTGGCCGTGACCGCCGGTCTGCCGCACGAAGCGGCCTTCTGCCTTGGCGCTCTTGCGGATGGTCTCCTTGTAGGTCACCTGCGGACGGCCGACGGTCGCCTCGACCTTGAACTCGCGCAGCAGGCGGTCCACGATAATCTCCAGGTGAAGCTCACCCATGCCGGCGATGATCGTCTGTCCGCTCTCCGCGTTGGTGTAGGTCTTGAAGGTGGGGTCTTCCTCCGCCAGCTTCAGCAGGGCCATGGTCATCTTGTCCTGACCGGCGCGGGTCTTGGGCTCAATGGCCACCTCGATCACCGGGTCGGGGAAGACCATGCTCTCCAGAATGATCTGGCTGTTTTCGTCGCACAGGGTGTCGCCGGTGGTGGTATCCTTCAGGCCCACGATGCCGGCAATTTCACCGGTGTACAGCTCTTCGATCTCCTCGCGGTGATTGGCGTGCATCAGCAGGATGCGGCTCAGGCGCTCGCGCTTCTGCTTGGTGGAGTTCATCACATAGCTGCCGGAAGCCACATGGCCCGAGTAAACACGGGCGAAGGCCAGGCGGCCGACGAAGGGGTCGGTCATGATTTTGAAGGCCAGGGCGGAGAAGGGTTCGTCATCGGAGGGATGGCGCTCCATTTCCACCTCGGGGTCCCTGGGATCGGTGCCCTTGATGGCGGGGATGTCCACAGGGGAGGGCATGTATTCGATGATGTTGTCCAGCAGCATCTGCACGCCCTTGTTGCGGTAAGAGGTGCCGCACATCACGGGGTTCATCTCGCAGGCGATGGTCGCCTTGCGGATGGCGTCCTTGATTTCCTCTTCGGTGAAGTCCTCGCCCATGGTCTCCAGGTAGCGCTCCATCAGGCTTTCATCCGCCTCGGCCACCTTCTCCAGCAGCTGTTCACGGTACTGCTGGGCGATTTCCTTCATGTCCTCGGGAATCTCCTCGTCGCGCACGTCGATGCCCTGGTCGTCGTAGTACACCTCGGCGCGCATGCGGACCAAGTCCACAATGCCGCGGAAGGTGCTTTCCTTGCCGATGGGCAGCTGCACGGGCACAGCGTTGGAGTTCAGGCGCTCCTTCATCATGTCGATGCAGAGGAAGTAGTCGGCGCCGGTGATGTCCATCTTATTGACATAGGCCATGCAGGGCACGCGATAGGTCTGCGCCTGCTTCCACACGGTTTCGGACTGGGGCTCCACGCCGCCCTTGGCTGCGAAGACGCACACGGCGCCGTCCAGCACGCGCAGCGAGCGCTCCACCTCTACGGTGAAGTCCACGTGGCCGGGAGTGTCAATGATGTTGATGCGGTAGGTCTTGTCCTTGTTCTGGGGGTCGCGCGGATCGTGCCACACGCAGGTGGTGGCAGCGGAGGTAATGGTGATTCCGCGCTCCTGCTCCTGCACCATCCAGTCCATCGTGGCGGCGCCGTCATGCACCTCACCGATGCGGTGGGTTTTTCCGGTGTAGAAGAGGATACGTTCAGTTGTGGTGGTCTTGCCGGCATCGATGTGCGCCATGATGCCGATATTTCTCACCCGTTCAAGCGGATGACTACGAGGCATTCGGTTCGCTCCTTTCGCCCGTTAGAGGGCGGTGACTATCAATAAGGGGTGCTGCACAGGGGCATTACCAGCGATAGTGCGCGAATGCCTTGTTGGCCTCAGCCATACGGTGCATTTCTTCCTTGCGGCGTACTGCGGCGCCGGTGTTGTTGGAAGCATCCAGAATTTCGCCGGCCAGCCGGTCAGCCATGGTCTTTTCACCGCGGCTGCGGGCAAAGTCGACGATCCAGCGCAGTGCCAGGGTCTGGCGGCGTTCGGGGCGGATTTCCATGGGGACCTGATAGGTCGCGCCGCCAACACGGCGGGCCTTGACCTCCAGGGAAGGCGCCACATTCGCCAGCGCGGCCTGGAACACTTCGTCCGCAGGCTTGCCGGTCTTCTGGGCAATCTGTTCAAACGCGCCATAGCAGACATTCTGAGCGATGCCGCGTTTGCCGTCCAGCATAATCTGGTTAATCAGCTTGGTCACTACCGTGGTGCCATATACAGGATCCGGCAGCACCTCGCGCTTGGGGATAAAACCGCGACGGGGCATTGTATTCCCTCCTAAGGTACAGGCTGCGTCCTCCCTCCGCGCATGCGCAGGGCACACAGGTCACAGCCTTTTAATCAGTAATCAGGTAAGCGCCGGAAAAGAATTACTTCTTCGGGCGCTTCGCGCCATAGCGGGAGCGGGCCTGCATCCGCTTGGCCACACCGGCGGTATCCAGAGCACCGCGAATGATGTGATAACGAACGCCAGGCAGGTCACGCACACGGCCGCCGCGGATCAGCACCACAGAGTGCTCCTGCAGGTTATGTCCCTCGCCGGGGATGTAGCAGGTGCCTTCAATGGCGTTGGTCAGACGGATACGGGCAATCTTGCGCAGGGCGGAATTCGGCTTCTTGGGCGTGGTGGTTTTCACGCTCAGGCACACACCGCGCTTCTGCGGGCAGCCCTGCAGGATGGGGGCGGTAGACTTATGCGTGGTCTTCTCGCGGCCCTTCCGAACCAGTTGGTTAATCGTAGGCATGGAAGCACCTCCAAATAATACCCCTCCCCCGCCGCTTCCAACCGGCGGTGAGGTGATGCAGGCGACAACAGTTCTCGCCATCTTTGCGGCACTGCAGCCGCCGCTGTTCCCCCTTCTGCCTTCTCAACCCCAGAAAACAGACAGGGCTTTGGTTGGTACCCGAAACCTGAGACCCGCTTACGCAACTATTTAAGCAGACCGGCGGCGGCAGCAGCAACCTCCACACCGCAGGCTTTCCCAAGCTCCTTCATGGCGGGCACCCTCTGCACCGGCACGCCGGCGGCCTCAGCCGCGCGGACGACGCTGGCGTACAGGAAGGTATCCACGTCGTTGGCTACAAACACAAGCTTCAGGCGATTGTCCTTCAGGGCACGCAGCACCGCCTTGGTGCCCACAACCTTCGCGCCCCCGGAAAGCTCCATGAGCCGATCCTCCATCAAGAACACCGCCCTTTCGCGCTGTGTTTTCCCCTTGGCGGGCGGCGCAAAAAGAGCGCACTTCACCCGTGCGGAGAAGTCAACTTCATGAATTTAGCACAAAAATCCACGTGTGTCAATAGCGCAAATGGTTGAATTTCATGGCGTTTCAGCTTTTTTTGGTTCGGTTCTGCCGGGACCTGCCGGCACAGAAAAAGCGGCGCCGCGCATGAGGCACGGTACGCCGCAATGTATTCCGCCGGAAACAGGGACCGCCGTGCGGGGGCGGCGCTTCAGCCGTCGTCCCCGGGGATGTAGTCAGCGGAGAGGATGTCGCTGAGCTTCACCGTCAGCCTCTGCGGCGGGCGGATGATGTAAAGCTGCGCCTCCTGCTCGGTATAACGCTCCACCTCGGCCTTCACCTGGCGTATGGCGCCTTCCGGCGTCAGCAGCATCAGGCGGATCGGCTTCTGCCTCTCCAGGCTGTAGCGCAGGAATCTCAGCATGTTCAGCCCTCCGGTACCTTCCATATCACGCACTCGCTGTTCTCAAACACGCGCTGGTACAGCCTGTCCAGCGCCTTTATATCCACGCTGTAGTCCTCGCTTGACCGCTCGTAGGAGGACACATAGATGTAGTCCACGCCGTACTTGCTGATCAGGCTGAGATTGGCCTGCGGGTCGGCATAGAAGGCGGCGATTTCGGCATGCCGCTCCTGTGTGGAGATGCCGTGCCAGTACAGCCACAGGTCCGGGCCACACAGTATCCGCCGCCCGGCGATGGAGTCCACGGGGTTCAGGTGCTGGCTGTAGCCGGTGAGGAACAGCGCGTCCTCCTCGGTATTGTCCCTGATGTATTCCCCGCATTCCACGGCGCTGCGGTTGAAGGCCTGATAGTCGCTGATACATTCCCGCCAGAGGGTCAGCCCGGCGGAGAGGAAAAGCGTTACCGCGGCGCCTAGGGCGATGAGGGGCCGCGCCCGCACGGAGCGCAGCATGCGCCACCACCGGCCCGCGTAGTCCGCCACAATGGGGCAGCACAGCAGCCAGGCCAGGTAGAACAGCTTGTTATTGTCGTACTCATTGGGCTGGAAGCGCACCAGCTCCGCGGCCAGGATGATGGCGAATGCGCCGGCGAAGAGGCGGCGGTGCTGCCTGCTTTTTTCAAACAGGGCCAGGATCAGCCCGATGAAGGGCAGGCCGATGTTTTTGATGTAGAACCAGAAATAGAAATCCCGCATGCCGCTGCCGTTCGGGTTGTTGACCCAGTTGAACTGGAAGCGCAGGAAGGACGTGCCCTGCCCGCCCAGCGCCTGGCGGAAGGTGAAGAGAATCAGCTGCGGCGCGGAAATGACGATGGCGACGGCGGCATAGCACGCGTATCGGCCCAGGGCGCGCAGGCGGTTTCTGTCATGCAGCAGGTCGTAGGCCATCAGTCCGGCGCTGGTGAGCCCAAGCGCCAGGAAGGAGTGCGTGTGCACCAGCGGCAGCGCGCCGCCCCAGCAGCCCAGCAGCAGCACCGTGCGCCAGCTGCCTTTCTCCCGCGCCTGCTTTTTTTCCATCGGGCTGAAGGCGCAAAACAGCAGGTAAAAGCAGGGGATGACCATGCAGTAGCCGCCCAGCAGCGTCCGCTGCGGCACCAGCAGGTCCGCGATGAGGTTGCTCCAGCGCAGGTTGTTGGGGTCAGGCTGGTTGGTGGGTGTCTTGTAATAGCCGTACAGGATGTTCTGCACACGGCTGACCACCGTCAGCGTGCCGTTTTCATAGCCGGCGGCCTGGTCAAAATCGTACAGGAAGCCCAGCCCGCCGTTGAGGAAGAACAGCAGCGCGGCGAGCACCAGCGCCCTTTTCCCCGCGGTGAGGCCGCGGTACAGCACCATCACGCCAAAGCAGCACAGACCCATCATCAGCACGGCCGGAAGAATGGCGGCTAGCTGCAGGCTCCAGCCGAAGAGGTAGAAGGTGGTGGACAGCGAATCCGCCAGGAAGGGGTAGCTCAGCTGCTGCCCCGGGTAGAAGGGGTATTCAGGCGGGAACGGCGCGTTTTTCAGCCCGGTGATGAAGGCCAGGTGCATCGGCAGATCGCCGTAGGTGCTCTGGCCCACGTTCCAGTTGCCCCACTCGTCCACCCGCATCACGTGGGTGTACTGCAGCCATACGCTCAGCGCCAGGAAGGGGACCAGCACCCACAAAAGCTGGCGGAGGAAGCGCGTCTCCTCGCTCTCCCTGCGCAGGCTTTCACGGCGGATTCCCCAAGACAGCGCCGCCGCGCGGTGGAAGCCGAGGAAGAAGCAGACTGTGCCCAGCATGCGCCGCGCAACCCCAAGCTCGGAGGGCAGGGGCGCGCGTGGGCAGGTCTCTCCGGGCTGCGCCCAGGGGCGCAGGGGCGCGGCGTCCCGCGCCAGGTAGGCCCCGCCCAGGCACAGCGCCAGCAGCCCCAGCGCCGCCCAGTGCGCGCTGTAAGAAAACTTGAGAAAAAAGGCGCACAGCGCCGGGAACCACATCAGCATCAGCAGGCCGAGGCACAGTCCCAGCCAGATGCGGTTCAGCACGCGGTGGCGCGGCAAAAGCCAGCGCACCATCAGCAGGCCGCTTGCAAGGAACAGGAGCAGATAGACACAGCCGGTCATGGGCTGACTCCTTCCACGGTAAAGTCAAAGGCGGAGATGAGGGATTCCAGCTTCTTTTCGCCGATGCCCCTGACCATCAGCAGGTCCTCCGGGTAGAAAAAGAGCCCGTTGGCCTCACGCTCCAGCAGGATCTGCCCGGCGAGGGTTTCACCGACGCCCTTCACCGCTGTCAGCTCCGCCGCGTTTGCGGTGTTGATGGCAACGTCTCCCCGCTGTGCGGGCACTTCCTCCACCGCGACGGTGCGGCGGGAGGCGGTGCCGCGCAGGTTCTCAGCGGGCTTCTGCGGCAGGCGCACGCCGGCCAGCGCGGCAGCCGCGGCCAAAACAACCAGCGCCGCGCCGACGGTCTCCCGCCGGCGCAGCGTCTTGAGAAAATCATGCATTTTTGTGAACCTTCTGGCCCTGCTTGGTATCCTCCAGCACATAGCCGGCGGCCTTGATGGCGTCGCGCAGCTCGTCGGAGCGGGCCCAGTTCCTGTTCTTGCGCGCCTCAGCCCGCTCGTCCACCATGGCCTGGATCTCGGCGGGCAGGGCTTCCTCGTCGGCGGGATTGGTCAGGGCGTCCTTCTGCGCAAAGCCCAGCACGCCCGTCAGCGCGGTGAAGCTGTTCAGCGCCGCGCTCACCGCGGCCTTTGCGCTCTGCTCGTTCAGGTGCGCGTTGGCGTCGCGCACCAGCTCGAAAATCACGCTGATGGCGGAGGCGGTGTTCAGGTCGTCGTCCATGGCGGCGTCAAAGCGGTGCTCGAAGTCCGCCAGGCGGTCCAGCAGCGCCTGCTCCTCCGCGGTGGGGTCCCGCTCGGGCGCGGCGGAGAGCAGTGCGCGCATGCGATCGCGCGCGGTGTACAGCCGCTGCAGTGAGGTGCGGGCGGCCTCAATCTGCTCCTCAGAGAAATTGATGGGGCTGCGGTAGTGCGCGGAGAGCATGAACATGCGCACCGCCTCCAGGTCAAACTTCTTGGAGATGTCGCGCACCGTCCAGAAGTTGTTCAGGGATTTGGACATTTTCTGCCCGTCCACGTTGATGAAGCCGTTGTGCATCCAGTAGTGCACGTAGGGCTTGCCGGTCGCGCCCTCGCTCTGGGCTATCTCGTTCTCGTGGTGGGGGAAGAGCAGGTCCTTGCCGCCGCAGTGGATGTCAAAGGTTTCGCCCAGGTAGGTCATGGACATGGCGGAGCACTCCACGTGCCAGCCGGGCCGGCCCATGCCCCAGGGGCTTTCCCAGGCGGGCTCGCCGGGCTTCTGCGCCTTCCACAGCACAAAGTCGGCGGGGTTTTCCTTGTCGGTTTCCACATCCAGCCGCTCCGAGGCGCCCATCTCGCGCTCGTCCACGCTTTGCCCGCTCAGCTTGCCGTAGCCGTGATAGGAGCTGACGCGGTAATACACGTCGCCGGTTTTGCTGGCGTAGGCGTGGCCGTTGTCGATCAGGCGCTGTACCAGCGCGATGATCTGGGGGATGTGCTCGGTGGCGCGGGGGTGCACCGTGGCCGGATGAATGCCCAGCGCCGTGGCGTCTGTCCAGTATTCGGCGATAAAGCGGTCGGCCAGCTCCTTGACGGTGATGCCCTCCTCGTTGGCGCGGCGGATCATCTTGTCGTCAATGTCGGTGAAATTCTGAACGAAGGTCACCTCATAGCCCTCGCGCTCCATCTGGCGGCGCAGCACGTCAAACGTAATGAAGGGCCTGGCGTTGCCGATGTGGAAATAGTTGTAGACCGTGGGGCCGCAGGCGTAAATGCCCACCTTGCCCTCATGGATGGGCTTGAATTCTTCCTTGCGGCGGGTGAGGCTGTTGTAAATCTGCATTCTGTCCTCCAGTGCGGGGATGCCCGCTTCATAACGGCCTGCGCAAAGCTGTGTTTGCGGTTCCGGAGGTGTCTGCCGGAACCAAAATTGCAATATTTGTAAAAACTTTGCGCGGTCAGGGTGGCTATTTCATCATGGCGTTTGCGGCTGCGTGGCCGCATGGGCATCATATCATGTTTTTGCTGAAATGGCAATGAGGGGTGTGCGCGGCAACGGGGTTTCTTATTCTGCCGCAGCGGCGGCGGCCGCGCGCACGCGACGGTTCCTGGCGCCGGCATAACGGAAAGTGAGACAAAGATGTAAGAAATGGTCAGTATACAGGCTTGTGCAAGGAGGGGTAAAACTTGTAGATAAATAAGGAAATTGAAACAGAATTGAAACACATATTTGACGGTAAAACGATTGACAGACAATGGGTTTCTGCTGTAAAATATAGGCTGGGAAACTGGACTGGGGCTGGTGCCCCGGGGAGGGAGGTGACTGCGGATGGCGCAGGTGCTGATTGAGACAATGAACAGCTTTTTGATCACGGTGGACGGCAGGGCTTATGAGGGCCTTGCGGCAAAGAGCCGCAAGGGCGTCAGCCTGATGCAGTACCTGATGATGGAGCGTGGCAAGGAGGTCTCCTCCCAGAGGCTGATCCGCGAAATGTGGAGCGGCTCCAACCACTTCAACCCAGAGGGCTCGCTGAAAACGATGATCAGCCGGGTGCGGGCCATGCTGAACCAGCTGGCGCCGGGCCTGGGCGCGTGCATCGTGTCCGGGGCGGGCACCTACCGGTGGCAGAACCTGAACTGGGTGCGCGTGGATGTGCTGGAGCTGCTGAAGACCTTTGACAAGCTGAAGGAATGTGACGACGACACCGAGCGGACACTGCTGACCGAGCGGGTGCTGCGCCTGTACAAGGGCGATATGTTCCAGACCGGCGACCTGAACAACGGCATCGCGCTGGTGAACTGGCTGCACCATGAATACCTGGACGCGGTGTATGCCTACATCGAGCAGCTGAAGCGGGAAGAGGCGTACAACAAGATCTGCAATGTGTGCCGCGCCGCCCTGCAGGTGGACGACCTGGATGAGCAGCTGCACATTGAGCTGATGCACGCCATGGTGAACCTGAACCGCGCGCAGGAGGCCATGGCTGAATACCACAAGCTGGTGAAGCAGACCCGCCGCGCGCTGGACGCAGAGCCCAGCGAGGAGCTGACCGCCGCCTATGAGAACCTGGCACAGGCCGGGCAGACACTGCGCTTCAACCTGGACGTGATCCGAAACGAGCTGAACCAGCAGGATTCGGACCGGCGCGGGCCCTTCTTCTGCGAATACAGGGCCTTCAAGGAGATTTACAACATACAGATGCGCAACCTGGAGCGCCTGGGCTCCACCATGTTCCTTGGCGTGGTGATGCTGGGCGAGCCGGGCGACGGCATGAGCAGCGTCCGCCTGGAGGGCGGCATGGCCAGCCTGCACGTTATTTTGGAGCATAACCTGCGCAAGGGTGACATTGTAACCCGCTTTTCCGAGAACATTTACGCCATGCTGCTGCCCACCGTCAACTACAAGACAGGCAGCATGGTCATCGAGCGCATTCAGCAGCTGTTTTATCAGGAATACCCAAACAGCACAATCGCTTTCCATGGCAGAATCAGTCCGCTGGGCAACGCGCTGAGCTGAGGACGCGCCCCTCGGCAGCGAGGCAAACGCGGTCAGACAGGCCGCGCCGGAAGCCGCGCTTTTGCAGGAATACAGAAATATACGAGAAGGAGAAGTTACCGCGGGTGTAACTGATTGTGGATATAATTGCATTGTGGGTGAGCTGAGCGCCCCACAAGCTGACATAGAAGGAGCTGGATGAAAGTGAAGAAAAAGCTGATATGCCTGGCGCTGTGCCTGGCGATGATGACATCGGCGGTATTCGCGTGGGCGGACACCGCCACCCCCACCGACCTGCAGCCCGCGTTTGCGGCCACCGCAAGCGTGCGCGTGACGCCGGCGGAGCGGATTGCGGAGGGCGAGGAGCTGACGCTGCAGGTGGACGTGGAGGGCACCGACGAGCCTTACGCTGTGCTGTGGGAAGCGCGCGACCGCGCCGCCGCTGAAGAAGACGAGGAGCTGGAATGGAAGCGCCTGGCGGCGGGGAATCCCGCGGCTGTTGTGGCAAGCGAGAGCCTGAACGCCCTGGAAGCGCGCGTGACCGTTGCGTTCCAGAACGGTGAAAGCCTCACCTGCAAGGTGAAACTGCCCACCGTGGAAGTTACTGCGGAGGTAACCGCCGAAGCGGCGGAGGATGAAGCACAGGAGGCTGAACAGGCCGCGGCGGAAACCACCGCCGAGCCCGAGACTGAGACCGTCGAAGAACCGGCGGAGGAAACTGAGCCCGCAGAGGACATCACTGAGCCCGAGACTGAGACCATCGAAGAACCCGCGGAGGAAACTGAGCCCGAGGCTGAGACCGTCGAAGAACCCGTAGAGGAAACCGAACCCGCGGAGGAAACCGCCGAGCCCGAGGCTGAGACTGTCGAAGAACCCGCGGAGGAAACCGAACCCGCAGAAGAAATCGCTGAGCCCGAGGCTGAGACCGTCGAAGAACCGGCGGAGGAAACTGAGCCCGCAGAGGACATCACTGAGCCCGAGACTGAGACCATCGAAGAACCCGCGGAGGAAACTGAGCCCGAGGCTGAGACCGTCGAAGAACCCGTAGAGGAAACCGAACCCGCGGAGGAAACCGCCGAGCCCGAGGCTGAGACTGTCGAAGAACCCGCGGAGGAAACCGAACCCGCAGAAGAAATCGCTGAGCCCGAGGCTGAGACCGTCGAAGAACC
>CAMJPQ010000089.1 GCA_946407745.1 uncultured Clostridia bacterium
TGCGCTTTTGGGGCGCCCATGGGTTGTTCTTTGGTTACGCATACGGGGATGTGTGATGATTGGGGATGCGGAGCAGCCCCACTGGCGCTGCGCGCTGGTCTCCCTTAAGGGAGACTTGGCAGGCAACAAACCAGGCCTTCCCTCTTTAGGGGAAGGTGGCAGCGCCGTGAGGCGCTGACGGATGAGGTCGTTCCCGGCAGACGAACCCCTGCATTGCGTTGCAACACAACCTCCCCAGTTCACTGGGTTCGTAGCGCCCGGAAAACAGTCCAGTGGACTGTTTTCAGCGGAGAACGGGCGGCAGCTCCGGAGAGATGTCGCGTAAGCGACAGAGGGGCTGTCCGGAGAGGGGGACCGCTTGCGGTGGAGGGGCAAGGAGGCCGGGCGGCAGCCCCGGAGAGATGCCGCGCAGGCGGCAGGGAGGGCTTATGCTGCGCTTTATATATTCTTCGCAATCAGCACCAGGCCGGAGACGATCAGCAGCAGCACCACGATGAGGCGGACGCTGGATTCCTTCAGGCGGCTGGAGCATTTCAGGCCGACAAACAGGCCCAGCAGCGCCGCGGGCAGCAGCAGCAGCGCCGTTTTTAGCGACGACAGGGTGATGATGCCCATGAACGAATACAGTATCAGGCGGAAGATATTGTCCGCCATGAATACGGCGCTGATGTTGGCCTTCATGGCCTCGCTGTTTTCCGTCATGCGGCTGACATAGGCGACCATCAGCGCGGCAACGCCGAACAGGCCGCTCATCACGCCGGACAGCAGTCCAATCAGCGCCAGCACGATGCGGGACGCCTTCTTCTGCGACGGGCGGTACTGCCGGATGAGCATCTGCACAGCCACAGCGATGACCGCAACGCCGAAAACAACGCGGATGGCGGACACGTTGACGCTTTTCAGAAGCAGCGCGCCCACCGCGTCGCCGGCGACGATGAGCGCGACCAGCGGCAGAACCACCTTCAGCTGCAGCCGCTTCCGGCCGCGCCACGCCATGATCAGATTGGGCGGCGCCCCCATCAGCAGGTCCACCGGCGTGATTTCGATGTTTGCCGTGCCGAAGCTGAGCATGGAGGTAAACACCAGCGTATTGGCGAAGCCGCATACGCCCTTGACAAAGAACGCAATGAAGGAAGCGATGAACCACAGCAGCATCTGACGCGCCTCCCGGCGAAGACTTCAGAACCCGAAAGCGGCTGCTTCCGCAGCGCCGTTTTCCGTGGCATCATAGCACAGGCGGAAGGAATTATCAATTGGGAAAAAGTGGGACCGCCGCAGAAGCCGTCTGAGAGGGGGACCGCTTGCGGTGGATCCAGCGACAGCGCGACCACCAGTTCGCGCAGGGTTTCAGCCATAAAAGTTCACCTCTCTTTGATTGCAGGAGATTCAGGGATAATGGTAGAATACTGGTTAGGAGCTTCGGCTCGACAATCGGAATTTGCCAAGGAGAAACGACAATGGTCAAGTTGATCGTACCGAATGAAGAATACCTCCAATCGTACATTGAAGCACATGACGAATATGTTGATCACAATGTTTCGACATATTCCTTTACCGATACATCTTCCTGTGACATTTTTGCGAAATTTGATCGTTACAGGAATGAACGCGACCTGCCTCCGAATCGGGTAGGTGCAGATACATTCTGGCTGGTTGATGATGATAAAAGGTATTTTATCGGAGAGATCGCGATTCGTCATCGGCTGAACGATACGTTGGCGCAGCGAGGCGGTCATATTGGATACGGTGTTCGTTATTCGGAATGGAACCGTGGTTATGGTACGAAAATGCTGGCCCTGGCGTTGGAGAAAGCGAAAGAAATGCACATTTCTCCTGTGCTCATCACATGTAATGATGATAATCTTGCATCCGCAAGAGTGATGGAAAAAAATGGCTTCGTCTTAGGGGATACAATCATGGTCTCAATCGACGGAGAGGATCATCTTACGAGGCGGTATTGGAAAACGATTCTGTAAGTATATTCCAGGTTGTCGATCTGGATCATCCCGGTTTCACCCCCGGCCAGACTTCATCAATGAAGCGCTGCCGGGGCTTTTTCTTTTCCTGCTCCCGCACAGCATGAGGTCCGCCTCCGCATCTCCAACCACCACTCATCTGCGTATGCAGTGCATTCAACGATGCAGGCTGGTTAGTATTGAAATGGAAGCAGCCGGCCTTAGGGCAGCTGATGCACTTATTGCGCTCCGGGCATCCGGTGCTCCGGTGGAATATGGACAGTGCCTTCGTGCGCACCGAGCCTGCCGGGAACCTGAAAATCGACAAGGAAAAAACCACGGAGAAGGTGGACGGCGCGGTCGCACTGGTCATGGCGCCGGACAGGGCCATGAAGAACCGGGGCGGCGAATCCGTCTGCGATCCCCGTGGACTTTTGATGATCTGACGGAGGTGCAAAATGCCCCAAAACCAGGAAGACCCTGCCGCTGTCCCGGCTGTCCGGGCTTCTGCGAGCAGGGTCAGGTGTTCTGTAAGGATCATATGGAATGGGGCAGCGACAGGCTGCATGGCGGTGCCGATGCCCGTGGGTACATCAGCCGCTGGCGTAAGGCCCGCGCTCTCTTCCTGAAGCAGCATTCGCTGTGCGCTTTCTGTCAGGCAGAGGGAAAAGTTGTCCCGGCGACAGTGGTGGATCATATCGTTCCGCACAGAGGCGATCAGCGGCTGTTCTGGGATCAGACAAACCGGGAGCCGCTTTGTAAAGAATGCCATGACAAGATGGAAGTTGTTTTTAGCTTCCGATTTTCCTTTACAAACTGGCATCCATTTTTCTTATCCTTTTGATGTGGCAGTTGCTTGTGATGACCCTTTGGGCTTAAATTGCACATCCAGAACCATTCCCATGCCTTCAGCCAGCCTTTGAAGCAGCTTGATGCTTGGATTTCGTGTGCCGTTTTCCAGACGGCTGATTTCCGCCTGTGCAATGCCAGTTTTCTCTGCCAGCTGTTTCTGTGTCAGGTTCTGGGATGTACGTGCTTCAATCATCGCGCGAATTACATTCATTTCCGGCTGGATTTCCTCATACGCTTTCGCGAATACAGGATCCTTCATCTTTTCGTTCTTATAATCCTTCAGATTCATTACACTCACCTGCTTCCTTTCTCGCTCGTTGCAGCAGCCTGTTGTCTTCTTAAGAAATCAGCCCTGTATTTCTTTGCCAGCTCGATCTGCGCTCTGGGTGTTTTCTGAGTCTTTTTGATGAAACCATGAGTAATGACGATTCGACCTTCGACATAGAAGAAGAACAGAGCACGAGAAATGTTGGATCCTTGAACAGCTCTCAGTTCAAATATTCCATCCTCAAGCGGAGCGGAGTATGGTTCGCGCAGCGAATACCCTTTCTCTTCCAGAATCTCCATCAGGCCAACCATTTTCGCATTCATCTTGGGCTCAAGAGAATCAAGGAATTCCTGTGTTGGAGTTCTGCCATCTTCTGTATCGTAAAACTCTACCTGAAAGTGCATCTGCTCTGCTCTTGCCTCCTGAAAGGATTTCAGTTGCCACTTGTATTATATGAGATATATCTCAATTCTGCAAGTGCTGTTTTTTATCCGTGGAAAGTTATTTCAAAAGCAGGTCCACCGGCGTGATTTCGATGTTTGCCGTGCCGAAGCTGGCATGGAGGTAAACACCAGCGTATTGGCGAAGCCGCATACGCCCATGACAAAGAACGCAATGAAGGAAGCGATGAACCACAGCAGCATCTGACGCGCCTCCCGGCGAAGACTTCAGAACCCGAAAGCGGCTGCTTCCGCAGCGCCGTTTTCCGTGGCATCATAGCACAGGCGGAAGGAATTATCAATTGGGAAAAAGTGGGACCGCCTGCGGTGGCGCCTCCACCTGGTGCCCTTCGGACAGGGCTTCCGGGACATGAGCCCGCCCACCAAGGAACTGATGCGCACCGTTCTGGAGCGGAAGCTGAAGGGCGTTCAGTCGGCTGCCCAAAGCCGCGATTGATGATGAGGAGATGGTTCGCAGGTGCATATTAGGAAGCCGCTGATTCAATCACCGGCGCATGGCTGCTGAAGCAATAAAAAACTGTCACCCGCCGCACCGGCAGGTGACAGGAATGGATTATTCAGCAACGAAAGCCCTGTGGAAGACCTTCTTGCCCTTTTTGATCACCACGCCCTCGGTAAGCTCAGGCAGGGTGAACAGGCGGTCAATGGCGTCCACCTTTTCGCCGTTTGCGGTCACACCGCCCTGGGCGACGAGGCGGCGCGCCTCGCCCTTGCTGGCGCACAGGCCGCAGCGGGCCATCAGGTCCACAATATTGATGCCCTCGCCCACCTCTTCCGCGGTGAGCGCGGTGCTGGGCATGTTGGCGGTGTCGCCCTTGCCGCTGAACAGGCTCTCGGCGACCGCCCTGGCCTTGTCGGCCTCCTCCCTGCCGTGCACCAGCTCGGTCAGCGAGTAGGCCAGCAGGGCCTTCTTTTCATTGATGCGGCTGTCGTCCCACTTGTCCATGCGCTCAATTTCATCCAGGGGGATGAAGGTCAGCATGCGGATGCACTTCATCACATCGGCGTCATCCACATTGCGCCAGTACTGGTAGAACTCGTACGGCGTGGTCTTTTCGGGGTCCAGCCACACCGCGCCCCTGGCGGTTTTGCCCATCTTTTTGCCCTCGGAGTTGAGCAGCAGCGTGATGGTCATCGCGTAGGCGTCGTCGCCGGTCTTTTTGCGGATCAGCTCGGTGCCGCCCAGCATGTTGCTCCACTGGTCGTCGCCGCCGAACTGCATGTTGCAGCCGTAGTGCTCATGCAGGTAGAGGAAGTCGTAGCTCTGCATGATCATGTAGTTGAACTCCAGGAAGCTCAGACCCTTCTCCATGCGCTGCTTGTAGCACTCGGCGCGCAGCATGTTGTTGACGGAGAAGTGCGCGCCCACCTCGCGCAGCAGCTCGATGTAGTTCAGCTTCAGCAGCCAGTCGGCGTTGTTCACGGCAATGGCCTTGTCCTCGCCGAACTCGATGAAGCGCTCAATCTGCCGCTTGAAGCACTCGCAGTTGTGCTGAATGGTTTCCGGGGTGAGCATGGAGCGCATATCGGTGCGGCCGGAGGGGTCGCCAATGTAGCCCGTGCCGCCGCCCAACAGCACCACCGGCTTGTTGCCGGCCATCTGCAGGCGCTTCATCAGGCACAGCGCCATGAAGTGGCCCACGTGCAGCGAATCGGCCGTGGGGTCAAAGCCGATGTAGAAGCGCGCGCCGCCGGAGTTGATCAGCTCGCGGATCTCCTCTTCGTCCGTGACCTGCGCAATCAGGCCGCGGGCCTGCAGTTCCTCATAGATGCCCATGTGTTTTTCCTCCTTTTAACGGATAATGAAATCGCCCCCCGTTCCCTTTCGGGAACAGAGGACGATGGAGCGTTTCGTGGTACCACCTCTGCTTCAGACATACGCATGATATGTCCCTCTGCGCGCTGTATCGGGCGTACCCGTCCCCGCCTACTGCTGTTCGGGGGGCAGCTCGGAAGTGTATTCGCCTCGGCGCCGCCCGTATCCTCTCACCAGCCGGATACTCTCTGAAGGGCCCTCGCCGCGCTACTTCTCTCCGTCATCGCCTTGTGACAGCGGTATTGTATCAGGCTTTTCGGAAAAAAGCAATACCTCTGTGAATGACGAACATATGTTTGACTTTGCCTGCCCCGTGTGTTATACTTTCTCCAGCAAGCGAAAGGCGGTGTTCGGATGCAGCGGCCAAGAGGAGACAACCAGCAGCGGATTCTGGACTACATTCGCAGTGAGATACAGGACAAGGGCTATCCCCCCTCCGTGCGGGAGATTGCCAACGCGGTGGGGCTGAAATCCACCTCCACCGTGCACGGGCACCTGCAGCGGCTGGAAAAGAAGGGGCTGCTCAAGCGCGATCCCCTCAAGCCGAGGGCGATTGAGGTGATCGGCAACCAGGGGATGTACGCGCCCAGCACGCCCATACCGGTCATCGGCCATGTCACGGCGGGCGTGCCCATACTGGCCGAGGAGAACCTGGATGAATACATCGCCCTGCCGGATTACCTGCTGGGCGAGGGCGAGCACTTTGTGCTGCAGGTGCACGGCAACAGCATGATCGAGGCGGGCATCCTCGACGGGGACCACATCATCGTCCGCAGCCAGTCCACCGCGCAGAACGGGGACATTGTGGTCGCCATGATCGACGACAGCGCGACGGTGAAGCGCTTCTACCGTGAAAACGGCCGCTTCCGCCTGCAGCCGGAAAACAGCGCCATGGCGCCCATCTACGCCGACGAGGTGACGGTGCTGGGCAAGGTGATTTCGCTGTACCGGCTGGTGAAATAAGGCAGCACTGTGCATTCGGCGGGGCCCTTTGCGACGGCTGACTGCCTCATCAGCAGCGGTGCTACCTTACCGTAAATCAAAAAAATGATGCTTCCGGGGAGGCAGGAGGATTGATTACTCAGGAAGAGCTGAAAAAGCATAAGATCGCGATACCGTCCTATACGCTGGGCGAGGAGCTGATCAGCGCCATCTCCCACGGTGTGGGGGCGCTGCTGGGCATTGCCGCGCTGGTGCTGTGCGTGGTGAAAAGCGCCGGGCAGCACGATGCCTGGATGGTGGTGTCCAGCTGCCTGTTCGGCGGCACGGTGACGCTTTTGTACCTGATGAGCTGCCTTTACCACGCGCTGAAGGTGAACAGGGCCAAGCGCGTTTTTCGCGTGATTGACCACTGCACCATTTTCCTGCTCATCGCGGGCACCTACACGCCCTACATGCTGGTGGCCCTGCGCACGGTGCGGCCGGCGCTGGCCTGGGCGGTGTTCGGGGTCATCTGGGCGGTGACCGCCACCGGCATCACGCTGAACGCGGTGAACCTGCGCCGCTACTCCAAGGTGTCGGTGGTGTGCTATCTGCTGATGGGCTGGATGGTGCTGCTGACCTACCGCCCGCTGACGGAGGTGGTGCCCCCGCAGGGCATCCGGCTGCTCATCTGGGGCGGGGTGGTGTATTCCATCGGCGCGCTGGTGTATGCCATCGGCTCGCGCAAGCGCTATTTCCACTCCATTTTCCATTTCTTTGTGCTGGGCGGCACGGTGCTGCACTTTTTGTCGATTTACCTGTATGTGCTGGGGTGAGGAGCTAAGAAAAAATGAACAATGACTTAATGCAGCAGCAGCGTCAGCGGATTAGACTTTTATTGGTGGTGAAACTGACAGCACTGGCAATAATAACGGTGCTGTTGTTTACTGTGATTTATCCTATCGCGATCAATCAAGCTACTTACAAAGTACCAATTGAGTATCTTGATGAGAAAATGGCCACAGCTACCAAACTGTCACTGGGAACGACAAGCGCTTCTTTGCTGGTTTCGGGATTGCCAGATGATTTAGGAACTCCTATTGCGGATGAACTGGCGGAGTTTTCCGGGTATTTACTTCTGGTAATCTCAGCTATCTTTTTGGAAAGATATCTCTTAACAACAATAGGTTTTATTTCAAGTGCGGTGATATTGCCATTATCTATCCTTTTTGCAGCTGCGGCAGTGTTTGCTCACCCGGAAAACAAGATGAAATATAAAGAGTATGCCTTCCGCCTGCTGATATTTGGCATTTGCATTCTGCTGATCATACCGCTTGGATGCATTTGCGGCAGCGAGATAGAAAGAGCAAACGCCAAATCCATAGAGATGGCGCTCAATGATGCAGAAGATGTTAATGAAATAATCGAGAGCCTTCCGGAAAAAGCAGAAGAAAAGAACGTACTCGACAAAGTCGGTGAATTCTTCTCCGGAATCTGGAAAAGTGCAACTGATGGGTATGAATGGGCAAAGACGGTTTTAACGAACTTTATGTCATCTGTAGCTGTGATGCTGGTGACCACGATTGCAATACCTGTGCTGATTGTTTTTTGTTTCTTATGGATGATTAAATTCCTGACCAAGCACGATTTTGTCGTTGCTGTTGTCGGCTTTGCGGATCAGTTTATAAGCAGTACAAAGAACAAATTGAGAGGAACGAACAGGAATAATTGCAGCGTAGAATGAGAGCATGGGCTGAGTAGCATTACTCTCTCCGGATGAGGCTGACACCTCATCCTTTTTATTGACGCCATAAAGGAATTCAGGTATAATTTGACTATATTCAAGGAGGTGTTCACATGCCGGTCATTAAATCCAGCGCAGACCTGCGCAACAGTTACAACGAAATCTCCACCCTCTGCCACGAGTATGCGGAGCCTGTGTTCATCACGAAAAACGGCAAGGGCGATCTGGCTGTGATGAGCATTGAGGCGTATGAACGCCTGGCCGGACAGTTTGAGCTTTACAGCAAATTGCAGGAGGGCCTCAATGATGCCGAGCGCGGCCATACCCGTCCTTTTGCCGAGGCCATGGCAGACATCAGGAGCCGCAGAAAAAAATGAGATACGAATTGTACATCACTCAGTCTGCGGAAAACGACATCAGCGAAGCGGCAGACTATATTGAGTATGTTCTCATGAATCCTCAGGCCGCGGAGGAACTGCTGGATGCCGTCTGGGAAGCGCTTCCCGCGCTGACGGAAGAGCCTCAGCGCAACGCGGTCGTATCCGATCCGGTGCTCAGCGCGTGGGGCATCCGTTTCGTACGGGTGAAAAACTATCTTGCCTTCTATGTGGCGGATGAGCGGGCCGGAAGGGTCACTGTTCTCCGCTTCCTGTATATGAAGCGAAACTGGATCGGCCTTTTGCGCACCGGCGGGAAGAACAGCTGACTGACAAAAATGGTATATTTTACCAAAAAAATTTTGGGTCGCGAATGTCACAAATGTCATTGCATGTCACAGCGACTCTGAGTATAATGGCATTGTGAAAAGCTGGCGGGCAGCGAGCCTGCCCTGTGACCCCTCTCTCCCCCTGCGGAGCGAGGGGTTTTCTCATGCGGCGCCGCGCAAACCGGCAACCGAAATATAAGGAGGTGATTTTCCACGGAATCCCGTGCCGCCCAGGTCGTGGCCCAGGTGCGTGAAAACGCGGCTGAGGCCGTGGCACAGGCGGCCAATGCCGCCGTTCCCATTGTTCAAAGCACGATGGAGGGCTATCCGAGGCCCATCCATCGCACAGGCGCCCTTGTGGCCGATGTCGCCGCTTCCGCCGGCGGCGGCCAGGCGTGGGTGGGCAACAGCCTGCCCTACGCCGATATGGTACACAACGGCACAGCCCGCATGCCCGCCCGGCCCTACCTGTCAGACGGTATGGCCGCGGTGGGCGAAACCCTGAAGACCCTGCTCAGCGAAACGCTTGGGCAGGGTTTTTGAATGTCCGCACACAAACCGTCGCGGCCTCCACTCCGCACCGCGGGGGAAGGCCGCGGGAAAGGAAACCATGCTCACCAAGCAAGACCTGATGTCCCTGGACCTGACAGAGGAGGCCGCCGAGCTGGTGGCCGAGGCGCTGCGCAGTGAGGGGGAGAGAACCCGGAGCGAGGAGGCGCTCAGAGTGCAGCTTTCAGAAGCGCTGCGCGAGCTGGGCGCCGCCGAGGACGCCGTGCCCCTGCTGCTGGACCGCATTGAAGGCGCGCAGACGGAAGGTGGCCGCGTGACAAACATTGAGGAGCTGGCCGCCCCGCTGCGGGAAGCCTATCCCTCACTGTTTGAGCAGCCGGACAGGCTCTGCCCGCCCGCGCAGCAGCTGCCGCCGCTCAGGCGCGCCGACCTGGCCCGCATGAGCGCTGAGGAAATCAATGCCGACTGGCCGCGCGTGAAGGCGCTGCTGGCCGGGGCGTAGGCAGGGAAGCGCCCGCAGCTTTTCACATCATATTCTGTTTTCACCCAAGAAAGAAAGGAGATCACATGTCTGTAGCAACTTTTATCCCGGAAGTATGGTCCGCCCGCCTGCAGGAAAACCTGCGCAAGAACCTGGTATTCGGCAGCCTGTGCAACCGCGCCTGGGAGGGCGAGATCAGCGCCTATGGCGACACGGTGCACATCAACGCGCTGACCGATATCACCGTCAAGCCCTATGACCCAACGCAGGACCTGGACGCCCCGGAGGCGCTGACCACCACCGACCGCGCCCTGGTCATCAACCACGGCGCGTACTGCAATTTCTCCCTCAACGATGTGGACGCGGCGCAGGCCCGCGCGGACATCATGGACGCGGCCATGCGCTCGGCGGCCATCCGCCTGGCGGAGGACGTGGAGGGCTATGTCATCGACACCATCACCGCGCAGGCCACCCATAAGGAGACCGTGACCCCCGGCGAAGGCGACACCCTCTTCGACCTGCTGACCCACATCAAGATGCGCATGGACGGCTGGCTGGCCCCCCGCCACGGGCGCGCGCTGGTCATGTCCTCGGCAAAGGAGGCGGAGCTGTTCAAGGACAGCCGACTGACCCACGCGGGCAGCGCGGTGGGAGATGCGGCCCTGGTGGAGGGCGTGATTGCCCGCGCCTGCGGCTTTGACATCTATGTGTCCCACGACCTGGACGATCACACCCTCATTGCCCTCACTCCCGACGCGGTGACGCTGGCCCAGCAGGTGGTGAAGCTGGAGGCCTACCGCAGGGAGAAGGGCTTTGACGACTGCGTGAAGGGCCTGTCCGTGTGCGGCGCAAAGGTCGTTCAGCCGGACTGCCTGGGCGTGTTCACCGTGGCCTGAGAGAAGGAGGAGGCGCCATGTCACTGACCGTTTATGACATTATGCGCCATGTGCGCAACGCATTTCCCGCGTGGTATCACCTCGGGCGTTTTACCATTGCCGACGGCCGGCTGGACCGTGACGAGCTGATGCTGGAGGGAGGCTGGATTTCCATCTTCGGGTCTGAGCGCTGTGACGGGGTGTACCGCGTGGAGGAGGGCAGGCTGCGGCCTGCCCCTCCCTGTGAGTGCGCCCGGCGGCGCACGTTTCTAACGGGTGAAAGACCCGAATCCACCCGG
>CAMJPQ010000090.1 GCA_946407745.1 uncultured Clostridia bacterium
GAGACCTTCTACGCCAACACCTACGAGGGCTATGAGCTGACCGGTGCGGACACCGTGACCGTGTATGTCGATGAGAACGGCAGCGCAGACCCGAGTGAGGTGCTGTTCAGCTACAACAAAATCATCCCCCCGGCCACGGTAACTGTGACCTACGCCGCGAACGACGGCACGGTGTTCGACAGCCAGACGGTGGAAATCGCCCCGAACGGCAGCGAGACCTTCTACGCCAACACCTACGAGGGCTATGAGCTGACCGGTGCGGACACCGTGACCGTGTATGTCGATGAGAACGGCAGCGCAGACCCGAGTGAGGTGCTGTTCAGCTACAACAAAATCATCCCCCCGGCCACGGTAACTGTGACCTACGCCGCGAACGACGGCACGGTGTTCGACAGCCAGACGGTGGAAATCGCCCCGAACGGCAGCGAGACCTTCTACGCCAACGCCTACGAGGGCTATGAGCTGACCGGTGCGGACACCGTAACCGTGTACGTGGACGAGAACGGCAACGCAGACCCGAGTGAGGTGCTGTTCAGCTACAACAAAATCATCCCCCCGGCCACGGTAACTGTGACCTACGCCGCGAACGACGGCACGGTGTTCGACAGCCAGACGGTGGAAATCGCCCCGAACGGCAGCGAGACCTTCTACGCCAACGCCTACGAGGGCTATGAGCTGACCGGTGCGGACACCGTAACCGTGTACGTCGATGAGAACGGCAGCGCGGACCCGAGCGAGGTACTGTTCAGCTACAACAAGATCATACCCCCGGCCACGGTAACCATCACTTATGCCGCGAACGACGGCACAGTGTTCGACAGCCAGGCGGTGGAAATCGCCCCGAACGGCAGCGAGACCTTCTACGCCAATACCTATGAAGGCTATGAGCTGACCGGTGCGGACACCGTGACCGTGTATGTGGACGAGAACGGCAATGCGGACCCGAGCGAGGTGCTGTTCAGCTACAGCAAGATCATTCCCCCGGCCACGGTGGAGGTGATTGCGGAATCCGACGCCGGTGAGCTGCTGGAGAGCAAGGCTGTGCAGGTCGAGCCCGGCGAGCGCCGCGTTTTCGAAGCAGTCGAATATAACGGCTATGAGCTGATCAGCGACAATACACTGGTCGTATTTGTGGATGAAAACGGCGTGCCCAGCGTGAACGAGGTGCGCTTCCTCTATAAGAGAATCGTCCCGCCGGTGGAGGTGACGGTGACCTGGCGCACCGCGGACGGCGAATCGATCTTTGATCAGGTGATCTACGCAGTGCCTGCCGGCGAGAGCCGCACCTATGAAGCCAGAGACTATGAAGGCTTTGTACTGCAGGGCGACCGCCAGGTGACGGTCAATGTGACGGAGGACGGCATTGCGAGCCCTGCCGCCATCGAATTCCTCTATACAAAGATTCCGCCTGTGACCGAGGCGCCGACCGCGACACCCACGGCGACGCCCACAGCAACGCCCACGGCGACGCCCACAGCAACGCCCACGGCGACGCCCACGGCAACGCCCACAGCGACACCCACAGCGACACCCACGGCTACACCTACAGTAACACCCACGGCGACGCCCACGGCTACACCCACAGCGACACCCACGGCTACACCCACAGCGACACCCACGGCTACACCTACAGCAACACCCACGGTGACACCCACGGCGACGCCCACCATGGCGCCCCCGGAGGGAGCCTTCATCACGGTGCGGTACCGGAACCTGGGCGGGCAGGAGCTGTGCGCGCCCTACACCATCTGGGTGGAGACTGCGCATACCATGACGGTTTCTCCGGATGAGAGCCGCCTCCCGGCCGACTATGCTGTCGGCAGCGCCGCGCCACAGACGGTGACCGTATCCGAAACCGGTGTGCCGGACAAGACAGAGCTGGTGTTTGTGTTCACCCGCCTGCCCTCTGACTTTGAAGCGCCCATTCCCGTCGGCGAAACCGTTGACCGCTGGGCTGTGACCAAGGCGAGCAACGTGAATGTACGCCAGGGCAGCAGCACCGCCGACGGCGTGCTGACGCAGATTGGCCGGGCCGGCACCAACGTATGGGTGGTGAGGGAGAAATACGACGACGCGAACCAGGCCTGGAGCGAAGTGATCTACCAGGGGTATCACGGCTATGTGATGAGCCGCTTCCTGAACCTGCTGTCCTCCGCGGAAAGCCAGGACCTTCAGGATACGCTGACTACACCCGTGCCCACCTCTGTGCCCGCAAGCCCCGCCCCCGCGACCCCGACGCCCACCGCCACACCGACCCCGACACCCGTGCCGGAGCAGTACACAGGCTTTGCGCTGACCAGGCGCGCGACCGCGCTGCGCTCGGAAGCTTCCAATGACGACAGCACAATCCTCCGCCGCGTGGAAAGCGACAACCTGGTCACCGTGGCCGGGCAGGTGTACGATGAGAACGGCACCGCCTGGAGCCGCGTGACCATGCTGGACGGCAGCGAGGGCTATGTGCAGGATGCCAACCTGCGCCGCATCAACGCGCAGGAGGCGGAATACTACCAGGTGCGCTGGCAGGAGGACACCGCTACAGCGTCTCCGACGCCTGTGCCCACCGTGGAGCCGGTGCAGATTTCCGGCTATGCCTACACCATTGGCGACGGCGTGCCCTTCCGCTCGGCCGCGAGCGACAGGAGCGTGATCATCGGCTGGCTGGACGCGAACACCGCGGTCTACGTCACCGGGCAGAACTATGACACGGAGGACGGCTGGCCCTGGCACGCCGTGCAGTACGACGGGCTGTGGGGCTATGTGCGCTCCGACATGCTGCGCATGATGACCCCTGCCGAGCAGGCTGCCTATCTTGCCTCCCTCAGGGCCACGGCCACCCCGCAGGTGGTGGTCACCCTTGCGCCCTACACCGGAGACAGCCTTTCCAGCTATGGCTATATCTATGCGAAAAACGGCGGCGCGGTGAACGTGCGCATGTACGCGACCACCGGCTCCTCTGTGGTGAAAAAGGTGAGGAGCTACGCCTTCTGCCTGGTGCTGGGCACCACGCAGACAGACGGCTCCACCTGGTACAACATTGAGTACGGCGGCGTGCGCGGCTATGTGCACGAGAACTATTTCCACCAGATGACGCTGAACGAGCTGGACGACTTCCTGGACGGACCGCTGTACCAGAAGGGCATCGACGACAACATCCCGAAGGAAGAGAGCCCGACCTACGCACCGGTTTATCCCATCAGCCCCGAGCAGCAGCGCGTGGAAACCTGGACACAGCCCACCACAGGCCCCACGGTACATTACCAGACCTGGGCGCCCATCGCGACCATCGCGCCGCTGCCTACGGGCACCTATGCGCCGGCGGTCACGGCCACCGCAAGTGCCGCGCCTTCCGTCAGCCCGACGGTGAGTCTGTCTCCTTCCGCCTCACCCTCTGCATCCCCGTCTCCCACACCCATGGCAGTGCCCATCGCTACCGTTGAACCGGAGAACCCGGAACAGGGCGGCGGCCTGCCGATCGGCTGGATCGTGCTGGGCGCGCTGGTGGTGATCGGCGGCGTGGCGGCGCTGTTCTTCGCACAGCGCGAAAACAAGCGCCGTGCGGCGGCACGCGCGGCCCAGCAGAAGGCCGCGCAGGCCCGAGCCAGACAGACGGCAACCGGCGTGGCGCCGGTCAGGGTGGGCACCTATCCCAACCAGGCGGCAAAAAGTGCCGCGCCTGCTGAAAAGCCGGCAGCTGCAAGTATGAACACAGCGGCCTACAAGCCTGCGGCGCCTGCGCGGCCGGTGGCCGACGCGAAGCCGACAGCGGCAACCGCGGCCTTCAAGCCCGTTTCAGCGGCCGCGCCTGCCACGGCAAGCCAGAACGCCCAGGCGGCAGGCAAGCCGGTTTCACCCTACGCGCCGCCTGCTTCTGCCGCCAAACCGGCGGACAACACCAGGGACGACACGGTGGAGCAGCTGAAAAAGGCGCTGGATTCGCTCCAGACGCAGAAAAAAGACGCGGCTGCGAAGCCGGCGCCTGAAGCCTCCTCGCCCGCGCAGGACGCGCCCCGCCCCGTGGGCCGGCGCACTGCCAGACGCATGGCCCAGCAGAGCGGGAATGTGAATGAAGGAGACGACCAGGTGTAATCATTCTCATACAGCACCGCGCCGGAGAGGCAGAACGCTTCACCGGCGCGGGTTTATTTATCTGTGGTTCCTGAAGCAGTATCAGGGGATGAGAGGAAAACCTCTGGCGGCCGCTGCCCAAGCCCCCTACAGGCCAGCGGCAGAACAAGCAGGGAGCCGCAGGGGAGGCGGCAACGGGAAGAAAAGCGCGCTTCCCTTGATTTTTACAGCTGCCCCATGGTATGATGAATGCGCCGAAAGGCGAAGGAAGATAGAAGGGAGTTCAGAAAATGAAAAGGAATCTCGGTGTGGTGCAGGCTGTTTATCCCATGCCGGTGCTGATGGTGGCCGCCTATGACGAAAACGGCAGGGTGAATGTGATGAACGCCGCGTGGGGCATGATCTGCAACACGGACCGCATTGCGCTGTTCATCGACGAGGACCACAAAACAACACAGAACCTGCTGAAAGCAAAGGCCTTTACCGTGGCGCTGGCGGATGCGGCGCACATGGATGTGGCGGATTTCTTCGGCATCGCGACAGGCAACAAAATGGAGGACAAATTCGAACGCACAGGCTATCACGCGGTAAAGAGCGAGTTTGTCAACGCCCCGGTGATCGAGGAGTTCCCGGTGGTGATGGAGTGCGAGCTGGCCGAGGTCACCTCAACCGACAGCTTCTACGCCATCGTGGGCAAAATTGTGAACACGGCCGCGGAGGAAGCGGTGCTGTCCGAAAACGGCAAGGTGGACCCTGCCAAACTGCAGGCGCTGATTTTTGACCAGTTCCAGCACGGATACTATGTCTCCGGCGCGCAGGTGGGCAAGGCCTGGAACGCCGGCGCGGGACTGATGAAGAAATAAACCGCCTCTCATGCCGTGATGTCTGAGCCGTAAAGCCAAACCATCCGCAGCCGCCATGACAGAGCGGCGGTCACCCTCCCCGGCCTGCGGGGAGGGTTTTTGCTGCAGCGCTTTCACACACTCCCTCCGGCTCCTCCGGTGCCGGGCTCACTTTTCCATGGCCCAGGCGTAGCAGTACGCCTGCGTCCTGGCGGCGAACGCCTCGGTGCGCAGCAGGCGGAGCATCTCCTCCCTGGTGTACCACCCCGGCACAATTTCCTCCGCGTCCGAGGTGCTCTGGCGGAATTCGCCCGCCGCCGTGCCGAATACGCAGACATTGCGCTCGTTGGAAAAGCCGATGGCGCTGTAGCTGTTGTCCAGCACATCGTCGATGCGCGTGAGGGTCAGGCCGGTTTCCTCCCATAGCTCGCGGCGGGCGCTCTCCTCCGGGGATTCGCCCGGGTCGATCAGCCCTGCCGGGAAATTGTAGATCCACTGCGCCATGGCCATGCGGTATTCGCGGCTGACCAGCAGGCGCTCCCCGCTCTCGTCGGTCAGGATCATGACAACCGAATCCGGCTTTTTATTCTGGAGGTCTTCCAGCGTTTCCACATGCCGGTTGCGGCTGATGATTTCGTATGTCTTGGGATGCCCCTCGGCGGTGACGTAATACACATCGTAGCGGGTGATAAATCTGCCCTCATGGATCTTTCGGATGCCCTGAAACTTCATTGTGCGCCTCCTGCTCTTAAAGTGAATGGCCGGCAGCGGCGGTTCTCTGCGCTGGTCCGTCAGTCATCATAATCAAACCGGATGACCTGCTTTTCCGTATCCACAACCGCACTGACGCCAAAGGGCATGATGCAGCGCGGCATTGCGTGCCCGATGCTGATATTGAATACGATCGGCAGCTCCGGCCTGCCGATGACCTCCACCAGCAGCTGTTTGTATTCATCCTCATACGCGCCGTCCATGGGTTTTCCCGCCAGCACACCCGACACGGAATCGAACACACCGGTCTGCTTCAGGCACTCAAGCGCCTTCCGGTACTTTGTGGGCGACGGCTTTTCCTCGCTGGATTCCAGGAGCAGAATCCGCCCCTTCCAGTCCCGCGCGTCCGGGAACAGCTGGTACTTCCGGCACAGGGCCGGCATGTCCGCATAGCGGTCTTCATTGAAGAAATCGTAAAGGGAATCAATACAGCCGCCGAGGATCTTTCCCCTGAAGACCGGGCTCCCCTGCAAAAGCTCAAAGCCGCGGTTTACATGGGAAACCGCCGGTGTGCCAACCTGGTCAGGCGAAAAGGAGCGCCTCTCCTCATACCATACATCACTCGGCCTGATTTCGGCAATTCTGCCTGTGGTGATCAGCTCCTCAAAATACTTTCGCGTATAGGGAAGCATCTGCGGGCCGATTTCGCACAGATCAGGCAGAAACGCCTGTCCGTAGAAGGTGCGCAGCCCGACCCTGTGGAGCATCAGATGATTGAGGGTGGTGTCGGAAAAGCCGAGGAACACCTTGTCCTTCACCGCCCCGGCCAGCTCGCCATGGTCAAACAGGTACGGCAGCAGCCGGTAGGTGTCGTCGCCGCCGATGGAGCAAAAGATCATGTCGATTTCCGGATCACGGAAGGCTTCCAGAAGATCCTCCGCCCGCTTTTCCGGATGGTCCCGGACATAGTCGATCCCCCTGAGCGCGTGCGGCATGAATTTCACGTTCAGGCCAAATTCCTTCAGTCTCTCAAGACCGATTTCCACCTCAAACCGGACGGACTCCTCACCCATGATGCCGCTTGAAAGGCTGACAATTGCAACATTCCTGATCATGCTGTCCTCCCTGCATGGCGTTTTCGCCGGCGTGCTGCCTGCATTATAACAGATTTTCCTCACGCGCGAAACAGCTGCGGCGGTATAATCGGGCAAAGCAGCGCCGCGCAGGCAAGCCATCATCTGACGGGAGTGGATGTCACAAACCGTTTCAGCAGAGCGCATCTTTGGAACATGCTATGGTTGCTCGATCAAATTTCAAAAGTTTATCGGAGTATAATCGGATAAACTTATTGATTATTTTACTCTTTCGGGTTATAATTTTACAAAGGAGTGTGATCGCCATGATTCAAAGACCTCGTTATCTCAGAAGGATTGTCCCATTTATCGACTCACCTCTGATCAAAGTGCTTACCGGTGTACGCAGAGCGGGAAAAACCACGATCATGGCGATGCTGCGGGAGGAACTGATGGCACGCGGAATATCTCCCGACCGCATTCTTTCCTATCGGTTTGATTCTCTGCAATTCGATGAAATCAAGACAGCCAAATCGCTGTACAATGAGATCAAAGGCAAGGTTTCTTCAGAGCGCAAAACCTATGTATTTCTGGATGAAATACAGGAAGTCGAGAACTGGGAAAAAGCTGTCAATTCCCTGATGACCGATTTCGATGTCGATATTTATGTGACCGGGTCCAATTCACGCATGATGTCAGCCGAAATATCCACATATCTGACTGGGCGGTATATTTCGTTTGAAATCTTTCCACTGACGTTTTCTGAATACCTTGATTTCCGCAGGGACTATGCGCAGCTATCCGGCATGCGTGCAGAATTTGCCCGCTTCCTTCGCTATGGCGGGTTTCCGGCTGTTCACCTGAGAGAATACACGGAAGGTGAAGCCTATCAAATCGTTCACGACATTTACAATTCCATCATCTTCACGGATATTGTCAAGCGAAGCCAGATCAGGAAAATCGATCAGCTGGAACGCATTGTGAAATATATGTTTTCTACTGTCGGACAGACTTTTTCAGCACAGTCTGTTTCAAGATACCTCAAGAGTGAGCACCGGTCTCTGGAAGCGGAAACGATCTACGAGTATCTGAAAAAGCTGGAGGGGGCATTCATTCTTCATCGCTGTTCCCGATATGATATTCGAGGGAAAGAGACGTTAAAAACTCTGGAGAAATACTATCTGGCGGACCTGTCTCTGCAGTATGCGATGCTTTCTTATAATCCAAGCGAAATTGCAGTCATGATCGAGAACACGCTGTATACAGAAATGTGCAGCCGGGGCTACTCCGTATTTGTAGGGAAAATAGATGCCAGGGAAATTGATTTTGTGGCGACCAAGGCGGATCAGAAGCTGTATGTTCAAGCCACAACAGAAATCAGCAGCACGGCTACCGAGAAAAGAGAATATGAGAATCTTCTGTCTATTCAGGATAATTATCCCAAATACGTGCTTCGCCTGGATGAATTCGCCTCCGGCAACTATGAAGGCATTTTGACCATGAATGTGATTGATTTTCTTTTAAGCGATCAGTGGTAACAGCGGATAATAATCTGCAGGCAGCTGTATCCTGGCAGGTGTTTTGTACGGCCTGCGCCATGTATTCCTTGTTTTCTTGCTGATATACATACGCTGCATTGCTGGAAAAAGAAGCCCGGCCCTATCACTGCCAAAAACGAAATAATGGCTTGCTTGAAAAAAACGGCCACCCTGACCTTCTGACAAGATCAAGGTGGTTTTGTTATGAAATTGACTTTATCTATGAGACACCATACGACACATATATTCCGAGGGCAACCTCGACTAGCAGTCAGATAGATTCAGACACTGCAAGCAAAATTCTTGGAATGATTAACGCTGACTCACATGATGATACGAAGATCTGCGAGCGTATACCCAGATTCGCGATGAAATCTGCGGACGCATCGACCGCATCGTATGCCTGAAGCCACTTTCCGTCCATGATCACATCCGGATATTGCTGAACTATGTTAACAACCTGTCCAAGAAAACAGGTTGCAATATCACCGTTGACTTGGCGACCTTGCGTGATATAGCTATCAAAGCCGTCACCATGCCGTTCGGGGCCCGCTGGGCAAAAGCCCGCGTCAGCGCCCTGCTCGATGAAATGGTGTATGAAGAACCCTTCGAAACCAGCTATGTTTACTGCCAGAACAAAGAAAGGACGGTGACCGCTCATGCTGAAAGAAATGTGGACACTCCATATTGACATGATCTCCTACGACCCTCACCACGTCGATCCTGATGCTTCCGTCAATCTCCACATCACATTTCCTTCCCAAAAGGAAATGCAGGACGCTTTCGTCCAGTATCATGCCAATATAGGCGAAACCTTTACCGTCCCAGGTCAGTACACCATCATCGGCGTTGAGCCTGACCTTTTCCCGACCAAAACAGAAAGGATTAATGACGATGACCAGCCTATTACTTAAGCTGTCATTCGATGGCGATTTTTTCTCATTTTCCACTTATTCAAGAGATCACGGTCATCATGGCCGTTTTCTGGTCTCTCTGGACGCCCTGAAGCTGGCGATGGAGTCAGACAAGACTGTCTTCGATAAGGATATCGGCAGCTTCATTGAGATACGCACGCAGCACAGCGGTGGGCGTAGCGTTCTCAGCGTCCAGTTTACCTGGCTGAATACCTTTGCAGATGGAACCATCCATGGTATTCAGCAATCAGCAAAGCTCCCTGTCCATCTGGTTCAGCACGTACTTGTCACCAGACAGCCTGTAAAGTATCTGTATCAGGAACCCGCTGCACAGGCACGTATCGACTCTTCCCGTGCCGGGAAAACCATCCGTCAAATCCTTACCAGTCCCCGGAAACGCAGGGCATTGTGCAAAGCAATGCGTGACAGCTTCCAGTGGGTAGACGAGACTGTGAATCTATTCAATGACTTCGGAGACTCGTTCTACTTCACCACTGAAAGTGGCTTTCCGTCTAACGGCGGTCTGATCCTCTTCGAGAACACCTACGATGGGCACAAGGGACTCTGCTATCAGGTTTGTACGTAATTTCCGGAACTCCCACACTGGGAGTTCCTTTTTTCTGATATGGAAAATCACCCCAGAACCGTCGCTCCAGGGTGATGTCTTTGTAATATTAACTTCCGGGATAATCGGCTATGTCTCCCCGACAAGCTGGAATTCGCAAATCTCTTAAACAGAATATCCCAAATTAATATCAAAAGGTGCAATCAGCAGTTTTTGCAAATCTTTATTGTATTGATCAAAATAAGTTTTTATGGCCTTGCCATAGTTTTCTTTTGTGTCAAACTCCCAGTATGAAAAATATTTAACGCACTTTACGATTTTGGTTAACTCCCTTGGCGGCTCACCAAGTTCTATTCCATCTATGGTGTAAAATCTCTTGAAATACTTCAGGGATATGCAGCCTTCACATTTACGCTGATTTGCTGACATTTCCTCAATCTTTGCTTCAAATTGCTCGAGTCTGTCGGGCTTTACCTGAAAGAGTTTCATCTCAATAAAGGTTTTTTCCATTATGTGTCCCCCAAAAGTTTCTTCGTTTCTCTGCAGACTCCGATTCGTCGATCATAAACAAAATCAAAA
>CAMJPQ010000091.1 GCA_946407745.1 uncultured Clostridia bacterium
ACCGTACCCAGCATGTTGCCGATCATGGAATCGGTGGTGGAGCCGTCAGCCCGGATCAGGGCGGGCACCACGTTGGTCAGCATGATCACCGGCGCGCCGATGGCGATGACGCGCAGGTATTCGGCAGTAAAGCCCCGGGTTTCATCGTTTGCCCCCAGCAGATTGCAGATGGGCCCCATGAGCGGCAGCACCACGGCGGCAAAAACGACGCCGATCACAATGGCGCCCCACACAGCAAAGGCGCTTATTTTTTTGATTTTGTCATATTCTCCCTTGCCAAGCGAAAGGGAGATGGCGGTGCAGCCGCCGTTGCCCAGCAGCACGCCCAGGCCGGATAAAATGGAAAACATGGGCGAGGCCAGCGTGACCGCCGCCACTTTGTTGGCGTCGCCGGTCTGGCCAATAAAGAACACATCCGCCATGTGATAGAGTACCATCACCAGCATGATCAGAATGGCGGGGATGCACAGTTTTCTTGCCAGCGTCCAAAAACTGCCGGAACGGAGCATTTCTTCATTGGCAGTCGCGCTGGAGGATGTCTGGTTGTGCTGCATCAGCGTTCCTCCCTGTTTCTGAGTGAAATACGGATTCTCTGTGGACAACCTCTATTTTAAATGATCAGTCTTTTCCTGTCTTTTTGTTTTCCGATGCTTTTTTTCACAAATCCGACATGCGCCGGCATCCAGATGCACAATGTCGGTTTTCTGTCATTTCGAGTCGGAAATCGGGAAGAAATCGCCGGAAGCGATTGATACAATACAAACAGCAACCCGAAAAGGAGGAAAGAGAAATGCAGCTTTTTAATCCGGACAGCAAGTTTTCACAGTTTATCTATTCACTGCTTGATTATATCAAGCTCGGGTTGGTATTCCTGCTTTTCTCCATTCCAGGCTTTACCGCTGGTGCTGCCGCAGCCGCTGTGATGACGGTGGGTATGCGGATTGAGCGAAAAGAAGCGCCGACTATCTTCCGTCCCTTTTGGCAGGCCTTCAAGGATAATTTTCGCCAGGGTACTATGCTGACGCTGCTGTTTATGCTGGTCGTCGGATTCCTGGCTGCAGACTGGTACATCCTGATGCAGATGGAAGGAACCCCGCTGATCCGCCTGTTGTGCGCAGTAATCTTTGTGCTGGCATTGCTGACGGCGGCGCTGATGCTCTGGACATTTCCCACGCTGGCCCGGTTCCAGCTGACCAACCGGCAGATCATTCATAACGCCGTCATTCATATGCTGTCCCGCTTCCCCCAGACGCTGTTGGCCCTGGCAGTTGCCGTGGGCGGCTTCATCCTGGCGGCGCTGTTCCCGCAGGTGATGCCTCTCATCACATTCTTTGTGCCCGCCTTTGTGGTCTGGTATATGTCCAGAACCTGTGTGAAACGTTTCCGCAAATTTGACGGAAGCAAGGAAAACGAAACTGAATGCCAGGAGTTTGAGCCGAACCGACAGGCAGATCCAGCAGAGCCTCTCCAGCTTAACTGACAGCGCAGGAGGAAAAATAATGCGGTACTTTTGCAATCCTGTGAATGTGAACTATCGGTATCAGTTCAATCTGGATCAACGCCAGGGCGGAAATATGAAAATCTGTCGTGAAGCGGCAGACCCCTCCATGATCTGCTTTCAGGGCCGCTATTACATCTTTGCGTCCATGACCCTGGGCGTGTGGGTGTCGGATGACCTGGCGCATTGGCAAAACCATCGGCTTCCCCGGGAGCTGCCGCTGTATGATTATGCCCCTGACGTGCGTGTGATGGGCGAGTGGGTATATTTCTGTGCTTCCCGCCGGGATGAAAGCTGCGATCGCTGGCGCACACGGGATATTCTGAACGGGCCTTATGAAAAAATACCGGGTAACTTTCCCTTTTGGGATCCCAATCTGTTTATCGATGACAACGGCAGGGTCTATTTCTACTGGGGCTGCTCCAACGCCACCCCGATCTGGGGCGTGGAATTGGACGCGGAAACGATGCTTCCAAAGGGAGAAAAAAAGGTTCTGATCGAGGGACGTCCTTTTGAAATCGGGTTTGAGCGCTCGGGAGAAGATCACAGCCTTCAGCCTCTCGGACAGGAAGAGGCCGACGCGGAGATGCGGGCATTCCTGGCTGCCAGAGGCATGCGAGAGGATCAGATTCCGGATGACCGCAAGGCGATGATCCGAGGCATGTTCTCCAATGCGCCTTTCATCGAGGGCTCGTGGATGACAAAGCATGAAGGCAGGTACTATCTGCAATACGCATGCCCGGGCACGGAATATAACATCTATGCCGATGGGGTCTATGTCAGCGACGGTCCCCTGGGTCCGTTCACCCTGGCGAAAAACAATCCCTACTCCTACCATCCCGGTGGTTTTCTGCCCGGCGCGGGCCACGGCTCCACCATGCAGGACCGGCAAGGGCAATGGTGGCATACGTCAACGATGCGCATCAGTGTAAACCATAATTTTGAGCGCCGTGTCGGCCTGTGGCCTGCGGGCTTCGACACAGATGGGGAGCTCTTCTGCAACCAGCGTTACGGCGACTGGCCTATGGCCACGGATGGCGATCCCTGGCGGGACCCGGCCTGGATGCTTCTCAGCGTGGGGAAAGCGGCTTTTGCCTCCTCCTGCGCGGAAGGGCATGAACCGGTAAGAGCGACTGAGGAAGACGCGCGTACCTGGTGGCGGGCAGCAACAAACAGCCGTACAGAATGGCTGCAGGTTGATCTTGGAGCGGTATATGATGTTCATGCCATTCAGGTCAATTTCGCAGATGACGGAATCAGCGTTCCATGCCCTGTTCCAATGATAGAAGGCCAGGCTCGCCATATTGAAGAAAGGGATCTGCAAACCCAATGGCGGCTGGAGGGCAGCGTGGACGGGGCAAGCTGGTTTGTCATCGAGGACAAGTCTTACGCGCGGACTGACCTTTCCCACGATCTGGTTCTTCGGGAGGACGGCTTCAAGGCCCGGCTGATCCGTCTGACAAATATCGCCGTGCCCTATGCCCAAAGCCCCTGCTTATCCGGCCTGCGTATATTTGGCAGAGGTCATGGAGCAAAGCCGGATACTCCATCGTTTACCGCCGCGCGAACCGGCGCATTGGATATGGCTGTGGCCATCCGCAAACAGGAGAACACGCTTGGCTATAACATTCTCTTTGGTTCTGCCCCCGATAAGCTGTATCACAGCTATATGGTCTTCTCCGCCGGTGAAAAACGCATCGGCGCACTGGTAAAAGGCTGTCATTATTTTGTTCGGGTCGATGCTTTCAATGAAAGCGGAATAACGGAAGGAAGGTGCATTTCCCTTGAAAAAAACGATCTATGATCCCAAGCAGGATTCGCGTTTCCAGCATCCGGTTATCGATCAGGATGAATGGAGAGAACGCTATCTGCCCGGCGGCGAAACCATTCCCTTCCGGTTCATGCACGGCTATTTTGAGGGAACGGATGTGAAGTTCGCCTTCTGCTTCCCACCGGCGGAGCGTTATGAAAACCGTTTTCAGCAGTATCTGTCTCCCTTCCCCGGTCCCGATGAAGAGGTAGCCTCTCTGGGGCATACCGGCACCGAAGACCGGATCGGGTTTGCCCTCAAATGCGGAGCATATTATGTGGAAACCAACATGGGCTCCCACTCCCAGTTCGGCGGCAACCGGGATGACAAGCTGACCTGGCAATCCTCCGCTGCGGCGGCGGAATATTCCCGGGAAAAGGCCATGGAAATCTATGAAACGGCCCAGCGGCCCTATGGCTATGTGTACGGCGGCAGCGGCGGCGGCTACAAATCCATGGCCTGCATCGAGAATACCTCCGCCTGGGACGGGGCTGCGCCCTTTGTCATCGGCTCTCCCGTGAGCCTGCCCAACACCATCACCATGCACGTGCAGGGACAGCGGGTGCTGCGAGATGCTTTTCCCAAAATTCTGGACGCCCTGGACGCGGGCGGCAGCGGCGACCCCTATAAAGAACTGAATCGGGACGAGGCGGATATGCTGCGGGAGCTGACAAGGATGGGCTTCCCTCCGCTGGCCTGGTATCTGGAGGCCAAGGGCGTCATCGATCCCGGCTCCCTGCCGGTGCTGATGCCCGGTGTCAAAAGAATGGATCCCGACTACTTTACCGATTTCTGGACCAAGCCCGGGTATGCGGGGGCTGACCCGGAAAGCTCTTCCTCCAAGGATCGCATTTACTTCAAAACCAAAGTTCATTCGGTGCATCTGGCTGATAAGGCGGAAGCCCGCAGTGCGGAAAACGGCCTGAATGGCGTGGATGACGCCTGGAAAAAGCAGCTGGCCGATGGCAATGGCGCCTATCTCGAACTGGAGGCTCTGCCCCAGGGGGATCATCTGTACCTGGAAGGTCTTTCGATGATTTTTGAAAGTGGCGAGGCTGCGGGTGCGAACCTGCTCATGGGCAAAATGATGCGTTATTCCGACCGCGACGGTGGCATCGTCACCATCGGTTCCGCCTACGGCACCAGCGACGTGGGAGAAACACTGGGGAAAGTGCGGCCTGGGGATGAAATCCTGCTGGATAATTCCGATTATATCGCAGCCCAGAGCTATTATCGCCACCAGGTGCCGGAGGATCTGTCCTTCCATGCCTGGGATCAGTTCCGCAATGCAGACGGCACACCCAAAACGCCCCAGCGGAAGCCTTTCCCGGTGCCCTTTACCGGTGTGGGCGTGCGGCAGGATGGCGAAATTCAAGGTAAGGTCATCAACATCCAAGCGCTAATGGACGAAAGCACGTGCCCATGGTGCGCCGATTGGTGGCGGAACAAGATCGTTGAGGCCAAGGGCAGCGACGCAGATCACCGCACCTACTTTATGGAACGCTGCATGCACGGCGACGTGGCCGCCATCGGCAACTATATGGTGGTCAACTATGTGGGTGCTCTGCGGCAGGCGCTGATTGACCTGAGCAACTGGGTGGAGAAGGGTATTGAACCCCTGAATCGTACCGCCTATACCCTGGGCGAAGACGGGCAGATTCATACGGAGCCCGATGTGAGCAAACGGTACGGCATTCAGGCGATCCCCACACTGAAGGCCAACGGCGAAAAGTGTACCCATGTAAAAGCAGGCGAGTGTGTGCGCTTCACGGTGGATGTTGAGGTGCCCGAAAACGCGGGCGACGTGACGGAGATCCTGTTTGCCCAGCAGGAAAAGCAGCTTGCCGCTAAGGAAACCGAAACCAACGGCGCGGCCAGACTGATGCTGGGAAAAGAAATGTGGGATGGTGCACTGACCTTTACAAAAGGAGTCCGGGGGCAGGTACACACCGCGCACGCGGAAACCGTCTGTTCTTTTGATAAGCCCGGCACATACTTTGCCACCGTACGCATCGCTACCCAGCGCAATGGCGATGCCGCAGATCCATTTACCCAGGTGCTGAACCTGGATCGGGCGCGAATCATCGTAGAATAAGGATTTTGTGAAAGGCTGGTTTTTCCAGTCTTTCATTTTCAAAGAGGTAACAGAATGTGGGAATCTGCGCAATGGATCAGGATTCCGCCGGACGAGCTGAAACAGAAGCAAATCTATCACGGTGATCTGGGCGGACGCTTCGCTTACTTCCGCTGCGAGCAGGCGCTGCCGGAGAAAGCCCATCTGACGGTCTGCCTCACGGCGGTATCCCGTTATCGGCTGTGGGTCAATGAACAGCCCGTGCTGTCAGGCCCCTGCAAAGGCGATCTGAATCGGCAGTATTATGAAACGGTGGAGCTGACACCCTATCTGCGGGCGGGGAAAAACGTGTTTGCCGTACAGGTGCTCTTTAACGATCCCGATGTCGCCCGGGATCAAACCGATGAAAGGGCGGCCATCTACGGCGTGGTTGGCGCTGGCAATTGCCATTCGCTGGCAATGGAGGGAAGCATATTCGATGGCGATGGGGAAATCATTGGTTCTGTTACCACAGGCCAGGCTGACTGGCGGGTGTGGCTGGACAGCAGCTTTTATCTGAAGTCCACGCAATGTTCCGTCTATCTTGGCGCAGTGGAGGAAAACATCGATTTTCGGCTGACACCCAGCGACTGGAAAACCGTCGATTTTGACGCATCGGCCTGGCGGCCCGCGATGCCCTATGGACCAGTGACCTTCTCAGCTACCTTCCAGAGCCTGGGACTGATCCCCCGGGTGCACGTGATCCCCCGGGAAATCCCGCTGCTGGAGGAAAGGGAAACGGACTTTACGCGGATCATTTGCAGGGAAAACGATATTGTGCTGGATGCCGGAGCCCATGTGAATGGTTATCCGCGGTTCCTGTTTGACGGCGAAGCAGGAACAGAAATCACGATCACCTATTTGGAACGTTTCGGGGACGGCATGGATGGGCAGCCCATCGATGATCTGAACGGCAGTGTTTCGGGCCGGGCCGATCATATCGTGCTGAACGGCAGCCCCCTACGCTATGAGCCCTTCTGGGTGCGTACCTTCCGTTATATCGTGATCCAAGGTGGACAGTTGTCGGAGCCGCCGACCTATCGAAAAACAGGGTATCCTTTGACAGTTGAATCTTCGATCGCATCATCCGCTTCCTGGGTCAATTCGCTTTGGGATATCAGCCTGCGCACGCTGCGAAACTGCATGCTGGAAACCTACATGGACTGTCCGTACTATGAACAATTGCAATTCATCATGGATACGCGGCTGCAAATGCTTTTCACCTATGCTGTGAGCAGCGATACGCGTCTGGCAAAGAAAGCGCTGCTGGACTTCCACTGTGGAATGCTGCCGAACGGATTGCTGCCGGGGAAGACGCCGACAGCTTATCTGCAAGTAATTTCTACGTTCTCCCTTCATTATGCGTTTGCTCTTTGGGAGTATGTGGAGCATACGGGTGATCTGGATATAGCCCGTAAATACCGCTCCGATGTCGACCGAATTCTGGATTGCTTCGATAGCAAGCGGGACAAATCTGGGCTGGTGGGAGCCATTGAACCCTGGGCTTTCATAGACTGGCAGGAAGACTGGAAAGAAACTGGCGGCGTGCCTCCGGCTTACTTTGAAGGTCCCAGCACCATCATCAATCTGATGTATGCGTATGCCCTGGAATGTGGTGCAAAACTATATGAAGCAACGGGGCGCCCCGGTACAGCGAATGAGTACCGGCAGCGGCGGGCAGATATTCTTCAAAGGGTCAAGGACAAATGCTTTGATCCAGATCAAGGCATGGTACGGGAAGGCCCGGAATGTCCTCAGTTCACCCGCCATGCACAGGCCTGGGCTGTGATCAATGGGATGCTGAACGAAAGGGAAAGTATCCGTGCGCTGAAATCCGCAATAAGCTGTCCTCCCTGCTCCTTTGCCACTTCCTACGAATGGTTTCGCGCGCTTGAAAAAGCAGGTATGGAGGAACAGCTACGCTGGGATTTGGAGGCCTGGATCAGCCTGAGAGACCGCGGCAGCACCACCTGCCCGGAAGAGCCGCACCATCCCCGCAGCGAGTGCCACGCCTGGAGCGCGCTTCCGCTGTATACGTTCATACACACGCTGGCCGGGATCCGGCAGGAAAACGGTGTCATCGTAATCCGGCCGCATTTGCTGGGTTTTCCAGACCTTTCCGGTTCGGCTGCAACGCCTCTGGGAAATGTCCAATTTGTGTACAGGCGGACGGATGACGGCACATGGCAGTATCGGATCAGACTGCCTGAAAATGTGCATGGCTTGCTGATCATGCCATCAGATAAGCGGATTTCCTTTTCAGGAGAGCTCCGGTATGCGGAATAAATTCAGAAAGCCGACGTGTCGGAAATGCCGTATTTTTTGTCGGAAATCATAAAGCGCTTTTTTCTGTGATTCGCTATCATGGATAGCATCAAGGGAGATATCCCTCCGTTCAGTCCATTCGAGAAAGGAGATCAAACCCATGTCCATTCGCACAAAGTGGATTGCCTTGATGGTCGCTGTAGTGGTCATGCTGGTCGGCATGCAGGTCTATTACAGCAACATCGGCGGCACCACCGGCCAGAGTGCATCTCCGGAAACCACCTTTGACTGGTGGATCTATTCCGGCACCTCCTCGGAGTATTATGGCAATTACGCCGAGAACCCTGCGGTTCAGTACACGCTTCGCCGTGGCTGGGGCCCGGAAGAAAAGGGGATCGCCCTCAATTTCCTGCAGCCCCCGCCTGGCTCCGAAAATGACAACTACACCACCATGATCGCCTCCGGCGACCTGCCGGATTTGATCGACGCGGTTATCTGCGAACCGCCCCGCATCATGGTGGAAAAAGGATACGGCATAGAGATCACCGATTATGTGCTGGCCAACATGCCCAATTATGTGGCGCTGGTGCATTCCAATCCGGTCTATTTCAATAATGCCGTCAGCGTGGATGCCAATGGAAACGAGCATTATTACGGCCTGACCAATCTGCAGGACGATTATAACGCGGTGTTCCAGGGCTACATGTACCGCCGGGATTGGATCGTGAAATATGGAACCAACCCGACCACCGGCGCTGCTTTCACCGGCGGCTATACTGATCCCGCTGACGCGGACAGCTGGGTGGACGATGTGGTGTTCCCCTCGGGCGGAACCGATCCCAAGTACATCTCCGACTGGGAATGGATGTTTGAGATCTTTACCCGCGCGCAGGCCGATCTTGGAATCAAGGATAAATACTGCATGAGCCTGTATTATCCCGGTTTCACCTGGTCTGGCGGCCTCCTTTCCTGCTTCGGCGGAGGCGTCAACGTGTGGTATCAGGATGCCGAAAACAAGGTGCACTTCGGCGGCAACGAGGAGCCCTTCAAAACCTACTTGCAATGCATGCACGCCTGGTATGAAAAGGGCTGGCTGGATCACGACTTCAATCAACGCACCTCCGATTCTTTCTTCCAGATCGACTCCACCTCCGTGCGCCAGGGCATGATCGGTATGTGGAACGGCCAGCAGAGCGAACTGGGCGGCCGGCTGGATATGCATGATGGCGGATACACCGAGGGCATCTTTGTGGCCGGCGCAGCCTATCCCATCAACGATATGTATGGCCCGGAAAGCTGCCGGAACGTGCCGCCGAACTGCGTGATGGGCGGCGAGCTGACCGGCGGCGGCGTGATCATTACGCCTACTGCCAAGGATAAGGATCTGGCCGCCCTGTGCAGTTACCTGGATTACTTCTATTCCGAAGAAGGCGCGCTGATCCGCACCCTGGGCCTCAGCGCTGAACAGGTGGCGGACTTTTCCGAAAACACCTTCTATGCCAGCAATGGCCTGAGCGATGGCGCTTATTTCATCAACAGTGAAGGCAAGTACGAAAAGAGCAATGTGCTGGTGACAGACAGCGGTCAATTGAACACCGCAGTAGGATTCAACAAAGCGCCCGGTCTGCTGTTGGTGAAAAACGTGGATCTTGGTTATGCCGATACCTATCAGGCTTCTCTGGATCGATGGCTGCTGTATCCCAACACCGGTTTCTTCCAGGGCACCCGCACCACCAACGAGATGACGCAGGCGGACAGCAAAACCTGTGATGACATCCGCGCCAAGGTGCTGGAATACATGACCAAGAACTGTGCCAACTTCATCACCGGACAGAGCAATTTCGACAAAGATTGGGACAAGTGGTGCACGGTACTGAAAAAGTATAAGATCGACAGCATCACAGAGATTTATCAGTACTATGTGGACAATTATCCCTTCCGATAAGCGATAGGAGGTGTGAAACATGGCAAAGCGTAAAAATTTCGATCTGGCTGCCTCCACACGCCGAAGCTGGAAGGCGGAGCTCAAGCGCGACTGGGTGGTCTACCTGCTGTTTGTGCCGATCATCGTGTATGAGATCGTTCTGCACTATCTGCCGATGTTCGGCATCGTGATGGCCTTTGAAGATTACAACGTCGCGGACGGCTACTTCCACAGCCCGTGGGTGGGCCTGAAGCACTTCATTGATCTGTTCAGCGGTGAAGACTTCCTGCAGGCCATCCGCAACACCGTGGTCATCGGCGTGCTGCGCGCCACCATCGGCTTTGTGGCCCCCATCATCTTCGCACTGATGCTGAGCCTGATCAATTCAAAGAAATTCAAGCGGACCGCGCAGACCATGTCCTACATGCCCAACTTCGTGGCTGCGGTCATCGTCTGCTCCCTGTTTACCCAGTTCCTGGCCAAGGATGGTCCGCTGACGCTGCTCCTGACCAAAGTGTTCGGGGCAGAGAACCAGAACTGGTTTGCCAATGACAAACCGCCGGTATTCTGGATTATCTATCTGCTGATGGGCATCTGGCAGGGCATTGGCTGGGGATCCATCATGTATGTGGCGGCGATCTCCCAGGTCAGCGGTGATTTGCACGAAGCAGC
>CAMJPQ010000092.1 GCA_946407745.1 uncultured Clostridia bacterium
AAACCGTATTGCATAACCTTGTGTGGTGATGCTTGTGTTGTGCCGCGAGGCATAGGCAGCGCACTTTTGCGCTTTTGGGCGCCCATGGGTTGTTCTTTGCGGGGGCATACATGGATGTGTGGGGTAAGGGGATGCGGAGCAACCCCACTGGCGCTGCGCGCCGGTCTCCCCGGAGGGGAGACTGATTGGTTGCTGACAAACTGGGCTCTCCTCTTTTGAGGCCACACAGACTGGTGGCCGACAAATTTCGCCTTCCCCCTTTAGGGGAAGGTGGCAGCGCCGTTAGGCGCTGACGGATGAGGTCGTCCCCGGCCGGCAAACTCTTTCATTACTATGCCAAATAACCTCCCCAGTTCACTGGGGAGGGGGACCGCTTGAGGTGGAGGGGCAAGGAGAACGAAAGGCAGCCCCGGAGAGATGTCGCGTAAGCGACAGAGGGGCCGTCCGGGGAGGGGACCGCTTGCGGTGGAGGGGGTGCCGGAGCGGCTCACTCCACCCACACCACGGGCAGCTCGGGCTGGATCTTCTCCGTCCATTCAGGCGCGGGGAAGGGCACATGCAGGCGGAAGGGTTTGCGATTCAGTATGGCGTCCACATAATCGTGAATGCTGTTCAGGGGCCGGTCGAACACCACGCCGCCCAGGTTTTCCTTTCGCATGGTGGAAACATGGTGGTTGTCCGAGCCGGCGGTGACGGGCAGGCCGTGCTTGGCCGCATAGCGCAGGGCCAGGGTGTTCCACTGCGGCTCGTTGCCGCAGTTGTAGCCCTCCACCCCGTCTACCAGGCGGGGGGAGAGATAGATGGTGTGGTTGTAGTCCCTGGCGCGGAAGGGGTGCGCCTGCACCACGCACCCGCCGCCGGCGCGCACCTGTGCATACTGCTCCTGGCGTGTCCAGTGCGGCATATCCGGGTGGGCCAGCAGCCAGGCCTTGTCCAGGCCGTAGATGAGGTACTCGTCGCCGTCAAAGTTTTCCTCCCAGCCGAAAAACACGGGGAAGCCGCGCTTTTCCCCCTCGTTGCGGGCCTCCTCGTAGCCTGAGCAGAATTCGGTGATGAAGTCGTGCCAGGGCAGGCGGCGGTCCACCCGGCAGTTGCCGCCGTAAAAATGGTCCGTGATGATGATGCCCGCGTAGCCCTCGTCCATGTACCGGGGAATGTACTCCCTGCCGGGCGTGTCCGAGCAGGCGCTGCCCTGGCAGGTGTGCATATGGGTTTCATAAATGTACTCTGTCATTGCTGTTTCTCCGGAAAAACCGCCCCCTGTGGGGAAAGTCCACAGGGGGCGGTTCTTTTGCACATGCAGTGGTGCCTTGTGCTCCTGCAGGCGGAGGCTTACGCCTCTGCCGCCTCAGCTTCGGCATGGGTGCGGGGCAGGGCGCGCTGCACTCTGCCGCTGCGCAGGCAGCTGGTGCACACATTCATCCGCTTCGCACTGGTAGGACCAACCTGGATGCGGACACTCTGCACATTGGGCGCCCAGATCCGGTGGGTCTTGCGGTTGGAATGGCTTACCAGGTTGCCATTGAGCGTCCCTTTGCCGCAGATCTCACAAAACTTTCCCATGAAATCCACCTCCTAAGATGGAGTCAAGACACATCAAAGCAGAGGGATTATAGCATGAATCCCCTGAAATGGCAAGCGCTTTTTTCACACGGCGGAAAATGTGCGGCAGCGGGCGCCTTTCAGGGCCGGATTTGGAGCGGGGTGAAGCAGGCGCGGCGGGATACGGTTTTAACAAATTTGTAATCAATTTGTCTTTACATCGTCATATTTTATGATATACTCTTAGCCGGAGCAGTGCGCCTCTTTTAGGTGACGCATTCTCTTCAGTATTACCAACTCACGCGGCACACCCGCTTTTTTCAACGAAAAGGAGACAGCAGATGAGCAATCCTCCGGCCAACAACGGCGGCCAGGCAAACGGCTATGAAAACAACGGCGCCCAGTGGGATCCCTATGCGGCCTACGCGCAAGGCGGCTATCCGGGCGGCCAGCCCCAGCAGGGCTACAGCCAGCAGCCTTATGGCCAACAGGGGTATTACGGGCCGCAGCAGGGCGGGCAGCAGCCCCCCTACATGAACGGCCAGCCTGCCAACCCGTATCAGCAGAATCCGTACCAGCAGAATCCCTATCAGCAGGCGCCGTACCAGCAGAATCCCTATCAGCAGAACCCGTACCAGCAGGTACCTTACCAGCAGAACCCGTACGCCCAGCAGGCGCCCCAGCCCTATCCCCCACAGAACGGCTATATGCCGCAGGGGCAGGCGCCCCTGCAGAGCGAGCCGAAAAAACGCACCGCGCTGCCGCGGCAGGTTCTGGCTGTGGCACTCTGCGTCGTGCTGCCGCTGCTGTTCCTGGGCGGACTGCTGCTGCCCGGCCTGGGCGTGATGAAGTATGTGTTCATCATCGCGGCCGTGCTGACCGTGGCGGTGATGTGGGTGGGACACTTCTTCCCGCGCAACACGAGAATCACCTTTACAATGGTCTACGCGGTGCTGGTGGCGGTGGCCCTGGTTTCCGCGCTGAGCTCCGCGCCCGGCGACCGGCAGACGCAGGCGGCTTCGCAGCAGCAGTCACAGCCCGCAGCGCAGCAGCAGACGTCCCAGAGCGCGGCCGCTGCGGACACCTCCGCGGACTACAGCGCCATGGATCCGCTGGCGGAGGAGGGCATCGGCTGGGAGGACCCCACGCAGCCCACCCCCGGCCCCACGGCCGCGCTGGTCACCTCCATGACCAGCGAAATGCAGGAGCGGCTGACCTCCTTCCTCTATTTCTGGTCGGTCAACAGCATGGATGACATGCTGGCCCTGTGCGCTCCCAGCTGGGTCCGCCAGCAGGACAGCGCGCAGATCGCCCTGTTCGGCCTGCTGAAGAACCGCACCCCGGTGGATTACCAGATCACCAACACGTCCGGCACGGAGAGCGACATCAGCCGCTCCTGCACCGTGGTCGCCACCATCGACCGGCACATGACCGGCCAGACGCCCGTCAAGAATCAGTTTAAAATCACCATGCTGCGCGAGGACGACGCGTGGTTTGTCGATCCCCGCACGCTGGAAAGCAACGTGGTGGAAACCCCCACGCCCGTTTCCGCGGAGATCACCCAGCCGCCGCAGCCCGCCAGCGACGCGGACCCGTCCACTCCGCTGTACTATAACCCGGACGGCGGCACCCGCTATCATCTGGACGCCTACTGCAAGAGCGCCAACGAGAAATTCCTGCCCTTCAAGGGCACGCTGACCTACGGCCAGCTGAACGAGGAGGCTTACAAGAACCTGGTGCCCTGCAACGTGTGCGGCGCGCCGCTGCGCCCGGGCACATGAGCAGCCTGAGCGAGCTGGAGGCCTGTCTGCCGCGCCTGCCCAGGCGCCTGCTGGTGGGCCTTTCCGGCGGAGCGGACTCCGTGGCGCTGCTGCGCCTGCTGCTTTTGCGCCGCGACCGCGGAGAAGCGGAGCTGACCTGCGTGCATGTGAACCATCACCTGCGGGGCGAGGAGGCCGACGCGGACGAGCGCTTTGCCGCGGAGCTGTGTGCAGCGTGGCAGGTGCCGCTGACGGTGCTCCACGCGGTGCCACCGGAGCATCCCGGTGAGGGCTGGGCGCGCTCGGCGCGGTACTGCCTTTTCCGTGAGGCCTTGCAGGAGAGCGGCGCGGAGGCGCTGGCGCTGGCGCATCACCGCGGCGACCAGGCGGAAACCGTGCTGCTGCACCTGCTGCGCGGCGCGGGCCTGCGCGGCCTGTGCGGCATCCGCCCGGACACCCTGGTGGACGGCATGCGCATTGTTCGCCCCCTGCTGGACCTGCCCGGCGGCGCCCTGCGGGACGCCCTGCGCGAGGCCGGCCAACCCTGGCGGGAGGACGCCACGAACCGGGAGCTATACTACCTGCGCAACCGGGTGCGCTGGGAGCTGCTGCCGCTGATGGAGAAGCTGGCGCCCGGCGTGGAGGCCAGGCTGGCCGCCACCGCGGCGCTGCTGCGGGAGGACGACCAGACCCTTGATGCGCTGACAGAAGCTTTTCTGAATCGCTTTGGAAAAGAGAATTACCTGCCCAGGGTGGAGCTTGCGCGCCTGCCGAAGGGGCTGCAGGCCCGCGCGCTGCGCGCGTGGTGGGCCGCGCAGGTGAGGCGGGGCAAGGAGAGGAGCCTTTCCGCGGAGCAGACGGAGGCGCTGCTGGCGCTGTGCGCGGCACAGACGGGTGACAGGCTCAGCCTGCCCGGCGGCACCGCTTATTTAGGGTGGCGCTGTGTGCACTGCCTGACCGGAGAGGAGACGGCCCCCGCTCCCGTGCCGTTTGACGGCGGGCCGGCTTTGATGAACGGCATCACCCTGGTGGCGGAGCGCGGCGCGGCCGGCTGGGGCGACGGGCTGCTGTCGCAGGCGGTGCCCTCTGAGCTGCCGGCGGGCCTGACGGTTCGCACCTGGCGGCAGGGAGACTGGATCCGCCCCTTCGGCAGCGCGGGCAAAAAGTCCCTGCAGGACTACTTCACCGACAAAAAGGTGGATATGCCCTTCCGCAGGCGCATACCGCTTTTGTGCCGCGGCAGCGAGGTGCTGCTGGTGTGCGGCCTGGGCGCGGGAGGCCTGCCCGCCCTGAGCACCCTGGACGGCGCGTCGACGCTGCGCTGGATTGCCGAAAAACCGCTGCCGTGGATGGCAGCCTGAACAAAAGAGCATAAGGGATAAGGAGGATAAGGATGGAAAAGACCGTGAGCATGTACAACGACATTGAGAAGATCCTGGTGACCCGGCGCGAGATTGACGTGGCAGTGAAGAAGCTGGGCGATATGATCACCGAGCAGTATGAGGGCAAGGAGCTGGTGATGGTCTGCATCCTCAAGGGCGCGGCGCTGTTTTTCTCCGACCTGATCCGCGAAGTCAGCCTCCCCATGGTCATTGATTTCATGTCGGCCTCCAGCTACGGCAGCGGCACCGAATCCAAGGGCGAGGTGCGCATCAAGAAGGACCTGGACCGGCCCATTGCCGGCAAGCATGTCATCCTGGTGGAGGACATTGTGGACACGGGCAACACCATCTACTTCCTGCAGAATTACCTGAAGGACCGCGGCGCGGCCTCCGTGAGGGTCGCCACGCTGCTGGACAAGCCGGCGCGGCGCAAGGTGCCGCTGAAGGCGGACTACTATTGCTTCACCATCCCGGACGCCTTTGTGGTTGGCTACGGCCTGGACTATGACGAGAAATACCGCAACCTGCCGGACATCGGCATTCTGTCGCCCGGGGTTTACGGCGCGGAAGGCTGAGGCTATTTACAAAAAGCGTCATTTTTTGCTATAATCACTAAGCTTTTCGCGCGCTGAGGCGCGGCAGGGCGGGGCTGTGCCCTGCCTTTGGCCTGAACGACCCTACCGGAGGTGCCATTGAGTAACCGCAATCGCAGAGGCATATACGGCTATCTGTTCATTCTGCTGGCGCTGTTCGTGATTGCCATGGTCATGTCAAACAGCCTGGCTCCCGCGGTCAGCCGGCGCATTGAATACCCCGCGCTGCTGGAGATGATCAAAAAAGATGAGGTCAAGGCAGTGGCCATCCGGGGCAACACCCTGGTCGGCCTGCGCAGGGACACGCGGATCGTCACCACGGATTTTCCCGAGCGGGATTACGACTTTGAAACCACCATTGGCGACGACTTCATTGAAACGGCGCGCCAGCTGACCTCGGTGCTGGATCACCGGCCGGTGGAGGAGGTATCCGTCAGCGACTTCCACTTCACCCTGGCCTACCGCGCGCCGGTTGTGCGGCCGTGGTGGTATGATTTCCTGCCGTACCTGCTGGTGATGCTCATCACCACGGGCATACTGGTGTTTTTCCTGCGCAGCCAGATGGGCGGCGGCAGCAAGGTGCCCAACTTTGGCCGCAGCACCGCGCGCATGCAGGACCCCAGCAAAAACAAGGTAACCTTTGCCGATGTGGCCGGTGCGGACGAGGAAAAGGAAGAGCTGCAGGAGATGGTCGATTTCCTGCGCAACCCGAAGAACTACACCCAGCTTGGCGCGCGCATCCCCAAGGGCGTGCTGCTGGTCGGCCCGCCCGGCACGGGCAAAACGCTGCTGGCCAAGGCCGTGGCCGGCGAGGCCGGCGTGCCCTTCTTCTCCATCTCCGGCTCCGACTTTGTGGAAATGTTTGTGGGCGTGGGCGCGAGCCGCGTGCGCGATCTGTTCGACCAGGCCAAGAAGGCCGCCCCGTCGATCATTTTCATTGATGAAATCGACGCGGTGGGTCGCCACAGGGGCGCTGGCCTGGGCGGCGGCCACGACGAGCGCGAGCAGACGCTCAACCAGCTGCTGGTGGAGATGGATGGCTTTTCCATCAACGAGGGCGTGATTGTGATGGCGGCGACCAACCGCCGCGACATCCTTGACCCCGCCCTGCTGCGCCCGGGCCGCTTCGACCGCCAGGTCACGGTGAACTACCCCGACATGGAGGGGCGCGTCGCCATACTGAAGGTGCACGCGAAGGACAAGCCGCTTGCCGCGGATGTGGACTTGAACAACCTGGCCAAGCGCGTGCCCTACGCCACCGGCGCGGAGCTTGAGAACATCATGAACGAGGCGGCCATTCTCGCCGCGCGCGCCCGCAAGAAGGAAATTGAGCAGCAGATGCTGATCGACGCCATTGCGCGCGTGCAGATGGGCCCTGAGAAAAAGAGCCACAAGGTGAGCGAGGAGGACCGCCGCACCGTGGCGGTGCACGAGAGCGGCCACGCCGTGGTGGGCCATTTCCTGCCCGGCTGTGACGAGGTGCACCTGGTGACCATTGTGCCCAGGGGCCAGGCCGCCGGCCACACCCTGTCGCTGCCCACGGAGGAGCATGACAACCTCAGCCGCAGCCAGATGCTGGACACCATCAGCATGATGCTCGCCGGCCACGCCTCGGAAGAGGTGATACTGGGCGAGCTCTACACCGGGGCTTCCTCCGACCTGCAGCGGGCCACGGAGCTGTGCCGCCGCATGGTGACCCAGTTCGGCATGAGCGACGAGATCGGCCCGGTGTACCTGGCCAGCGATCAGGAAGTGTTTGTGGGCATGGAGTTCGGCCAGACCCGCGAATACTCCGAGAAGGTCGCGGCGGCCATCGACGCGGAGGTAAAGCGCCTGCTGGACGGCTGCTATGCCCGCGCCAAGGAGACCATTCTCGCGCACAGGGACCGCTTTGACGCGCTGGTGGAAACCCTGCTGAGGGAGGAAACCGTCGGCCGCAACGAGTTTGCCGCGCTGATGGACACCGGCAGCGCCCAGGGCGTGACCGATGAGGACAAGCCCCGCACCCGTGAGGAGTTGCAGAAAACCTTTGACAGCGCCGTCGAGGAGGAGAGCAGTGATCAACCCTGACCTGCACCTGCACACCAACAGCTCCGACGGCGTGCTTTCCCCGGAGCTGATGGCGTACGAATGCAGGCAGGCCGGGCTGACGCTGATGGCTGTGACCGACCACGATACCTTCCAGGGCAGCGATGAACTGATGAGGGAGGACACAGGCATTCCCCTGATCCCCGGTGTGGAGCTGAGCCTGAAGGACTTCAGCAGCCTTCACCTGCTCTGCTACGGCATAGCGGAGGGCAGGCCGCTCAGGCAGAAGGTCAGCGAGCTGGCGGAAAAGCGCCGTGAACGCGCCGCGAAAATGCTGGAAAAGCTGAGCGCGCTGGGCTGCCCGCTGAGCGAGCAGGAGCTGCGGGAGCGCTGCCACGGCACCATCGGCCGCCCGCACATTGCCAGGGCCATGGTGCATAGGGGCTATGTGAGCAGCATGTCCGAGGCGTTCAACCGCTACCTGGGGCACAACCGCCCCGCCTATGTCGCTGGTGAGCGGCTGGGTATGGCGGAGGCGCTGGCGCTGGTGAATGAGGCGGGCTTTGTGCCGGTGCTGGCGCACCCGTATGAGCTGCGCCTGCCGCAGGAGCAGCTGTTCCCGCTCATACAGCGCTGGCAGGCGCAGGGGCTGAAGGGCATAGAGGTCTATCACCCCTCGGCGCTGTCGCACGGCTTTGACGCGCTGGACCGCTTCGCCCGCGCGAATGGCCTGCTGGTGACCGGCGGCAGCGATTTCCACCAGGAGAACGACCGCCACGGCAAAATCGGCAGCATGGCCGCCCACTGGCGCGAGGCGGAGAGCGATATTCAGGCATTGATGAAAGCGCTGCGGAAGGCAGCGGAGGGCAAGTAACCGATACAAAAACAACCCGCGCAGGAAAGGAGGTGAGGCGGCACATGGAGCAGAATCCGATGCAGACAGGCGGCGGAGAGCGCCGCAGGCGCACACAGCGCTACGAACAGCCCGGCGCCGTGCCGCCCACCGGTCAGCAGCGGGAATGGGAGAGAACGAACTATTCCACCGCCGAACAGGTGGCGCTGAATCAGGCCATGCAGGGCCGCCGCAGCGCGGTGCCGGAGCGCGTGAGCGAGCTGTCCGACAGCGGGGTGCGCCGCCGGCATCTGAGCTGGCTGCAGCTGGCCGGCATCGCGTTGGCCGCCGCCGCGCTGATTGCCGTGATGCTCTGGATTGCCGATTCCGTGCGCAAGGCGCAGGCGCTATCCGCCGCGGTGGTGCCATACAACACCACCTACTGTGAAGGGGTTTACGTGGACGGTGTGCACCTGGGCGGGCTGACACAGCAGGAGGCCCGCGAGCAGGTGACAGCCCAGGTGATGCTGCACTCCTCCTGGTATGTGAACCTGGTGTGGCAGGGCGAGACGCTGTGCACCCTGCGGGCCGGTGACATGGGCATGGAGGTAGACATAGAAAATGCCCTGCGCGAGGCCTGGATGCAGGGCCATGTCGGCAACGAGCAGGAGCGCTACAACGCCATGCAGGTGCTGAAGGAGAACCCCTTCCACGCCTACTCCACCAGCGCGGGCAATGACACGGTGCTGCTGGACAGCATACTGGTGGAGGTGCAGAACCGTGTGAACGTGGCCCCGCAGGACGCGCAGCTGATTGCCTTTGACGCGGACCGCACCGATCCATTCCAGATTCAGCCGGAGGTGTACGGCTACCGGGCAGACGTGACAGGCCTGAAGGAGGAGCTGTATAACCGCCTGAGCGACATGGTCGGCGGCGACCTGGAGCTAAAGGCCGAAACCATCGCGCCGACCGTGACCGAGGAATGGCTGAGGGCCAACCTGCTGACACCGCGCGGCTCGGCCTCCACGCGCATTTCCACCTCCTCCACAGAAAACCGCAACAACAACATCCGCCGCGCCTTTGAGCTGGTGGCGGGCACAATCATTGCCCCGGGACAGGTGTTTTCCTTCAACGACATTGTGGGAGAGCGCACCATCAAGAACGGCTTTTTTGAGGCCGACGAGTACGTCTACGAGCAGGTGGTGGCCGGTGTCGGCGGCGGCGTGTGCCAGGCCAGCACCACCATCTACCAGGCGGCCATCCGCGCGGGGCTGGAGATCGTGAACCGCACGCCGCACTCCATGTCCGTGGGCTATACCGAAAAGGGCAAGGACGCCACGGTGTACTGGTACTCCACACACCGCATCGACCTGAAGTTCAAGAACACCACAGACTACCCCATCTACATCACCGCGGCGGTGCAGAGCGACAGCAAGAACAAGAGCCGACTGAACGCCAATGTGACCATCTACGGTGAGAGCATGGGCAATGTAACCTACGATTTCCGCGTGGAGGAAACGCAGATCGAGCCCGGCGAGCCGGAGCTGCGCGAGGACAAAAAGGGCGAGTATGTGGTGTATACCGACGAGCAGTACATCGCCCAGGAGGCGGCGGTCGGCTGGCAGGTCGACAGCTACCGCGTGACCTATGTGCGCGGCCAGGCGGTGGAAGAGACCTTCCTGTACACGGATACCTACAAGCCCAAGAATGAGATCATCTATGTCGGCATCACCGAGCGGCCTCCGGAAGGGGAGATGCTGCCGGAGGAATCGGCGCTGCCGCAGGAAACAGTACAATAAAAAGCGCGGGAGGCTGCAGGATGCGGCCTCTCGCGCTTTTTTGGGTGCTGTGGGCGCTGCGCGGCTTTTCCCCTGCGGGGGGCTTGCGAACAAATCGCCCCATCTCTGATGGGTTCGTAGCGCCCGGAAAACAGCCCGGTGGGCTGTTTTCAGCGTAGAACGGGCGGCAGCCCCGGAGAGATGTCGCGCAAGCGACAGAGGGGCTGTCGCTCTGCAGGTTGCGCGGCGCTGATACCCGCCTGCGGCGGGGCTCATATGCATGTGGGTTCTATGTTCAGCGGACTTTTCGTCCGGGCGAAAAGTCCGGGAAAAGCCCGCCGGGGGGACTCGA
>CAMJPQ010000093.1 GCA_946407745.1 uncultured Clostridia bacterium
CGGATCATCTTTCAGCTCCAGTTCTCTTTCCGTCTTTCTTATCTGAATGACATTGGTCCGGGGGGACCGATCACACTTTCGAGTCCCCCCGGCGGGCTTTTCTCTCCACTTTTCGCCCGGTCGAAAAGTGGAGCCTCGCACAGAACCCACTTGCATATGAGCGCCCGCCGCAGGCGGGTATCAGCGCTGCGCAACGGGCAAAGCGCACCAAGCCCCCGCAGGGGAATAAGCCGCGCGCAGCGCTAAACCCCGCAGGGGCAAGCCGCGCGCAGCGCAACGCCCCGCAGGGGACCCCTCGCAGCGCTTCTTTTTCCATATAACTCCATTTGACAACCGCCCCCTTGCGTCCTATAATCTCTATGCCCTGCGAGGGCAAAGGAGGTTTCAGAATGCAGCTTTTTGTACTGGTGCTGAACCGTACGGAATACCTGGAACAGATTCTCGAGAAAATGCTGGAGCGCGGCATCGGCGGCGGGACCATACTGGATTCCACCGGCATGATGCGCGTGCTGGAAAATGACGAGCACGCCGACTTTCCCATGTTCGGCCTGCTGCGGCAGGTGTACGCCCCGGAGCGGAAAAAGTCCAAAACCATGTTTGCCGTGATGAAGGACGAGAAGATTCCGCAGATGATGGACATCATCAACAGTGTGACGGGAGGCCTGCACAAGCCGGACACCGGCGTGGCCTTCGCGCTGCCGCTTTCCTTTGTGGAAGGGGTGGAACACAAGCATGAATGAGCAGCCACTGCTGATACTGGCCATTGCCATCGCCGCTGGCTTGCTGATGAGCCGGGTGGTGAAGCTGGCCCACCTGCCCAATGTGACCGCCTACCTGGTGGGCGGACTGCTGCTGGGCCCTGTGTTCGGCCTCATCACGCCGGAGATCAGCGGCGCCCTGTCCGTGCTGTCGGACGTGGCGCTGGGCTTTATCGCCTATTCCATTGGCGCGGAATTCAAGCTGAGCTACCTGAAGGACATCGGCGCGAAGCCGGTGATCATTGCATGCCTGGAAAGCGGGCTGGCCTCGCTGTTTGTGTTCCTGGCGCTGTGGGCTCTGGGGCAGCCCCTGCCGCTGGCGCTGACACTGGGCGCCATTGCGGCCGCGACAGCGCCTGCCGCCACCCTGATGGTCATCCGGCAGTACCGCGCGAAGGGGCCGGTGACCTCCATGCTGCTGCCCGTAGTCGCCATGGACGACGCCACCTGCCTGATCCTCTACGCGGTGCTGTCCAATATCGCCCGCGCGGTGAGTGCCTCTGGCGGCACACCCGGCCTCTGGGAGCTGCTGGGGCAGCCGCTTGTGCAGATTGTGGGCTCGCTGGCGCTGGGCCTGGCGCTGGGCTTTGTGTTTGTGGGGGTGCTGCGCTTTTTCCACTCCCGTGGCAACAAGCTGGCGTTGACGCTGATGATTGTGTTCGCGGGCGTGGGTCTTTCCTCTGCCAGTGTGCTCAACCTGTCCAGCCTGCTGGTGTGTATGATGATTGGCGCGGTGATGGTCAATATGAGCCATGACCCGGAAAGCCTGCTGGAGCAGTGCGACCGCTTTACGCCCCCGCTGTTCCTGCTGTTCTTTGTGCTGTCCGGCGCGGCGCTGGATTTCTCCGTGCTGACCACGGTGGGCCTGGTGGGCGTGGTGTACGTGCTGGTGCGCGTGCTGGGCAAGATGGCCGGCGCAACGCTTGGCGCGTTGACGCAGAAATGCGACCCCAATATTGTGAAATACCTTGGCCTGACGCTGATTCCTCAGGCCGGTGTGGCCATCGGCATGGCGCGGCTGTCGCTGACGCAGCTGCCGGAATACGGCGCGCAGATCAATGCCGTGATTCTGGCGGGCACCCTGATCTATGAGCTGACCGGCCCGGTGATCACGAAGTGGGCGCTGCGGCGCGCAGGGGAGATCGCCGTAAAACAATGACAGAGAGAAGGTTTCCGCCGCATGGGGCGCACTGCCCGCAGCGGCGGATGCCTTTCTTTTGGCATGGGGCAGGATTGCATCCGGAAAATGAGTGTATTGGATGCAGGGCAGGAAGGCGGGCACGGCCGCCGGAGCGAAGGGACGCTGGAACTGATTGCAGGAGATCACGGGGGAATGGCGTAATAATGATAAGGGGCTTCGGTTCGATCACACAGTACTTGTGAGGAATACAGAGATGAAGAAATATGCGATGCCGATCATCATGCTGATCGTATTTGAAACGATCGCGGTCACACTGTGGCTGACAAAGGACAACCTGTTCTATCTGTTTAATTTCAGTTATATCGGCATATCCATCTCGCTGGGCATCTTTCTGTTTATCAAAAAATACAGGCATGCCAGGCGTATTGTTCAGCTGCTTGTCGGTCTGTACATGCTGGTCTATCTCGGACTGATCTGCAACGAAAACATGCAGATCGAAGGATTCTGGTACTACCTTTTCACAGGCGTGTTTGAGGCGGCCACCATCCATTATGCTGTGGCCAAGATATTCGGGCCGCTGATTTTCGGACGCGGATGGTGCGGCTACGCCTGCTGGACGGCGATGGTGCTGGATTTTCTGCCCTATAAAGTGCCTGAGCAGCCGCGAAGAAAAATAGGGTGGATCAGGTATATCACCTTCGCGGCCGCGCTCATCTTCGTTGCGGCATTGTTCCTTGCGCATGTGGGGAACATCGAGAGGATCATGTTCTGGGCGTTTATCATCGGCAATGTGCTGTATTACGCAACGGGGATCATCCTTGCATTTGCCTTCCGGGACAACCGGGCTTTCTGCAAATACATCTGTCCGATCACGGTTTTTCTCAAGCCGATGAGTTATTTTTCGCTGATCCGTGTGAAATGCGACAAGGACAAGTGCGTCTCCTGCGGGAGGTGCGAGCGCGTTTGCCCGATGGATGTGGACGTGACTGATAATTCAAGGCAGCGCAAGAACGGAACAGAATGCATCTTATGCATGGAGTGCGTAAAGAACTGTCCGAAAGGCGCGCTGTGACCAATTCAGGTTCTTTGGATCGCGTTATTACTTCTGCACTTATAACTGATGAAGTAATAAGCAGCATAAAAGCGATACCGGAACTTCTTTGACGCAAAAAGTGATAGCATCGCATGAAGGTGAAAATGGCGGCAGCAAAACAGGCTTGGCGGTATACATGCTGATCGTGTATACTGTTTTCATGATCAGAAGCTTTGCTGACAGAGAAACAGAAAAAGTATAAAATCAGACTTTTTCACAGAAGCTCCCGCAATCCATTCAATCGGCCGCGTTAAGGAAACTGATCATGATTGACAATGCAGGATGCCTGGAGGATCTGCGTGTTCCGCCTGCTAACCGTCTGGAAAAGCTGGATGGAGATATTACTACAATCAAGCCCTATGCAGCAGCTGCCATGTAAGTGTGGCAACACGCTGGCAACAGAAACCTGATAGTCCATACCTTATGGATAATCAGTGGAATCAAAATATCAAAAGACACGAAATATAAGCAAATGAAGGCGCCACTGCTGCGGATGAAGCGGTTAGAAGGCACCGCCAGATGCGCCACCGAATTGCGCGTTGTTGCCTTATAAGTGCTTTCGAAAAAACGGTTTGGCAGCCTGCACCATCCCGCTTTGCCCGGCTTAACTTCATTTGTGAAGCGCTGCCGGGCTTCTTCGTTTCCCGCTCCACGGGCGGCATCCCTACCCCCGCACGATGCCGGCTGACCTGACCGCCTGCGCGCTGCGGAAGGCGGAACACACGGAATATGGGACAGCAAAAAACCCTTCCCACAATGGGAAGGGCATTTTTGCGAATGGATCGCAGAATGGCTGATTACCACTTGCGCTTGCGAGCAGCCTCTGCTTTCTTCTTGCGCTTCACGCTCGGCTTTTCGTAATGCTCGCGCTTGCGCACTTCCTGAATGACACCCGCGCGGGCGCACTGACGCTTAAACCGCTTCAGAGCGCTTTCCAGGGACTCATTCTCACGCACACGAATCTCGGACACTGTTATCCCTCCTCTCGCTCATCTGCCTCGGCATCGGCAACCGAAAAATGGACGGATGGCGAACCGTGGCGTTATTATAGCGCGTTTTACCCCGGCCGTCAAGCCTTGTTACAAAATAATGTCATTGCGCCACTCACGCCAAATGAGTCAAACAGGCCTGCAGGCAGCCTTAATCCCATACGCTGCGGGAGCGGGAGATGGTCATCAGCCCGGCGCCGAACGGCCGGCCCTCGCCGAGCCCGGACGCTACGGACCAGTCGAAGCTTGTCTGGTCGGTGACGCGAAGACTGCCCCGCAGCCGGGCGACAGGCAGCTGGGGCCCGTCCATGTCAGCCAGCCAGACCTTTTTGAGCGAGCAGGTCAGCGGAACAAAGCCCGCCTCCCTACCCAGGGCGGCAACCCATTCGCCCCAGCGGCTCTCCTGCCACAGCTCGGCGCCGCTGCCCGCGCCGGGGCTGGCGGAGAGCTCATAGTACCACTCTGTGCCGTCCGTGGCCTGCTCCATCATGTCATCCTCCGGGAAGGTTTCCCAGGAGGGGAATACCCCCAGGTAGCCATAGCGCTGGTGCAGGGCGATCATGGTGGGGCGCAACCGGCTGAGGATGACCAGCCATTTTCTGCTGCCGTAGTCATCCAGGCGGAAAAGCGGCTGCAGGTTGCCTCCGGCAAAGGTGGACAGCACGGCAAGGCGCAGGTCCGCGGCGGAGGCAAGCAGCGCCAGTGTATCCGGTCGGGTGATGTCAAGTGCCATACGCGTCAGGAACATGTGCTCACCCCCTGCAATGCACAGCTGTACTTGTCACTCATAAATGAGAGCTACCGTTTCCTCCAGCATGCTTATTTTCCGGGCTTCCGCTTCATCCTGCGCTGCCTGAGTCCCAATCTCAGGGTGACGGCTGTGCAGGTGCGACATGTATCCCTCGATCAGTTCCCCGGCCGAGGTCAGCCCCGCGCCGGCGAAATGCAGCCTGCACTCTTTCCCCTCTGAGAGCACCAGCACGCAGATTGTATTCTTCCCGTCCGCGGCGCCGAGCTCCAGGCCGCGCGTGCGGCAATAGCGGCCCCAATCGTCCAACAGGTCATCCACGGCGATGCCGGTCAGTATTTGATGATTCATCAAAAAGGCCTCCTTTGCGCAGTATGTGTCAGATACGGTCGATATATTACCTATATTCTACAAGAGTACGCGCTGTTTGTCAATATATACTAAGCCGGTCGGTTTTGAAAAATGGAAATAGTTACCTACAATGCGGCGAAGCAGAACAGCAGACGGCCTCCGCCGCGCGGCAATTCCGCACTGGCCAGGCAAAGCGTTTTGTGTTAGAATAATGCATCACAGGGCAGTTGACCGGAGGAAGGGCGGCGTGAATACATGAACAATGATACAGCGGCGGAGGCGGCAATGGAATTCTACCCTACGGACGATCTGAAAAGCGACGAGCTGATGCTGCGGCTGAAGCGCACCTGCGGCGAGCAGCCGGAGAAGCGCTGGCTTCCGGCGTACTATTTCAGCATCTGCCTGCCGGACGGAACGGAAATCGGATACTGCGACCTGCGGATCGGCCACAATGAAAAGACATACATCGGCGGGAACATCGGCTATGGCATCGACGCGCCCTTCCGCGGCTGCCGTTATGCCGCCAAGGCGTGCGCACTGCTGTTCAAGCAGGCCAGGAAGCACGGGATGGAGTATGTGATCATCACCTGCGACCCGGCCAACATAGCTTCGGCGCGAACCTGTGAGCTTGCGGGCGGAAGGTACCTGGAAACGGCGCCGATCCCGGAGGATAACGAGATGTACGCCGAGGGCAAGCGGCAGGTGATGGTGTGGCGTTTTGACCTGAAGGCGCCGGATACGCTGGAGGGTGAGCACATCCGCCTGCGCAAGGCTGAGGAGAAGGACTGGGCCTCCATGCTGGAAAACGTGTGGGGCGATGAGGCTGTTTACCGGTGGATGCTCTACCAGCCCACGCTGACGGAGGAAGACGCGCGGGAGCGGTGCCGCAGGAGCGTTGCGTACCAGAAGGAACATACCGCCTGGTTTGTCGCGCTGAGGGATACGGATGAGGCCATCGGCCTGTGCGCGCTGCGGGAGGTGGAAGCGGGGCACGTTGAAGAATCGGGCATCTGCATCGGCAGGCGCTATCAGGGGCGGGGCTATGGCAAGGAAATCGTTTCCCTGCTGCTCGACATTGCCTTCCGCAATCTGGGCGCGCAGGACCTGCGGTACGGATATTTTCAGGACAACGAGCGGTCAAAGAAGCTTGCCGAGCAATTCGGGTTCCGGTATGACAGGACATATGAACTGGCCAGACCCTGGGACGGCGCGGTGAAAACAATAGACTCCTGCCTGCTGACGCGGGAGGAATACCTGCGTATGCATACACAAAGCGGAGAAAGGGCGGCTTCGACCCGGAGCAAATGAAAAGCCGCGCACGAAAACCGCTCGGCGGAAGGGCGTATCCAGGCCGCTTATTCAACGCCGTTTTCCGCGGAAGCGGTGCCGCCACGGCCCGGGAACGCCTTTTTATAGAACAGAAGTGACAGGGCGGCGCCGATGAACCAGCCGATGGGCCAGGCGCACCACACGCCTGTGGACCCCAGGGCCGTGCGGGAGAGCACCAGGGCCAGTGCCACCCGCAGTATCAGGTCGGTAAAGGTGGCGATCATGAAGGGCTTCATCAGCCCGGCGCCGCGCAGCACGCCGTCCGCCGCCAGCTTGGCCGCTACCACAAAATAGAAGGGGGACAGGATGCGCAGGAAGAGGACGCCTGCGCGCATGGCCGCATCGGTGGGACTGTCCATGAAAAACCGGATAAAGGTTTCCCCGGCGAAAAAGTACAGCAGCAGGAAGGGAACACAGAGCAGCCACACCATTTTCAAGCCGGCCCTCAGGCCCTCGCGCACGCGGCCCCGCTGGCCTGCCCCGATATTCTGCGCCGTGTAGGTGGAAATGCCGTTGGCCAGTGTGGTAAAGGATGTGATGACTAAATTGTTCAGCTTCACTGAGGCTGAGTAACCGGCCATGACGCCGGGGCCGAAGCTGTTGATTACGCCCTGTATGACCAGGTTCCCAACAGAGATGAAGCTCTGCTGCAGGGTGCTGGGCACGGCGATGACCACGATGCGGCGGAGAAGAAAGGCTGAAAAGAGCGGCGCTTTTTCATGTGCCTCCGGGAGGGTGCGCATGCGCCGCAGCACAGCCGCCACAGCCAGCACGCAGCTGACGCCCTGGCACAGGAAGGTGGCCCAGGCCACGCCGTCCACCCCCATGCCGAAGCCTGCCACAAACAGGATGTCCATGGCGATGTTGGCCATGGAAGACAGCGCGAGGAAGATGAAGGGCGTGCGCGAATCCCCCAGGGCGGAAAAGCTGCCGGTGGCCACGTTGTAAAAGAACATGAACGGCAGGCCGAGAACGTAGATGCGCAGGTACAGCGAGGAATCGGCAAAGACCTCCGCAGGCGTGCGGAGCAGAGACAAAAGAAGGTCGCCGCACAAAAACCCCGCGGCCATCAGCACAAGGCACACGCCGGCCGTGAGCAGCATGGCCGTGGACACGGCGGTTCTGACATTGCGGTAATCCTTCGCGCCAAACAGCTGGCTCACCACAACTGAGCAGCCCATGTTGCAGCCAAAGGCAAAGGCGATGAAAATCAGCGTGATCTCATAGCTGTTGCCCACGGCGGCCAGCGCGTTTTCACCGATGAATTTCCCGGCTACCAGGCTGTCGGCAATGTTATAAAGCTGCTGAAAAATCACGCTGCCAAACAGCGGCAGGCAGAATTTCCACAGAACGCTTGCGGGCTTGCCCACGGTCAGATCTCTGTTCAATGCGATAGCTTCTTTCTGTGCGCCTGATGTATTTTTGCACGAGGCATATTATACACCTCCTGCGGACTTGCGCAAGTGCGGCGCGGAACGGGAAACTGCGGAAAAACCGCCCTCATGGCGAGAGCGGCCGCGTAATATTTCCGATATATAATATGTTGGGAATTCTCCGGCTTTCTGGCCCGGGTGCGCCTGAGAGCCGCTTATGCGTCAGCCAGATCCAGGTATGCGCGCTCCTGCTGTGTGAGCGCAAGCTCAGCCGCCGCGGCGTTCTCCCGTATCCGCGCCGGACCGGATGCGCCGATGACGGGGAAAACATTCATTTCCCCGGTGAGCATCCAGGCAAGGGTGAGCTGCGCGACGGTCAGCCCCTTTTCCGCCGCGAGCTTTTCGCACCGCGCCAGCCTTTCCCGGTTGTCACTGCGACCGTAGGCCCAACGCGTATTGATGCCGAAGGTGCTTTGCAGCTTTCCCCAGCCGCCGCTTTGCAGCTTTCCGGAGAACACGCCTCCGCACAGGCTGGACCAGGCGATGAGCGGCATTTGCGTAGCCTGATAGTAGCGCCGCTCATCTGCGTGGCCGGCGCCGGTGACGGTTTTGCAGCCGTTTCCCCACGGGTCGTGCCGCTGCCGGCCCAGGCTGTAGTGCGGGCTGGACACGGTGAAGCCGTGCAGGCCGTGCTGCGCCGCGTAGGCATTGGCTTCTTCTATCCGCTTTGCCGTCCAGTTGGAGCCGCCGAAGGCCCCGATCTTTCCCTCCTCATGGAACTGATTCAGAAATTCCACGATCGCGCCGACCGGCACGGAAGGGTCGTCGCGGTGCAGCAGGTAAATGTCGATATGGTCCGTGCTCAGCTTGTCGAGGGATTCCTTCAGGTCGTCGGCGCCTGCGCTGGCGTTGACGCGCCGGTGGAAGGCCATTGAAGGATGGCAGCCCTTTGAAATAATGATGATTTTTTCCCGGCGCTGTCCCTTTTTCAGCCAGCGGCCGATAGCCTCTTCACTTTGTCCGTACACGCGGGCGGTGTCCACGGCGTTGATGCCGCACTCAAGCGCGGCGGACATGAGATCGTCGACCTCGCCGCCCGAGGCAAACCGGCCGCCTGAGGTGCCGAGGATGATCTTTGAAACGGGCTGAGCGACAAAGGGGATCTTCGCATACTTCATTGTCGAAAGCCTCCATTTGGATTGCTGGCGGTTAACGCACAAATACCAGTTTCTGTAATTCGAGGGGGCAGAGAAGCTTCCTGCCTGAGTGGTGACGAAAAAAATAAAAAAGTTTCAAAAAAACTATTGACAAAGCCCCGGGGAGATGATATTATACTCAAGCTGACCGCGCGGGGAACCCCAAGGGGCCGGCGACGAACCTTGAAAACGATACAGGGAAGAGAAAGCGCAATCAAAGAGACAGTGATTCCGGAGAGTTAAAGGATTAAACATAAGAGTTTGATCCTGGCTCAGGACGAACGCTGGCGGCGTGCCTAACACATGCAAGTCGAGCGGAGTTATGTTTGGAAGGCTTCGGCTGGAAGGATATAACTTAGCGGCGGACGGGTGAGTAACGCGTGAGCAACCTGTCCTCTACAGGGGGATAAGACAGCGAAAGTTGTTCTAATACCGCATAGGACCACAGCATCGCATGGTGCAGGGGTGAAAGGAGCAATCCGGTAGAGGGTGGGCTCGCGTCCGATTAGATAGTTGGTGAGGTAACGGCCCACCAAGTCGACGATCGGTAGCCGACCTAAGAGGGTGATCGGCCACATTGGGACTGAGACACGGCCCAGACTCCTACGGGAGGCAGCAGTGGGGAATATTGGGCAATGGGCGAAAGCCTGACCCAGCAACGCCGCGTGAAGGAAGAAGGTTTTCGGATCGTAAACTTCTATCCTGAGGGAAGAGGAGAAGACAGTACCTCAGAAGGAAGCCCCGGCTAACTACGTGCCAGCAGCCGCGGTAATACGTAGGGGGCGAG
>CAMJPQ010000094.1 GCA_946407745.1 uncultured Clostridia bacterium
CTCCTCTCACGCCGGAACACGGCTTCCCTCGCTGTTTTTCAGACCTGAGGCGCTCCCCTCCTGCCTGCCGCTGTGCGGAAACTGCCGTTCCCTCCCTTCAAAATGAGAATGAAAAAACCGAAGCACCCTGATCGGACGCTTCGGTAAAAAATCGAATCCCTACGTTGGCATGATCCAAATCAGGTCAGTGGGTCGAAGGTGATCCTTCCTCTCAGCTCCAACGAGCTCCCCATCGATCACTATGCGGTTTTCGGCATCATTATAGTATAGATCCCAGTATATTGCAAGATAAAATCCACACCATACTCGAGTTTCTTGCTCGTAAAGAAAAACCGCCTGTCTCTCCGAAGAAAAACAGACGGTTTCGGCAGGGGAAGAGTGCTTCCCTTTCGTTTTGATGCACATCATTTCCCGTCAGGCCCATTCAGTTCAAGACCATACCGTCATTCTGCAGACGCGTCAGCCGGACACCAGATTCACCGTCCTGCCTTCAAAGAAGCCTCGGATATCCAGATACGATACATTCTCACCCATGATTTGATAGCTTTTAACTCGATCTCGAAAGATATCATGCTCATGTATGGGCTCAACATTTTTTGTGATCTGGTTTAGGATCTCTATCCCCTTGCGATTCCATACCAAAGCGCCGACGTAGTCCTCTTGCGTCATGCCAAGATCTCTTAATTTACAGAATCCCCAATTTTTAAGGAGGTTTTTCTATGGAACAACACACAAAATACTTGAATTACGATGTTTCCGGGAGCGATCGGAAACTGCTGGTTCACACGATCGCGGCACACACACATCTACCTTTCAGCTATCTGGGAGCACCTTCTTTTTCGTATGAGGTAGGGCCTTACCGGATAGACAGCAAAGGGGTGGTGTATGCAGACGACTCTGTGGAGCCAACTACGTTAACACAGTTGTAGCAAGCGCTGGAAGAGCATCAGTTCTTTGCGTTAGACGCAAAACTGGAATGCGATCAACCGGAAGAGGCCGCCGGAGTCAGTATTTCCCTTCCTGTTTCTCTGTTTTCGCAGCAGAACCTCGAAAATCTGCAGAATCTGCTGATTTCCAAGGGAGATCTGATCCGAAAGGCCCTGGAGGTCGACGCTCTGCCTGTTGAGGTTCAGGAGAATCAAATCTTATTCCCCTGGTTCGATCGTCAGCTGTCCGAGGAGGAAACGAAGGCATACACACACTTTGTTGCATCCCTGTGTGCCCTTGCCCGGAATCAGCACAAGATTGCATGCAAGCAGAAGCCTACAGTGAATGAGAAATATACATTCCGCTGCTTTCTGCTACGGCTGGGTTTCATTGGTCCTGAGTACAAGGATGAGAGAAAGATCCTGCTCCGCAATCTTTCCGGCTCTTCTGCTTACAAGCAGGATCTCGTCAACGCATCCGATTTGTTCGACAGCAAGTTGATTCCCCAGACTTAAAAATTTAACAGTCACAGAAACGAAAAGAGGGCGGATTCCGCGCAAAAAATAGCGTGAAATCCGCCCTTAAATATCCTCAATAATAGGGGGTCGGAGGTTCAAGTCCTGTCGATTGGTTTAAATATCTTTTTGTTTTATCCTAAAAATGAGGCCCAAAAAGAGCCCGCAAACCGTTGAAAAATAAAGAAATCTGACCGAAATATCCATTTCGGTCAGACAATGTGGTCCGAGTGTTCATAACGTACTTGATAAAAACAATTCCGGCGGTCAGCACACATTTTCCAAACTTTTTCTCAGCACATTCGTTTTTTCTTGCAGGGAGCTGGTCTGCTGCGCTTTGAAGAAGAATGCAGGCGGCCGGCTGTGCACCGGGCCAACAGATCAGTTGAACGCAAGGGCTTGATATACTGCCATATTTCGGTTAGAATGCAGGTAACCAAGAAAAATGAAGGATTCGGAGGGATTTGTCATGCTTAAAATCAACATTCAGGGACACGCGGAATGTACGGTCAACGACCGGAACACAGCCGCCAGTGTCGGGTCCGGCGATTTGCATGTCTTTTCGACGCCCTACATGATCGCCCTGATGGAAGAGGCCGCGCAGAGCTCGGTCGCGCCGGAACTGGAAGAGGGGCAGAGCACGGTCGGCACCGGGCTCTCCGTCAGCCATGAGGCCGCGACCCCCGTGGGGATGAAGGTCTGGGCGGAGAGCCGGCTCACCGCGATCGACGGCCGCAAGCTCACCTTCGAGGTCCGCGCCTTTGACGAATGCGGCCTGATCGGCCAGGGAACCCACGAGCGCGTGATCATCAAGAGGCAGCGCTTCCTGGAAAAAGCCGAAGCAAAGAAGGGCTGAGGGGCGCTCCGTCTGCGCTCTGCAGGAAAGGAGGGAACGCGCGATGCCCGTGCATTACCTGGAAACGGGTTCTGTGGATCCTTGCTATAATCTCGCGCTGGAACAGTATGTTCTGGAACACTTCCGCGAGGGCGACTGGCTGCTGCTCTGGCAGAATGCCAACACCGTCGTCATCGGGCTGAACCAGAACACGGCAGAGGAGATCAACGCCGCCTTCGTAGAAAAACACGGCGTCACCGTGGTGCGGCGAATGACGGGCGGCGGCGCGGTATACCACGATCTCGGAAACCTCAATTACTCCTTTATCTGCGACGTGGGGAACGCGGAGGAGCTCACGATCCGGCGCTTTACCGACCCGGTCTGCCGGGCGCTGGCCGCCATGGGCGTGGACGCGGAGACCAGCGGAAGAAACGACATTCTCGTCGGCGGGAAAAAGGTCTCCGGTGTGGCGCAGCGGATCACGAACGGCAGGATCCTCCACCACGGCACGCTGCTCTTCGATTCCGACCCGGCCATGATTGAGGGCGCGCTGAAAGCGGACCCGGCAAAGTTCCGCTCCAAAAGCGCCAAATCGGTTCGCTCCCGCGTGGGGAACATCCGGGACTATCTCCCCGCGGACGCAGACCTCGCGCAGTTTCGGGAGCGGCTGCTCCGGGAGCTCACGCAGGACGGTATGCTCCGTGAGACGCTCACTGACGAGGAGTTGGCGGCCGTGCGGAAGCTGGCGGAGGAGAAGTACCGCAGCTGGGAGTGGACCTACGGGCGCAGCCCGGACTTTGAGATGAAAAACCGGCGGCGCTTTCCGGGCGGCACCCTGGAAGTGCGGATGAACACGCACGAGGGGCGCATCCAGGAGATCGCCTTTTACGGGGACTACATGGCAGCGGCGCCGAACACCGCCCTGTGCGAGGCGCTGCGGGACGTCCCGCTGACACGGCAGGCCCTGGCGGAGACGCTGGCGGGCTTTGACATCGGCGCGCTCTTCGGCGCGATCACGGCGAAAGAGATCACGGAAACAATACTGGGCTGAGGGGTGGAATATGGACATTTCAAAAATGACAGCGCTCTGGGCGGACTACGTCTTTGAGGGCAAGATGAGCCCCGAGGTCCGGGCCCCTATCGCCGAATCCTGGCGCAGATGCCGGGCGGCGGGGCTCAACCCCTCCGGGGGCGAGGGGCGGCATATCGACGCAAACGTGCTCGAGAGCGCACGGACGGCAAACAAGCTTTTTCTGGAGATTGCCATCCCCGTCATGCGGCAGGTTTTTGACATCATCCGCGCTTCCGGCTTTCTCGTCGTGCTGACCGACAGCGCGGGCTATCTGCTGGAGATGATGGGGGACGAGGAGATCGTCTCCCGCTCGCAGGACATGCGCTTCATGCCGGGCGCCATGTGGAGCAATCTGGAGGTTGGCACCAACGCCATCAGCGTGGCGCTGGACTATGACATCCCGATCCAGATGGTGGGGCCGGAGCACTACTGCGTCACGCACCACGGCTGGACCTGCTCCGCCGCGCCCATCCATGGGCCGAACGGCGAAATCGTGGGCTGCATCAACATCTCCGGAGATATTGGCAAGGCGCACCCGCACACGCTCGGCATGGTACAGGCGGCGGCCATCGGCATCGAGGGGCAGATCCGCCAGGCCTACAACGCTCAGATGATGAACGCGGCGCTGGAGAGCAGCCGGGACGGCATCCTGTTCCTGGACCAGAATCGCGAGCCCTTCTGGATGAACAGCGCAGCGGAGAAACTGCTGAAGACCGACCTTGCGGGACTGCGCCGCATAGGAATGGAGGGCATCGTCAAGAGCGTAGGCCTGGAAAACAAAAACTGGAAAAGCGGCGAACCCTTCGTCTCTGACAACATGGCCCTGCATATCGGTGATGAGACCATCTACTGCAGCATCGTTGTCACCCCGCTGACGGAATATGAACGGGCCTACAGCGTCACGCTTCGCCCGCAGACCCAGCTGATCAGCTCAGTCAACAAGCTCTCCGGCAACCGCGCCGTTTTCACCTTCCGCAGCATTCTCACCGAAAACGACAGCATGAAAAAGACCCTGGCCCTGGCGGCAAAGTTTGCCCGCTATGAGGGCAATATCCTGATCCAGGGCGAGAGCGGGAGCGGCAAGGAGGTGCTGGCCCAGGCGATCCACAACGCAAGCCGGAACGCCGACGGGCCCTTTGTCGTGGTCAACTGCGCGTCCATTCCGCGCGAGCTTTTCGAAATGGAGCTCTTCGGCTATGAGGCCAGCGCCTTCCCCGGCAGAGCCGCGGAGGGCAAGCCCGGCCGCTTTGAGCTGGCAGACAACGGCACGCTGTTTCTCGACGAGGTCTCCAACATGCCGCTGGAGATGCAGCAGAAGCTCCTGCGGGCGGTGGAAACCCACAGCATCCAGCGCCTCGGCAGCACGCAGCCCATCCAGCTCGACATCCGCATCATCGCCTCCACCAGCCAGCAGCTGAGTCGACTTGTCGAGCGGGACAGCTTTCGCAGGGACATGTATTTCCGCCTGAGCAGTCTCAAGCTGGACATCCCGCCCCTGCGGGAGCGGCCGGAGGATCTTGCGCTCTATGCCGAGTATTTTCTGCGCGGGCTGAACGAGAGCAGCTCCGACACCCCGAAGAGCATGACGCCGGAATTTCTGGAGGGACTGCGCGCCTATGACTGGCCGGGCAATGTGCGCGAGCTGCAAAACAGCATTGCCCGTGCCTATTACAGCAGCGCGGGCAGCACGCTGACAAGCGAGAACCTTGTCCTGTCACTGGAGCGGCGAGAGCCGGAGGCCCCAGCCGACGCGACCCTCCTGTCCAATGCGGGGGAGGGGGGGATCATCGCCGCGCTGACCATCTGCAACGGGGATGTGGACGCCGCCGCCGAGCGCCTCGGCATCAGCCGCGCCACGCTCTACCGCCGCATGAAGAAGTACGGCATCATCCCGCGCCTGATCAAGCAGAAGCCCTGAGCGGGCGCTTATGCAGGATGCCCACAGCGGCAAAAGGGCACGGTGGCGCAGCCTGTCGCGGGACAGGCCGGTAAGCGCCCTGTCCCGGTGGAAGGATCATCCGGCAAACTGCACATAGAGACATGAGAAAAACGCCCCGAAAGTCGGAGCGTTTTTCTCATTTTTGCATGGATGGTGAGACGAAATGAGACGCGTGAGATTTTGTCTCAAAATTAGGAATAATTGAAAGCCACACTTTGGGCATTGTTTAACAATCCTTAAATAATGCCCAAAAGAAACTCCAAAAAATGACTGTATTGTAGAAAATGACCACATAACCCATTTCTGCATTGAGAATCTTGCGAGATAATTGTATACTATTCACAGAGGACAAAGGCTTTTGTCCCACGGAAAAGCGGCCGGCGCGATCTGCTCCGCCGCCGCGTATTACGATAGGAGGTTTTCAAATGGCAGTAAGCAGAGAACAGATGAAAGACATCTATACCCGCATGTGCCGCATCCGTGCTTTCGAGACGGCAGCCAAGGATCTGTTCGCCGAGGGCAAGATCTACGGCTTTGCCCACCTGTATCTGGGTGAGGAAGCGATCGCTCCGGCGGTGTGCGAGTGCCTGCGGGATGATGACTTCATCACGTCTACCCACCGTGGCCACGGCCACATCATCGCCAAGGGCGGCGATCTGAATCTCATGATGGCCGAGCTCTTCGGCCGCTACACCGGCTACTGCAAGGGCAAGGGCGGCTCGATGCACATTGCGGATAGAAACCTGGGCATCCTGGGCGCCAACGGCATCGTGGGCGCGGGCCACAACATCGCGGTCGGCGCGGGCCTGTCCGCCAAGATCCGCGGCACCGATCAGGTCTGTGCCTGCTTCTTCGGCGACGGCTCCACCAACCAGGGCACTTTCCATGAGGCGCTGAACATGGCCTCGATCTGGAAGCTCCCCATTATCTTCGTCTGCGAGAACAACCACTACGGCATTTCCATGAGCCAGGATCGCCACCAGGCCATCAAGGACATCGCAGACCGCGGTGCCGCCTACAACGTGCCCGGTGTTGCCGTTGACGGAAACGACCCGGTCGCCGTGTTTGAGGCTGCGGAAGAGGCAGTCGCCCGCGCCCGTGCCGGCAAGGGCCCCACCCTCATCGAGTGCAAGACCTACCGTCAGCGCGGCCACTTCGAAGGCGACCCCGCCACCTACAAGCCCAAAGAGGAGCAGGCCGCATGGATAGCCAAGGACCCGATGCCACGCTTCGAGAAGTACCTCGAGGAGAACGGCGTCATGACCGCCGAGGAGATCAAGGGCGTGAAGGACGCTGTCGACAAGCAGATTGCCGAAGCGATCGCCTTTGCGGATGCTCAGCCCTTCGCCCCGGAGGAGAGCGCCGTCGTGGATGTATATTCTGATATTGTTGCGGAGGTGCGTGAGAGATGAGTAAGATGATGACTTACGGCGAAGCGATCCGCGAGGCCATGTCCATCCGGATGCGCGAGAATCCCAATGTGCTCCTGTTCGGTGAAGACGTCGGCGCCTTCGGCGGCTGCTTTGGCGTCAGCGCCGGCATGATTGACGAGTTCGGCCCCGAGCGCGTCCGCGACACCCCGATTTCCGAGGGCGCCATCATCGGCGCGGCGGTGGGCAGCGCAGCCACCGGCCTCAGACCCATTGCCGAGCTCATGTTCAACGACTTCCTGACGGTCGCCATGGACCAGCTGGTCAACCAGGCGGCCAAGATGCGCTTCATGTTCGGCGGCAACATCTCCCTGCCCATGGTGGTGCGTCTGCCCGCAGGCGCCGGCACCGGCGGCGCCGCCCAGCACTGCCAGAGCCTTGAAGCGTGGCTGACCCACGTCCCCGGCCTGAAGGTCGTGTACCCCAGCAACGCACAGGACGCCCTGGGTCTGCTGCTGAGCTCCATTGACGACGACAACCCCGTTATGTTCTTCGAGAACAAGTGCCTCTACGCCACCAAGAGCGAGGTCGACAACTTCGATCCCATCCCCCTCGGCAAGGGCCGCATCGCCCTCGAGGGTGAGGATCTGACCATCATCACCTACGGCCGCCAGGTCTACACCGCCCTCGACGCCGCCAAGAAGCTGGCCGCCGAAGGCATCAAGGCGGAGGTCATCGACATCCGCAGCCTCTTCCCGCTGGATAAGGACATGATCCGCGAGAGCCTGGAGAAGACCCACAAGGCCATCGTCATCACCGAGGAGACCAAGCGCGGCGGCTACGGCGGCGAGATTTCCGCCACCATCGCCGAGGAGATGTTCGACCTGCTCGACGCTCCCGTCGCAAGAATCGGCTCTCTCGACACCCCTGTCCCCTTCGCCCCCAACCTTGAGGCGTACTACATGCCCAACGACGTGGACATCGTGGTTGCCGCGAAGAAGATGTTCTAATTCATTTCCCGCCCTCCGGATTCCTGCCGAAGCAAAGGACACCCACAAACTGTGCTGCGGCTTTCTGCCGCAGCACAGCTTGTAAAGAGCGCGTAAGCACAAGCAAGGAGGAATGATCATGGCGTCCATAGGCATTATTGCAAATCCCCAGTCCGGAAAGGATATCCGGAGACTTGTGTCCTATGCCACCACCATTGACAACAACGAGAAGGTCAATATCTGCAAGCGCATCACCCTTGCCGCCTACGGCCTGGGCATCGAAAAGGCCGTGTATATGCCGGATACCTTCACCATGGGCTACAGCGTACAGTATCAGCTGGAGGACGACAAAATGCCCTGCTGTGAGATCGAGGTGCTCGACTTCCTCTTTGACGCCTCCATGATCGACACCATTGAGGCGGCCCGGCTCATGGAGGAGCGCGGTGTCGGCTGCGTGGTCGTGCTCGGCGGCGACGGTACCTCCCGCGCGGCTGCAAAGTCTCTGAAGAAGACCCCGATGCTGTCCATCTCCACTGGCACCAACAACGTCTACCCCCAGATGATGGAGGGCACGGTCGCCGGCATGGCCGCCGCGGCCACCGCCCTGATGGACGACCCCTATGACGTCTGCATCCACGACAAGCGCATCCAGGTCTTCGTCAACGGCGTATACCGCGACATGGCCCTGATCGACGCGGTGATCTCGGACGACGAGTTTGCGGGCGCCAAGGCCATTTGGGATCCGAAGAAGATGAAACACATCATCGTCTCCCGCTGCCATCCGGCGTCCATCGGCTTTTCCGCCGTGCCCGGCGCCTACCACATTGTGGAGGACAGCGATCCCTTCGGCTATGCCGTGGCCCTGGGGGAGGAGGGCATCCCGGTCAAGGCACCCATCGCAGCCGGCATCCTCACGCCCATGTTTATCAAGGACAAGCGCCAGCTTGCCCTGGGTGAAAAGTACACGGTCGTTGCGGACAAGCCCTGCATGATCGCCCTTGACGGCGAGCGCGAGGTCAAGCTCTTCGCGGGAGATCAGGCGGACTTCATTGTCACGGACGACGGCCCGTGGCGCGTCCTGCCGCGCAAAGCGCTGTCGAAGGCACAGAAACTCGGCTGGTTCAGGGCGTAAGCCCTTTTTCGATATAACACACTTCAATGATAATATACAAGGAGGATTGTTATGGCTAAAGTAGTCGTAATGCCCAAGCTGGGTCTGACCATGACGGAGGGCACCGTCAGCAAGTGGCTGAAAAAGGTCGGAGACGAGATCAAGTCCGGCGAGCCGTTCTTCGAGGTGGAGACCGACAAGCTCACCAACACCATCGAGGCCAACACCGACGGTGTGGTGCGCCACTTCTTTGTGGAAGAGGGCACGACGGTCCCCGTGCTGGACAAGGTCGCCATCATTGCCGCTGCGGATGAGGATATCAGCGCCCTGCTGGGCGGCGCCCCCGCTGCCGCCGCCGCGCCTGAAGCCCCTGCCGCCGCCGCTCCCGCCGCTTCTGCGGCTCCGGTCAGAGCGCCGGGCGAGCGCGTCGTTGCCGCTCCCGCCGCCAAGAAGCTGGCCAAGGAGCTGGGTATCGACCTGGCCCTGGTCCCCGGCACCGGCCCCAACGGCCGCATCACCCTGGACGATGTGAAGAACTGGAAGCCTGCCCCCGCCGCCCCCGCAGCTCCCGCTGCGGAGGAAGCTCCGAAGACCAAAGCCTCGCCGCTGGCGGCGGCGGTTGCCAAGGACCTGGGAATCGATCTGGATAAGATCGGCGCGAAGGACCGGGTCCTTGCCGAAGACATTCTCCGCTACCTGGAGAGCACCCGCGAGAAGGCACCCGAGGAAGCCCCGCGGGAAGAAGTCGTCCCGATGAACGGCATGCGCAAGGCCATTGCCAAGAACATGCTCAACTCCCACATGACCAGCCCCACCGTCACGGCCAACCTCTCTGTGGACATGAGCGCCATGAAGGCTTACCGGGAGCAGCTCAAGGCCAAGGAGATCAAGGTCAGCTACACCGACCTGCTGGTGAAGTTCATCGCCAA
>CAMJPQ010000095.1 GCA_946407745.1 uncultured Clostridia bacterium
GCCGGGTGGATTCGGGTCTTTCACCCGTTAGAAACGTGCGCCGCCGGGCGCACTCCGAAAAGTCAGGCGCTCTGCGATGAGCTGAACGCCTTCCTTTCGCTCTGCCACGAGGACGGCACCCTGCAGGAGCTGGACGAAATCTGGTTCGGTACGGATGAGGATTGGAAGGTCGTGGACATGACCGGATTGACCGGTGAAAACGGCACCGTCCGTGTGGTGACCACCTCCACAGACATGCCCTTCTCCTACATCAAGGACGGCAAAAACGTCGGCTATGATATTGACCTGGTGGTGCGCTTCTGCAGGTATGCCGGGTATCAGCTGGAGCTGGGGGACGTAGACTTTGCCGCTCGTATCCCGGCCGTTCAGTCTGGCAAGTATGACTTTTCCACAGACATGAACGTCACCCCCGAGCGAATGGAGCAGGTGCTTTTCTCCTCCCCCACCAGCACCGGCGGTGTGGTGCTGGCCATTCTGGCCGGCAATGACGCAGCAGCCGCGCAGTCTGACACATCCGCCTTCCGCTCATTTGAGGGAAAGCGAATCGGCGTACAGACAGGCACCGTCTCGGGCGAAGCAGCCCAGGCCGTGATACCGGGTATCAAGCTCAGCTATTTCAATTCACGGACAGACATCATGGCTGCACTGCGAATGAAAAAGGTGGACGCATGGGCGGCTGAAGAGCCCACGACAGCGTTTTTGCTGGCAGAAAACAGCGACCTGCAAATCTTCCCCTGTCGTCTGGAGCAGAGTGCTTTTGCTTCTGTTTTTGCCAAAGATGAAGCAGGGGAAGCGCTCTGCAGTCAATACAGCGAATTTGTCAACGGATTGCGTACTGACGGGACCCTTGCTGAAATCAAGGAGATTTGGTTCGGCGGGGATGAGGCCAGGCGCACCGTACTGGATTATGAGGCGCTGCCTGACACGAATGGCACGCTTCACATGGCGGTGGACACATCCATTCTGCCGTTTGCCTATGTAAAGGACAACCGCGTTGTCGGCTATGATGTGGATATCGCCGCCCGCTTCTGCCAGGCATACGGGTATCGGCTTGAAACTGTGTCCATGGGCTTTGGCGGCATTTTACCCTCTGTGGAAGCGGGTAAATGTGATTTTGCAGGCTGTGCCATCACTGTCACAGAAGAGCGCGCAGAGAGCGTGCTTTTCAGCGCGCCCACCTATGACGGCGACACAGTGCTGGTGGTTCACAGTGAAGAGGCTGTCAGCCCATCACCCACAGGCAGATTCTCATCCCTCTCCCAGTTGGATGGGCAGCGCATCGGCGTGCAGACGGGTACAGCGTATGACGAGCTCGTAATGGCAGCGCTTCCGAATGCACGAATCAGCTATTTCAACAGCTACCCGGACATGGCTGCTGCCATGGAGGCCAACAAAATTGACGGTTTCCCGGGGGATGAGCCGGTCGTCCGGCTGATGGTTTCAGAAAATGAGAGACTGACTGTGCTGAACGACCGCATGGACAGCTTTGAATTCGGCTTCATCGTGCCAAAGAGCAAAGCTGGTGAAAAGCTGCTTCATCAGCTTGACGCGTGGATCGCTGACATGCAGAAGAGCGGCGAGCTTGAAGCACTCATAAAGAAATGGGTGGAGGGCCCTGACAGCGGAAAGACTGTTCCTGATTACACTTCGCTCCCCGCCCCCAACGGCACACTGAAAATGGCCACCGAAGGAGCCTATCCACCGCTAAATTATTACCGTGACGGGCAGGTAGTCGGACTGGAAATCGATTTGGCAGCCCGTTTCTGTGAAGCCTGCGGCTACGGGCTGACTGTCGAGGCGATGAATTTTGACGGTATACTGCCTTATGTGCAGGCGGGCAAGGCAGACTTTGCCGTTGCCGGCCTTTCCATCACCGAGGAGCGCAGGGAGAGCGTGCATTTCTCCATCCCGTATTACATCGGCGGCACCGTGATGGCCGTACTGAATGAGACCGCTGCGGGTGTGTCCCCTTCAAAGGCATATCAGACGCTGGATGATCTGGAGGGCGCTGTCATCGGCGTACAGACAGGTCAGAGCTTCGATGCAATGATCAGGGAAAGGCTGCCCGGCGCCGACATCAGCTACTACAACTCCAAGGCCGACCTGACCAATGCACTGACAAGCAGGAGAATAGACAGCTATGCGGTTGATGAACCCGTCATCAGATTCCAGATTCAGGAAAACGAGGAGCTGACTTATATTCCCGAATACCTGAGCACCTTTGAGTTCGGCTATGTGTTTGCCAAAGACGAGGACGGCGAGCGCCTGAGAGATCAGTTTAACGATTTCCTGCGGAAGATTGCCGAAGACGGCACCCTGAAGGAAATCGAAGAAATTTGGTTCAGCGTGGACGACTCACGGAAGGTTTTACCAGATTATACACAATTCCCAGCCGAGAACGGCACCCTGCGCATTGCAACAGAAGCTCTTTATCAGCCTTTCTCCTACATACTGAACAAGGAAGTCGTCGGCTATGATATCGACATCGCCGTCCGCTTCTGTCAGGAATACGGGTACGCGTTGGAAATAAACGATATGAGTTTTGACGGCATTCTGCCATCGGTGCAGAGCGGAAAAGCCGATATTGGCTGTGCCGGTATCACCATCACGCCGGAAAGAGCGGAGAGTGTGCTGTTTTCCGACCCCAACTATCGCGGCGGCACCGTAATGGCTGTGCTGAAGGCGCAGCAGGCATCACCGGAAAAAGCCGAAGCGCAGAAAGGCTTCTGGGATGACATCCTGTCCAGCTTCAATAAAACCTTCCTCCGTGAGAGCCGCTGGCAGCTGTTCCTGGAAGGCGTCGGCACCACCACGCTGATCACCCTGCTGTCCATCCTGCTGGGCACAGTGCTGGGCTTTCTGCTCTTCATGCTGTGCAGGAACGGCAATCCTGTTGCCAACACATTCAGCCGGTTTAGCATGTGGCTTATTCAGGGCACACCAATGGTGGTGCTGCTGATGATACTGTATTATATTGTCTTCGGCTCTGTGGCCATCAGCGGCATCGCGGTGGCTGTGATCGGCTTTATGCTGACCTTCGGTTCCTCTGTGTTCGGGCTGCTCAAAATGGGTGTCGGCGCCATCGATCAGGGCCAGTATGAAGCGGCTTATGCCCTGGGTCATTCCAACCGGCACACCTTCTACAGAATCATCCTTCCGCAGGCCATCCCTCACGTGCTGCCGGCATACCAGGGTGAAATCGTAGCGCTGATCAAGGCCACCGCTGTTGTTGGCTATATCGCCGTACAGGACCTGACCAAGATGGGTGACATAGTGCGCAGCCGCACCTATGAAGCCTTCTTCCCACTGATTGCCATCACCGTCATCTATTTTGTACTGGAGGGGCTGTTCAGCTTTGCAGTCAGCAGAATCCGGATCAGCCTTGACCCAAGGAAGCGCAAGCGTGACCGTATCCTGAAGGGAGTGAAGCTGCATAATCAGAATTGAGCATCTGAAAAAGGAATACGCGAATGTGACGCCGCTGAAGGATGTGAGTGTTGAAATCCAGGATGGCGATGTCATTGCTGTCATCGGCCCCTCCGGCACGGGCAAGAGCACGCTGCTGCGCTGCATCAACCAGCTGGAAAAGCCCACCTCCGGCCGCATATGGGTGGACGGCGTGGAGATCACGGATAAAAAATGCAATATCAACAAGGTGCGCCAGAAAATGGGCATGGTGTTCCAGAGCTTCAATCTGTTTGGGCACCTGACTGTGATTGAGAACATCATGCTCTCCCCTGTGGACCTGCTGGGAAAAAGCAGGCAGGAAGCCTACGACACCGGGATGCAGCTGCTGCGGACAGTCGGCCTGGCCGAAAAGGCGTTCAGCTATCCGGATGAATTGTCCGGCGGGCAGAAGCAGCGCATCGCCATTGCCCGCGCACTTGCCATGGATCCGGAGATCATTCTGTTCGATGAGCCGACCAGTGCCCTGGATCCGACCATGGTCGGCGAGGTGCAGGCAGTCATCAGAGAACTGGCCAAGACCGGCAAAACCATCCTCATTGTCACCCACGAAATGAGTTTTGCCCGTGTCATCAGCAACCGTGTTTTCTACATGGACGAGGGCGGTATCTATGAATCCGGCACGCCTGAGCAGATTTTTGAGCACCCGCAGCGTGAAAACACACGGCGCTTCATCAAAAAGCTCAAGGTGCTTGACGTAAACATCGAAAGCCGCGATTATGACTTCATCGGTGTGGCCGGGCTGATTGACGCATACTGCGGCAAGAACCAAATCACAGCCATGTGCGCCGGACGGATCCATCTGGTTTTCGAGGAAGCAGTGCAGTTGCTGCTTCCGCTGCTGGAAAAGCCGCACATCCACGCAGTCTGTGAGTATTCCGAGGCCACGGAGTCCGCGGAATGGAAGCTGGAATACAACGGTCCACAGCTGGATGTGACAAGAGCCGGCGAAGGGCTGGCGCTATCGCTGCTCAAGGGCATGACTGAATCAATGGAATACAGCTGGCAGCGAGAGGATCTCCTCCAAAACCATCTGCAGCTGAAGGTCAAGCGTGTGTAACACACCACCATATTGCGTGCTGCGCTGATCTGTGGCAATTATTTGTTTGAACACATGAAGGAGGTAGATCCCATGAAAAAAATGCTGTCACCGCTGGTTGTGGCTGTTATGCAGCTGACGCTACTTTCCGTCACGTTCGCGGAAGCGCCTTCTCAGGCTCCCATGTTCGAAACCATGGCCCAGGCCATGGATGAAAGTGTGTCCACCGGTCTCAACGCCTGGATGGGTGAATACTTAGCGGCCATTGCGCTGGTCGACGGCCGTTATATCCGCGCAGTAGCCCTTGTTGATGAGGAAACAGCCCTGCAGCGGGACGCTTTGTACGAATCGGAGGATTATGAAACAGCTTTCCGTCAGCTGGACGAGCTGGGCGCTTCACTGCCTGTAAGCTACACGGAGGATATTTCCTCCAGCATCCTTCCGCAGGATGCGCTGGATGCGCTGGCGGGCAAATCAATCGGGGAGCTGACCGGTGAGGGCTGGGAGATCTCCTCCTATGGCTACGGGGAAGAAGTAGAGTTTTCTCTCAGATATGGCCTTTTTGAATATGCCTTCGTGATGAATGAGTCTGTTGAGCTGTTTGAGGAGCGGTATGACACGGATGATTTTGATGACTTCATTGTGAAAAGCGGCCGTTTTGAGGGCGTGACCGGCAGCGCGCTGGACCTGCAGTACCAGGCAGACGGCACTTTCGTGCCCAATGAAGAAGAGGAAGAGCTCTCCTCTCCCATTATGGACATTCTCGGTGGACTCATTTCCGCCGGTGAAAACGGTGAAGCTCCTGATCTCGACGCTCTCTTCAGCGAGCTGATGGAGAAATATCCCGAGGAGGCTGAAACGATACAGACGCTTCGGGAGATGCTGGTTGCTGACTGAGCCTCCACTTTCACTGTTCACGCAGAGGTGCTGACCTGTTTGTGTGCGCCGCCTTTCCCACCATGAAGCAGCGTCCGTTCCATGCAGCGCTGTGCGTTTCAGCCCGTCGCTGCAAGCCTGAAACCTCTTTGAAACCTGCTTATACTGTTTTACCTGCTTCAGCCTTGACCGGCAGGCAGACCGGCAGCGGCCGGCGGAGTGATGAATGCACCACTCCGCCGGCCGCTTTTATTATTGTGCAGATGTGTTAGCTAATGGCTTTCCACTTATTTACAGGCAGTGAGTCCGGCATACAATTTGCCTTTTGTAAAAGCAGAACAGTTCAAAAAAGGAGAGGGCCCTGTGTCACAAGGTCCCCTCCCGTGCAGTTGTATTACTTGTAGAGCACTGTTGTGTTTGCCACCGTCATGATCGTCATCAGCAGACCGTTGGTGAAGGCAGCAGCCCAGATGTTTCCGGTGCGCTTGTAGAGGAAGCGGCTGATGCAGGCAGCCACCGCCAGGGTCGCGACCATGGCGACCAGCACAATACCGCTGAGCACAGCACCGGGATGGCGGCCCAATAAGGCTCGTGGCCTGCAAGACCGGTGCCGATGGCGCTATCGTAGCTCAGACGGTCGCTGATATACTTGGTGTCGAGGTTCTTGCTCCGTCGGATATTGTGTGGGTAAGGCCAGATGGGTACATCACTATTGGACCAGATAAGTTGACAAACAGTGGCGAATGGCGTATATTTAAGCCGAAAGGCAGGTGAACGCCATGATGGCCGTTAAGCCGACGAGCCTGGTACCGATGAGCGCAGTGTATCCGGATAAAGCACGGATTGTCTCGTACATGCAGACACAGAAGAAGACCGCAATTGCTCCAAAGTACTTCCATGATCCCATTACAGATGAGCCGATTGACGAACTTGACTGGCGTGAAGATTCAACCTTTGGGTGGTCTTCTGAAACGACTTATCTCTTTGACAAGTACAACTATCCGCTGCCAGATGATTTCATTGCTCATGTCCGAGCAGCAATTCAGTGACACAGGCCGCCAAGCGAAAGCTAGGCGGGTTTTCTGATAGGAGGACCGTTGGATACCAAGTGAATAAACCGAACTGACCCGCCGGGAGCTTCAAGACTATGAAAGGAGGCTGGACGAATGGCTGAGATCACGTTAGGAGCTGTCGTGCAAAGAAGCGAGATTGTCGCCGGGCATACGGTTTTTGAAATATCCGATTTGCCGGAGATGAATTTCATAAAAGCATCCATCGATTCCGAAACCATTCTTCCCCTTCTGCCTGTCCACTACAAATATATCGACACAGAGAAAATCCCGCCACGTAAGTTTGCTGTGAAAGGCGAGTTTCCCCTGGAAGGGAAGCGGATAACACTTATAGGATGAACCGCCCTGCGCAAGCGAGGTGGTTTTCTCATACCAAACCAAACGAAAGGAGCTGATCACATGGCCACCAAACCCAAAGCGGCGGCATCCCCGCCGGAGACAGTCGCCGTTCCCCGCGGCGCGCTGAAAGCGCTGCTTGACTTTTACAGCGCGGCGGAAGCGGCGGACGCGGCCTATCAATCGTGCCAGTCGACGCTGTACCGCACCTTTGTGCGCGGCGCGCAGAGGGCGGCGAACACACAGCGCGCCGCAGAGGAAGCCCGGCGGCTGCCGGGAGAAGAATAGCGCTGTTTTGGGCTCTGATGGCCCTCTGACGCGCTCCACGCCGGGACGGGCATCAAACCTGTCCGGCGCCGCAGCACCCACGCACGGGCCGTTGCAACGCGCCAAATCAACACTTAACGGCAAATCAGCAGACTGCTCACACCAGCCTGCTTTTTTGATGCCTGCCGGGGAGGCTTTACCCCGGACTCTAAGGCTGGAAGGGACCAACCGCGGGAAATCAAGCCCGCCTCGCCGCAGTACACGGCAAGAAGCATGCAGCGGTACATGGAGCGGATGATCCGGAAGTACAAGGACCGGGCCATCGTGGCGCAGACGCCGCAGCAGAAAGCCCAGGCGCTGGGCAAGGTGCGGGAATGGGAGGAGGCGCTGGATGAGCTGATTGAGAAGCAGCCGAAGGGGAATTATCTGTACCGGCACAGGGACAGGGAAACGCCTTCAGCAAGCAAAACTATGAGAGCGAGCGGTGATTCTGGTGAGAAAGCTGTTCCTTTCTCACAAAGGGGAATCACTATTTCTGACAGGCACTCCGCTATGATGGCACGCTTAGGGAAAACCGGTGATTACATTACAGGAGAGGCCGGTGCTTTCAGAACCTATGATCTGGCAGTTCTTTCTCATGAAACAGGCGTCGAGTATACGGTTTTCACTATTGACAGCACTTCATATCTACTTCGCGGTGGAGAAACTGAAACAAACATTCCAAGCGACCTTTCCTACGCTTTGCAGAAGCAACATGGGACTATTGACGCCCATTCCCATCCTTTCATCGGTGATCTTACGCCGTCGCAAGCCGACAAAGACATGATGAGAAGCTTGCCATGGCAGGAAAAAAGTGTTATAGTGGAACCGACGGGAAGGGCCGCTGTATTCACCGAGGAAGGTACAATTGGAACACTTCAAGCCGAACAGCAGCACGACCCATCAGTATACGAAAGACTGTGGGGTGTCGGAGATGCTGAATGAACGCCAATCAGCAGAAATCGCGATCGATTGTATTCGCGGCATCTTTGGCGCGCATTATTTGCAGGAAAACAGAGCCGGTACCTGCTTTGCTCACGGGTACTGGCCGGAGACGAACGAGTACATGCTTTTTCTTGGAATCAAGGACAGCAGAGATCTTCCCAGTCACCCGAGATCTCCAAAGGGCTGGACTGTATATGCTGAAATATGGGTTGATACAGCAACGGGAAGAATAAAGAAGAAGTCGTATCTGACAGAGTGAGCCGCCAAGCACAAGCGAGGCGGTTTTCTTGTGCCAATTTGAAAGGAGCTGATCACATGGCCACCAAACCCAAGGCGGCGGCATCCCAGCCGGAGACAGTTACCGTTCCCCGCAGCGCGCTGAAAGCGCTGCTTGACTTTTACAACGCAGCGGAAGCGGCAGACGCCGCCTATATCAGGTCACGCTGCAAGCTGAGGGTCATCCCTGTATCAGCGGATAAATGATAGCGCCGATGAGGCCTGACGCGAGCAGCAGGAGGACCGGGTTGACTATCCACCGAAAAAGCGCCAGAAAAGAAGCCAGAAACAGAACCAGCGCGAGGATGTCGATCTTCCCGCCAACCTGGAGGCCACCAAGTACAGATGAAGAGAAGAGATTCACCGCGGAAGCAAGCAGCACGGTTATGATGCAAGCGTTGAGCACAGCGAAGACTTTGCCTGCAGCAGACGCTGAGCGAATGCGGCGGTAAAGCAGCGCCAGCGCCAGCACAATAACCAGCGGCGGCAGCAGAAAGCCAGTGGTAGCCATCAGCGCACCGGGCACACCTGTGACTTTCATGCCGACAAAGGAGGAGAAGTTCAGCGAGAACGGCCCGGGAGACATTTCTGAGATGGAAACAATGTCCGCCACCTCAGACGCACTCAGCCAGCCGCGCTGCCGCACAATGAGATCTTCTACGAGCGGCAGCGCCGAATAGCCTCCTCCGTAGGTCATGATGCCGATCAGCATACCGGCCGACGCAGCTCGCGGAAGGCGGGACGGCCTACATAGGTTTAGACCAGGTTTTCGTCAAAAACGTCACAGGGCACCGACATAATCTGCCCACAGGCAAAGTAGTCCGCAGCAGTTGGCTCATTCCTGTCCGGATTCCTGACTGCGTCAGCACTGTGGATCAGCGGAAGCATAGGCCCAGAGTCAGCAAGTGAAACGCCGGATAGCTGTAGTTCGAATCCGGTTTGCTGATACTCGCGCAGCACGTTTTTCTTTTCTGCGGCACTCACGCTGTCACCTCCCCTGCTGATTTCTTTTCAGTACTTTACCACAAGCAGTCAGGCGTATCAACGGTTTGCAGTTCACAAAGTGGCATTATTTGCCAGTGCAAAGTATTTCATGCCTCGTTCCAAGCATTTGGGGATATGATAAACAGACGTGATGAAACCGTGTGATTTGCACTTGACAAGACTCGATAAATGTGATATATATAGTTTCGTCATCAGGAAAGCTGATGGCGGATGAGTTTATGGTCGCATGGCTCAGTTGGTAGTACCTACTGGTACCTTCGTAGGAAAGCACATGG
>CAMJPQ010000096.1 GCA_946407745.1 uncultured Clostridia bacterium
GCTTTTCCCGGACTTTTCGCCCGGACGAAAAGTCCGCTAAACATAGAACCCACTTTCATACGAGCGCCTGCCGCAGGCGGGTTTCAGCGCCGCGCAACCCGCAGAGCGAAGGCCCCTCTGTCGCTGCGCGACATCTCCCCAGTGAACTGGGGCGATTGACGCAAGCCCCCCGCAGGGGAAAGCCGCGCGCAGCGCAAGCCCCCCCCGCAGGGGGACCGCCGCGCGCAGCGCCAAAGACCGTATTACCCGCACAACAAAACCGCGACACATTGCCGCGGTTTTGTTGTACACTGTATTTCTCAGTCCTTCAGGGCATTCAGGTCGATCTTGGCGTTCGCCTCATCCACCCAGGTATGCACAGTCTTCTCGAAGAGCTCATCCTGCTTGGTTGTCAGCAGCGCGGAGGAAATCGTGTCGCGCACGTCAGCCAGGTCCACAGGGCCCTCCTGCACTTCGCTCTCGTAGCGGATGATGTAGTAGCCGTAGCTGCCGCGGGTCTTGTCGCTGGTGCCGCCAACGCTCTCGATACCCATGGCCGCCGCGGTGAAGGCGCTGTCAAAGCTGGTAAAGCCCTCGCAGACCGCGTAGCCGTTCTGAGCGGTCGCGCTGTCGCCGTTCATGCCGGGGTCGTCGTTGTACTCTTCCACCAGGGTGTTCCAGTCCTCGCCGGCGGCGATCTTCGCCAGCACCTCGTCGGCGCGCGCGTCGATGCGGGCAAAGGCCTGCTCGGTCGCGGTGTTCACCAGCTCCTGATACTTGGCCTGCAGCGCCTTGGCGGCAGCCAGCTGCTTCACGGCTTCCTTCGCCTCGTCGCTCAGCGACTCAACAGAGGCCTTGGCAATGGCGTCCTCGCTCAGGTCGGAGGGAGTGGCCAGCAGGTCGGGCAGGGTGGCGGCGGTAAAGTCCATCTCGTCCATTTCCACAGTCACGCCGGCCACCAGTGCGTCCACATCCTCCTGGGTGGTCACGCCCAGGTTGTTCAGCTGGGTGGTGGCGCTGGTCACGCGGCTGTTGGCGCTGGTCAGCTTGGTGTTCAGCTGGTTCACGCGATTCTCGTCCTCGTCCAGGAACTGCACCAGAATCTGCTTCACCATGCGGTATCCGGCGGGGCGGTAGTACACGGTCTCGCCGCCGTTGACCGCTGTGCCGTAGGCGGACAGGTTGCTCGCGTAGTTGGTCTTTGCAGACTCAACCTTGCTGTCGTAGTCCGCCTGGATTTCCTCGTCCGTCACGGCTACGCCCTTGACGACTTCCGCCTTCAGCAGCTCCTGCGCCTTGCTGGTGCGCAGTCCCTCTTCGGTGTAGCCCAGGTACTGGGCCACGGCGGCACGGATCTGGGCGTCCAGATCCTCCTCGGTCACCTGGCCTTCTCCGTCACCCACCTCGGTGGAGGAGAAGAACACATTCTTGATCAGGTCATAGGCTTCCTTCCAGGTCTCCTGAACCTCCGCCTCGGCCTCCTCGCTCAGGGGCAGGTAGCCCATCTCTTCTTCCTTGGCCTTGACCACAGCGCCCTCCACCAGGTCGTGGGTTACGGCCTCCTGGGCCTGCTTGACCATGGCGCTGTCGTTCACGTCAATGCTCATGCCGTAGTTGGAGCTGTAATAGGAGGCCATCTGGTTCAGGTAGCTGCTGACCAGCTCTTTTACTTCGCCCTTGGTGTACACGGTGTCGCCCACGCGCACAATCTCGGTGGCGGCGTCCACAGCGGCGTCCTTCACCACCAGTGAGCAGCTGGAAAACAGCAGGCACAGACAAAGCAGCAGGGCAGTAACAGCAAGCTTGCGTTTGGATTGCATATCGTCGTCTCTCCTGTTCACGCGCACGCGGTATTGCGCCGCGGTGTGCTTATTCGTTATGTTTTTGCACAGGCAAAGGAGCCCATGCAGGCACAAGTGTGATCATACCATAATTGGCACAGCCTTGCAAGGAGAAATTTACAGCCTGCCAGGCGCGGAAAAATTCTCCGCAGCAGCGGCAATATTGTTATTTTTATAACGCAATGGTATAATAGACGGAGACAGACCGCGCGTAGTGCGGTGCTGATAGCAGATAAATATCCTGGCGTCCGCCGGCAGACCTGCGCGGCACCGGGAAAGAGCTGAGGGGCATACTGCCATGCTGAAAAGTCATGAGAAATTCCACTCGTCCAACGGAAAGCGCCTGATCCTGGTGGCGGACGACGAGGCCATCAACCGGGAGCTGCTGGGGCTGGCGCTGGGCAGTGATTATGAGATCATTTACGCCGCGGACGGGCAGGAAACCACGGAGAAGATTCAGCAGTACAAGGACGAGCTGTCCCTGGTGCTGCTGGATTTAATGATGCCTGTGAAATCCGGCCTGGACATTCTGCGCGACATGAAGGCCAGCGCGGAGCTGAAGAGCCTGCCCGTGATTGTGCTGACCGCCGACCAGAACGCCGAGGTGGAAAGCCTGACACTCGGCGCAGCGGATTACATCCCCAAGCCATACCCACAGGCGGGCATCATACAGGCGAGGGTGCTGAAGGCCATCGAGCTGTACGAGGACCGGGACATCATCCAGTCCACCGAGCGGGACACGCTGACGGGCCTGTACAACCGCGAGTATTTCTACCGCTATGCCGAGCAGTACGACCAGCACCACAAAAATGTGGAAATGGACGCCATCGTGGTGGATGTGAATCACTTCCACATGGTGAACGAGCGCTTTGGCACCGCCTATGGCGACGAGGTGCTGCGCCGCATCGGCGAGCGGATTCGCGAGGCGGTGGCGGATACCGACGGCATTGTGTGCCGCCGGGAGGCGGATACCTTTATGGCGTACTGCCCGCACGGCAAGGATTACAGGGCGATACTGGAGAACGCGTCCGTCGGGCTTTCGGCGAATGAGAGCATCAATAGCCGGGTGCGCCTGCGCATGGGTGTGTACACCAATGCGGACAAGTCGCTGGACATCGAGCGGCGTTTTGACCGGGCGCAGCTGGCGGCCGATACCGTGCGCAACAGCTTCAACAACAACATCGGCATCTATGACAGCACCATGCATGAGCAGGAGCTGTATGCCGAGCAGCTGATCGACGACTTTCACAGGGCGCTGGAGGAGGAACAGTTTCAGGTATACTATCAGCCCAAGTTCGATGTGCGCCCGCGCGCGTCCGCGCTGACCAGCGCCGAGGCGCTGGTGCGCTGGCAGCACCCCACGCTGGGCTTTATCAGCCCAGGCGTGTTCATACCGCTGTTTGAGGACAACGGCCTGGTGCAGGAGCTGGACCGCTATGTGTGGCGTCATACCGCGCGGCAGATCAAGGACTGGAAGGACCGACTCGGCTTTGCTGTCCCTGTTTCGGTCAACGTGTCCCGCGTGGACATGTATGACCCCGACCTGCTGAAAACCTTCTCAGCCATCCTGGCCGAAACCGGGCTTGAGGCGCAGGACATGCTGCTGGAAATCACGGAATCGGCCTACACGCAGGATTCGGAGCAGATTGTCGAAACGGTGAACAGGCTGCGCGCCATGGGCTTCCGCATTGAGATGGACGACTTCGGCACGGGCTATTCGTCGCTGAACATGATCTCCGCGCTGCCGATTGACGCGCTGAAGCTGGACATGCAGTTTGTGCGCAGCGCCTTCAAGGAGCAGCGGGACACGCGCATGCTGGAGGTCATCATTGACATTGCCGACCACCTGAGGGTACCCGTCATTGCCGAGGGGGTCGAGACAGAGGAGCAGCTGCAGGCCCTGAAGGAGCTGGGCTGTGACATCGTGCAGGGATACTACTTCTCCAAGCCGGTACCTGCCAAGGCGTTTGAGCCCTTCCTGGAGGTCCGGCGGATGCTGACGGAGGAGGACCTGGCCCCGGAGGTGTCGGAGAAAGAGGAAGAGCCGGAGGAGCTTCCGGTTCCCGTAAAACGCCAGAGAAAGCAGCGCACGGTTCGGCTGCAGGCCGTCAACTACATTTTTGTGGCTCTGGTGTTCCTGCTGGCGGCAGGGCTGGCGGTGTCGGATGTGTTCATCAACCGCAGCCATGTGGATATGGACGAAGCCAACCAGCGCAACCTGGAGGCGGTGCAGACGGCCAACGACCTGGAGGCGGGCTCGGACTATCTGACCGTCAGCGTCCGCTCGTTCGTGGTGACGGGGGATGAGCAGTCCCTGAGGGACTATTTTGAAGAGGTAGAGGTGACGCAGCGCAGGGAAAAGGCGGTGGAAAAGCTGGAGCAGCTGCTGCCGGGTGAGGACGTCACGGCCCGCGCGTCGCTCTCGGCGGGACTGGCCACCTCCAATGAGCTGATGGAGCTGGAGTACCACGCCATGCGCCTGACGCAGCTGGCCTACGGCTATCAGGACAGCGAAATGCCGGATGAGGTAGCCTCCTTCGCCCTTCCCGCAGAGGAAGCGCTCATGTCCTCCGAGGAGATGAAGGCAAAGGCTGCAGGCCTTGTTTTCGGGGCGGAATACCTGGATTACAAAAACCGCATCAGGGATTACGTGACCGCGTGCGCACAGGAGCTGATTGAGACCTCCGGCGCGGAAAAGGTGCAGATCCGCACACGCATGGACCGGCTGATGACCGCGCAGGGCATTCTGCTGGCGCTGCTGCTGGTGGCCATGATCGGCGAGGTGGCCTTCATCACGCTGCAGATTCGCATACCGCTGGCGCGCATGGTGGAGAAGATGCGGCGCCAGGCGGAGGCGGAGCCGATGGGTGCCGCAGAGCTGCGGTTTGTGACGCAGACCTACAATGATATTCTGGAGGTGAACCGCCAGGCGCACCGCCATCTGAGCTACGAAGCCAGCCACGACCAGCTGACGGGGCTGATGAACCGCTATGCGTATGAGCTGTTCATGAGCCGCGCGGATACCGACCACATTGCCCTGATGATTGTGGACGTGGACGAATTAAAGCACATCAACGACACCTACGGCCATGACGTAGGCGACCGCGCGCTCAAGCGGGTGGCGGAGGTGCTGCAGCAGAGCTTCCGCTCGGTGGACGCGGTCTGCCGGCTGGGCGGAGACGAGTTTGTGGTGGTGATGACCCGCGCCAACTCCTCCATGCGCCAGCTGGTTGCCAACAAGATTGCCCGCGCAAACAGCCTGCTGCAAAATCCGAAGGACGGCCTGCCCAAGGTGTCGCTGAGTGTTGGCGTGGCCTTCTCCGACCGGGCGGACCCGCAGGGCGACATCTTCAAGGATGCCGACACCGCCCTGTATGAAATGAAGAAGAAGGGCCGCTGCGGCTGCATGATCTACGGCCCCGATCCCCAGGCGGTCAGGGAGGGCTGAGCCTGCGCCGATCTGCAAGCCCCGAATTGACATACGCGCCATAATGTGTTATAAAGATTATGGCAAAAAAGGCTTATTTTGCCGTATATGGGAATCAATACGCCATGCTGTGAAAGGCAGGTAGAACATATGAGCAAAAAAACGGAAAAAAAGGGCAATCCTTTCCGCACAGTGATCATCGTCACGGTGGTGCTGGCGGTGCTGACGGCCGGCTGCGTGGCCGGTTCAATGTACATCAGCAATAACCGCAACGAGCTGCTGCAGGCGGAAATTGACGCCGTGAACGCGCGCAACCAGCAGCGCGAGCAGGAATACCTTGCCCAACTGTCAGCCTTTGAGCGCGAGCACAACCAGGCCGGCGCCAACGACGCGTGGCCCGTGCCGCAGGGCATCGGCTGGGAGATCATCGACCTGAGCTCTTATCCTCTGGAGGAGGCCACCACGCAGACGGTGGCGCGGCAGGACGCGATGTACAACGGCATGCTGCTTGTGAACCAGTGGCACGCCATCCCCGCTGATTTCTCGGAAGACGGCCTGGTGCGTGTATCCAGCGCCACAAACAGGCAGGTGCCCGTATCCTCCAACAGTGTGCGCATGTTCCCGGACGCGGTGGCCGCGCTGAGAGACTGCATTGTGGACGCGAAGGCCGCCGGGCTGGACTACTATGTAGCCTATGAGGGCTACCGCAGCGCGGCGGACCAGCAGAAGCTGGTGGACGACAAGCGCACCTCCATCCCCGCGGGCTGCAGCGACTACAACGCGGGCCAGAGCGTGCAGATCAACCTCTACCACAGGGACGACAAGGCCATCAACGATTATTCCTCCCACATCTTTGAGAGCGACCATGGCCTGTGGCTGGTCAACGAGGGCTGGAAGTATGGCCTGGTGATGCGCTTCCCCCTGGCGGATTATCCGGTGAAGGGCACGGTGGACAAGAGCTACAAAACCGGTGTCAGCACCAAGCTGCAGACACTGAGGTATGTTGGCAAGGGCAACGCCGCGGCGATGCACGCCATGGATTTCTGCCTGGAGGAATACCTGGAGTACCTTGGCGACCACCCGCACATTGCCGTGTTTGAGGACGGCGCGCTGCGCTATGAGATTGTGCGGCAGTTTGTGGGAAACGATGAGTACTTCAACGTCACTGTGACGAGCAAGCGCTCGGTGACCAATACGATGACCTCGCTGGACAACATGGGCTACGCGGTCACGGTGTTCACATACTGAACTGAGTCTTTTGCGGCGCGAGAGGGCGCCCGAGAATGTTAAACTGTCATTGGCACGGAATCGACCGGACCGGTTGTTATTCCGTGCCAATTCTTATGGCGCTGCGCCGCTGCGCACACCATGACATTGCCGGGAGAATAATGAATGAACAGCTGTCAGGTAGAGGCCGTTGTGTGCGGCGCGATGTGGGAATACTGCTATGTGGTGTCCCTCGCCGGAAGGAAGGACTGCGTGGTCATCGACCCGGGCGCGCAGCCGGAAAAAATCCTTGCGGCAGTGAAGGGGCGGGAGATTTCCGCCATCCTGCTGACCCACTGCCACTTTGACCACGTCGGCGCGGTGGAGGCGCTGCTGGGGGCGCGGACGCCGCTGGTGATCCACCGGGCGGACGCGCCGGGGCTGGGGGACCCATATATCAACGCCTCGGCGCTGATGGCTGCGCCGCGCTGCTTCCCCGCAGCCAGCCGCCTGGTGGACGGCGGCGAGGTGCTCAGCTATGCCGGGATGGAATTTGAGGTGCTGCACACGCCGGGCCACACGGCGGGCAGCGTGTGCTACCGCTGCGGGGAGGAGCTTTTCACCGGCGACACGCTGCTGCAGGGCACGCACGGGCGCACCGACCTGCCCACCGGATCGGACGCGGAAATGTACAGGTCACTGACGCGGCTGCTGCCGCTCGCGCGCGGCCTGAGGTGCCATGGAGGGCATTGAATGACGCTGAAGCAGGAATGGCTGAATACCATAGAGCCGGATCTGAAAAATGTGCTCCGGCTCTTTTCCCTTCCGGATGACTTCCTTTCGGGATGCGCGTGGCGCCTTTGGGAGGAGGAGGGTGCCTTTTTCTGCCGCTTTGAGCGGGAGGGAGAAGCGGCCTGCCTGAGTGCGCCTGTGCCCGCGGAGGGAGGCGACGCGCGCACGGACGAGCTGCACGGCCGCCGCGCCGCGCGCAGGCTGTGCCGGCAAACGCTGTACCGGCTGTGCCGCCAGGTGACCGGCATCCACCCGCCGTGGGGCAGCCTCACCGGCATACGGCCCACGCGGCTGATCTATGAGCAGCTGGAGCAGGGCAGGACCCTTGAGGAGGCCGGGGCGGCGGTGCAGGCCGTTTTTGACGTCACTGCCGCGAAGGCGGAGCTGCTGTGCGACCTGGCGAGGGTGCAGATGCTGCTGCCCCCGCCGGGAGACGAGTGGATGGACATATACATCGGCATCCCGTTCTGCCCCACGCGCTGCGCCTACTGCTCCTTTTCCTCCGGCGAAATCGGCGACGGGCGCCTGGTAGAGCCGTATCTGGACGCGCTGCGCAATGAGCTGCGCGCCGCGGCGCCGCTGATTGCAGCTACAGGCCGTCGCCTGCGGGCGCTGTACATGGGCGGCGGCACGCCCACCAGCCTGAGCGCCGAACAGCTGCGCCGCCTACTGGGCGAGGTGATGACGCTGTTCCCCGGCGCGGCGGAATACACGGTGGAAGCGGGCCGGCCGGACAGCCTGACGCCGGAGAAGCTGCGGGCCATCAGGGACGCGGGGGTCGGCCGCATCAGCATCAACCCGCAGAGCATGGTGGACAGGACCCTGCAGGTAATCGGCCGCGCGCACACCGCCGCGCAGGTGGAGGAGGCGTACCCCATGGCCCGTCAGGTCGGCTTCCGCCACATCAATATGGACGTGATCGCCGGGCTGCCGGGGGAGACCCTTGCGGACTTCCGCCAGACGATGGAGGCCGCGAAGCGCCTTCGCCCGGAAAGCCTGACCGTGCACACCCTCGCCATCAAGCGCTCCACCCGGCTGCACCTGGAAAACACCCCGCTGCCGCCCGCACAGACAGCCGCGGCCATGACGGAAATGGGACGGGAGACCGCAAAGGAAATGGGGCTGGAGCCCTATTACCTCTACCGGCAGAAATATATGGCCGGCAACCAGGAAAATGTCGGCTACGCCCTGCCTGGGCACGCCTGCCTGTACAATGTGGACATTATGGAGGAGACCACCCACATCCTCGCCTTTGGCGCGGGCGGCATTTCAAAGAGAATATACCCCGAGGAAGGCCGCATCGGCAGGGCGCCGAATGTGAGCAATATCGAGCTGTACATCGCCCGCTGGAAGGAAATGGCGGAGAGAAAGGAAGCGCTGTTTGGAGGAGACTGACCGATGAAATTCATCTGGCGGTACCTGAAGGGGTACAGCGGAAAAATGGCCGCGGTGATGGGCGTAAAGCTGCTTGCCACGCTGCTGGAGCTGCTGATTCCCTATGTGATGGAGCACATGATCGACCATGTGGTGCCCACCGGCCAGACGGCGACGGTGCTGTGGTGGGGCGCGGCGATGATCGGCCTGGCGTTTTTTGTGCGCTATTTCAATTACAGCGCCAACCGCATGGCCGTGAGAAACGCCAGGAATGTGACCTATGAGGTGCGGCGGGACCTGTTCCACACCGCGCTGAACCTTTCCGGCACACAGACAGACGCCTTCGGGCTGCCCTCCCTCATCTCCCGGCTGACATCGGACACCTATAATGTGCAGACCTTTGTGCAGTCCGTGCAGACGATGGGCATCCGCGCGCCGATCATGCTGTTCGGGGGCATCGCCATCACACTGACGATGGACATGGGCCTCGCGGCGATACTCTGCGTGATGGCGCCCATCATGATCGCGCTGGTGGTGCTGGTCAGCCGCAGGGGCATCCCCCTGTTTGACCTGGTGCAAAAGGGCATGGACAGCATGGTGCGCGTGATGCGGGAAAACATCACCGGCATCCGAGTGGTCAAGTCCCTCTCCAAGGAGCCGTACGAAATGCGCCGCTTCGCCGCGGCCAACGCGGAAACCGCCAGAAGAGACATCCGCGCCTCCATCACCATGTCGCTGCCCGGGCCGCTGGTGACGCTGTTTCTGAACACCGGCCTGACCCTGGTGGTGCTGATCGGCGCGCGCCGCGTGAATGACGGCGTGACCCAGCCCGGCGTGATTCTCGCCTTCCTGACCTATTTCAATATGATCCTGATGGGCGTGATGGGCCTGAACCGCGTGTTCATGATG
>CAMJPQ010000097.1 GCA_946407745.1 uncultured Clostridia bacterium
AAGGAGAGCAGCAAGCGCCTGACCGACATCCGCCGGGACAAGATCGGCCTGATCTTCCAGCAGTTCCACATGGTCAATTACCTGACCGCTGTGGAAAACGTGATGGTATCCCAGTACTATCACTCCCTCCCGGATGAACAGGAGGCGCTGGAGGCCCTGGGCCGTGTCGGCCTCAGGGAGCGCGCGCGCCATCTGCCCAGCCAGCTTTCCGGCGGTGAGCAGCAGCGCGTGTGCGTGGCACGGGCGCTGATCAATCACCCGGAGCTGATCCTGGCCGACGAGCCCACGGGCAACCTGGACGAGGCCAACGAGAACATCGTGCTGGACCTGTTTGCCCAGCTGCACAGAGAGGGCACAACACTCATCGTGGTGACCCATGACCCGGAGGTGGCCGAGGCCGCCCAACGCACCATCGTGCTGGAGCACGGCAAGGTGGCGCGGGAAGTGATCAACGAGAATTTCGGAAAGTGACGGGTCGCTGCCGAAGGAGCCGGTGCTGCCATGCAAAAACGCCGGCTCCGGCAGCCCTCTTTTTCCGGGAAAGCCGTGAGGAAAATCCAGCTCATGAAAAAGCAAGCCGTTTTATCTGTTATCCTGCTGATCCTTTCTGCCGTCATAGCCATTGGCAGTCAGTCCTTCCTTTCCCCCTGCGTTCACGGGGACGGCACGCATGCCGCGTGCCACTGGGCCGGGCAGACCCTGCTGGGGCTGAGCTGCGTGCTGGGTGCGCTGGCGGCGCTTTCACTGTGCGTTAGTCGCGCGCGCCTGGGCGTGTATCTCAGCGCCTTGCCTGTCTGTGTGATGGGCATACTGACGCCGGGTACGCTCATTGATCTGTGCCGCATGAGCACCATGCGCTGCCGGATGGTGATGCAGCCTGCCATGATCATCCTGTTTTCCGCGGCACTTTTGTGCGCACTGATCGGCGCGATATTTAGCGCAAGGAAGTAAAACGAAGATGAACAGCTTTTCACTGACCATCAAAAACCTGGCCCGCAAGCCCGGACGCACAGCGGTTCTGTCGCTGCTCACCGCTTTTCTGGCCCTGGCTGTCTTCGGCGGCTCGGTGGTCGTGCTGTCACTTCGCAGCGGATTGAACAGCCTGGAGGCGCGCTTGGGCGCGGACATTATCCTGGTGCCATCTGAGGCGCAGAGCAAGGTGAGCTTCCAGAATATGTTCCTTCAGGGAACGACCGGCGCGTTTTACATGAACGCCTCCGCACTGGATCAGGCGCTGGAGGTGGAAGGCGTGGAGAAGGCTGCGCCGCAAACCTTCCTGGCTTCACTGAAGGCGGACTGCTGCTCCATCAAAATTCAGGTGATCGGTATTGACCCTGAGCGGGACTTCACCGTGCAGCCCTGGATTGCGCGCAGCCTGAACCGCGGCCTTGGCGACATGGATGTGGCCGTGGGCTGCAAGGTGGAAGCCGGTGTGGGGGAGATCATCCGCATTTATGATCAGCGGTGCAAGGTTGTGGCCCAGCTGGAGGCCACCGGAACAGGCCTGGACACGGCGGTGTACTGCAGCATGAGCACCATGAACGCGCTGCTGGCCGCCGCCGAGGAGAAGGGCGTCAGCCATAAGATAGAGAGTGGCGACCAGGTGATTTCCGCTGTGTATGTGAAGGTGAAGGACGGATATGATATCGGCGAGGTCAACAGCCGGCTGAACGGCCATATCCGCAAGGTCACCGCCGTGCGCACCCGCAGCATGATCACCGGCGTATCCGACAGCCTGGCAGGCATCAGCCGCACAGTCACCATCCTTATCGCGGCGGTGTGGGCACTGGCGCTGATCATCCTGCTGCTGGCTTTTGTGATGATGATCCGTGAGAGGGCGCGGGAATTTGCCGTGCTGCGGCTGATCGGAGCATCCCGAGGGATGCTCTCGCGCATGGTGATGCTGGAGTCTGCCTTGTGTGGGCTGCTGGGTGGCCTGCTGGGTGTTGGGCTTGCGGCGCTCTTCCTGTTTCCGTTTGCCGGGCTCATTGAGAGCAGCCTGAAGCTGCCCTACCTGATGCCGGAGGCTGGGAAAACCCTGCTGCTGGCGGCCAGTACGGTGCTCCTGTCCGTGATCGTGGCCGCGCTCTCCAGCGTGACGGCGGCCTATCGCCTCAGCCGCGTTGACCCCGGCACAGCCCTGCGGGAGGGAAACTGAGATGATGCTGAAAGCTGAAAACATATCCAGGCGGTATTTCCGCAAAGCGGGCGGCGCCAATTTCTTTTATGCCGTGCAGCCCACGAACCTGGAAATAGAGGGTGGAGAGGTGGCCGTGCTGATGGGACGCAGCGGCAGCGGCAAAACCACGCTGCTGAACATGCTCTGCGGACTGCTGTGCCCGACCGAAGGAAGGGTATGGCTGGACAGCACGGACCTTTACAGCCTGGATGACAGGGCGCTTTCCCGCCTTCGGAGCAGAAAGCTCGGTGTAGTGCCTCAAAGCCGCAGTGCTATTGACACCCTGACCGTGGAGGAGAACATACTGCTGCCCTCCGGCCTGTATGGCGGCCCAGCTCCTGTGGAGGACGCGCTGGAATGGATGGAAAGGCTGGGTATTGACCGGCTCAGGGACGCCCGCCCCGCCGAGCTCTCCGGGGGCGAACTGCGCCGCATGGCCATAGTCCGCGCCCTGGCGCAGGTGCCCGATTTCATCTTTGCCGACGAGCCCACCGGCGACCTCGACGATGAAAACACGCGCCTTGTTCTCTCTGCCTTTCACACCTACGCGCACGAAAAAAAGAAGGCCGTTTTCATCGTTACGCACGAAAACGACGCTTTGCAATACGGAGACAGGCTGTACCGCATGGAGAGCGGCTGCCTGACAGAGAATGCCGGGTAAGAACGCGGCTCCTCCGCCATCGCGGAGGCGGGCCGGACACACACAAAACACACCGGGGCGAGCTGCAGGCACGCACCCGGTTTGTTTTGCATCAGCATATTCGCCTCCTCAGGCCTTCAGCAGCGGCCTGAGCGCCAGCAGGCGGAAATAGATTTCACGGGGATTCTCGTCCTCATACAGGAAAGCGCCGTTGCCGGAAAAGCTCGGCTCGATGAAGTCCCACCAGGTCAGCGCCTGGATCTCCTTCCTGGCCGCCGCGATGGTATAGAACTGCTCCAGCCAATCCGCCTGGGTGTGTTCGTTCCAGCCGCCGTGCCAGGTGCCCTCGGACATATCCAGCTGAGACCAGCTGCTCCCGGCGCTGCCCTTTACACGGAAGCCGCCGTTGACGCCCATCTCTGTGATGTGAACAGGCTTGCCCAGCGCGGCAAAAGCATCCAGCATACGGGATACGGCCACCATGTCTCTGCCGGGGAAGTACAGCTGGATACCGACCACGTCGAAGTCTGCGCCCGCGTCCAGCAGCGCCTTAAAATAGCGCAGGGGCGAGCGCAGATGCTCCGGTAGCGCGCCGTAGCAATTGTACCGCCCGGCCACATATTCGGCAAAGGGCAGGCAGACGTTCACGATGGACACGGCCTTGTCGTTGGCCTCCCGCAGCGCGCCGGTGGTGGCCTTTGTCAGGTCGATCAGCTGCTCCTGTGTCAGCTCAAAGCAGTTGGCCCAGTCGTGCGCCTCGTTCATGGCGTCCCAGATGTCGATCACACCTTTGTACCGGGACACATGATGCCTGGCGATGACCTCCGCCTCGCGCCGAAGTTCGGTGTAGTTCAGGTCAAACATCCAGGCGGGATTGACCTCCCTGTGCCCGAAAAACAGGGGATGCCCCTTGGGCGTGATGCCCTTTTCCGTCAGGTATTCAAGTGCGCTGTCTATATAGGCGTAGTCATACTGCCCCATGGCAGGCACTGTGCGCCCGGGGTAGAAGGGGAGGGTCGCGAAATCAAAGACATTGGAGAAAAACTTCGCGTAGCGCGCTGAGGGGGAAGTGTACCGCGCAAAATTGCAGCCCAGACGCAGGTCATGCCGGGGTGCCAAGGTGCTTTTCGCCCGCTCGAACAGCGCTCCCTCCGCGGCATACAGTGCGTGGGACAGGGCATAGAGGCGGTTGTCGGGTGTGTCCATGCCTCGGTTGGCCAGGTGCTCGAATTCCACTGCGGCGTCCAGATGCGCCTGCGTTTTCACACTCAGCGTCAGCCCGTGTGAAAAATGCCTGGCCCAGAAGATATAGGTGCGTATCGCCTCCGTGACGAAATCCACAAACTCACCGCTGTACCCTTCGCCCAGGTTGTCTGCCATGACCCACAGCTGCCCGTACAGCGGTACCTGAATCCTCGCGTGAATCATATATGGCTGCTGGCTGACCTGCAGCTCTACTGTACCGTCGGGCGCGATGCGAAGCCGCCGCTCATCGGGTTCAAAATCCATTCCGGAGGCATACACGGTTTTCAGCGTTTTTTCCGGCATGGCAAGACCGCTGGGGCCGTCCAGACGCACTTTCACGGTTTTCATGGCATGCTTCCCTCCGCTAAGCTGATGCCTGTATCAAACTCCCTCGTCGATAAAGGCGGGGCGTGTGTCCTCCCCGCAGGGCGTCACATGATAATCCCGCAGCGTGACCCCGCGGGCGTGGCGCACCCAGAGACCGTAGGCCGGCGCCGGGCCGATGCCGTCGATCATGTGCGCGTCCGGGTAGACACCCTTCAGATCCGGATACGAGGCAGCGTCCGGCGCCTCACCCTCCCAGGGATACTGTCGCAGCCGGACGTCCTCAAAGGCGATGTCCTCCATCGCCTTTTCCGGGACGCCCAGCAGGTAGGAGCCCCTGGGACCGTTTGCCTCCCCGGTGACATGGGAGATCAGTATCCTGCGCAGCGTGCCGATGCCGGGCCGCGCGTCTCCCGGTTTCACCCGGCCCCTGTCCTCCAGCCGCAGGAAGAAGGGACTCCAGGCGCGGGTGATGTGCAGGCTGGTCAGCCAGAAGTTTTCGAGCACGCCGCCGTCCACCATCTCCAGGGAAACCGCGCTGTCGGCACAGGGATGCTTCAGTCCGGAAGGATCCTCCGCCAGGCCGCCGATACGGCAGCTGCGGATCAGCACATTCCGGAAGCTGCCCTGTGTGTCGGTGCCCACCTTGATGGCATTACAGGCGGAGTAAAAATCGCAGTCCTCCACAAGTACCCGCTCCAGCGGACGCTGCGAGGCGCCCTTGAAGCAAAGCGCGTCATCGCCGCTGGACACCCTGCAGTCGCGGACGATCACATCCCGGCAGCCGTCGATGTCCATGCCGTCATTGTTGTAATTCGCGTGGTTGCGCACGGTCAGCCCTTCCAGCAGCACCATGTCGCAGTTGAGATAGTTCTGCATCCAGCAGGCCGCGTTTTTGAGTGTCAGGCCGCTGACGTGCACACCTCGGCAGTCGATGATGCGGATCAGGAAGGGTCTGCCGGGTGTGCCCTGCGCCGTTTCCTCGCCCGGAAAATGCAGAGGGCTGCCCTGCCCGTCTATCACGCCGGCGCCGCAAAGGCTGATGTTCTCACAGCCCTCCGCAAAGATGAGGGACTGGTGCATGCCCATGCTGGTGTCCTGCACCGTGAGGCGCCGGGCATGCATTTCAGGGTAGTCGACCAGGTCACGGCTGGCCAGCAGGCGAGCCCCTGCGCAGACCTCCAGAGCGACGTGGGAGCGAAGCTGCAGTGTGCCTGAAATATAGTCTCCTTTGCGAAGACGGACGGTGCCGCCCGCCACGGCGGCTGCCTCAATAGCAGCCTGTATGGCTTCGGTGGCCTTTTCTCCGAGAAACAGACCGAAGTCTTCCGGGTAAAACACGGCGCCTTCCGCGCCGTGCGGGCGCACCTTCTCACGCAGGCTGTCCGCCATGGCCGTCAGTGAGGAGCGCAGGGCTTCGCACCAGTCCGGCAGCTGCCCGAAGGTGATGGCGCGGCCGCCTTTTTGTGTATATTCCATCTCATTACCTCCCTCCCGCCGGGCCTTCGATGCGGCAGGTGCCGATAAGCTGACCGCCGGCGGTGGTGATCAGCCGCTGTCCGCAGGCGTACCTGCCCAGCAATCGTCCATCTGTGCTGATTTCCGCATGCCTGCCATCGCTCCGGATGCTGTAGCGGTGCCCGTAAAATGCGGCGTCACAGCGGTATTCCATGCCGCTGCCCAGGCTGAACCATACCTGTCCCAGGTGGGGATGCAGTCCCCAGCGGTGGGCAATGTACTCCAGCGCGGCGAGCATGGTCGGCCCGTAGGCGTCCTGCACCGGTTCACCACTGCCCTCGCTGACCGGCTGGTGAGTGATGGCGTGCACCAGGGATGGCCGGCCGGTAAAGGGATCAAACTGCTGTGTAAAGCGGCAGCCGCCTGCCGCGATGGCATGCAGCAGCTTCTCTCCGAGCCGGGTCACGATGGTATGGTAACCGTAGCTTTCCAGCGCGAGAATGGCGCGCTGATAGGTCAGGCCCTCCGGCTGGCCGCTCCAGTTGTTCTCCGGGGCGTTACGGAAGGCAGGGTCGCTCACCGATACGCTGGGCAGCGGGAAGGGCGTCCAGAATTCCTTCGGGTTCAGCAGGTGCTCTTTGACAAAGCGCTCTGCCATCTCCGCGGAAAGGGCCCCCCAGTACATACAGCGAAGGGTATTGTGGCAAAGGATATCAACGGTGTGGCCGTTTTTGTCCCGGTCATAGCACGCGCCGCGCCGCTCGTCCCAGAGACCCTGACGCAGCGCGCGTGCCACCTGGGCGGCCTTCACCCGCCACGCTTCCTCCCCGCCGTCACCCAGTATCCGGCTGATCAGGACCAGCGTGTCTCTGCAGGCATAGCTCCAGCTCATCACATCCATGCTCGCCATGGGCACCACGGAGTATCCCTCCGGTGGCGTGTCCTCTGTCCACCAGCAGGGGGCGTCGCCGTAGCGCAGGGCGAGGTCCTCACCCGTATCGTACACGCAAAAGGATTCCAGCAGGCCGTCGCCGTTGCTGTCTCTGGTGCGCCACAGGCAGTCGTCAAAGCGGCGCAGGCAGTCTCGCAGCTGCATAAGGAAGTCCCGGTCCTCGCCCAGCAGGTAATACAGGCTCAGCGCCGGATAGGGAAAGCAGAAGCCCTGATATTTGTTGAACTGCGGCTCAACCACCCCAGAGGCAAGCTGTATGGAGCCGGGCAGGCGGCCGTCCTGCCGCTGGTGGCGCATGAACAAAAGGCAGTTGTTCTTTGCCGCCTCCAGGTTACGCAGGGCGTACATTTCGCCGCCCATGGGCTGCGTTTCAAGCCATATCTTCTCATAGCCCCCGCCCTCCACCAGCACCAGGTCGTCACCGAAGCGCTTCAGGTTCAGCAGGCATTTCCTTTCGGCCTCGTCATAAACCTGCTGCAGGGCATCGTCGCTGCAGGAAAAGGAAACACTGGTTTCCAACACCATGGCACAGGCCTCCTCTGCTGTTATCAGGGCATGGCACGCCGCATTGAAGGGCAGCCGCGCCGTATGGAAAGCGACTGAAAAACGTCTCTGTCAAATTGGCTACATTGTACCAAAACACCCCGAAATTGCAACCTGCAAAAATAATGCATTCCGCAAAAAGCCTGAAAAGCAAGGATTTTCAAGGGATACGCAAAAATTTCGCTCCTTCCGGAAATGGTGTTTTATGTGGTATAATCTGTCCATAAACAGACCGGATCAATCAAATGAGACAGCTTTCGGGGAGGCGCTTTATGAGCTCCAACAGAACCATCTCACACCCGGGGAGGAAGCATGCAAGGGGCAGCCTCCTTCAGCGCGCGGGCATGGCCCTCCGGCGGGACTGGCAGCTGTGGATCCTGCTGCTGCCGGCGCTGGCCTTCTTCATTGTTTTCTGCTATTTCCCCATGTACGGCGTGCAGATCGCTTTCCGCGACTACAAGGCCGCCTTCGGGATCACCGGCAGCAAATGGGTTGGCCTCAAGTTCTTTGAAAAGTTCTTCAGCAGCTATTACTGCGGCAGAATGTTCCTCAACACCTTCCTGCTGAACCTGTACGGCCTGCTGTTCGGCTTCCCGATCCCGATCATCCTCGCGATCATGCTGAACCAGCTGAACCACAAGCGCTTCAAGGGCTTTGCGCAGACTGCCATCTATGTGCCGCACTTCATTTCCACCGTGGTGCTTGCGGGCATGATCTACCTGTTCTTTTCCCCGACCAACGGCATCATTAACCACCTGATCACGGCGGCCGGAGGAAAGGCCATCTACTTTATCATGGAGCCGGGCTGGTTCCGCCCGCTGTTTGTCGGGTCGGAAATATGGCAGAATGCCGGCTGGAACACCATCCTCTATATTGCCACGCTGACGGGCATTGATCCCCAGCTGTACGAGGCTGCCACCATCGACGGCGCCACCCGCTGGAACAAGATCAGGCATATTGACATTCCCCACCTGGTACCCATCGCGGTGATGATGCTCATCCTCAACTGCGGCTCCCTCCTCTCCTCCAACACGGACAAGGCGCTGCTGCTGCAGACCAGCGGCAACATGGCCACCTCGGACATACTGGGCGTGTACGTGTACAGTGTCGGCATCGCGGCGTCAAAGGCACAGTATTCCTATGCGTCTGCCATCGGCCTGTGCCTGAATGTCATCAACTTCGCCATCATCATGCTGGTGAATTTCATCTCGCGCAAGCTGAGCGACATCAGCCTGTTCTGAAGGGGGGCGAAGCATATGACTGTGGCGGCATCAAAGAAAAGAAGCAGGCGTATCCGGGAAACCGGCGCTGACCGCGTGTTCAACATCATCAACCTCATTTTCTGGATCATCGTGCTGTTCATCGTCCTCTACCCCCTGTGGCTCATCCTCATTGCCTCGGTTTCCGACCCGGACGCGGTGCTGCAGGCCCGGGTGCTTCTGTGGCCGGTGGATTTCTCGCTGATGGGCTATGAAGCGGTTTTCCAGTACAACGAGCTTTGGGGCAGCTATGCCAATTCCGTGTTTTACACGCTGGCAGGCTCCGCGCTGAGTGTGGTTATCACACTGGCCGCTGCCTACGCGCTTTCCAGGCGCTTCGCGGGGAAAAAGCTGGTGAACCTGGCTATCACCTTCACCATGTTCTTCTCCGGCGGCCTCATTCCCATATTCCTGAATGTGAGGGATCTGGGGCTTTATAACACCCGGGCCATCATGATCCTGATGAACCTGGTGTCCGTATGGAACCTGATGGTGGCGCGCACTTACATTCAGACCACCATTCCCAACGAGCTGTACGAAGCCGCGGTGATGGACGGCGCGAACCATTTCACCTACTTCTTCCGGTGTGTGCTGCCGCTGTCCGGCACCATTGTGGCCGTGCTGGCCGTTTACTACGGAGTGGCCCGCTGGAACGACTATTTCACCGGCCTGGTCATGCTGAGGGACCGCGGCCTGTATCCCCTTCAGCTGGTGC
>CAMJPQ010000098.1 GCA_946407745.1 uncultured Clostridia bacterium
CAGGCGGAAAATCAATTCGCCCTCGCGCCCTGCATCCGTAGCGCAGCAAAGCTCGGTAACGTCTTTTCTTGCCATAAGGCTTTTCAGCGTCTGAAACTGCTTTTTTGTAGACTGGTATATCTGATACTTCCACTTCTTCGGCAGGATTGGGAGGTCTTCCTTTCTCCATTTTCCGTATTTCTCATCGTATGCCTGCGGCATAGCAAGCTCCACGAGATGACCGACACACCAGCTCACAAGATACCCGCCGCCCTGAAAGTATCCGTCTTTTCGTTCTTTCGCTCCGATAACCTTGGCAATAGCAGAGGCAACCGAGGGCTTTTCCGTTATCACAAGTCTGTAGCCCATGGAACCCTCCTCAGATCACTGCTTCCTGCCCCTTGCCGGACTTTACTTTTGCCGGATGGTCTTTCTGCGCTTCCTTTGCCTTGCCCAGCGTTCCGAGAAGAGACGGTTTCTCCGTCTGCCGTTCCGTTTTTCTGGCTTCGTATTTCTCTGCCAACTCAAACACCCTGTCCTTGCCGTCATAGTGATAGACATTATCGGACAGCTGCTCGGACGGGCTGACCTCCGCCGCGTTGACGCTGCGCACCATGCTGGTAAGCTCCTGCCTGGTGATGTCGCCGGTGTCTTTCAGGAACAGCAGCTCATGGATAGAGGACGGCAGGATAAAGAAGTTGCCGCCGATCTTCTCCGAAGCCTCCTGAAGAAAGTCCGGGTAGGCCAGAACGCCCGCGCCGCGATTCATGGTCTCTGTGCTTGCCACGTACAGCCTCGGCTGCCCATCATCAGGCGTCGGCACGGGCATACCGCCCATCATCTCGCTGAGAACCTCTTCCATGGAACGGAAAGATGCCGGGTGTGTGACCGGCGCGTGTTCCAGTGCATCCTTTTTCATCTGCTCTGCACTGACACCGAAAGCGTCCAGAAGCCCCTGCGTCACGCGGGCAGACATCATGGTGCCGTCGCCGGAATAAAGATCCAGACGGTACAAGACAGCCAGATCCTCCACCTTGTCATGAGGATGGACGGAGAGAAGCGCTTCGTTGCCTTTCTGCGGGATCAGCTCCGGAAAAAGCATGTCCTTGGCCTGTTCATAGCTGATACTCTGATTACCGATTCTTACAGTATTGCTCATAGTCTTATCCTCCTTCTGTTTGTGAGCATAAAAATCAGCCTCCCACGGGATGTGAAAGGCCGAAATGTATCGGGCAGCTCTGTGGCTGCCCTTGTTCGGCGGTTTACAGTTCTGGCCCGGCGTTCTGCTTGACCGAAGGCTTCCGGTCAGAAGCTTTCTTCTCGCCAAGCTGCCCCAGGACGGAATCACGACTCTGGGACTTATAGAACTCCACCATGCTTTTCAGCTCCCTGTTCGGGACGGCTCTTTTTTCGTTCTCCCAGATGTTCTTCCCGTCCTGCTTGCCGGCAAGATACGGCTTGGTAACGGTAGTCGTGCCATCCGCAGGAATCTTTGCCCACAAGCCTTTGCCGTACTGATTCTCATGCACCGCCTTTGCGGGAAGCACAAAGCTCGCCCACGGGGTATGATCATTGCGGTCCTGATTGGGGATCGTAATCCTCACCATTTCCTTTCCGTCCTTTGTGGTAAACGGTTCTGCCGTTCCCTTGCCGAAGTGCAGAGTGACCTCTTCGATCTTCTTGCTGCCGTCGTACTTTTTCTGTTCTTCCATAATCCGTTCTCCATTCTCGGCCACAAGGCCGTAATTGGCGGGATCGAAATCCACGATTTTTTCTTCCCGCATACTGTAAGTTGCTCCGTTCTGCCCGCCGATGATCACATGATCCAGACAGCTGACACCCATGAGCTTGCCTGCCGCGATTACCCGTTTTGTCAGTGCGATATCTTCCTGCGAAGGCGTCGGGTCTCCGCTCGGATGGTTGTGCATCAGCAAAAGACCGGACGCATTACTGAGCAGGCAGCTCTTAAAGATGTTGGATATGTCAGCGAGGGACTGATTGATCGTCCCCACGCTGACAATATTGAAATTGATGGGTTTCAGCCTGGAATTGAGATTTACGACGCAGAGTACCTCCCGGTCATACTGGGAAAGCTCCTTCCGCATAACATCCACGGCGCGGTCAGGTGTGCTCATCGGTTCCGTAGAATACAGCGTCGTTCCCTCCGCAAGGCGGATGCAGACTTCATGGAGCTTGTACTGTCTCTGCTTTTTCTCTGCCATCCTCACCCTCCTTCAGGAATTCCACACGGATAATCACGTCGTCGGGCAGTGTCCGGATCAGTTCACGCAGTTCCTCGATTGTCATGACTTCCGGCATTACTCGTCCTCGCTTTCGTCATAATCCTCCTCGTCTTCAGCTTCCTCCGGGATATCGTAGCCGTCATCATCCTCACGGTAATCCGCATCAGGATCAGGGCTGTCTGCAACAGCTGTCTGCTGCTTCTTATTCTTCATGAAGAAGAACGCGCCGCCCACGCCGCAAACTCCCAGCAACAGAATCAGGCCAAGGACGTAGGGAGCCTTGGATTTCTGTTCCGGCTCCGGTTCCTGTTCTTTATCCTTTTCTGTATCCAGCGTTTCTGTAGGCGTGACAGTCTGCTGTTCCTGCTGCTTTTCTGATTCCTGTGCGGCCAGCTGTTCTTTCATAGCTGCCGCAGCATCCTCATCCATCAGGGAGAAAAGATCGGCTTCATCGACCTGGTTCAGGAAATGGACGTTTTCATTGCCTTTTTCGTCCCTGTCGATGACGAGATAGAAGTAATTGCCGGATCGCGTCACCATCGTGATGAACTGTTTGCCTTCTCCGGTCGGACTGCCTACATCATCAACCAGCGTCAGATTCCCGTCCGGTGTCAGAGGCAGGCTGCCGGAAGAACTCTGTCCGGAAAGCATCTGCAAAAACAGCGTCAGGTATTCCTCCGGGATATCAATGCCCGTACTTCCGCTCTGGTTCTGTTCAATGATCCGCAGATACTCCTTATAGACATAGCCCGTCTTTTCCGGGACGATGATCTTTACCCAGTCGCCTTCGTCCTCGATCACTTCCACCTGTTCGCCCGGAAGCAGCTGATCCAGAATCTCATAATCCATCCCGCCGCCGGAACGGACATTCAGCCTGCCGCCGTTTGTAGTGACAATACCGATCTGCCTTGTTTCCTCTTCCTCTTCTTCATCATCGAAGGAGAAAATGATGGTTCCATTCTCGGTGCGGATATGAACTTTGCTGCCTTCTGCCTCTTCGGCATCCTCCGGGGTTACTACCGGAGCGTCGTCTTCCTGTTCATCCGTATCGGTATCTTCCGAAGAAACCGGGATGGCATCCTGCACGGTCGGTTCGCTTTCTTCCCCGGTATAAGCAAAAGCCGGAACGCAGAACGCTCCGGCACTGATCACAACCGCCAGCAGGGCGGCCAGGATACTCTTAATTCTCATGGTCTTTTTCCTCCTCATCTGCCATGGTATAACTCATATTTCCGGGATTCGCACTGCCCTTAAAGGCTGCCAGGATTTCCGCCAGCTGTTCAGGCGTGATATTTGCCTTATGAACCATCTCGTGAATCTCCGTATTGGTCTCTTCCGTGATCTGATCCTGTGTTTCCCGGATTCTTGCTGCTACCTCTTCCTGTTTTTCAATGAGCTTTTTCAGCTCCTCTTCGAGGCGTTTTCTTTTCCTTGTCATAAGCCCTCCTGTATTCTTACGGTAATCTGCCGAAGCAGTAGAAATGCTGTCGCCAGTAGGCCGTGTCAATGGATGCGTACTGGATGGGATTCCCGCAGTGGATCATCATATTGTTGCCCACATAGATTGCAACATGGCTTGCGCCAGACGTGTTGTACGTTCCCTGGAAGAAGATGATATCTCCAGGTTTCGCCTCGCTTGCCGGTATGATGGAAAGCTGCTGCCGCAGTCCCTCTGCCGTCGTTCTTCCATAGTTCCATCCGTTGCCGCAGTGGTTGATCACCCAGCAGACAAAACCGGAACAGTCAAAGCTCGTTGACGGAGAAGAACCGCCCCATACATACGGATACCCCAGATATTTCTCTGCCTCCTGGATCATCCGCGCAAACCGGACATCACTCAGGGCTTCGCCCGGTATGTCATAGTGCAGATAATCGCTGCTCGGCGTGACATTGGCGTAGATATCGCCCTCAAAGAGATACGGCCTATTCCCGTAGGTGGAAAGCAGGATATTGTAGCGTTCCCTCTGGTCAGTATCCATCCCGCCGGAGAAGACCGCCGCTTCCAGCGTCTTGTTCTTCAGCGTGACATTCAGGATGTAGTAGTCATAGGGAACTTCAACGTCATACTCATATTCTTCCTCGGTCGTCTCGCCGGTCTCAGGGTCTGTGTACGTCGTTGTCCCGGTGCGGGTTTCGGTGCGATACCTGGTCTCGACTTCCTCCTCCAGCGTCAGCTCATACTGCTTGTCAAAGAGAGTCTGCAACGCCGTCTGTACTTCCGCCCGTGTATAGTCCTCATACATGACCGTCAGGTAAGAAGTCAGAACGTAAGGATTGTGGTTGATTTCGTCCAGGTTGTAGCGGTACTCGTCATAGCCGGGATGCGTGGATTCGATATTGTTAATCTGGCTCCGCAACGCATCCTCCATAGCGGTATAGTCGCTGTTGGCACCCCGGATATCCTCGTCCTCTGCCGTATAAGAGCTTCCCAGCAGCGTCCCCCCAGAACCGCCGATCATCGACGAGCAGGATGACATCTGCGTAAAGATGAACACCAGCAGGAAGATGAAGATCCCGCCGATGGCAATGCCTCCGGCATGGCTTTTCACAAAACCTCCGGCCCTTGCAAAGACCTTACTCACACGCTCCTTCAAAGTCGGTGTGATAGCGAGACCGTTAGATGCCGCATTACCGACATTCCTTCCAGTCTTCGCTGCCGCATATTCCTGTTTGATGTTCCGCCTCTGCATGAAGCGTGAGAAAGCATTGGACTTTTCGGCTCCTTTGGCTGCCTTTCCGGCAGTTTCCCCGGCTTTCGCAGTCCGGGCAGAAGCAGTGGTTTTTACCCCTTCCACGGTTTCTTCCTGCACATGCCGCAGCGTTTCCTTTTCAGCACTGACTTCCGGCTTTACGGCCCGGTCATGGAGCTTTTCCCCGTACTTACGCACCTTGCCAACAGTATCTCTGGCAACGGCTGCACCGGCTTCTGCCGTCTGTGTTCCGCGGTTGACTGCCTCCACGCCGATATTGTTGTCCTGGTCTGCCTGTTCCAGCCGCTCATGCAGCTGTTGTGAGACAAGCGCGGATTTCAGCTTCCCGGACTGTTTCGGCTTTTCAATCGGCTTCTTCCCGTGCCGCAGGGTCTGCTCATTCGGCTTTGTGCCTTTCAGCTTCCTCTTAGTCCGGGTATAGCCTTTTTCCGTGGGCAGGCGTTCGGCTTCTTCCACGCTGTCTTTTGCGTTTTTCGCTTCCCGCATGTCATTGCGGAAATTCATTTTCTTTGCCATTAGCCAGCCTCCCTTGCTTCCGCGACCTCACCGGGCTTGGTCGTCATGATACGATACAGCTCAAGGTCGGTCGGGAACCTGTCCACAAACGGCAGGATCACATTCCCATAGAACAACAGCCCTTCGCCTTCGCCGGAATGCGTGACGTAGGAAAGCTGGTGCTGAGAAATATTCAGCTGCTTGGCCAGGATCGCGCGGTCGCCTACAGCCTGATTGAGCATATAAATGAAGTCTGAGTTCTCAAAGATGTTCTCGACTTCACGGCTCGCCAGCAGGTCTTTGACATTCTGTGTGATGCCGGTCGGGATGCCGCCCCATTTACGGAAACGCTTCCAGATCTCCACGGAATACGCCGCCGTCTGTTCCTCCTTCAGAAGCAGGTGCATCTCATCCATGTAGTAACGGGTGGATTTACCTTCCTCACGGTTGGCGGTCACACGGCCCCAGACCTGATCCTGAACGATCAGCATCCCGATCTTTTTCAGCTGTTTGCCCAGCTCCTTGATGTCATAGCAGACCAGGCGGTTATCAATGTCCACGTTGGTGCGGTGATTAAAGAGATTCAGGGAGCCTTTGACATAGATTTCAAGGGCAGTTGCCACATGGTGGGCTTCCTTTTCATCCTGCTTCATCAGCTCGTCGTACAGGTCTTCCAGAACCGGCATGTTGTCCGGTCTCGGATCGTTGAAATACGACTGATAAACCTGATGCACACAGCGGTCGATAACCGTTTTTTCAATCGGCTGCAAGCCTTCCTTGCCGCCTACGACCAGTTCGCAGAGCGAAAGGATAAAATCAGCTTTGAGCGCAATCGGGTTATCCTCCTCGGAATAGTTCATGTTGATATCCATCGGATTGATATACTGCGTGCTGGTCGGGCTGACGCGGATCACCTGGCCGCCCAGACGCTCCACCAGCGGGGAATACTCGGCTTCCGGATCGGAAATGATGATATCGTCGTCCGTCACCAGGAAAGCATTGGCGATCTCCCTTTTGGCGCTGAAGGATTTACCGGAACCTGGCGTGCCGAGAATCAGGCCGTTCGGGTTTTTCAGAAGCTTCCGGTCAACCATGATCAGATTGTTGGACAATGCATTCAGCCCGTAATACAGGGCTTCCTTTCCGGTCTGGAACAGCTCCTGTGTGGTAAACGGAACGAAAATCGCCGTGCTGCTGGTGGTCAGGCCGCGTTCGATCTCGATCAGGTTCTGTGCCAGCGGCAGGCTGCTCATAAGGCCCTGTTCCTGCTGGAAATCCAGACGGCGCAGGTTGCAGCTGTGCTTCTGCGCAATGCTGGATGCCTGGAAGATGTTGTTGTCCAGTTCCTGCTTCGTCGCCCCGGTATTCATGATGAGGAAAGTCACCATGAACATGCGCTCGTTCTGGCTCTGGAGCTCTTTCAGCAGGTCTTTCGCGTCGCTGCCGTAGGTAGCCAGGTCAGACGGGATGATATCCATGTCGTAACCGGCGCGGACAGCCTTTTTCTGCTCCTCGATCTTGGAACGGTCCAGCTCCGTGATCGTGTGTTTTACTTCCTTTATTGCCTTGTTCTGATCCAGGGAACGGATATGCATTGTCACGATCTGGCTCGATTCCATATCCAGCAGGTCTTTCAGAAGCTGATCGGAAAGATCGGAAGCCGTAATCGCAAGATAGCTCATAGCCCCGTACAGGTTACCCATGCGGAACGTCCGCCCGCCGGGGAAGGAGAAGGAAGTCGGCGCGATGAAGTCCTTTACGGACAGCCCGGATTCCGCCAACCACTTCCATTCAAAATAGAAGCGGTCCTTATCACCCAGATGGAACATGTCATGCATCAGCTTTAGGCGTTCCTTGCCTGTCAGCACCTTCGTCACCACGCCCAGCCGCCTGAAATTGTTCAGCAGATCGGTCTGGATATGGATCAGCCTCGGCTTGGCCTGCTTCATGGAATCCGCTTCGATGCCGAACGTCAGGTACTTGGTCTTGGTCAGGCCGTTGTTGCCCTGCGAAAGCTGCGTCCGCAGCATCCTGCTGTATTCCTCGCGGACATCGTTGAAGCCGTCGTTTTTCAGCGGGATACGGATATTCTTTTCAAAGTCCGCCGCGTCCGTGCTGAGATTCATGAACGACAGCTCAAAATGAACGGAGCTGTCAAAGAAGTTCAGGAACCCGCACCATTCATCGAAAATGGCCGTCTTATCCTCCTGTTGCGCAAGCTGATAATTGATGTCCTGAAACTGGATCGTCTTGGTGTAGTAGTTATTGCCGGTGCGGCAGATGCCGTCCTGGAACATCCGCTGGAACGGGATCGACTGCTGCGCCGTGCGCGGAACGCCGTCATTTTTCTTTGCGTCCGCGATGATCCGCTCTACCTGCTTTCGCTCCTTTTTGCTGAGCGACTTTGGCAGTTCCAGCCGGACGTTTTCCTTTGGCTTTTTTCTCGGAATGGAAAACAATTCTCTCTACCTCCTTTTCTGCCTGATACTGGCGTATCAGAGCCGTGTAATAGTTGTCGGTGCAGTACGGCCTTTCCTTCGGCCTCCGGAATTTTGCTTCGATGAAGTGATCCAGGATGACCTCCAGCGGCATACCGTCCTTCTCGTACATGGCGAAGAAGAAAAACGGCAGCATCACACCGATCATCGTGAGAGCCGCCAGACTCACGTTCCCGCTTTTCTTCACAAGGAAAAACAGCGGGATGCCGACCGCGGCAGCGATGGAAAAACAGATCAGCTGCCTCTTGGTCAGGTTGAAAAATATCTTTGTTTTGACTTTTCCCAGGTCTCTGGGAACGGATATATACGCTGCCATAGTGCCTCCTTAATGCGCGTTGAATACTGACTTTGCGAGCGTCCCGGTCTTAAAGAGCGTGAAGCACAAAAGGACCGTGTACCCCATGATTCCCCAGAGGGAAGCCACGATGTTGTCCGAGAAGGAAACGCTTTGAATCAGCACGGCATAGATGCCCACACAGATCATGATGAGGAACCCCTGGAAGCCAAGCGCGAACAGTGACCGGAGATAGTTCTGCCCGATCTGGCTCTGTTCCCGGTTCCCGAACGTGGAGAACGGGATCGGTGCGAGGCTAGTCATGAGGTAAATCTCGATCATTCGTCCATATACGATGATGAAAACGATGAGGGACATGATCTTCATGCCGATGCCGAGGATCAGCACTTCCATGTAGACACCGATCAGCGGTCCGATTTCCATGGCTTCCAGCGTGTCCTGCATACCGGCAAGGGCAGCCGCGTCCACGGCGGTGCTGCCGCCTATAATGCCTCCGGCGCTGTTGATGACATGCTGTGCCACGTCGAATACCGCCATGGTGATGTTGAAGGTGTTCGTGATCAGCATTACGGCAACAAAGGTCTTGAAGATCCATTTGAAGAAAATCCATGTCTCAAAGTTGGCTAAGTTGTTGTGATCAATGATCAGCTGAATCAGCTCATAGCAGGCTATGAATGTCAGAATCAGCCCTGCGATGGGGATGATCACAGATTCCGATACATTCCGTATCATGGAAAACACCCCCGGCGAGAAACCTGCCGGGGATGTTCCGACCTGGGATGCCACGTCTGCGACCTGCTGGTTCACGGCGTCGAACATCCCGGAAAGGCTGTCCATGATACCGCTAACGAGCATTTCTTTCAGCCAATCGGTGATTGCCTGAAATATTGTGTCCATTTAGCGGTTTCCCTCCGTGATTATCCAAACAGTCCGGCAAGAAGCGGAACAAGAGTGGTGCCGATCAGGGCAACGCCGCCGCCTGCCATAAGCTGCTTCATGCCCTGGGACTTCGCGCCCGGATTGTCGTTGCCATACCCTTCCAGAAGGTTGATCGCGCCCCAGA
>CAMJPQ010000099.1 GCA_946407745.1 uncultured Clostridia bacterium
GGACCGATCACACTTTCGAGTCCCCCCGGCGGGCTTTTCTCTCCACTTTTCGCCCAGACGAAAAGTGGAGTCTCGCACAGAACCCACAAGCATATGAGCGCCCGCCGCAGGCGGGTATCAGCGCCGCGTAACCCGCAGAGCGCACAAGCCCCCCGCCGGGAAAAGCCGCGCGCAGCGCAAGCCCCCCGCAGGGGAAAGGCCGCGCGCAGCGCAAGCCACCCGCAGGGGAAAAGCCGCGCGCAGCGCAAGCCCCCCGCAGGGAAAAGCCCTCTGCAAGAGAAAGCCCCCGCCGCGGTCAGCGGCGGGGGGTTGCATCAGCTGAACAGCTTTTCAAGCTCTTCGTACTTTTCGTGGGTGATCAGCGCGTCGTGCTGTGTGCCCTCCAGCTTCACAATGTATGTCCAGCGGCCATAGGGAGTGATGGAAGCGATGCGGTTCAGGTTGATAATGTAGCTCTTGTGGCATCGGAAGAAGATGGACGGATCCAGCTTGTCCTCCGTCTCCTGCAGCGAGTCGGCTGTCACATAGCGGCCGCCGCCCTCTGTGTAGAGTACGGTTGCCCTGTCCTCCCGCTGGACAAGCAGTATATCCTCCATGGACACAAAGCTCACGCCTTCACGGTGGCGCAGCATCAGGCGCGATGGGGCGGTCCTGGCGGAGGGCTTTGCAGGGGAGGGCAGCGGCGCCTCCCGCACACCGCGCAGGCGGTCTCTGGCGCGCTCCAGTGTCTGCGTGACACGGTCCAGACGGAAGGGCTTCACCAGGTAGTCGAACGCGTACACGGAAAAGGCTTCTCCCATGTACTCATCGTGCGCGGTGGCAAAGATGAGGATGATGGAGGGATCCATGTCCTGGATCAGCCGGGCGCACTCCACGCCGGTTTTGCCGGGCATATCCACATCCAGGAAAACGACCTGGGGGTGAAGGCTTTCCACCAGTGTCATCAGCTCGATGCCGTCCCGGGCTTCGCCGGCCAGCTCATAGCCGTCCACACGCTGGATCATTTTGCGCTCGATCAGCCGCATGCCTTCCTCATCGTCAGCGATCACCACGCGAATCAGTTCAGCCATCACATTCCCTCCCCGGCAGGCGATATTTGGCCCACCGCTCCGCATCCTCGCTGCTCAGCAGCATGGTCAGCTCTGTGCCTGTATCGGTGTGGCGCTCGTTCATCACACGCCCCAGCGGGCGCAGTCTGCCCAGCGCGCTGTATTCCGCAAACGGGATGAACAGCGTCACCGGCGCGTACGACTGCTGCAGCGCGGAGGCAATCCGCTCCCGCAGCGCCTCCAGTCCCTCTCCGGTGCGGGCGGAAATGTGCACCGCACCGGGCGGGTAGGGCGAGGCAAGGCCGAGATCGCACTTGTTCAGCACCTCAATGCGCTGCGCCCGGGTCGCCCCAAGCTCCTGCAGCACCTCCTCCACGGTGTCGTGCTGCTTCAGCACATCTTCTGCTTCGCCGTCGTTGACGATCACCAGCACGTCGGCCTGTGCGGCCTCCTCCAGCGTGGAGCGGAACGCACTGACCAGGCTGTGCGGCAGCTTGCGGATGAAGCCCACCGTGTCCACCAGCAGATAGGGCGTGTGCTCCGCTGTTTCCACGCGGCGGCTCACTGCGTCCAGGGTGGCGAACAGCTGGTTTTCCACATAGACGCCCGCACCGGTCATGGCGTTCAGCAGGGTCGATTTGCCCGCGTTGGTGTAGCCCACCAGGGCCACCACGGGTATCTCGTTCTTCTGGCGGTTTTTGCGGCGCAGGCTGCGCTGCTTTTCCACTTCGTCCAGCTTGCGCTGCAAAAGGTTCTGTCGCTCGCGGATGCGCCTGCGGCTCACCTCCAGCTTGCTTTCGCCCGGGCCGCGTGTGCCGATGCCGCCGGCCAGGCGGGACAGCACCAGGCCCTGCCCGATGAGCCGTGTGGACCGATACTGCAGCTGGGCCAGCTCCACCTGCAGCTTGCCCTCTGCGCTTTGCGCACGCTGGGCGAAAATGTCCAGTATCAGCGTGGTGCGGTCCACCACCTTCACGCGCAGCAGGTCCTCTAAGTTGCGCACCTGTATACCGGTCAGCTCTTCATCGAAAATGCACAGATCGGCCTCCAGCGCCTGGCACTGCCTGCTCAGTTCCTCCGCGCGCCCCTTGCCGATGAAAAGCGCGTTGTCCGGCTTGTCCCGCTTCTGCAGGAAGCTGGCCACCACCTCAGCCCCGGCGGTCTCCGCAAGGCGTGCCAGCTCCTTCAGTGAGGGCTCGCTCTCGATGCCCATCAGCACAGCGCGCTCCCTTGTTTGCGCGGACGCGCGGGGCTCTTCCGCGTCAATCAGGCGGTCACTCTCAGCGATCTGGTTCATCCATTCCGCGTCGGGTAGGCGATACCAGCGCTGCGGCTGGCTGAGCAGCACCTCTCCAGCGGGCAGCAGGAAAGCGCACTGGGCGAAGGTGGGTTCGCCATCCTTGCAGCCCAACGCGCACATTGCGTCGTATCGGAAGCCCTTCAGCGCGCTGATGTCCACATCGCTCAGCGTGCCGTCGCCGGAGGGATGCGTGTGGATACAGCGCACACAGCTCAGCCTGCGCGCATTGCGGCGCAGGCGCCAGTCACGCAGCTCCACGTCGCGGTCCGTGCCGACACAGACCTCCACAATTTCGCCGTCGCGGGTCACATAGATGGCCAGCTCGCGGTTCATCTCCCCGGTGAAGCGCGCCAGAAGCTGGCACAGCTCGCGGGGGAGGAAGCAGGCGGCGTCCATTTCATAATTGTACAGCTGGGCCAGCGAGGCGATCAGGCTGTCCCGCAGGCCGGTCAGGTTTCCATGTACTGTCTCTGTCATGCTGCTCCTATTCATACCGGCTTCTCAGATAATACAGCCCGGTATCCTCGTCATAAACATACCTGCGATATCGGAACGGCTGCACCGTGCCCAGCGTACTTGCCAGCGTGCCCGTCTTCCCGGTCGGTTTGCCCCAGGCGTCGTAGCTGTACTCGACCACTCTCGTTCCGTTGCCGTCCACCAGCGCGATCACATCGCCCTGCAGGCTGTACAGGTAGGCGTAATCCGCGCCGTTGTAAGTCACCACTGCCGGGCGGCCCTGCGCGTCGTAGTAGAAGTGCAGGCTGTTTGCGCCCTGCGTCAGGTGCACTATGTTTTTTCCGTGCAGGGTGTACTCCGTCGTGCCGGTGGTGGTGGACACCTTCCTTGTCCGCAGACCATCGGCGTTGTGTTGGTCTTTAACTCCTTCTCACTGAATAGCCTCAGGAAAAGAAATGTCAGGGTAATTACTTTTTAGGTATATTCTCAAAATATGATAGAATAACGCCATTGCATCGGTGCCGGAATTTGAGTGTTTCAGCATGAGATTATCCCAACCACAAGTCTGAAAATCATTTAACCACTGCTCAACAAAGTATTCCCATCTTTGTCCAAAAGCTTCTTTTACTGAACAAAAGCCACACATTTCGAATGCATCGGCACTGCCATATATATATCTTCGCAGATATTTTACTGAGGCTTCACCTATTAGCAAAGCGGTGCGGTGCTCATATTTGAACAACTTAGTGATATATTCCTGCAGTATCTGGGATCACCTCCACTTCTATGCCATCAACAATCAGTCAGGAGCAATGGATCGCTGCCTCGCCCTTCTTCTGAATCCATTCAGGAATGGCGGAGGTCTTCGTCACCCGCCGCAGGCTGTCATACGTATAGCTGACCGTATGACCGAGCGGATCAGTCACCGAGCTCACCGTGCCTTTCACGGCGTCGGTGACGGTCGTGACCGTCTTCCCCCTCGCGTCGGTCTGTTATCTTTCTTCACGAATCTTATTTACCAGTTGTGTGATAGGTTCAGCCCAATTTTCCTCTGACTGAACAAGTAAAATGTCTTTCAGCAGCTGATCGTAATACTGGTCTGCAAGATCATACTGGCCATATATGTCTGCGGCACGTCCTGCAGAAAAGCAAGCGCCTATCCAGAATTCATCGCGCTCAGGATGCTGTGATAATACCCGGTCAAATATTTCCATAGTCGCTGAACTGTCTTCCTTCAGGAAAAAAGCCAGCTTGGCTTCAGTCAGTGTCATCACATCGGTAAACTGGCCTGGTTCATACTGTTTGGTCTTTAGCTGTTGAATTATTTGATTGGCAGAATTGTATTCGCCTATCATTAACAACACTTCAGCCTTGTCAAGCTGTTCCTCTGCAGTAGATGGTGTAAAGCACATTTCCGGCTTCTCAATATACCTGGAAGCAATTCTGTTCAGCTGATCATTGGAGTTAATCCAGAAGTTTTGGAAGGTGTTATCCAGCAATTCAAAAGCCCCCAGTGATCGCAGCACCGTGCATGCCTGAATAGTATACCAATACAGTTCTCCCACGGGCAGCCCCATTGTTGCTTTTAATGGGCTGTCTTGAAGAAGCTCTGCACGCAAATAGGGGAACGCCTCGTTATACTGTCCTTTCTTAACCAGTATGAGTCCTCTCAGAAAATCAAGAAAACGATTATCCATAAGAGAGTGTAAATCTGTTGCCAGCAAAAACTCATCATAAATGTCTATCGGAGTTGCCACATTCGTAAGAAGGCTGGATTCAATATACAGTATGTATAGGTGCAGTTGGTCTTCCTTATTCAAACGGGTAAAATCATCGCTGGCGATCAAGTCCTGTGAAGAAAAGCATATGGAAAAAAACTTTGAACTGTCCTTTGAATCAGCCATTATTTGCAGCTTATCGACAGTCTCATGAGGGGAAGCGTTGCCACCAAATGGATAAAGGAGACATAGTACAGCCGCAATGCAGGCAAAGCATACAGCAATAATCAGAGTCTTAGCCTTCGTTCTTTTTTTGCTCATTTCATATCTCCTCTCGTTGAATTCCAGAGACTATAGAAGTGCAGCTCATTCCTGACCTGTTCAGTGAAAACTACCAATTGCCTGAAAAGAAATCCTTGTAGTCGTTATAGATCTGCCTGAACGCCCCCAATAAACTGAGCGATTGCCAGTCTGTCAGCTCATCATACACATGGTTCTCACTCACATTCTTCGCTATTTCATAGGCTTCCTGGAAAGTGTTTATGTCTTCTTCACTCATTAAGCAACTGCATTTCCACCACAGAAGATTCAAATATGCTTCTTTGTCGCTCACCGGACAGTAGGAAACTGCCTTACTAATCCATTCAAGAGCAAGTTTTGCCCTGTCTGATGTTGGCAGATCATCTCTCAAGCGATATATAGATATTCCATATCCCAACATCATTTTACTGATCATCTCAGGCTCATCTTCTGGTTCTATTGAATCGAGCATTTTTCTCAGCCCTTCATTAGCCTCAATGGTAAAGCCTTCTTCCAGCAACATTAAGTAATGAAAAGCTTCTATATCTCTGTATGGACCTCCCGCCAGTTTCCAGTGCGCAAAATTATAATAATCCTCCCTTTTTAACCTGTCAGACTCGCATGTGATATAGCCTTTTATGAGCGGTTCTATAAAAATCACCGCCTGGTTATAGAAAGTGCCTGCTATACTCATACATCTCCTCACCAATCTGCTTTGCGAGTCAAGACTGCGGGCAAGCACAAGCGCTTCACGGCAATCATCATATACTACATCAGTATATACCATTTCTTCGTCATAGTTTTTCGGTGAATTCACATATGATACTGCACGCAATGTATAGATCGGAACCAATTTGTCTGGCGCACGCTCTTTAGCCCATTCAACGATTTGATCTTGCTCCACAATGTATTCTGCTATCTGAATGGTCCTTTCCAAGTCGTTTCTCAAATATTCAATCACTACCTCTGCCTCGCAGATTGCAACTGCAATCTCCCTTCTGTCGCGCCCCCAAAGCAAGCCTTCCCCTGTAAGAATGGTGTCAATATCTGCCCACAGTTTATTACAATCATTTTCTAGTTCCTCTGTCAAATCTGCCTCATCCAAATTCACAAGATCAAGGCTGGTCAATCGTTCGTATGCCTGCCGGTCTGGCGAACTGATCTCTGTTGTTTTTGATTCACCCGTCTGTTTTGTCGTACTTGCTGCATTGCTGTTGACAGGCAGTTGAGAAATCATCAATATCCCACAAAAGGTCAAGGCCATCCATTGCCTGATGCGCATTATGCTGGTCACTTCCTCCGTAATTCTGTTGTATTTGTGCAGAATCTCAAGGGGATGAATCAAATAGAAAAGCCGTTATCGATATCTGTTGATCCTTTTATCCATCTGTTGCTTTTTTGTCCAGTGCCTATAAATATGGCACTCTCCTGCATGCCGCCATGCAGGAGAAATGAGTCATTCTAATTGATAGTCAAGCTTGATAAAGAATAATAGGTGATTTCAGTAGGAAACACTTGGCTGTATGCAAGTACAGCAATTCCAACACCAGCAAATTTAATAGTTACTCCAGCTGCGTAGCTAAATGGGTCAGATATACTGAACTCCGCATAAGCCATATACAGCTGCGGGGATCTTTTCTCCCTGGCTCAGCGTCGACCTGGCCGTGATGCGCTGCGGCGCTGCGCAACGCCCCGCGCTGCCAGGGGAAAACCGATCTCCGGCTGTATGTGCTTTAGCTGTCATCCAGTATCAGAAAACAGAAAAATCCCCTTCCTTGCGGCAAGGGGATTTGTTTTGATGGCTCAGAACTTCAGCGGGTTCACACGCACAGAGGGGCCCATGGTGGTGCTCAGGAAGATAGAGCGCACATAGGTGCCCTTCGCGGCGGCGGGCTTGGCCTTGATAATGGCCTCCATCAGGGTAGCGAGGTTCTGGTTCAGCTTTTCCATGCCGAAGGAAACCTTTCCGATGGGGCAGTGGATGATGGCCGTCTTGTCCAGACGATACTCCACTTTACCGGCTTTGATTTCGTTGACGGCCTTGGACACGTCCATGGTCACGGTGCCGGACTTGGGGTTGGGCATCAAGCCCTTGGGGCCCAGGATACGGCCGATGCGGCCCACCAGACCCATCATGTCGGGGGTGGCCACGCAAACGTCGAAATCGAACCAGTTTTCCTGCTGAATCTTGGCAATCATGTCCTCAGCGCCGACGTAATCCGCGCCGGCAGCCTCGGCTTCCTTCGCCTTGTCGCCCTTGGTAATCACCAGTACGCGGATCACCTTGCCGGTGCCGTTGGGCAGAACCACGGCGCCGCGGACCTGCTGGTCAGCGTGACGGGGGTCAACACCCAGGCGTACAGAGATTTCCACGGTCTCATCAAACTTGGCAGTGCCGGTCTTGCTGACCAGTTCACAGGCCTGATCAGGATCGTACTGGGCAGCGCGGTCAATCAGCTTCGCGCTGTTCTGGTATTTCTTTCCGTGCTTCATTTCATATTCCTCCTTGTGGTCATAGCGGCGCAGTGTCCTCCCACAGTGTCGGGTGAAAACCCCTAATTACTCTTCCACGGTGACGCCCATGGAGCGCGCGGTTCCGGCCACCATGGACATGGCGGATTCGATGGAAGCGGCGTTCAGGTCGGGCATCTTGATGGTCGCGATTTTGCGAACCTGTTCCTTGGTCAGCTGGCCAACCTTGTCCTTATTGGGGCGGGCGCTGGCGGTTTCCAGGTTCAGCTCCTTCTTGATCAGCACCGGAACAGGCGGGGTCTTGGTGATGAAGGTGAAGGTACGGTCAGAATACACGGTAATGACCACGGGGATGATCATGCCGGCTTCGTTCTTGGTGCGCTCGTTGAATTCCTTGCAGAAGCCAGGAATGTTCACACCGTGCTGGCCCAGGGCAGGACCGATAGGCGGAGCGGGGTTCGCCTTGGCGGCGGGCACCTGAAGCTTGATGTAAGCGGTTACTTTCTTTGCCATGGTAATGGCACCTCCTGTATAGTGGTGAAGCGGGAACTGTTCATTCCCTCCCACAGCCCACCTTGCGGCAGGCAGAAACGCCTTCTCTTTCAGGAAAAGGCGGGGAAAGCCGCCCGCGTGGGCGGACCTTCTTTAAGATGGTTCAGCCGGCAGTTCAGTCTTCGACCTTGACCACCTGGTCCAGGTCGAGATCCACCAGCTGTTCGCGGCCAAACATGGTCACCTTTACCGTCACCTTGTTGGCGGCGGGGTCCAGGTCCTGCACTACGGCCACAAAGTTCTCCAGCGTACCGGAGAGAATGCGCACCTCCTGACCGATGGCAATATCGGTCTTGGTGGAGGCAGGCTCCGGGTGCAGCATGTGCTCCACTTCCTCCGGGGAGAGGGGCACGGGCTTGGACTCGGGGCCCACGAAGCCGGTCACGCCGCGGGTGTTGCGCACCAGGTACCAGCTGTTGGTGGTCCAGTACATATGCACCATGACATAGCCGGGATAGATTTTGCGCTTGGTGGTGATGCGCCGCCCGTTGCGGATCTCCGTCACTTCCTCGGTGGGAATGTGGATGTCCAGTATCAGGTTGCGCATTTCGGGGCTGTTTTCCACACTGCGCCTGAGGGTGTCCATCACCTTGTTCTCATAGCCGGTGTAGGTATGCACAGCGTACCAGCACAATTCGGGGTTTTGGGGAGCCTGCGTTTCCTGTACCGGCTCCTTTGCGGGCTTATCACTCATGGTTTACTCCTGGTCAAACAGTGGTTCAGGCCGGTTTGACAACACGCACCAGGGCAGAAGCACCCAAATCGAACAGACCGATGATAATGCCCATAAAGAGCATGAACACCAGCACCACGCAGCTGTAAATAATCAGCTTTTTCTTGCTCGGCCAGGTGACGCGCTTCAGCTCATTCCACATGTTCTTGAAGGGCTTGGCGATGTTCTGGGGCAGGTTCTTCAGCCAGCTGATAAACTTGCCGCCCTTGCTCTCCGCCTGTGCCGCTTCTTTCTTGATTTCTTTCTTCGCTTCAGACATTTTTGTCACATCCTAACGGCTTGGCAGCCTTCAGTATGGCCTGCAATAAACAGGCTTGGAGCACAGATTACTTGGTCTCGCGGTGCAAGGTGTGCTTCTTGCAGAAGGGGCAGTACTTTTTCAGCTCGAGACGGTCCGGGGTGTTCTTCTTGTTCTTCATATTGTTGTAGTTGCGCTGCTTGCACTCCGTGCAGGACAGGCACAGCTTCTGACGAACAGCATTTGCCATTTCTCAGGCACCTCCTGTATCGGGATGGGCGGGGCGGGGAGGCTGCACCTTCCCGTGCCGCCGCGCAATAATTACTCGATGACCTTGGCCACGACGCCGGAGCCAACAGTGCGGCCGCCCTCGCG
>CAMJPQ010000100.1 GCA_946407745.1 uncultured Clostridia bacterium
CGACGCTGCATGGCACGAATACGCTGTGCTGAAAAGCTGCGGGAAAGTGTGACCGTATGCGGGAAAAGCAAATCGAAACAAAACTGGTCAGGGCCGTCGAGCAGCGCGGCGGCCTCTGTCCCAAGTGGGTAAGTCCCGGCCTGGACGGTGTTCCGGACCGGGTCATTCTTTTTCCGGCCGGTCACATGGCCTTCGCAGAAACGAAAGCGCCGGGCAGACACCTGCGTCCGCTGCAGGCAGTCCGAAAAACACAGCTGGAGAGGCTGGGGTACCGGGTGTTCGTGATCGACTCCCCGGATCAGATAGAAGGTGCGCTGGATGCAGTACAGACCTCATGATTATCAGACCTATGCCACCAACTTTATTCTGGAGCATCCGGTGGCGGCGGTCTTCCTGCAGATGGGTCTTGGCAAAAGCGTCATCACCCTGACTGCGCTGCACGAGCTGATCCTGAACCGCTTTGAGGTACGCCGAGCGCTGGTGATTGCGCCGCTGCGTGTGGCACGGGATACCTGGCCGGAAGAGATCGGCAAGTGGGATCACCTGCAGGGGCTGACCTACAGTGTCGCTGTGGGAAGCGAACGGGAACGCCGGGCTGCCCTCATGCAGGACACGCACATCCACATTATCAACCGGGAAAACGTGAAATGGCTGGTGGAAAAAAGCCGGGTGTCATTGGATTACGACATGATCGTCATCGATGAGCTCTCCAGCTTCAAAAGCCACACGTCACAGCGCTTCAAATGTATGCTGCAGATGCGGCCTTCGGTGAGGAGGATCGTGGGCCTGACCGGCACGCCCTCCTCCAATGGGCTGATGGACCTGTTTGCAGAATTCCGCGTGCTGGATATGGGCAAACGCCTGGGCCGGTACATCACCCGGTACCGGGAGGAGTTTTTTCGGCCGGATAAGATGAACGGCATGCAGGTGTTCACCTGGAAACCGCTGCCCGGCGCGGAGGATGAAATCTATCGGCGGATCGGGGATATCACCATCAGCATGAAGAGTGTGGATTTCCTGAAAATGCCGGAATGCCTGTCCAACCAAGTGATGGTGAGCATGGATGACGCGGAGTGCGCTGTGTATGACCAGATGCGTCGGCAGCTGGTGATCGACCTGAAGGGCAGAGAAATCGACGCAAAGAATGCCGCGGCCCTGTCCAACAAGCTCAGTCAGATGGCCAACGGCGCGGTGTACACCGGGGATCGGGAGATGATCCGCTTCCATGACCGGAAGCTGGACGCCCTGGAGGATCTGCTGGAAGCGGCCAACGGACAGCCCACCCTGATCGCTTACTGGTTCAAGCACGACCTGATGCGCATTCAGGAGCGGTTCCCGGAAGCCAGGGAACTAAAGACATCTCAGGATATACACGACTGGAATTCAGGAAAGATCCACATCGCGCTGATTCACCCCATGTCCGCCGGGCATGGCCTGAACCTGCAGGCGGGAGGCAGCTGCCTGATCTGGTTTGGCCTGACCTGGTCGCTGGAGCTGTACCAACAGACTAATGCCCGCCTGTGGCGGCAGGGGCAGCAGGCCGATACCGTCGTGATCACCCACATTATCACACATGGCACGATCGATGAACAGATCATGAATGCCCTGGAGCACAAAGACAAAACACAGGCTGCCCTGATGGAAGCAGTCCGGGCGCAGCTGATGAAACCGGTCGTGCGAGGAAAGCGAGGGGGAAGCGCATGAGAAAGCAGATACGGAGTCTCCGCGTTGATCCTGAATTGCGGAACCTGAGTCTGCCGATGGATCCGGATGAATACCGGCGGCTGGAAGACAGCCTTCGCCTGATGGGCTGCGTGGAGCCGCTGACTATCTGGAATAAAACCATTGTGGACGGACATAAGCGCTATGCCATATGCCAGCGGTACGGCATTCCGTTTGCGGTACAGAACAGGGACTTTGCGGATAAAGCAGATGCCGCCCGATGGCTGCTGGAACAGCGGCTGTCCTGCGCTGCGAGCAGATATGAGTGCGCCGAGTACGCCCTTCGGTACGCGCCCTATCTGCATAAAGCAGAGAAACAGGAGAAAGGCCACTGCATAAGGACGCGCGACCGCCTGGCCGGGATGGCTGGCGTTTCTCACGGCACGCTGGACAAGGTGAAATATATCTGCATATACGGCGACGAAGCGATAAAGGCCCGAGCTCGGCGCGGGGAGCTGTCCATCCACCGTGCCTATCGCATCGTCTGGAATCGGAAAAACGCTTGGCGGCTGGGAGGATGACTGCGATGAGCAACACAGACATGACCCTGCCAACGGAAAAGGAAATCATCCGGGACATGTACCGTTACCTGCGGGATCATAATGATCCGCCTGCCATTGGAACAGACGCCTGTACAGAGTTCTGGACGCAGGCTGCCAGGGATATCGGTCATCTGGTCAGTGAACAATGGGGCAACCATCCGCTCGCTATCGGGATGGGTTGGGCGATTTACGACTACCTTGAGAAAAAGTGCAAAGCAAAAACCAGCATATGAAAGCGAGGAGAACATGATGGAAAAGATGTTCAAGCTGTACAACAAGGGCGGTGGGAAGGGCTCGCTGGAGCCGTATGCCCTGTACGAGTACAAGGGGTGAACGGCATGATCTGGAAAAACAGCTCCGGCTATCCGGATCCAACGGCGGGGGAAGCCCTGAGCCGGATCATTCGGGAAGAAAAAAGAAAACGGCGCAAACGCAGCCGGGACGGGAGGGATACGCATAGAACCATTTCAGGCACTGGCCAACGCCATCGTGGCGCAAGCGGCCAGGGATTATCTGTACATCCTCCGTCTGCTGAAATATCACCCGGAGGACAGCGCGGCAAAACGGAAAGCCCGGGAGTATGAGGAATTCTTCTATTCCGACTGGTACAGCACGCTGACGGATGTAGATCCCAAGTATCTGATCCGCAGGCTGATAAAATCAGTGGGAATGACAGCAAAACGAGGAGGCACGGATGACAGCGAAGGAATATCTGAATCAGGCGTACTGGCTGAACCGGCGGATTGACAGTAAGCTGGAGCAGCAGTCGGCGCTGCGGGATTTGGCAACGAAAACGACAGCCGTTATGGATAGCGAGGTGGTCAGCCACACCCGGAACGTGCATAGCCAGCAGGATATACTGGCCAAAATCATGGACATGGAGGATGAGATCAACAACGATATCGATGCCCTGGTGGATTTGAAAAGGGAAATCAAGCGGACGATCGAGAGGGTAGAGAACCCTGAATACCTGATACTGCTGGAGCTGCGATACCTATGCTTCAAGCGCTGGGAGGAGATCGCCGTCATGATGAACTATAATATCCGCCATATTTACCGGCTGCATGACGAAGCACTGGAAAAACTCAAAGTCCCTGATACACAGCAGTAAATGTCACTATTTGTCACGTCCGTTCTTATGATATGCTACACTCGACAAAAAAGAATCGCGGGAGTCCCCGGGCACGTCCTGGGGGCTCCTTCGCGTCTTCATGGGTGTTGATAAGGAGGACGGCATGGCTTGTTTCATTGACTTCCTGATCAAAGTGGCTGTGCTCGCCGGACTATGGATTGTCATATCCATTATTATCATTATCGCGATCAGCTGGACACACATATGGTAACGAGGAGATTTGAAACTGATGATTGAAAAGGTCAATCCGGCTCACCCGGATAAATTAGCGGACCGCATTGCCGGCGCGCTGGTGGATTACGCCTATTCCAAAGAGCCGAATCCCCGCATTGCTGTGGAGGTTTTGCTGGGGCATCATCTCTGTCACATCATTGCGGAAACCTCGGTGCACATTCCGGTCGGCATTGTGCAGGAAACGGTTCATCGCATTGCCGGAGATGGTGTTGCCGTGGATTACTGCGAAGTGGCGCAGGATGAGCACCTGGCGGCCAATCAGGCGGAAGGACTGCGCTGTGGAGACAACGGAATTTTCAAGGGTGTGCCCCTGACGGATGAACAGCTGAAGCTGTCCGCCATTGCCCGTGACATTTATTCCAGGTATCCCCACGACGGAAAATACATCCTGGACGGCGACCGCCTGATCATCTGTCAGAGCAATGCGGCCGCAGCGGATTTGGCTGCGCTATATCCTGGCGCGGAGATCAATCCCCTGGGCGACTGGACAGGCGGTCCGAATGTGGACACCGGCGCGACCAACCGAAAGCTGGGCAGCGACATGGCTGACAGCGTGACGGGCGGCGGTCTTCATGGAAAAGATTTATCCAAGGCGGATGTGTCCGTTAATATCCACGCCTTCCTGAAGGCTCAGGCCACCGGGAAGCCCGTCTGCCTCTGCTGCGCTATCGGGGACGACACCGTTGACGGCCTGCCTTACAGCGCAATTGTGGAGGAAGCCCATGAATTCATACATTCCCTCGGCGGATTTGAAAGGTTCGCGGAATGGGGATTGTTCTGAAAAAATAAACATGTCGAAATAACGCATGCCCGCTTGACTTTCATCGCGTTCAGAGCGTATATGTCACTACCATTTCGGAAGGAGGTCCATTCCCATGGAAAAGGCCATGCTTCATTCCCTGGACAGGGACGGTACGCACAAAGCGCCGCTGCAGGATGTGGAGATTCTGGAGAAGGTCGGGGACAACGATTACATCGTGCTGACTCCGGGTAGCGTGAAATGCCACGCCCTCTTTAATCCCTTCACCTGCTACTTCTTCGCCGACGATGTGTACCGGGTAGTGACGGACGAGAAAGGAGAGCAGGATTCATGAACATGCAGACCAACACACAGAACCGGAAGGTACTGGCGGAGGAGCTTTCCCGGCTGATTGGGGAGCCCTACCGCTACCTGGGCGTACCCAGCTGCGCCTACCAGGTGGGGCCGTACACCATCAACCGGGACGGCAGCATCAGCGGAGACGATTTCGAAGCGATCCACAGCTTCCTGGTAGAGAACGATTACATCCATGAGACCATCGGCACGGTGCCGGAAGCGGAAGAGAACAGCGTCACCGAGGATGATTCCGAAGCGGATGTAATCACCGCCATTGCGGACGCGCTGGATCAGGTGCCGTCCGTTGACAGCGTCACACAGATTACCGGAATCACCGAAACGCACGTCAGCATTCCGATTCAGGAGTACAGCCCGCTGGCGCTTACCTGCCTGCTGAAGATGCTGTACTCCCGGCAGAAGCTGATCGCCGCAATGACGAAAAGCGATCTGATTCATATCGATGAAGAGCTGATTGACAGGCTGAAGGATGAAAACCCGGAAACCGTCGAAAAGATTCAGAAGATTCTCCAAAATGAAATCGCTGCCAATATGGTGACGGGCGTCCGCATCGAGGACGGAAAGCTGGAGCTGACCTTTCCCTTCGACGAAAGTAAGCCCACCGAGTGGCAGGCCTACGCAAACATTCTGCTGGCAATCGCCAAGCGGGCGAAAACCGCGCACCACGTCAGCGCTGCCCTGCTGGATCCAGGCCCGGACGAGATGAAATACTTCTGCCGGAACTGGCTGATTCAGCTGGGAATGGGCGGACCGGAGCACAAGGAAAACCGGCGCGCGCTGCTCAATCACCTGACGGGCTTTGCAGCCTTCCGCACAGCGGATAAGATGCAGGAGCACCGGGATAAGTACGCAGCCAAACGCCGGGAAAAGCGTGAGGCCCGGCAGACGCAGGAGCAGGGGGTGAACAGCGATGACTGAGCGAATGAAACAAGCGCTTCTCGATTTGAAAGAGAAACAGGAAAAGGGTCTGTACACCCTCTGCCCAAGGTGCGGACGGGATACCATGAAGCCTGATTTGTACACCAATGCCCTGTCACGGCAGGCAGATATCATGGTATGTGATTCCTGCGGATCCGAGGAAGCGATCCTCGCATTCATGAACAAGCCCTACAGTCTGTACCAGTGGGCGGCCTTTCAGCCGAAGAAGCCCGCGTCGGATTTCAGAGACCGACCAGGCAAAGAGGTCTGGGCGATCATCTGTGACAGACAGGCCATTACGATTTCCAACCTGTACCGACGCTTCCGCCGGGGAGAGGACCCCGAGGAGATTCGGTTCCTTGCACACGAGCAGTGCCCCGGCCTGATCGATTTGTGGACAGAGCCTTATCACATGAAATACGAATCCAGCGATGGTCCGCTGACCATCACCTTCACCCTGGACGCCGAGGACAGCCTGAGCATGGAAGCCAGCCTGCCGTGAGCGCAAAACGATTTGTGAGCAGTCCGAATGGGCTGCTTTTCTTTTGCCTGTTTCGCGCCACGTTGCCCCACGTGCGGCCTTCACCCCAGAGGTGGGATCATTCCCCAAGGAAAGGAAAAGCCCGAAACAGGGGCAAACGTGGGGCGATTCCAAAACCGCCCACAACGAGAAAAGCCGCCTCCATTCAGGAAGCGGCGGATGGGTTCCCGGCGATGCTTACCAGCGGCGGCCGCGGGCAAAGGCCCTGAGCATGGCCGGCTCCAGCACCGTTCGGATTTTGGAGCTGAGGCCCAGCTTCCGGTACGCGCTGCAGATGCCCTGGTAGTAATCCTGGTAGGGCGGAGCCTGCCGGATCATTTTCATGATGTAGATCATGCCCTCAATTTGAGAGCCGTCGTTCATGACGACCGGCCAGGTCTCCTTGATGTAGTAGCCACCAGCGACGCCCTCGTAGCGGTCCAGGCTGATTTCATCACTCCGGCTGATCTCCCACACAGCGACGGGCACTCGATTTCGTTTCTTCCCGGTGCGCTCCACGGTGGCGTGGAGGTAAAACTCCAGCTGTGCCCCTTCGATGTAGCCCATGCCGATGAGCTTCGCGTCCGGGCAGCGGAATGCCATCTGTTCCTGCACCATGTTCGATCCGTAAGCGATGTATTTCATTCCGCGTCCTCCTCCTCGATTTCGATTTCCGCGATGGGGAACACATCCCAGTTCCGGTTGTCGCCCAGCAGATTCAAAAGCTCCTGCTGTTTTTCTTCGGTGAGGTCGTTCCAGTAGATTTCGATTGTCATGTTCTTTTTCCTCCCTTGCTTACGCGTTTTCTTTTTCGTACCAGGCGGAAAGCTCCGGCCTGGCCTGGGCGGTCAGGGCGCCGATTCGATTCCGCATGGTGGTGACGCTGTTCAGGCGGCAGGCCAGCAGCCAGGTCTCGTCCGCGTCAAACTTCTGCCGGAGCAGGCGCACAAGGATTTCGAAGCACCCGTCCTCGTGCACGCAGGTGCTGACGATGAGCGGGGAATCCAGCCCGACGCATCCGATTTCAAAGCGGATGTCGTCCCCGCGGTTCCAGGTCCGGTCGATGTGCGCCCGGAAGCCGATCTCGGCTTCCACAATGTCCCGCATCTGTTTCACCAGCCTGCGGTTGGCTGCGTTGTTGCGAATGATCATGATGACGCCTCCTTGATTTGGTTCCTGCCCGGCTTCCCGCCCGGCGCGGTGACATTCATCACTCGCCTCGGGCGAAAAGTCAAGCGGTATGTGTGGAATGGGGAATCTTTATTTCAGAGATGAGCGCGGAGGTGAAGGATGATGTGACTGACCTCCCTGGGTGTGAGCCCGATGATGTCCAGGTCGTTCCTTCCGTTGATGGTGGCCATCAGGATTTCCAGCATCTCTATTTTGAAGCTGGCCGCGTGGTTGTCGGGATCCTCCTTCCGGAAGGCCTGCCAGTCCCGCCAGAGGTCGGGCAGGGTGTATACCTGCCCGTCGTTCCCGTCGATGAATCTCATGCCTGCGCCTCCCTGATTTCAAAACGTGTGGTTCCGCGGGTCCAGGGGTTCTTCCGGTCCTCCATTTCGAAGCGCTTCTTCATGGCCTCCGCATCCTCGCGGGTTTTCGTGCCGCCCACCAGACAGCCGTGGTTGTTGTAGATGTGGTAGCGGACGCCGATGCGCTTGCCGTAGGCGATGGCCTGTTCTCTGTTCATCATGGTGTGGTTCCTTTCCGGGCTGCTGCCCTGTCGTATTCAGGAGCTTGGGCTGCTCCTCAGAAGGTCCGTGTGTTTCCGGGCCCTCTGAGGAACCGCCGGAGCGGATTCCTGTCCGTCAGTTGTCCGTGCGGAAGGTGCGGCCCCTGGCGGTGATTTCATAGTGTGTCTTCCCTTCGTAGGTGACCTTCCGTACCCGCTCGATGTCGCTGAGCTTTGCGGTCTTCATCCGCGGCTGCTTCTGCACCCAGCGGAGGGCCGCCGATTTGCAAGCGTCGGGCAGGTCGGTGTAGACCATGCGGTCGTTCCGGTCGTGGCTGCGGTAGCGCTCCAGTTGCTTCTGGTGTGCGGCGCGGCCCTCCTCAAGGCTGACGTACCAGTCGCTGTTCCGGCGGCTGCCCAGCCAGGCCCACTCGATTTGGAAGAGGGGCTCGAGGCGGTTGTTCCAGACCGTGCCGTCCCAGGTGTTTCCCACCCATGTGTCTTTGCCGGCCCTGCCGACCGTGAGGCGGATGATGTCGCCCCAGTAGCCGCCCTCCTCGCGGTCCCAGTGTGTGTCGCGCTCCAGGAGGACCCTGCGGATTTCGTTGCCGTCGGTCAGGTCGATGTGCGCGATCTCGCCCTGGCTGCCGTTCATGGTGTCGGGGAAAATGGTCCAGCCTTGATTCAGGAGCTCGGTGACCTTCTCGGTGTAGATTTTGCGGATGTCCTGCTTCTTCATGGTGTGCTTCCTTTCCGGGCTCTCGGCCCTGTCCGATTTGAAAGAGTGTGCGGCTTCCCGCGACGGGCTGTGCCCGTTTCGGCCGGATGCCGTCCGGCCATCGTCAGGCGGGGTGTGGC
>CAMJPQ010000101.1 GCA_946407745.1 uncultured Clostridia bacterium
ACCACACGACATAGTTGCGCCCGCAGTATTCCCTGCGCTCGATGTCGTGCGAGCCGTACACATACACGCGCTTTTCCCCGTTGTAGTCAAACACGCGCGGCTCTCCGTCCGGCACGTGCTCCCACAGCGGCATATAGGGATTGGCGCCTTTGATGAATGTTTTCATTGGACCTGTCTCCTCCCTGTCCCGGTCTTCCGTCCGGCCTCCCGTGCATTCCGTTCAGCCTGCGGACTGTTCAACGGAATCATACCATATTCCCCGGTGATTTGCCACAGCAACTTCCGCCCCGCAAAGGCGACGCCGCAGGGCCGTCATACGGATTTTGAATATACGCCTCAGATATAGCAGTCACTGACTACTTGACATTTATCAAGTAGCTGCTGGCGGCTTGTTTCATTTTCATCTTCGTGCCGCTTGCGTTTTGCAGAGGCGAGTTCGATATGTCACCATATGGCGATCCGGAACGATGGGCGAGAGAAAGGATTATCGCCCATCCTGCCGCAGGAGTTCCGCCAGCGTGTCCTTGTTGACCCAGTAGGTGATGTCCTCCGGCTTGTCGATCCGGACGCTGCCGATGCCTGTCACCCCGCTCAATCATCCATGAAAACCTGTTTCCTGTTTTCCACGGGAGGTATGTCCTGGTTGTCATCGATGATAGCACTCGAAGGCCACGGGTGAAAGCCCCTCAATCCGACCTTTGAATGTAGCTTGGCTTATACAGAGATTATAAATTTGAGCAATCCTGATAATTTTGGAGAATCATCGAAAAAAACTGGAACGGCACAGAGTAATCTGAGCCATTTCCAGAGGCGAAGACAGGGGACAAAACACAATTGTCTTCAAAACTATCTTCAAGCCCGGTTTTTCAGGGGCCAAAAACGGTGAAAACCCTTGATTTCTCAAGGGTTTTCAGAAGTGCGGGAAACAGGACTTGAACCTGCAAGTGCGTATTGCACACATGAACCTGAATCGCCACCCTACATGCCCGCTTCGCGGTCATTTCGGGTGTCGGGAACATGCGCGTTTCATGCCCTAAAAATCTGATTATTGCGATTATTGTCACATGAATGCTGTTCTGATTCAGCAACCATGCAATTTATTATATACCAAATAATACAATAGCCGTCAAGTGCCGTGTACACATGATTCTTTTTTTATTTTTGGCATTTTTTTATCGTTATGGGAAACAGGCTTATAGTTTGTTTCCTTTTTTCATTCATATCTCTTACAGACCTTCACCAGCATGTCTCTTGGCTTTTATTCTTCTTGATTCGTTTTATTATTTTTTCTACGATAGTAATATACATTCCTACTGTGCTCTTCTCTATATGCTTTATGCCTTTCTTTGAGTATATCCATCATTTGGGCGACAACAGCAAGCGGATACTCTATCATTGCTTTATCTCCCAATTCAAAAATCCATGCGAAAAATGGGAGATCAGGAACTAACTCAATTTTTGCTCGAAAATGCTTGGCATCGACATTTTCAACTTCAATACTCTCTCCATATCTATCTATTACCGCATCCATCATATCATTATTAAAAAGAATTTGAACTGCTTTCTTTTCTTGATGTGTTAAGTTATATTGTGGTTCATCGTTCAAAAGCAATTCAAACTCTTCATCTATATCCATTATTTTATCCTCAGCAAGTTTCACATCAACCATTTTATCTACTCGATATATTCTCTTTTCCCAATTTTCAAAAGCTTGAAAATAACAATAATTGTTATCATAATATAGCATATCAGGATCGACATGATAGACTTTTCCATTATCTTGTAGCACTCGCTCTTTCTTCGCGTTATATTGGAAATACTTAAATTCAACAGGTTTATGGTGTGAAAGTGCTGTGTGGATAGTATCAATATTATACATGACTGCATTATTGGTGCTTTTGATAGGGTCAATTTCTTTGCTATACATTCTTAATTCCATTCGCCTCCACATACTGACGAGTTTTTTCAATTTATCTATAAGCTGTCTGGTTATATTTTCTGGCAAAAATTTTGCAGAAGCAATACAATCAATAAGTAGCCTTATTTCAACAAATTCAAACTCTCTTTCTAAAAGCTGCCATTTTTTCCCGTTATCATCTAATTGAATATCCAATCCATAGGTTATTAAAGCTTCTATATCTTCTCTTATAGTATCATTTGATGCTTCAATACCATTCCTTTTTAAATTGTTTGCAATTTCAGATATGAGTGCACCATGATCCTCATCGGTATTCTGTTCAAAGAAATCCTTAATATGTAGAATTCTGCGCCGTCTTTCATCTGCCATTCAAATACCTTCCTTCATCATTATTATTCAGTCAGTTGGTTTATTCGTTCTTGTGCGTATTATCCTGTTACTTATGGGTAATATGCCTTATGTTTCGGGTAGTATAGTACAACTTTTGGGTATTATAATTCAAGGATTGCATCTACCGCATGGTTTGTAACCCTTTTCAATTGCCTCATCTCGCGAGAAGAATTCGATTTTATTTTTCTCGCTCATGTCTCTTACAGAATTACAAGTTCCTCGGTGAAAAACATGTGAATTCTTATTACCAATATACGCCACTTCTGTGTTATCTGTAGGAAGTGAACGGGTAGGAAGGCTTGATGCGGTTTCTTCATTTTCTTCCTCATCATAATACTTATCTGGTAAAATCCTGGGAGTTAAACCAAGTGAAGAATATGTCAAAGGTGAGCATCGCGAGCAAGTATTCTTGCCACAACCTCTTATACCAAGGCTTTCTGCATTTACACGAGAAATCATTCTGGGGTTAAGCATATCGCTACAGGCAGGATCAGCATGGTATCTTTTCCCACCATCTGTGGGAACATAGCATATTGTGCTCCAATATTTCTCTGAATGTTTTTCAGATTCATCAGGCAATACATCAATAAGCAATGCGTTTAGTGTCTCATCATCCATCCATCCCGTACATTCCAAATTATTATCAGTTTGAAACTGAATTACCGCTTGTTTAACTTCTGGAGTGAACTCTTTCTTATTATCAGTTTTTTTCAAATATCCTTTTTCTATGAGTACTTTAATAATCTTCTCTACAGCCAAGCCTTTATCGCCCAATTGGATAAAACAAGTACATTGGTCTGGGGGATTATTGCACATGCAGGGGATATGAGCATAAGCATGAATAGTAATTGAGGAAAATACAACAAGAGTAATGAAGAAAACCAAAAAATGTATTTTGCTTATCGTTTTCACTCCCATGCCCCCCCTCGTTTAAATCTTTAATAAATTATATCACAGTTCAGAATGATAATGAAATGTTTTCTGACAATTTTAGCGAAAAAACCTGCTGAAAGCGTTTCTGATTTGCCGCTCAATATCGGAGAAGTTGAGCTTAACATCCACTTTCTCTTCCTTCTTTGCTTCCTGCCGTTGATTCAATTTCAGTTCATTCCTACATGCCTCAATACACTGTTGCTTTATATCTGGTATTGCGTCGTTTATCATTTTAGCGCACATTGCCCTGAATTCTAAAATGTGTTCATCGTGGGCAGTCTAAACTTTTATTCTTTCCATTTCGGAAACATATTGTTTGAAATAATCGTAACCTGGCATAGTTTCACCCCCTTCCCGATACCTCTGGGTAAATGAAATAAGATAATCAAATAGTTAATTTATTATAGATGTTTGGTTACTGACGGCCTGCGTGAGGCGGTCTGGTTCTGTTCTCTGCAAATATTGCAGTAACCGCTCCAAGCTGTGGGCCGAGAGTCTATTGCGTCCGCAACGCCATTCATAGATGGTGTTTGGCCGCAAGCCAATGGCTTCGGCAATGGCCTTTATGGTTTGGCCTTTAACAGACAGCGCTGCTTGAAGCAAGGCTTCAGTTTCATATAGTGTGAGGAGCCTTTCGTTCATCCAATTCACCTCCCATAATCTGTGTAGTGGAGGTGGGAAGAAACTCCACCTTTTTCTTCCCAAATATTTGACTCATGTAATTATTTGCCTTATTTCAGAGTTGCAGTATATTTAGAAAGATGGGAAAAGGAATATACCCAAAAACAGAAGGCAACGGAGGATGCGCTGAAATAACGAACAAAATTCAATTATGGAGATTTTGAATTATTCGAGGTCATATACTGGCTTTGATGCGCAAGACTATTTTGCAGAACTCATCTATGAAGAAGGAATCAAGCCTGTGCCCACCGACTATCGTTGCTGCCTGTATGGAACAGCATTTGATCAAGCCAGCGCGGTCAGCGCTGGCCTTTACTTCAGATGAGCTCGCCACCAAATGCATCATCACTTCATCGCTATTGCGGCCAGATATGCTAACTCCCTGCAGGCTGAGTTGAGTGCGGGAAGTTTTACACTTCTTTCAGGAAGAATGAAAATCAAAAACTCGTTGTATAAGTGAACCGACCGCGGAGGTTCTCATACAAGTTGTTTATCCGGCTGAAAAGCAGCGGTGGCCGCGCTGTGAACAAACCGATACCATGCTTATAAAGAGAAAGAAGGGAAAACGATGTTTGAAAGAGCAGATAAACGAAGTGAGTTTACCAAAGTTTACGAAACAGGGCCGAACCGGTTCCAGTCCGTGACCTATGCAGCGCCAGTACATGAATGGGACAGAGAAAAGAACACCTGGGAAGAATTGGACGTCACTTTTAGACCGGATGGGGATCACCTTTGCAGCCATACAGCGCATATGGACATTCACTGTTCAGGCGGCGCTTCCACTGTGATCAAAGACGAAAAGGGGAGAACGATCTCCTGGACATATGAAGGCGCTTTGCCTGTCAAACCTGAGATTGTCAAAACGGAGCCGATCGACTATGATGAAAAGGACCCCGTCAGCCTGATGCAGATGCAGGTCGCTGATCACCTTCAGAGCAGCATCAGATACCCTGAGATTCTCCCCGGCGTTGACCTGTTCTGCCATGTTGATGGAAGGTTCAAGGACGAATTCGTCTTCGCCTCTCCCGAGACTGTGAAGCCTGTCGTGTGCAGGATGGAAATCGGGGAAGGAAAGGCAACGCTCAGTGACGACCAAAGCATTATCTTATCAGATGCGGAAGGTGCCCCGGTCTTTGTGCTCCCCGCGCCGAACCTTGTGGACGCGGATGGCTTTTCCGGGAATGTCGGTCTGGAAATGCGGCAGGAGAAAGGTCTTCTCACCCTGACCTATACACCCGATGAGCGTTTTGTCAGTGAAGCCAGATTCCCCCTGCGGCTCGATCCGACCATCCAGACACAGACCCAGGACGACGCGATTGTGGACACCTTCATCCGCGAAGGCGGCAGCAATAATCTGAGCGGCGACGTTGCCCTGTGGGTCACAGCAGCCAACAGCTATAATACGCGCTGCTCACTGATTCGTGTCAGCCAGCTGCCTGATATCGGCGCGGACAACTATGTGACCCGCGCACAGCTGGCCTTCTCCCGTGTCAATGAAGTGACATCGAATACCGATGTGCCCGTCTATGTCGCTGAAATCACCGAGGACTGGCAGCCCAGCGTGATCTGGGCCACCCAGCCCGCAACCAATCCAGAGTATGCTGATTATCTGCTTGTGCCTTCGGGCACTGTCTATTATGACCGCTGGCGTCTGGACATCACCGGTCTTGCGAAAAAATGGTATATGGGGCAGAACTACGGCGTGATGCTGAAGCCGAACACATCATTGGCCACAGCGGTCAAGTTCTACTCTGCCGATTCGTCCAACAAGCCTTTCTTTGTGGTGGAGTACAGCAGCCTGGCAGGGCTTGAGGATTACCTGTCCTACGACAGCGCATCCGTTGGCCGCGCAGGTACTGCTTACGTCAGCCTCCCCAATGGCAACCTGGTGTATGCGCATCAGGACACATCCATGAGCGGTGAGCGTATGCCTGTTTCCATCACGCATTATTATAACTCGTGCCACGCTGTGGACAGTGCTGCTTCGGAACAGAACCTCTTCGGCATGGGCCGAGGATGGAAGACTTCCCTGCACCTGACACTGCACAAGGAGCGGATAGGCAACGATATCTATTACGTGTACACAGACGGCGACGGTACTGCGCACTATTTTGAAAACCCTGCTTCTACCAGTCCCTCCGGCGGAACAACCTATGAGCCGAAGAAAGACCTCTCCGGGCTGGGCCTGACGCTGACCTATGGCAGTCCGACCACCATACGGGATAAGGGCGATAACGTTCTTTCATTCCCGCAGATCACGGAAACGCCGACTTCATCCAACCCTGTTGTCGGTCGTACACTTTGCACTTCCATTCAGGACGCCTGCGGCAACACTGCAATCATCACTACCAACGGCCTGAAGATCACCAAAGTGACAGACGGCGTGGGAAGGATTACAACCTTCGCCTATAACAGCAGCGGCTATTGCACATCCATCCGCACACCATGGCAGACAACCACCACCTGCACAAGATTCGCCTATTCCAGTGGAAATCTGACAGCAATCACCGAAGAGGATGGAAAGCTCACCACCTTTGCCTATACCGGCGCTTCCAGCGCGACGCCCAATCTGCTTCAGTCGGCAACCGCGCCGGACGGCATGACCGCGTCCTTTGACTACGCCAACCGTACGGTGAGCTCCGGCCTCCCCCACTGTGTGTCCGGCATGACTGTCACAAACAGCAGTCTGACAGCCCTGAATCACACCTATGACTACGGGTGGAATATCACGACTGTCACAGATCAGATTACTAGCGGAAACAATCAGCTTCGCTATCACTTCAACAACCTTGGCAATACCGTCAGTGTGGACGACGCGCTGGGGCATGCGGTCTATACGCAGTATGACCAGAGCGACAGCAACGCGGACGCGCCGGTGAACCATCCGACCCTTCGGTCGCGAGTGCAGAAGGTTGTGAATAATCTGCTCTCCAATGGACTGTTCGAGCGGAACGCGGACTGGACGGGCGGCACCTATGACACCAGCGCGAAGCGGTGGGGCTACCGCTCCATGAAACTGACCGCCACCGGCACAAACACCGTCACTTCCACACAGACGGTCTCTGTCACAGCCGGGGAAACCTACACCTTCTCCTGCTATGTGAAGTACAGCGGCGGCAGGGCCTATCTCCGCGTGACGGCGGGCGGCCAGACCTTTACCTCCCTTGACTCGCTGGCAACCAGCGCCTTTGAGCGGAGCTGGGTTGTGTTTACTGTGCCCGCCGGGGTGACAACAGCGCAGGTGGCCTTGGTACAGACCGGCGCTGGCAGCAGCTGGTACAGTGCGGCGCAGCTGGAGAAGGGAAGTGTGTGCAATCACTTCAACCTGCTGGAGAACAGCGACCTGAGCCTGCATGTGAGCGGCACATCACTGCCCACACCCTGGGCCGCGGCGGCGCAGGGCGCTGTCAGCAGCGTAGCCCGCACCAGCGCAATGAACGTGCCCGCGTCCCTGAGCGGACGAGTGCTGCAGATGAGCAGCGCGTTTAATCAGACAAACCGGGTGTATCAGTTTATCCATCATCCGGGCAGCCAGGGCGACAAGTTCAGTCTGGGCGGCTGGCTGAGAGTGTACTGCAAAGCGCCGACCACGACCGGCGTCACCTGCCAGCTCCAGGTGGACTTCCTGACCTCGCAGTCCATTTCCTGGCCTACCGCCAGTGTCAAGCTGACCGCGTATTTCAACTGGGAGGACCGCAACTGGCAGTTTATCTCCAGAGATATCACAGCGCCGGCGGATTATACCTACATTCGCGTGTCCATCCAGTATTCAAAGCAGGTCAACCAGGCCTGGCTGACCAACATGTATCTCTATCCGGAAGCCTTTGGCACAGAGATGGAATATGACGAGAAGGGCAATGCGAAGAACGTTGCGGACGCGGCAGGTGATGAGCAGAAGTCCACTTATGACGACTACAACAATCTCCTGACCTACACCGCGCCGGGCCGCACTGTCTCCACCACCTATGACTGGGGCAGCACGGAGGCGGAAAAGCGGAAGCACCTGCTGAAGAAGAGCACCAGCCCGCTGGGAAGGATTGCCCAGTACACATATAATACCTATGGCAGCCAAATTGAAGCTGTTCAGCAGGAATCCACGGCTGCTACGGCGAAATATATCAAGGCAACCACCACCTACACCACCGACGGCAACTATGCCACAACACAGACTGACGCGAGGGGGAAGACTGTCACCACTGTCACCGACGCCGTGAAAGGCACGGTGAGCTCGGTGACTGATCCGCTCGGTCATACGGTCAGCTATACGTATGACAGCCTGCGGCGGGTGACGAAGACCTCGGCGATGCTGGGTACACAGGAGGTGAAGACTGAATACGAGTACGACGCCACGGACCGCCTTGGCCGTGCGGCGCACAACAACACTTCCACCAGGTCCACCGCGTATAACTTCACGTATGACACGCTGGGCAGGCCGACGAAGGTGAGCACAGGCACGGACCCGACCTATGTGTATAACCTGTCCACCACGACCTACGCGGCCAACGGCACGGTGAGCAAGGTGGTGTACGGCAACAATCTGAAGGTGCAGTACAGCTATGACAGCAACC
>CAMJPQ010000102.1 GCA_946407745.1 uncultured Clostridia bacterium
GCAGGTATAGGTTGCTGTTGCTTTGGCGGAGCGGAGGAATGAGACATTCAGGCTGCCGTCCGGATTCAGGATCTCCGCATGACGGACTTTGACGGTCTGTCCCTTTCGTCCCCGGATCTTAAGGCAGACAACACCCGCAAAGTTCTGCCCGAAATCGTACACGGTTTCGTCCCCGGCCTGATGGCAGGCTGTCGGCTTCATCGCCTCATGGGCGACCACCGGCAGGCCGTACTGAGCCTCGATGACCGGATGGACCCGCAGGGTTTCCTGAGCCGCCTTACGCCAGGTGACTGCATTCAGATCCACTGTGGCATCGTATGTTTCACCGTCATAGAGGTCTGCCATCCTGACCGGTCCATCCTCACTGACCTCCCAGGAGGCATCCGTTCCGATCGTCTGCACCTCGCCGTCCTCGTATTCCAGACGCACTTCGAGCAGCAGCGCCTGACGGTCCGCGGCATAGCGGTTCTTTCTTGTGAACACAAACGATCCGACAGCCCAGCCGCCGGCTACAGTGGCCGTCAGCTGGCTTCCGTCCTTGAGCAGGCTCGTCGCATCATAGGTCTGATACTGCAGGTGAGACGGATAGGAGGTAAAGCCCGGCGCGAAATACTGATTGCCCAGCTTCTGCCCGTCCACATCCAGTTCATAGATGCCGAGGGCGGTCGCATACACGGTTGCCCTGCGCAGCGGCTTTGCAATCTTCAGTGTTTTGCGGAATACCATGGGAATAGGGGAAACACCCTTCTCCTGGAAACTGTACGCAGCGTCAGAAATCCACTGCGCCTGCCACGGTGTATCCATGCGTCCGGTTTCAAAGGTCAGCGTGCTTTCCGCTGTCTCTCCCGCGTCATCCTGGACACAGATCGAAGCCTCATAGCGCGTAAACGGTTTCAGAGCAGGGCCCTCATAGGCAATGCTGTGCTGCTGCATGGGCTGTGTCTTCCAGCCGTTCACAGAAAGCTCTGCGCTCTGGATTTTCGCTCCCTGCCGGTCGCTGTCCACAGCAAATGCAAACCCCGGATTCTTTTTGTCCGTTACGCATCCCGTGTGCAGGTGTTCCACAGTAAATTTACGAATGCTCAGCATAATTCTCTCGCTCCATTTTGAATTGAAAGCAGGGCAGCGGCACAAACCGCTGCCCTGTAGGAATGCTATCAGGCTTTCTTCTTCAGATTCATGAAAGCACTTACAATACCCACCAGCCAGGTGACACAGTACAGCGCAAGCCCCTGAATGCTCTGGCTTCCTGCCGTAAACGCGTCATCCTTGCCAAGGGCAAGATTGGAGCCGTACACATAGCCAAAGCCATCCACACGGTCGGTGAGGAAGTAGGCCAGTGCAACGATGACCAGGACCGGAGCCGCCACGCGCAGAACGTCTGTGCACAGCTTCACAATGCCCTTCTGCTCGGCAAACAGAGCGGAGAGCACAGAAAGCACAGCGCAGGCAATGCCGCCGATGGTCAGCCATGTAATCAGAGAAGCATGCACATTGTAGCTCTGGAAGAATTCATCCTTGGCTGTAGGTGCCGTGGAAATATAGCCGTTATTGTTCAGATACACGATCAAGGAGATCAGTGCCAGCACCGCCATGAGCGCATATGCGATCACACCGGACTTTTTCACATTCTTGGCAGCCATTATTTTTCCTCCTTCTTCTTCATGGAGCTGACCAGGTACAGCAGGCAGCTGAGGATACCCAGGCCCAGGAAGCCATACTGAGCAGCATTCATGGCAGTCTCCCACCACGGAGTAACTTTTTCAAAGCTGACGGAGGCCACTTCGCTGTTTGCGAAAGCATACAGCTGATACTTCATGGCTTCGCGGGCCAGAGCGACGAAGCCCGGGTTCTTCTGAACCAGTTCAGAGGTCATATAGTTCCAGGTGGAAGTGACCTGCTGCATGGTTTCATTGGTGGAGAAGTCAGCAATCTGGGTGACACCGGAAGCGATGATCATTTCAGGACGGAAGTATCCGGCACTGTTCATCATGTCGGTGGACATCAGACCCTTGAAGCCCCACTCACCGCGCAGGATGTTCTTGAGCAGGCCGATGTGGCCGTTGACAGGGGTTGCACCGATACGGGAGAAGGAAGTCATGATGCCCAGAGCACCCTTGTCCTCGTAAGCACCCTGGAATGCGCGCAGCTCGTTTTCACGGGCTTTCTGCTCGGTCATATAGGGTGCCACGCCGGAACGCTGGGTCTCCTGGTCGTTGAATGCGAAGTGCTTGGGTCCGATGATGATGCCGTACTTCAGGCTGCCTTCGATGACAGCGGCGCACATCACGTTGCTCAGCATAGCATCTTCAGAATAATATTCGAAGTTGCGGCCGTTCCATGCAGAACGATGGGTATTGGCAGCAGCACCCCAGATGCTCCAGTTGCCGCTCATCAGGCCATCATTGCCCATCAGTTCGCCCCAGGCCTTGATCAGTTCCTTGTTCCAGGTGGAAGCCATGAGCGTTTCATTGGCCATGATGCCCATGTTGAAGCCTGCATTCTTGTCATCAGCATAGCTGCCGCGGCCGGAGAGACGTCCGCCGAAGCCGTTGGGGCCGTCATTCTGATAGACAACAGGGTTCTCGATTTCGGGGATATAGTCGGAAGCAGAGCCGCCCTTGGCGAGCTTGGCGATCAGGGTGTTCACAGGGATCTGCTTGACGAGCTGTTCATAACGGGGATCGTTGATATCCGTGACACCGGCCAGATCCTTGAGCTTCAGGGAACCGGCAATGCCCTTGTTCATTTCTTCGTCAGAGACCGTGCCGTCATTGGGCATCTGATAGACTTCGTTGGTCAGAGCCTGAATCCATTCCGTGTTGGCTGCATCGATCTCAAGATCATTATAGGTCTTGGGGAAGGTGGCCGCCCAGTCGGTACGGCTCAGGTAGGTGGCATAGCCGGGCTTGTAGTAGTTGACATCGGCATTGGCCAGCTGGTTCACAACTTCCGTGCCGTTGGCGGACTTGGCAAAGGTGGTTTCATCCACAGTGCCTTCTTCGCCGATCTTCACAGCCTTGGCCAGTTCCGCATTGCCCAGTGCAGTTTCTTCTGCAGGAGCAGCTTCTGCGGTTTCAACGGTTTCTTCAGCGGGAGCTTCCTCAACAGGGGTGGCTTCCACTTTCAGGGTGATGCCCTGAGCAGCCAGCACGTTGTTCACAGCTTCGTGTGCACCGTTGCCGATTGCGAAGTAATAATCTCCGCCGTCGAGAATCCAGCCGCCCTTGCCTTCCTTGGCAGTGGAATCCCAGGAAGCCATGTACTTGGAATCCACAGTGATGGTGACCGTTTCAGAAGCGCCGGGAGCCAGTTCCTGGGTCTTTTCCATGCCCAGCAGCTGAATAGCGGCCTTTTCCACAGCGTGATCCTTGTCATACTGGGTATAGGGAGTCTGCACATAGAGCTGAGCGACATCCTTGCCGGCCACATCGCCGGTGTTGGTGACGGTCACCTTGGCGGTGACGGTCGTGCCGTTCACGGTGACTTCATCCAGCTTCTGTTCGAAGGTGGTGTAGCTCATGCCGTAGCCGAAAGGCCAGGACACTTCGTTGGCATAATCCCACTTTTCCGCACCGTCCACAGCGCCGACTGCAGAAGCAGCATTGCCCTGGCCCAGAACGGAATCATAGTAACGGGTTTCATAATACTTGTAGCCGGTGTAAATGCCTTCTGCTTCAACCAGATAGTAGTTGGCAGAGAGGTTCACGCCGTTCTGATCCGCCGTGACAAATCCGCCCTGTGCAGCAGCTGCGGAAGCATTTCCGAGCAGGGAGCCCGGCCAGGTCAGCATGGAGATGTCGCTGAGCTGGATTGCGCCGAAGTTCTGGGCTGCAGGAGACTTTGCGAAGTCCACGGCCCAGGTGTCAGCCAGGTGACCGGAAGGAGCGGCCGTGCCGTTGAGGAGGTTGGCAATGCCCAGGAAGCCGAAAGCGCCGGGGAAGCCGACATACATGATGGCGTCAACGCCTTCATCCTGCTTCAGGTCTTCGATTTCCATGACCACACCGGTGTTGACCAGCACGACAACCTTGTCGAAGTTGGCCTTGGCCATCTCGAGCACAGCCTTTTCATTGGCGGAAAGGGCCAGTGCGCTCTTGGAACCGGACACGCTCTCGTCAATGCCGGTTGCGCCGGGATAATAGTCGCTGCCTTCAGAACCGGGACGGGAGAAGACAACGATGGCTGCATCAGCATAATCCTTGAAGGAATCCTGATAGTTTTCAGCTGCACCGCCGCCCATTTCTGCAGCAGGCTTGGTGTAAGTGTCAGGATTGGGCTCAGAAGGAGCATACGGAGTGGAGAATCCGGCAGGACGCAGTCCGTAGATGGGGGTTGTGCCGCCCCAGCCATGGGCCTCGCCGGTCACCACGCTGCCCATGGCCTCATAGATCGCGGTCATGGTGGGGTTAACCTGGAAACCTTTCTGGGTGAGAGCGTTCACCAGGTTCACCTGATCGGGTGTGCTGATGGAGGAGCCCATCACACCGCCGAGGAAGGGATACTGGCTGCCCATGCCAAACAGCGTAACCTTGGAGCTGGCCTGCAGAGGCAGAGCACCGTTGTTCTTGAGAAGCACGGCGCCTTCCTGACCGACCTGCTCGCCGATGGCCCAGTGTGCTTTCACCAGATCATCGGTATTGGAATAATCAGGATTGTAGCGTCCGTCATTGACGGTTTTGCTGCTTGTAGTGCCCAGGCTCTGGTCAATGACGCTGCGCCACTGATTCGCTACACCGCCCATGCTGAACACCAGCAGAGACAGGGACAAAAACAGGGCCGTAAGACCGCGCCATACCTTGGCTGCTTTCTGACTCATGACGTTTTCTTCCTTTCAGATATAGATTCCGCAAAGAGCAGGGTTTTCTGAAAAGCCGCCTCTGCGGTTTATCTTAGTTATATCTTATCATGGAGCGGAGTCATTGGCGCAAAAAAAGCGCAACCTGTCAAAAAACAATCGCAAACGGTCATTTTTCGTTCAGATTGCACCAAAAAAGAGTCTGTTTTGTCAGATTCAGTGGACCAGCCCTGACGGAAACACATGAATGATGAGCCCAATCAGTGCCATATGCGCCGGATAGTACCAGTAGAAGAATTTCCCGAGCCAGCGAGCCTTTCCCCGCTGTCCGTTGTACAGCGACAGCAGCGGCACGGTCAGCCAGCAGGCCATGTGCACCATGCCGTAGGTCGGATTGTTGAATATGAAGAATGCAACAGCGTACAGTGTCGTAATCGCCATGAGCCACAGCATCTGTTTACAGAAGTTCCCCCTGCTCCGTCCGACCATCAGGATGGCCAGCGGAGCTGCACAGCTCCAGTCCGAAGTGATCGTCAGCACACAGGCCGTCACTGTAATCAGTACTTTCAGCCAGGTTTCCAGCTTTTCTGAATCCCAGACTCTGAGCAGAATCAGTCCCCACATCAGCGGCCAGGCAATGCTTGTCGCATTGAACAGCTGGTTTTCAAACGGATTGAAGCTCGGCTGAGCAAAGTAGCAGAACGCAAAATGGCTGACTACCGCCAGCAGCGCCATGCGGCCGAGGTATTTTCGAAAGTCATGCGTATGGTGATACCCTTCCGCCGCAAAGTAAAACATGATCGGCGCGGTCAGACGCCCGATGCAGTGCAGGAAAATCTGCAATGGCACTTCCGCCTGGCTGTATTCTTCAATTCCCATCCATGCAATATGGTCGATCGTCATGGCGATGATTGCAATCACCTTGAGCGCGTTGCCGCTCAGACGGAAGCGCTCTTTGACTGTCTGTACATTCTGCTGTGTCACGGCATTCCCTCCTGTTGATGGTTTCCCCTGCCTCTCCGTCTCAGAACCCGTTTCCCTGGGCGGAAAGACGGTCAACGCCTGAAAATAGCGGGAGACTCCCTCAGAAGATATTTTTTCTCCTATATTATAATTATACATCCCGGTGGCAGACATGGGAATCCATGGCCGGCTGCTGCATGTGATGTTTTGAATCTACGCCTGAAAACCATACTGGATCTCCGCTGTTTTCTCCCTCTGTCAGCGGCAGACTTTCCTTTACAGACTGCTGTCCTGTAAAATCCTTCTTTTTATATTGAAGGAATTCTCTTCAGCGGATAAAATGGACCTGAAAGCAGTGCACCGTCAGCCTGTCGGCCGGTTCCCTCAGGCACAATGCACTTTTCTCCCCGCTCAAAACAAAGATATGAAGGTGAATGATGATGACCAGCCATGCCGAGATCGCAAAACAGCTTTTTTTCAAAGGATACAATTGTGCACAGTCGGTTTTCTGTGCTTTTACGGATGTCACCGGTTATGACCTTGATACCTCTGCCCGGATGTCCTCTTCTTTCGGAGGCGGACTGGGGCGCCTGCGCGAAACCTGCGGTGTGGTCAGTGCCGCCGCACTGGTGCTCGGCATCGCAAAAGGGTACGACGACCCTGCCGATTATGAAGCCAAGAAGCAGCATTACGCCCTGGTCAGGGAGTTTACTGAACGGTTTAAGTCAAAGCACGCCAGCATCAACTGCCGCGAACTGCTCGTGATGGCAGGTCTTCAACCTTCTGTCGGCGGTGAGCCGGAACCGAGAAGCGAAGAATTTTACCGAAAGCGTCCCTGTCCTCAGCTTGTTTATGATGCTGCGCTCATCCTGGATGAACTTCTCCAGACCGGGATTGAGTGAATACAGACACTGAGGCCGTTCGATGCGCCATGTCAGCCGCAGGCGCTGCGAAGATCCGGATTGTCAGAATCACGCTCTTCGCAGCACCTGTTTTGTATTCAGGAAATGAACGCCGAACCGCCTGATCCATGAGATGTGCATAATGAGCCCAAAATGCAGGCAAATACTTGCTTGCATTTTTTAAATATTGGTTTATTTTGGATCAAATATTTACCAGATAGGATATTGAATGTCTCTAAAGATTTATTTATACTTTATTCACCATAAAACTCTAAACGGGAGGAATCACTCATGAAACGAATCCTGGCTTTCGTTCTTGCTTCCCTTATGCTCTTTGCCCTGGTCTCCACGGCCGCTGCAGAAGAGCCTGTCACCCTCCGCATTCTCTGGTGGGGCAGTCAGACAAGGCATGATCTGACCATGGCCGCCATCGAGAAATTCATGGAAAAGAACCCCGACATCAAGATTGAACCCGAATATACATCCTGGGACGGCTATTGGGAGAAGGTGGCCACCCAGATCGCCGGCGGCGTTCTGCCCGATGTCATCCAGATGGACCACGCCTACCTCGCTCAGTATTCCAAGGCCGGCGTGCTCGAAGTGCTCAATCCTTATTTTGAGAGTGGTGCCATTGACATTTCCGATGTCGCACAGGGCGTAATTGACGCCGGCAAGTGCGGCGGAGACGAAGTCTATGCGCTGTCCACCGGCACCAATGCTCTGGTCACCATGTACCGCAAGGACGTCCTGGACCAGGCCGGCGTGGAAATGCCGATGGAACCCACGATTGAAGAGCTGGCTGAACTGTCCCGCAAAGTGTACGAAGCAACCGGACATCACAACAGCAACTTCAACGGCTTTGACGGTGTTCGTTATTATCTCCGCTCCTATGGCCTCAATTTCTATGCCGATGACGGAACTTCCCTCGGTTTTGATGATCCCAAGTACATTGCCGACATCTGGCAGGGCTATGTGGATGGAACCAAAGAAGGCTGGATTAAGGACGTCGGCGAACTGTCCGCCACCACCGCCTTTGACAACCTGATCGACGACTACTGGGCAGGCTGGCACTGGACCAACGAACTGGCTGCCTATGAGAACGGCAACGGCTTCCCGCTTGAAATGTCCCTCGTGCCGGTTCCCTCCGATGCGACTGTACCTCCGACCTTCTTCAAGGCTTCCATGTACTGGTCCATCAATTCCAAGTCTGAAGTGAAGGATGCTGCTGCACGTTTCATCAACTTCTTCACCAATGACACCGACTGCTTCGACATCGTCGGCATCGACCGTGCAATCCCGATTTCTGCCAAGATCCGCGAACACATTACACCCAATCTGAATGAAACCTCTCAGCGTGTTGCCGCCATGATCGATTATCTCGGACAGGAAGGCAAGACCAGCCCCATTATGCCGCCGGACATCGCCGCTCACAGCCAGATCAACGCTCTGCTCGGTGAATATTTCGAACAGGTTCAGTACGGCATGGTGGATGACCTGACTGCTCATGCTCAGGCTTTCATTAACGAAGCCAACGATATTATTGCCAAGTCTCTCGCAAACTAAAAACATGCCTCACCAGGGGAGAGGCCGCCGCTTCAGGATGGCCTCTCCTTCTTTTTCGGAGGAGATCGTCGTATGAAGAATAAACTGTCAAGGATTCTGGGAAAGGAGAACGTCGCGGGGTATAGCTGTATTGCCCCCTTGATCGTCGGTCTGTTCGCC
>CAMJPQ010000103.1 GCA_946407745.1 uncultured Clostridia bacterium
TCTATTACTAAACAAAATGCCTGGATGGTGGTTCTGAAAAACCAGAACCGCCGTTGGGCTACTCCTGATAGGGGTATCTTGAAAATGTGTCTCGGATTAGGCAGACAGTGCGATTGCACTGTCTGCCTTTTCTGTTGTTTTCGCAGTTTCTTCTTCGATGATATCTGCCGTATCCTCAGTTAAGTCGAAGTCCCGGAACTGGATGCGCACCTTCTGCGGGGAGTGCTTGGAGTATTTGACTTCCTTTTCATAGACGATGATCTTGGCGACGAAGGTATGGAGCAGTTCCGGGGTCAGCGCGTCCATGTCGGTGAAGCGCTTGGCCTTGGCGATGAAGTTCCTGGCGTTTGCGACGCTGCTCCGCAGCTTCTCCAGTCGTTCCGCCTTTTCAGGGATGGATTCGGCCAGCTGTTTCTTCTCCTCGGTGTAGGCGGCGGAGAGCATTCGGAACTGTTCGCTGGTCACCCGCCCCAGGGCACTGTCCTCGTACATCCGCTTGAACACCGTATCCAGTTCCCCGGCCCGCTTCTTCATCGCGGACAGCTCCCGTTCCACCAGCTTGATCTCTTTCGCCACCTCGGAGGACTGCTTCTGCTGAATGTATTCCGCGAACTGCTCTGGATGGCTTCTGGCGAACGCGGCGGCTCTGCGGATGGTTTCCAGTACGATCTCCGTGAGCGCGACCTCACGGATATAATGCCCTGTACAGGCTTCGGCGCCGTCTTTCTTATAGGTGCGGCAGGTGAAGTTGTTCTGTTCCGGCTTCATGGTGTGGGCGCGGTGCAGTACCATGGGCTTTCCGCAGTCGGCGCAGTACACCAGGCCGGAGAACATATCCTGCTCGTCCATGTTGGTGCGGCGGCGCTTGTGGGAACGCACCTCCTGCACGATGTCCCATGTCTCCTGGTCCACCAGGGCCTCGTGAGTGTTCTCAAATACGAGCCAATCGGACTTGGGACGCTCCCACTTCCTCTTATCCTTATAGGACTTAGAGCTGTACCGCATATTGACCGTGTGCCCAAGGTAAACCATGTTCTGAAGCATATCCGCCACCATATCACTGGTCCAGTTATACGGGTGTTCCGTGTTCAGACCGGAGTGGGAGATCCCGTACTTGGTGCAGGCGTACATGGACGGAGAGTAAATGCTTTCGTTCTTGAGCTGTTTTGCGATCTGGGACGGTCCCATGCCGCTGGCGCACATGGCGAAGATGCGTTTCACGACCATGGCCGCTTCCTCGTCTACCACAAGCGGAGATTCCTTTTCCTCTCCCTTGCGGTAACCGTAGGGAGCGCGGGTCCCGACCCGGACGCCCCGCTGCGCCTTAGCGTTTAAGACTGCCCGTACCTTGCGGCTGCAGTCCCGAACGTGCCACTCGTTGAACAGGTTTTTGAACGGCATCAGCTCGCTGCTGGTTTCGTACAGGGTGTCCACACTGTCGTTGACGGCGATGTACCGCACATTGTTGGACGGGAAGATCTCCTCAATGTAGAGCCCGGTGTGGAGCTGGTTTCTGCCCAGACGGGACAAGTCCTTGGTGATGATGACGGCCACATTGCCGTTTTCCACTTCCTCCATCATCTCCTCGAAGGCGGGACGGTTGAAGTTGGCGCCGGAGTACCCGTCGTCAATGAAGAACCGGGTGTTTGAGAAACCATTGTCATCCGCATATTTTTTGAGGATGAGTTTCTGATTCTGAATGCTGTTAGAGTCGCCCTCCAGATTATCATCACGGGAGAGACGGCAGTATAGTGCTGTGTATTTCTGGTTTGGCTGTAACATTTTGACCTCCTTCGATTGGCCAAACCGATTGAGAGATTGTAAGGATACAATACTCTCAATCGGCTCGGAAGTCTATTGGAACCCGTGATCAGGCGGAAAGATTTTTCGCGTCCTCGGTCAAGTCGATGACCTGCTTCATCAGATCGGAGAGCTTGGCCCTTCCTCTGGTGCCAAACTCAGCGCAGACAATGTACTCTCTGCCCGCGACCTGCTGGCGGCGGCTCTTGACGATCTTTCCGTCGCATTCCTCCACCAGCGTATCCTGCACCGCCTTGGCGGAGGGAATGTCCCAGTTGTCACGGTGATCCTCACCTTCAAAACAGCTTCGTTCATTGTAGTTGTAGCGATATGCCATATAGTCTCCTTCCTCATGCTCAGTACATGATCTGCTGATAAGTCTGTTCATCTTCGTGATCGTCCTCTTTCTGACCGAGGGCGATTTTCTTTTCCTTTTCTTTGCGGAGCGTTTTGCTGTCTGCGTGATGACGCATGGTGGTGCTGTCCATCACAGGTCCAGCAGACTGAGACTGCTCCAGTCTCCGCCCCAGGCCCACCACATCAGGAACAACACTGCCAGCGCCATCAAAATGGTCACCACCGTCGGCCAGTCCGATTCCGGAAGATGCAGTTTGGGCAGTCTGATGCTGGGGATGGAGAAACGCTTCTCTTTCTTCTTCCCAGCCTGTTCTGCCATCTCCTCCAGACGCTTCACCGCTTTCAGCAGTTCGTCCATCTGCGCCCGTGTCGGGAGCTGCGCCAGCGACTCGCTGATCTTCTTCTGGTGGCCGGCCTGTCTCTCCGCGTGATACCCCAGCGTGTAGAGGTACTCCACCAGATCCTCCCATTCCTCTTTCGTGGGATACGCTTCGGGCGGAGGCGTCGGCTCCTGCGCTGTCGGCTGTGGTGTAGACTGTGCCGTCTGAACGGGCTGGTTCAGTGCCATGAGCTCGTCCATGGATAATTTCTTCTCTGATCCTGAATTCATATTCCATATTCTCCTTCAGATATTTGTCCCCGAACAGCAGGCGGTCACGGCACTGCCAACCGCTGGGTGTGGTGTAGGTGATGTTTTTCCGGGACTTCTCCCAGCGGACTTTGAAACCCTCGCTCTCCATCAAGGCAATGAACTCATTCCGGCTGGAGGCGTGGCGCATACAGTCGTTGATGATATTCATGAGCTGCAGTTTTTTGCTCTGACCACGGGCCGCCGTGTGATACTCGCCAATGGTCATGGTTTTTGTTTTCTGCTTCTGCTCCCTGGGTTCGAACACAGGAAGAGAAAATTCCATGCACACCTGATCGTTGCGCTGCCGCAGTTCCTGAAGCTGCTCCTTGGCGATGTGCAGTTTACGGCCAGAGTCGAAGTTGACAGAGTTGATCAGGAAATGTGAGTGTATATGCTCACGGTCAGTGTGGGTACAAACCAGAACCTCACAGCCCTCGTAGTACTCGGCCAGCTTCAGCGCGGCGGCATGAGCGGTGGCCGGATCGACCGCTTCGTCTTTTGGGAAGCTCTGCACCATGTGGTAGAACATCACACCGTCGGTTTTGTGGTAGAGCCGCTTGGTCATCATGAACTCGGAGTAGACACTTTCCGGCTGACAGTTGATCCCTGTGACCAAGCGCTGCCCCTCGAACTGTGTTTTCTTGTCCTGCATGGTGTAGCGCATCACGGCGCCCATGCAGCCGCTGCTTTGGCCACGCTTGTAGTTGGTGAACGATACGATAGCCATTGTGTTCACCACCGCTTTCGTTCCAGGATCATCCGGACGGCATCACGCAGTTCAGAGAACACCTGAAGCACGCTGTCCAGATTGATAACAGCGACTCGTCCCATGTGCGCCAGAGTGACGAGCTGATTCAGATTTCTGCCGATGGACTTCAGCTCCTTCAGCACTTCCTTCAGCCCGTCGATGATGACGACCTGCTTACCCAGACAGCATGCAGTCACATAGTCGCTCATGGACATTCCGGAGCGCTTTGCCAATTCCTTGATGACCTCCCGGTCAGCGGAAGCCATCCGGGTACTGAATTTAATATCTTTTTTCATTTAGATCCTCCAAGTCGTAGATAAAGTGGGTCCGGGCAACTGCCCGGAAATTATGCGGAAGGCGGGCGGCGGCTGTGCCGACGACCAGACAATTGCGATGCTGGCCCTCCCAAAAGGGAGGAATTTTCGCTCTACCGCTTCCGCTCAAAATACGGGCAGGCCAGGAGCGTTACCCGGTAACTCTGTTTACAGGGATGTTTGCACCGCAGACAGATTTTGTTATAGGAAACATGCCCGCTGGGCGTACGGAAAAAGTCCCATTGACTGGTTTGCTTCATAATTTTTGATGTACCTCCACATCTTTAATTTTTAGGCGAGATCCCCCTGCTTTTCGGGGTAAATCCCGCTTCAGCGCCGTTTATTTCTCGCGGCCGGGTGGTTACGCCTCCCGCTCTGCAAAGCCGCTCAAATCGGCTCACAGGCGGGAACAGGGTCGCAAGGGTCGATTTCCGGGGCACCCTGAGAATCGTCACTATAGGCACGGCGCAGCTCGATGATTCGCTTTCCGTTGCTGCGCCGAACGGACACTAAAATACCGTTTTTGCTTAGAGCGTCAACACTTTGCAGAATCATGCGGGACACCTTCTTCGGCGTGATACCCTCCCGTCCGTCGGGGTCGATCTTCTGGGACAGCTCCGTGGGAGTGCCGATAAATTCAGAACGGGAAAGGATGTGCAGGCCCCGAGAGAGCAGAGAGTCCACCACAAAGTTCAGCGGCTGGAGCGGCTGGCTCATCAGCGTCTCGCCGTCGATGGTGTGGAAGCGTTTGTCAGATTGTTTCATTTTGATTTCCTCCTTCGTTGTTTTGGGCAAAAGAAAGCTCCCACGAAAATGTGGGAGCAGTATCCATATTGCATTTTCAACGGAGTCCCTTTGCCCTTCACTTGATGATTCTTTGGATTCTGATAAAATGAGAATGTCATAAGACAGCATCAAAATATATATAGGACAGGAGGAACAAATCAATACAACACATAAGGAGATCAGCACAATGAGGCATTTATTGAGCTGCGAATTTAATATCGATACCGCCTGTGTGGAGCTGTGCTTCGCTGACGGCAGTATGATTTCTATAGACTGCACCGCCGCCCAAAGCGAGGTGGCCGACAATATGTACCAGCGGTCAGAGCTCGACGATCTGATTTACAACGATCCGGCAGCATACCTGAAAACCGTAACAGAATATAAACCTCTGGATTGATGGCCAGAGATAAAGCAAGCCGCCTGTGCGGGCATACTAAATGCTCGTACAGGCGGCTTTTTCTCTGGTTCTATTTTTTCAATCATTCTACAATCGTAACGTTAGCCACAAATCGGTAGATGACGAACGGAACCAGCATACCCAGAGTAACTCCGGCCAGCGGGCTTCATGCAAGTGACAGAATTTAGGACAGGAAGTCTACATCCAAGACACTTTGTCTGTAACTGCTTCGAAACAGTTGCATCATCCCAGAATCGCCTTCATATCTTCGTCCGGCGTTGTGATCGGTGCAATATTGTACTGTTCCACCAGAAAGGAAAGCACATTGGGAGACACAAAGGCAGGCAGTGTGGGGCCAAGGCGGATGTTCTTGATGCCCAGGTGCAGCAATGTCAGCAGGATGCTGACGGCTTTCTGCTCGTACCAGCTCAGCACCAGAGACAGGGGCAGCTCATTGACGCCGCAGTCAAATGCATTTGCCAGAGCCACAGCCACTTGAATGGCGCTGTAGGCATCGTTGCACTGGCCCATATCCATCAGCCGGGGCAAACCGCCGATGGTACCCAGATCCAGATCGTTGAAGCGGTACTTGCCGCAGCCAAGGGTCAGGACGACGGTATCGGCAGGGGTTTTCTTCACGAATTCGGTGTAGTAGTCCCGGCCGGAGCGGATGCCGTCACAGCCGCCCACCAGGAAGAAGTGGCGGATGGCGCCGGCCTTCACAGCCTCGATGACCTTATCCGCCACGCCCAGGACAGTGCCACGGGCAAAGCCGGTTATGACGGTGGCACCGCCGTTGATGCCTGTCATGGGGCGGTCTTCGGCGTAACCACCCAGCTCCAGTGCCTTTTCAATGACGGGCGTGAGGTCACGATCCTCACCGATATGGACGGAATTGGGAAAGGACACAGCCTCGCTGGTAAAAACACGGTCTGCGTAGCTGGCCTTGGGCGGCATCAGGCAGTTGGTGGTGTAGAGGATGGGAGCGGGAAGCTCTGCAAACTCCTTCTGCTGGTTCTGCCATGCGGTGCCGAAGTTACCCTTCAGGTGGGGGTACTTCTTCAGCTCCGGATAGGCGTGAGCGGACAGCATTTCGCCGTGGGTGTAGATGTTGATGCCCTTTCCTTCCGTCTGCTCCAGCAGGCACTTCAGGTCGTAGAGGTCGTGGCCGGTGATAACGATGAAGGGGCCCTTCTCGATGGTCAGAGACACGGTAACAGGAGCGGGTGTGCCGTAGGTTTCCGTATTGGCCCGATCCAGCAATGCCATGATGGTCAGGTTCTTTTCGCCCGCCTCCATGATAATGGGCAGCAGCTCCTCCATCCCCCAGTCCTCGCCCAGGGCAAACAGCGCCTTGTACAGGAACTGATTCACGGCTTCGTCCCGGTAACCCAGGACGCTTGCGTGGTAGGCGTAAGCGGCGATACCCCGGATGCCGAAGAGGATCAGGGATTTCAGCGACCGAATATCCTCCTGGGCGTTCCACAGTTTCTTCATGTCGTAGTCGGCGGTACGGCCGCAGGCATTTTCGCAGGTGGCACAGTCAGGAACCATCCGCTGCTTTTCGGCATGGACCCGGTCGATCAGACCCCGAAGAGCCTCGTCGTCGAAGTTCACATTGGTCAGGGTGGAGAACAGGCTTTCCTGCACCAGCTTATCATCTGCGGAGCCGGTAGTGCCGCCGTCTGTTGCTCTGGCCAGGCCGATCAGGGCCCCGGTCAGCGCATCCTGAAGCGCAGCGTCAGCGGCAGTTTTTCCGCAGACACCGGCCTTGCCGGTACAGCCGCTGCACCCAGCGGTCTGTTCGCATTGAAAGCAAAACATTTGAGGATCCATTTGGGGTTCTCCTTATATCATTTTTTATTTCATTTTTCCATCAGTGGTAATCGTAAGCGTTCGGAAGGGGATTTCCTTCCCGCTGCTGTCAAGCGCTCGTTCAACCGCTTTTTCCAGCCCGCCGCAGCAGGGGACTTCCATCCGAACCAGAAGAATGTCCCGAATGTCATTTCCTTTGAGGATCTGAGACAGCTTTTCCGAATAGTCCACACCGTCCAGCTTGGGGCAGCCGATGAGAGTGATGCGGCCGACGATAAAATCCTCATGGAAAGAGGCATAAGCATAGGCCGTGCAGCTGGCGGCGATCAGCAGGGACGCCCCCTGAAAGTAAGGGGCCTGGATAGGGGCCAGTTTGATTTGGACGGGCCATTGAGACAGCCGGCTTTCGGTCTGCGCTGCATAACAGTCGCAGCTTTGACGGGGAATGCTTCGTGCTTCTGTCCCCGGACAGCCACAGGGGAGCGGATGCTCCTGTTTCTTTGCCAGAACTGCTGCATGGTCGTAAGCAGCGGCTTCCCGCTCTGTAAAAGAGATCGCTCCCGCCGGACAAGCAGGCAGACAATCCCCAAGACCGTCGCAGTAATCGTCCCGGAGCAAAATTGCTTTCCCATTTTCCAGACCGATAGCCCCTTCGTGGCAGGCTTCCACGCAAATACCGCAGCCGGTACAGGCGTCTCTATCAATTTCAATGATTCTCCGAATCATGTTCATTCCACCTCCATTTGTTGTTCCGGTTGACACCGTACTTGAATGATACTAAAATTTAAGCAACAAGTCTGTTTGATTTCAAACAAGGAGACTGAAAATGAAAGCATATTTATCGCTTTTGAAGCATACCCCCTTTTTTATGGCCATGTCAGATGAGGAGATCCTGTCGATCCTTCAGTGTATGAGCGCTGTTGTAACACCCTATCCCAAGGGTAGCTATATCCTGAGAGCTGGAAACAGCACCGAGGTCATGGGAATTGTCCTATCCGGCTCCGCAGTCATTGTTCAGGAGGATGTGTGGGGACATCGGAATATTCTGGACATTCTTTCTCCCGGAGATTCCTGTGGGGAGGTATTCGCCGCCTCCATGGGGAGTGTGCTGAATGTGAGCGTGGTCGCCGAAGCCGATTGCCAGGTGTTGCTATTGAACATCAACCGCATTCTCTCAGCCTGTTCAAATACCTGTTCCCACCATGCTCAGCTGATCCGCAATCTGGTCAATGTGATCGCAGGCAAATCTCTGCGGATGCATGATAAAATCAATCATATCAGCAAACGATCTACCAAGGAAAAGCTCCTGTCTTACCTGTCATCGGAAGCAGACCGGTGCGGCAGCCTGTCCTTTACCATCCCCTATAACCGCCAGCAGCTGGCGGACTACCTCTGCGTCGAACGGGCCGCCATGTCGGTGGCGCTTTCTCAGATGCAAAAGGATGGGATACTTCAGTACAGCAAAAACAAATTCACGTTGTTCACATATTCATCGGATTGATTTAGAATGAGCCGG
>CAMJPQ010000104.1 GCA_946407745.1 uncultured Clostridia bacterium
TGCCGTCGGGGTAGATGATGACCACGGGGCCGGCCTCGCACAGGCCGAAGCAGCCGGTGCGCACAACCTTGACTTCCTTGTCCAGGCCGTTCTCAGCCAGCTTTTCATTGAAGCGCTCGATCAGGGTGGCAGAACCGGAGGAAGAACAGCCGGTACCACCGCAGACCAGTACATGCGCGCGATAGATTTCCATTCCCTATTCCTCCAATTAATTGTTTTCCGCCGCGCCGATGGTGTATTCGGTCACGGGATGTCCGCCCTGAATGTGCTCAGTCACAATGCGCTCCACCATGTCCGGCTTCACGTGCACATAGGTCACCTTTTCATGGCCGGGCACGTACACATCCACCATGGGCTCCAGGCGGCACATGCCCACACAGCCGGTCTGGCTGACGGTCACATGCTGAAGGTTCTTCTTTTCCACCTGCTCCACAAAGGACAGCATCACAGGGCGCGCGCCGGCGGCGATGCCGCAGGTGGCCATGCCGACGACCACGCGGGTCGCGCCGTCCTTGTCCTCGTTCCGCAGGTTGATCTTCGAGATGGTCGCCTTGCGGATCGCTTCAAGTTCTGCCAGAGATTTCATCGCATTATCCCTCCAAAGATCGGTTCAATTTCTTCCTGTATGGATTGCTGTATCCAGCCGGACACGGCAGGCTCCGAAAGCGGCACGTCTTCTCCCAGCACAGCGCGCACTTCCTCCGTGGTGAAGCTCATCTCCCCCTCGGGTGAGTGGCAGCGCAGATGGAATTCCGGCCTGTCGGGGCTGCCCATGATGATGGTCGCCATGGTGGAGGCCAGGTCGCCCAGGGGCAGGCAGTCGATGGAGCGGGTATTGAAAGTGGCCTTCAGCACAGTGCCGCGGCCCTCCTCGCTGTTCAGCTCCAGCCCACCGCCGGAGAGCACCGCGTTCTGCATCAGCAGCGGAATGCCCAGCCCGACCTTGCGCGTCGTGCGTGTGGTGGTAAACGGTGAACGGACGCGCTCAAGCAGCTCGGGCGACATGCCGCAGCCGTCGTCGGCGACGGACATGACCAGCATACCGCTGCTGTCCAGGTCAAACCCGATCTCCACCACACTGGCGCCGGCGCGTACGCTGTTCTGCACAATGTCCAGCAGGTGCAGCGCTATCTCTTTCATGCCTCAGCCGCCGTTTCGCGGTACTTGGCAATGATGCCGGGCACATCGTCGGGCTTGAGGCGGCCGTACACTTCGCCGTTGATCATCATGACCGGCGCGAGGCCGCAGGCGCCCAGGCAGCGCGTGGGCTCCAGGGTAAACAGACCGTCGGGCGTGGTGCCGCCGACCGGAATCTGCAGAACCTCAGCCAGCTTGTCCAGTATGCTCTGGCTGCCCTTGACGTAGCAGGCGGTGCCCAGACATACGCTGATGAGGTAGGTTCCCTTGGGATGGAGGGAAAACTGGGCATAGAATGTGGCCACACCGTATACATCGCTCAGGGTGACGCCAAGCCCGTCGGCAATAATCTTCTGTACATCCTCCGGCACACAGCCGAAGATGTTCTGCGCGCCCTGCAGCACGGGCATCAGCGCGCCAGGCTGCCCCTTCTGGGCTTCGATGAGCTTTTGCAGCTCCTGGTACTTTTCATCCATGGATGTTCTCATCCTCCTTCGTCAACTCGGTGGAGGGTCACATATCATCTGTGATATGACAGACCTGCCTGAATTATATATGTATGTCAAAGTATTGTCAATGTGTTAGAAATAGCTAAATTTAGTAAGATAAATCTAACTGCTGTTCGTGCGTTAAAAAAAGATATGTGCCCAGCGATTCCGGCAAATAAAGGAGCGCCCCCCGGTGGGAGACGCTCCGCTGTACGCATCAGATGGCGCGCAGTGTAAACCTGAGATGCCTTGGCTGGTCAGAGGGGTAGCAGAATTCCGGATGAACGGGGGCGCCCCAACTGTCATCGCCGCCCACGCCCTGGCGAAGGCAGGCAATATCCAGCACAGTGCGGGTAGGCTTTGGCAGCTCGTCCGGGTGCGCGGCGGCCATCAGCTGCTCGGGCAGGTAGGGGGTGCAGCTCACCTCCAGAGCGTCGCCCTCAAGCTGCAGGCCGTGCCCGTCTGCGTCCGTGAGGCGCAGCCAGCGCACGCCGCCGCGGTTGCCGCTCTCCTGCGGGCGCAGGTAGCGTGTCCAGCCCTCCGCTGCCGGGTAAGAATAGGTGCCGAGGAAGGCGCCCTCGCGGCGGTCCACATAGTTTTCCTCCGGGCCGAGGCCGTAGTAAGTCACATTGGACAGGCGGCTGTCCAGCACCAGGCTCAGGCCGAAGGCGGGCAGCTTGGGCAGCCCCTCCGCGCCGTCAAAGTCCAGCGCCACATCCATGTGATCGGCCCAGAAGGCCAGCTTCAGGGTGACGGGAGAGCCCTTGAGCGCCTCGTGCTGCCATGTAAAGACGCACACATTCCCTTCCTGCCGCACAGTTGAAAGCAGGCTGTAGCGGGAGACCATATGCCACACGCCCTCTTCCAGCGCGTCGCGGTTGCCGTTGTCATTGTCGGTGGGCGCCCGGAAGAGAGACAGCTTCGGCGGCTGCAGAAGCATTTCCCGCCCCGCGCCGTCCAGCAGGGAAATCAGTCCCTTGCCGCGGCTGAGCATCGCCTGCAGCTGATCCTCCCGGATGCCGATGTTGCAGTCACACGCGCACAGCTTCGCGGGCGCGGCAGGCACGCTCGGCACGGGCTTGGACCAGACGCGCTGTCCGACGGAGAGTACCGTGCCCTCCGGCAGGGGACCTACGGTAGTGACCAGGCGCACGGTTTGCACCAGCTCGCCGGATGAGAAGTCAAAGCCCATCAAGGGCAGGTCAATATGGACGCTTTCGCCGGGGGCGACGGCAGGCAGCGCGCAGGCTCCCTCGCCGAGCCTTTCACCGTCCAGCAGGCTCTCCCACACCAGGCGGAAGCCCTCCAGTGGGGCAAAGAGGCGGTGCGAGCGGACGGTCACACCGGTTTCATCAGGCAGAAGGTCCACCTCGCGGAACAGGTGACGCACTTCCTGTGCCTTGGGCGAGAGGCTCCTGTCCGCCATCAGTATGCCGTTGCCGATGAACTCACCGTCGTTGGGGCGGTCGCCGAAATCGCCGCCGTACATCCAGCGGGTTTCCCCCAGCGGATTCACGCTCTTGATTCCCTGGTCTATGAAGTCCCAGATGAAGCCGCCCTGGTACATGGGGTACCTGTCCTCCAGGTCGGTGTAGAGGCTCATGCCGCCGCAGGAATTGCCCATGGCGTGGATATACTCGCAGTTGATGAACGGCTTAGGCGGGTCGCTGTTCAGGTACTTCTCGATATCCGCGGGCTTGGAATACATCCTGCTGTACACGTCCGTGGTGTCGGAGTACTCCTTTGTGTGCGTTACACCCTCGTAATGCACCAGCCTTGTGGGGTCCCTCTGCCGGAAATAGTTGGACAGCGCCAGCAGGTCCTCTCCGCCCCAGGACTCGTTGCCGCAGCTCCACATCAGCACACAGGCGTGGTTTTTGTCCCGCTCCAGCATGGCGCGGCCGCGCGCCAGCACCGCCTGCTGCCATTCGGGGCGGTTGTGGGGCACCACGTGGCCCTTCTCCGGGTCGTTGGCCCAGGTGCCGTGGCTCTCAATGTCCGTTTCGTCGATGACGTACAGTCCCAGCTCGTCACACAGCTGGTAGAAGCGCTCACAGTTGGGATAATGGCAGGTGCGCACCGCGTTGATGTTCAGCGACTTCATGGCCAGCAGGTCGTGGCGAAGCGCGTCCTCCGTCACCACACGGCCGCGCACAGCGTCGAACTCGTGGCGGTTGACCCCGTGGAACACCAGCCGCCTGCCGTTGAGCAGCATCAGCCGGTCTTTCATTTCAAAACGGCGGAAGCCTATCCTTGTGCGGCTGACCTCCACTGTCTGTCCGCGGCTGCTGAGCAGCTCCACCTGCACGGTGTACAGCGCGGGGGATTCCGCAGACCACAGGCGCACGCCGGGTACAGGCACATTGAAGCAAACGGTTTCCTCGGCGCCTGCGCACTCGGTCAGCATCACGCTGCCGTCACTGTCTGTCAGGCTGAGCCGCACCTGCCCGTCGGGGTTGTCCAGCTGCAGCTCTGCCGCCAGTGTGGCGGAGGAGCAATCTTCGTTTAACAGAGGGCGCACCTGCATGTCGCGCAGGTGGGTCTCCGGGAGGTAAATCAGGCTGACCGAGCGGTGAAGGCCGGAATACCGCCAGAAATCCTGATCCTGCATCCAGGACGCGGAGGTAAACTTGAACAGGCGCACCAGCAGCTCGTTCTCACCCTCCCTGAGCGCGGAGGTGATGTCGAAGGTGTGTGGCACAAAGCTGTCCTCCGCGTAGCCGATGAAGGTGCCGTTGAGCCACACGGCCAGGCCGCTCTCCGCCGCGCCGAAGCGCAGCAGCACCCGGCCGTCGCCTCTGCGATGGGGAACGAAGGTCTTCCGGAGGGTCGCTGTGGGATTGTACGACGGAACCTGGGGCGGCAGCAGCGCCTCATGTCCGTCCCACGGGAACTGCACATTGACATACTGCGGCCAGTCCCAGTCCGGGAACTGCAGCTGCAGCTCGCCCGGCACGGTGAACGGCTGCCACTCGGTGAGCCGGTCGGGCATGGGGGTGTCCGCGCTGTGGCTGAGTGAGGCCTGCCATACGCCGTCCAGGCTTTCGCTCAGCGAGGAGACGCCCTTCTCCGCCTCGCTGAGGCTCGCGTAGAAGGCGTGGTCGGAGACAGGAGGCATTTCGCCCACGGAAAAAACCTCGGGATCAGTCAGCCAGTCTAAAGAAAACTGCATCAGGGTTCCTCCTTGTGGAGAAAGTTCTTTCAAATTTATTTTACGTTCACTCCAATGGACTGTCAACCGCAAAAATGCGGCGGCAAGCATTGAAGCACACCTCAGCTTCCAAAGAAAAAACCTTCCCGGCCTGCGGGAAGGCGACGTATACAGGTGTAAGATCAGCTCTGGACCGCTTCCTTTGCTTCTTCCGGTTTCAGGGGCAGCAGCACCAGGAAGGTGGTGCCTTCGCCGACCTTGGATCGGACACGGATTTTTCCCCCGTGGGCCATCACAATGATGCGGGCGATGGACAGCCCAAGTCCGTGTCCGCCATTTTCCGACTTTCTGGCCTTGTCCGCGCGGTAGAAGCGGTCGAAGATATGCGGAAGGTCCTCGCTGGCAATGCCGATGCCGTTGTCGCTGACGCTCAGCTGGCAGCCGTCTGTGCGAACGCTGCAGCCCAGCGTGATGGTGCCGCCTGGCGGAGTATACTTGACCGCGTTGTCCAGCAGGATGCGCGTGACCTGCTTGACCATGGCACGGTCGGCCTCGATCACGCAGTGCTCTAGCGGGTCAAGCAGGAACTGGTCCTGCGGGGTGACCAGCTCGGCCTCGCGGTGTACCTCCTCCAGCACCTCGCAGGGGTCGAAGGGAGTCATTTCCATCATCAGCGTTTTTTTGTCATGCCGCGCGAGGAAAAGCAGGTTTTCCACCAGCTCCTTCATGTTTTCGCTCTCGTTGGCAATGGCGGTCAGGCCCTCCTCCAGCACCTCGGGGTCATCCTTGCCCCAGCGGCGCAGCATGTCCGCGTAGCCCTGCACCACCGCGATGGGTGTGCGCAGCTCATGGGAGGCGTCGGACACAAACTGCTTTTCACTGTTGTAGCTCTGCTCGATGCGGTCCAGCATGCTGTTGATGACCACCGCCAGGTCGCGCAGCTCATCCTTGGTGCCGGCCTCGTTGATGCGGTTGGAGAGATTGGAGGCGGACAGCGTAGCGGCCAGGGCGGTGATGTCCCGTATGGGTGCGAGCACCCGCTTGTCCAGGCGGCGGTGATGGTGAGTGAAGTAGAGCATGCGCATGCCGTCGCACAGCAGCAGGGCCAGCGCCATCAGGCACCATCGCTGCGCCATGGGCAGTGTGCGAAGGGTGATCTGAGCGACCCGCGCTGCGCCTCCCGCTTCTATGCTCAGGGGGAAGCAGACCTCGCTCAGCCCGCGGGGGAGCAGCGTCACATCCGCAGCGCCTTCCTCCAGCAGTGTGGCGGAGATCTCGTCGGACTGGATGATCAGCTGGCTGTACTCGCTGCCGCTGTCAGGCAGGGACTGAGCGACGCGGGCGCATACGCGTGAAACACGCCAGCCCTCCGCTCCCAGAAAAACAAGCGTGATCAGCAAAAGCGCCCACAGGAAGGAGCGCAGCAGCTGGGCACAATAATGAAGGGAAATGTGATAGGTCAGCGAAAGCCTGGCCTGGTTGACGCCTTTTTTCAGCGACGCGTTCACCGTGGCGGACAGGCGGTTGAAGCGCTGCGCGTCGTGCTCGGTCACCGCTTCCTGCGGCGGGGCGACGTCTACTCTTTTCTTACTCATAGATAAACATGTATCCGACGGCGCGGATGGTCTGTATGGTGCGTATGCCGAAAACGTCATCGATCTTGTGGCGCAGATAACGGATGTACACGTCCACCACATTGGTGTCGCCCGCATAGTCATAGCCCCACACGTCAGAGAGCAGCGCGTCCCGGGTCACGGCCTGCCCCTTGTGCAGCATCAGGTAGTGCAGCAGGTCGAATTCCTTCTTTGTCAGCGAGATCGGCTGTCCGTCAAAGGAAACGGCATAGCTGGACGGATCAAGCGTCAGCTGGCCTGCCTTCAGCACGGAGGCGGGAGCGCCAGAAGCGCCGTCCCTGTGCTTTTTCAGCCCCACGCGGATGCGGGCCAGCAGCTCCTCAATGGCGAAGGGCTTGGTCATATAATCATCAGCGCCCATATCCAGGCCCATCACCTTGTCGCTCACGTCATCCTTGGCGGTGAGCATGATGATGGGCACATCACTCTCATGGCGCAGGCGGCGGCAGACCTCGATACCGCTCAGCTCCGGCAGCATCAGATCCAACACAATCAGGTCCGGCTGCTCTCTCAGCGCGGTCTCCAGTCCGGTGCGCCCGTCCCCGGCGGTCAGTACCTCATAGCCCTCGTGGGAAAGCTCCAGTTCAAGGAAACGGGCGATCTTCTTCTCGTCCTCGACAATCAGTATGCGGCTCATGCGGAAATCCTCCTTCGCTATGCACAGGAGTATAGCACACACGGGCGCCTTTGGAAAGTGCAGGCGCCCGGTGACGGCGCGCAATGTCTGCGCAGCACGGCGGAATTATTCAATCGTCGCGCTGGTGTAGCCGTCGTCGTCCCGCTCAATGCTCACCTGGCCGTCGCGGCTGCCGACCTTGACGGGCATCTGCATGGTAGGCGCTGCACCAGAGGGGTTGCCCGTGCGGGGGCGGTTCATGGCCGGATTCGCCGTGTAATAGCTCTTCCTCGCCGCCCCATCCGCATTCTGGTCGGGGGCTGCCTTTCTCTCCGGCTTCTGCGCCGCATTGTCGCGCATGGCGGCGTTGAAGTCCCTGGCCATTTCATTCACGGACTGGCGCACGTTCTGGGCTGCGCTGCGCACCATTTCATCCAGACTGTCGGAGGAATAGTTGGCTTCCTCCGTGTCCACCGAAAGCCGGTAGCCGAAAATCAGCGAAAGAAACGCGCAGAACAGCACCATGTGCGGGCTGAACACAAGCGCCGCGATGGCCAGCAGCGTGGAAACATTCAGCACAAGCTTGTCGCCCTTGCTGACGCGGAAACGCGAGCGGTACAGCCGCTGAAACAGCCCGGGCTTCTGAGCCTCTGCGTCCGGGCGGCTGCGCTGCGCTGTCTCCTCCTGGGGAAGAATTTTCCCATTGCGCTCCAGGTCAATCAGCGCACGGGCAACATTGCCGTTGTGATAGTCAAGCAGCGCCACGGCCTCCTGATAGCTGATGCCGCTCTTGCGGCGGATCAGTTCAACATCCTCAATCGTGTAAGCAGCCATTCTCATACGCTCCTCTCTCAAAAACTCAGGTTACACGCACAGTATAGCACTTCTTTTCGCTCCTGTCCTTTGAAAGGGGAAAAGGAAGGATGAGAAGTTGATGAGAAATGCATCAAACAGGGGACTGGCCGCCGGTACAGAAAATCTGACTTGCTTTTCCGCAAAACTATGTTATAATCCAATCAGCGCCGAAGTGGCGGAATGGCAGACGCGGCAGACTCAAAATCTGTTGGCCTTAAACCGTGCGGGTTCAAGTCCCGCCTTCGGCAC
>CAMJPQ010000105.1 GCA_946407745.1 uncultured Clostridia bacterium
CCCTAAAGAGGGAAGGCCTGGTTTGTTGCCTGCCAAGTCTCCCTTAAGGGAGACCGGTGCGAAGCGCCAGTGGGTCTGCTCCGCATCCCCATACCCCTCACATCTCCATATGCGCAAACAAAGAACAACCCATGGGCGCCCCAAAAGCGCAAAAGTGCGCTGTCTATGCCTCGCGGCACAACACAAGCATCACCACACAAGGTTATGCAATACGGTTTACCCCGCGTGTGACGGAGAACCTGGGGGTCCGGGGGGACCGATCACACTTTCGAGTCCCCCCGGCGGGCTTTTCCCGGACTTTTCGCCCGGACGAAAAGTCCGCTAAACATAGAACCCACTTCCATACGAGCGCCCGCCGCAGGCGGGTATCCGCGCCGCGCAACGGGCAGAGCGCACAAAGCCCCCGCAGGGGAAAAGCCGCGCGCAGCGCAATCCCCCCGCAGGGGCAAGCCCGCGCGCAGCGCAAAACCCCGCAGTATAAAAACCGCCCCGCAGGCAATTCTCCCGCGGGGCGGTGTTAAATCATGGCGCCTTCCATGCATCCTCAGTTATCCCTGAACACATCCATCACATCACTGTGCTTCTGCAGCTGGCGGGTCACGGCGTCGATCTGCTCCTTGCTGCGCACCTCCAGCACCAGGCGGATGGTGGCGTCGCGCTTGCTGTTCACGCTGGTGGAAATCTTCCGCATGGACACGCCCATCCCCGCGATGAAGCTGGTGATGTCCGCCATCAGGCCCACCCTGTCCTTTGCGATGATCTTGATGGCCGCGCAGAAGGTGCCCACCGGGCCCTCGTCCGCCCAGGCCACAGCCACCCGGCGCTCGGCCTCGCCGTGCTTGATGTTGGCGCAGTCCGCCTTGTGGATGGTCACGCCGCGCCCGCGGGTGATGTAGCCCACGATGTCGTCTCCCGGCAGCGGGTTGCAGCATAGCCCGAAGTGCACCGGTATATCCAGCTCGGGGCTGCCCACCAGGTAGATGCCGTTGATGGCCTTGCCGTGGTGCACATCCTCCGCGTCCTCCTTGGGCAGGGCAGCCTGCGCGGGCTCGTGCGCCTTCTGCTCCTCCACCAGCTTGGACACCACATAGCTGGCGCTCATGCCGCCGTAGCCCACCGCGGCAAAGATGTCGTCCGTTTCCTGCAGGCCATACTTGCGCAGTATGCCCTCGCACCACTCCGGCTTCATCAGCTCGCCGAGCGCCACGCCCCGGCGCTTGCATTCATGCTCCAGCATGGAGCGGCCCAGCTCCATGTTTTCCTCCCGCCTCTCCTTTTTCAGGAACTGGCGGATTTTGTTTTTCGCCTGCGCGGTGTGGCAGATGCGCAGCCAGTCGATGCTCGGCCCCTTGGAGGAGGCGGAGGTCATAATCTCCACCCGGTCTCCGGTTTTCAGCTCGGTATCCAGCGGCACGATGCGCCCGTTGATTTTCGCGCCGACGCAGCGGTTGCCCACGCCGGAGTGAATGGCGTAGGCAAAATCGAGCGGGGTGGCGCCCTTGGTCATGCTCACCACATCGCCCTTGGGGGTGAAAAGGAATACCTCCTCCGAGAAGAGGTCGGTCTTCAGTGTGTCTATAAATTCCTTGCTGTCGCGCGTATCGCTCTGCCAGTCCAGTATCTGCCGCACCCAGTACAGCTTGCTGTCCAGGTCGTTGGCCGCGCCGCCGCCCTCCTTGTAGCGCCAGTGCGCCGCGATGCCGTACTCCGCCACGCGGTGCATCTCCCAGGTGCGTATCTGCACCTCAAAGGGGAAGGGCAGCTTGCGCCCGCCCACCACCGTGGTGTGCAGCGACTGGTACATGTTCGCCTTCGGCACGGAAATATAGTCCTTAAAGCGGCCCGGCACCTGGTTCCACAGTGTGTGCACAATGCCCAGCACGTGATAGCAGTCCGCCACACTGTTCACCAGCACGCGGATGGCGATCAGGTCGTAGATCTGGTCAAAGGACTTGTGCTGCAGCACCATTTTCCGGTAGATGGAATAGAAATGCTTGGGCCTGCCGTCGATATCGTACTGTATGCCCTCCTGGTCCAGCCGCTCGCTCAGCTCGCCGATCACCATGCGGATATTGTCCTGCCGCTCCTGCCGCTTGAGACCCACCAGCTGCACCAGCCTCTGGTAGCCCTCCGGGTCGATGTAGCGCAGGCTCAGGTCCTCCAGCTCCTGCTTGATGGCGTATACGCCCAGCCTGTGCGCCAGCGGCGCATAGATGTCCAGCGTCTCCTGCGCGATGGGCTTCTGGCGCTCCGGCTTCTGTGATTTCAGCGTGCGCATGTTGTGCAGGCGGTCCGCCAGCTTGATCAGCACCACGCGGATGTCCTTGCTCATGGCCAGGATCATCTTGCGCAGGCTCTCGGCCTGCGCCTCCTCGCGGTTGGCGAAGTTGAGCTTGTTCAGCTTGGTCACGCCGTCCACCAGCTCGGCCACCTCATCGCCGAACTGCTCCCGAATCAGCTCCAGCGACACCGTGGGCACATCCTCCACTGTGTCGTGCAAAAGGCCGGCGGCAATGGTCGGCGGGTCGATCATCAGCTCGGTCAGTATGCTGGCCACCACCACGGGGTGCACGATATACGGCTCCCCGCTGAGGCGCACCTGGTTGGCATGGGCCTGCTCGGCAAAGCGGTAGGCCTTTTCCACCAGCAGGTACCCGTCGCCGGGATTGTACTTTTTCACACGGGCCAGCATCTGGTCCAGGGGCAGCGCTTCAAAGGATGAATACACGGTGTCACACCTCCTTTCGGGCGGAGAGGTATCGCTTTCCTCATCATTGCTTCGGCAGCTGTACCACGCCGAAGCAATAAAGAACAAGAGCAGGTTTTCACCTGCCCCCTGTCTGTCATCGCACTCAGAGCAGCGAAACGCTCGTAAAGAGCCGAAACATTTCCCACTCCGGGCTGAGAAGCACCCGCTTTTTCAGCGGTTTTCAGTATATAACATGACCCCCGTTTCGTCAAGCGGGATTTTGAACCAGCATCAGCCCCTCCCGCCCCAAGCGCAGTATCCGCCCCGGCCACCTCTCCATCAGCAGCCGGTCGTGCGTCACGCAGATCACCGCTCCGGGGAAGGAGCATACCGCCTCCCGCATCACCGGCGCGGAAAGGGGAGAGAGATTGCGCGTCGGCTCGTCCATCAGCAGCACATTCGGCCGCGCCATCATCAGCCGCAGCAGCAGCACCTTGGCCTTCTGCCCGCCGGACAGGCTGCCCAGCGGATGCTCCAGCTCATCCCGGCTGAACTTCATCGCGATCAGCGTGGAGCGGATAAAGGTCAGCTGCTCCTTGCTGCCGTCCCGGTGCAGGTACCTCACCGGCGTTTCGTCCAGATCCAGCAGGTCCTCATACCGCTGGGGCATCAGGGCGACGCGCAGGCTGGCGTCCTGCCGCAGCGTGCGCTCTATCACGCGCAGCAGCGTGGTTTTGCCGGCGCCGTTTGGCCCGGTCAGCAGCACCTTCTCCGAGCCGCGCACGCGCAGCGCTACCTCTCCGGCCAACACCCTATCTCCCGCGGTCAGCTCCGGCAGCTTCAGGTCCAGCACGGTTTTTCCGGCCGGCACCGCCTCCGCCCCCTCAAAGAGAGCCTGCATGGGGTATTCCTCCGCCGGGCGCTCCACCGCTTCGCTGTCCTCCCGCTCATAGCGGTGCTGCAGGCTTTTCACGGCCTTCATCTTTTTCTTCAGCAGCCTCCCGCCGTGGGGATCCGCGCGGGAAATGGCCGCCTGCGCGTGCTCCACTGCGTTTTCGATGCGCCGCATTTTCTCATCGCGTATGCGCCTGTCCCGCTGGTCCTGCTTCCACAGGCTCTCCTGGCGGTCCAGCGCCGAGCGGCGGTTCGCCGTGTAGGCGGCATAGGGCTCTCTGGCCCAGGTCCAGCGCGGCTCCGCCCTGCCGTGTATGGACTCCAGGTGCAGCACCTGTGTCGCGGTGCTCCTCAGCAGCGCCTCATCGTGGCTGACATACATCACCGGCAGGGCGCAGCACAGCAGGTACCGCTCCAGGGCCTCCAGCGCGTCGGTGTCCAGGTCGTTGCCCGGCTCGTCCAGCAGCAGCATCGTCGGCCTTTCGCACAGCAGCGTCAGCATGCGCAGGCGCACCTTTTCGCCGCCGGAAAGCTGTCCGAAGGGCGTTTCCGCCCAGCACAGCCCCTGGTCCATGGAGAGCTGCCGGCACAGCGCGGCCAGCTCCCCCGGCTTCGTTTCCGCAAAGGCCGGGCTTTCCATGCAGATCTCGTACGCCGCCCGCCCGCTCCATTCCGCGGGGGCCTCCTGCGCCAGGTAGCCGATTCTTTCCCCCGCGCAGCTCACCTTCCCGGTCACCTCGGCCCAGGGCCGCAGCCTGTCCGGCTCGGCAATCGCCTTCAATAGGGTGGATTTGCCGTTTCCTTCCTCGCCAATCACCGCCAGGCGCTCTGTGCCGGACAGGGTGAAGGACAAATCCCTGATCAGTGTTCTCAGGTCCTGATTCTGTATCACTGTGAAATGCTGCACCGACAGCATGCAATACACCTCCCCCAAGAGGCGTCAAAGCGGAGACAGCGCGGCACGAAAAAAGCCGGAATCTGCGCTCCGGTATTTTGACGCCTGAAACAAACCGCGCCGCGCGCGGCTTCCTCTGACATCAAATACCGTTACTTGCGCATCTTCCCGCCCCTTCGTCTATCAGGATAGAAAAAGCTTACCACAACCGCCGCCGTCTGTCAACAGCGGCAGAGCGCCCGCCTCACAGGGAAATACCGCGAAGGTACTTCAGTATCGGCGCGGAGAGAATATCCGCCCTGTCGCCCGCCTGCCTGGGCAAAACACGCAGCGCCAGCGGCGAGGTCTCGTAGGCGCACAGCCCCACCTCGCGGAAGGCCGTCAGGCCGATGTGCGCCTGGGGCTGGGTCAGCCCGCTGTCCTGGCACAGCGCGCCCAGCGACATCATCTGCCGGCTGCGCTGCCGGCTGCTGGCGCTCACATACAGCGCGCGCAGCTGCTCCACCGTGGGCAGCAGCTCCCGCAGGGCCTGCTTCAGCGTGGTGTTGGGCGAAAGGCGGTGCAGCTTCGCGCGGGGGCATTTTTCCCGCAGGGCCTGTGCCTCTCCGGGCAGCAGGCAGCCGTCCAGCAGCACCGCGTACTGCCACACATCCCGCAGGCGCGGGATGTCCGGGTTCAGCAGCAGCAGGTTGAAGGGCCGCTCCTCCTCCGTCGCGGCAAGTGCCACGTCCATCAGTCCGAGGGCAGCGGCCGCCGCGGCGCGGCCCCTTGTGTGGGCCACGCACAGCACGCCCATGCCGCCTGCCAGCAGCTGCTTCAGCGCCGCCTCGGTCAGGGGGCTGAATGCCTCCTCCGCGCCGGAGGCCGGCATCTCCGCCTCCGCCAGCGCAGTCATCTCCCGCAGGAGGGAGGGGAACAGGCTCTCCTCCGGCGGCAGCGCCTGCTCGCCCTCCGCGGCGGTGAGCGCCTTTACGTTCAGCTGCACGCTCACGGTATCCATGAATACATTCTTTTCGGGCACGAACAGCGCGTCCACATATCTCCAGCCCTTACCGGCAGCCTGCGCCTGGCGGAACGCGATGCCCGGGCGCACCTCGTCGCCCTCTGAGAGCAGCAGCTTCAGGTGCGAATTGTCCCGCCCCACCGTCTTGAGCTGCTGCACCTCCAGCCCCCTGCCCAGAAACTGCGGTGCCGGGTTGCCGAAGCCCACCGGCTGGATCAGCTCCAGCTCCTCCACCATGTTCAGGCTCACCCTGCCAAGGGGTAGCTGCAGGTCGTATTCCTCCTGGGGCAGGTAGCAGCGCGGGTCGCAGCTCTCGTCGATGTACAGGTTCAGCCGCCGCTTCAGCTCCGGCACCAGCTCGGCGCGGATGGTCAGGCCGGCCGCCATTTCGTGCCCGCCGTAGCGGATGAAAAGGTCCGCGCAGCGCGTCAGCAGCGCGTGGATATTCACCCCCGGTATGGAGCGGCAGCTGCCCACCGCCGTGCCGTCCTCCTTTTTGCTCAGCACCACGGCCGGATAGTGATACTTCTCGCACAGCCGCCCGGCCGCCAGGCCGATGATGCCGCTGTCCCAGTCCTCGCCCATCACCACAATGGCGCGGTCTGTGTAAAAATCCATCTCGGCGGAAACCTTCTGCTCCGCCTGCGCGGTGATGTCCGTCTGCATGGCCTGCCGCTGCTCGTTCAGCTGGTGCAGCATCAGGGCAATTTCCGCCGCCCTCTCCTCGTTTTCGGTGGTCAGCAGCTCCACGCAGGGGGACGCGTCCGCAAGGCGCCCGCTGGCATTGATGCGCGGCGCCAGGCGGAAGGCCACATGCCCGGCGCTCACAGGGGCCTTCACCTCCGCCAGCGTCATCAGCTTCTGTAGCCCCGGCCGCCTCCCCGCGGACAGGCAGCGAAGCCCCTCCGCCACAATCACGCGGTTTTCATCAATCAGGGGCACCAGGTCCGCCACGGTGGCCAGCGCCGCCAGGTCCAGGCAGCGCTCCACCGCGCCCTCTCCCAGCAGCGCCTGCCGCAGCTTCAGCGCCACGCCGGCTCCGCACAGCCTGCGGAACGGGTAATCGCCGCACAGCGGGTTCAGCACCGCGTCCGCGGGAGACGGCGTTTCCGCCAGCTGGTGGTGGTCGGTCACAATCACTGTCATGCCCAGCAGCCGGGCCAGACGCACCTCCTCATGGTTGGTCACGCCGCAGTCCACCGTCAGCAGGATGTTCCACCCGGCGGAGGCAATCTCGCGCACCGCCCCGCTGTTCAGTCCGTAGCCCTCCTGGTGCCTGGAGGGAATGCGAAAGTCCGCCTCAACGCCAAATTCCGCCAGTGTTTCCAGCATGATCGCCGCCGCGCAGACACCGTCGCAGTCATAGTCGCCGTACACCATCACCTTCCGTCCGCTGTCTCTGGCCTGCGTCAGCAATGACACAGCCTTGTCCATGTCCGCCATGCGCATCGGGTTGTGCAGCTGGCTTAAGGACGGATTCAAAAAAAGCCTGGCCTTTTCCTCGGTGTCCATTCCCCGCGAGCGGAGCAGCCCGCACAGCCACTCCGGCAGATTCAGGGAACCAATGGCCTGCGTGTCGCCATTGCCTCGTCGCGTAAAGGTCAGCATTTCGTCCTCCGGTGTTGGTCGTTCTGGAAAAGAATACCATGCTATTCTACCATAGTTTCGGAAAAGTGCAACCTTGCCTGACAACGCCGTGCCGTGAAAAACCGGCTGCGCGCACAGCCGGTCTTCAGATCATACCGCCCCTTCTCCGGCTGGCCCCTCTGTCGCTTACGCGACATCTCCCCAGTAAACTGGGGCGATTTTGTTCGCATGGCAGCATTGGGGGGTGCTGCCTGGCGGGAGGACCTCATCCGTCAGCACCTGAAGGCGCTGCCACCTTCTCCGGGGCTGCCGCCCGGCCTCCGCTGAAAACAGCCCACTGGGCTGTTTTCCGGGCGCTACGGCCCCTAGAGGGGAAGGCCTGCACTATCGCCTGCCAGTCAGCCTTCCCATTTGGGGAAGGTGGCCGAAGGCCGGATGAGGTCAGCTCCGCATCCCCGCACCACACCCATTTCCGTATGCGTAACCAAAGAACAACCCATGGGCGCCCCAAAAGCGCAAAAGTGCGCTGTCTATGCCTCGCGGCACAACACACGCACTTCACACAAGACTATGCAATACGGTTTACCCCGCGTGTGACGGAGAACCTGGGGGAGGACGGCCCCTCTGTCGCTTGCGCGACATCTCTCCGGGGCTGCCGCCCGTTCTCCGCTGAAAACAGTCCACTGGACTGTTTTCCGGGCGCTACGAACCCAGTGAACTGGGGAGATTTGGGTCACATGCCAGCAGCAGGGTTGCTAACCAGCGGCACGACCTCATCCGTCAGCGCCTCACGGCGCTGCCACCTTCCCCTAAAGAG
>CAMJPQ010000106.1 GCA_946407745.1 uncultured Clostridia bacterium
TGGAGCATAGCGGATTCGAACCGCTGACCCCCACACTGCCAGTGTGGTGCGCTACCAGCTGCGCTAATGCCCCGCGCTCGCTGCAGATGGTACTATAACACATTTTCCGCCGTTTGTAAAGAGGAAATTTTTGACGACCCTTGCTTTTTTCGCAGTGATTTGATATACTGTGGAAGCCGTATTTGCGATGAAGGCCGGGTCCTGTGCGATTTGTCAGCGTGAACCCTGTCAGGGCCGGAAGGCAGCAGCAGTAAGCGTATGGCCGATGTGCTGCGGGGCTGCCCGGTCTGAGCGATACGGTTTTGTATTATCCGGAGGTGGGCTTTACTGTGACGCTGACGGATGCGGCACGCTTTTTTACTGAAACTGCCGGGTCGCTGGCATGCATGTCCGTCTGCTGCGGCACGGAGCGCTGCACAGAAACCGCCATGAGCGGCACAGTCGATCGCCTTGGCACCCCGGTGCGGGAGGACAGCCTGTTTGACCTGGCGAGCCTGACGAAAATGTTTACGGCCTTCCTCTGCCTGCGCCTGCGGGAGACGGGGCTGATGGACTTTGGCCGGAAGGTGACAGACTACGCGCCACGCTTCCGCTGCCTGGGAGAGACCACGGTGGAGGATGTGTTTTTCTTCCGCCGCTCGCTCACAACCCCGGTGCGCGTGGACGCCTGCGCCGACCGCGCAAGCGGCCTGAAGGCGCTGGAGGAAGTGAGGGCGGGCGAAAACGGCACCAGGGCCTACAGCGATATGCATGCCATGGTGCTGAAATATGCGCTGGAGGGCGCGGCGGGCATGGCCTACATGCCACTTCTGCGCCGGGAGATACTGGAGCCGTTGGGCATGCGGGACACCTGCTGCGCTGTGCCGCAGGCGGAAAGACGGCGCTGCGTGTGCTATGAGCGCGAGCACCGCATAGAAAATGGAAGATACATCCTGCGTGAGGGACCGGAAAGGGGTATGCCCCATGATCCCAAGGCGCGGCTTTTGAACCCGCGGGGAGACGACTGCTGCGGCCACGCCGGGCTGTTTTCCACCGTGGCAGACCTGGCGCGCCTGTGCGGGGCGGTGCTGGGCGGCCGCGTGCTCAGCCGCGAAAGCCTTCGCTATATGGCGGAGAACCACACCGGGCATCCGCTGCCGGGCGGGGGATACACACAGTACCTGGGCGGCCAGTGCTATGTGCGCCACCCGGTGCAGTATCACTCCGAAATACCTGCATATATGAGCGATGCGGCCATCGGCTGGAGCGGCTTTACGGGAAACCACCTGGCCATTGACCCGGAGCAAGGCATATATGAATTCTACCTGGGCAACCGGGTGCTGAACAGGCTGACGTTCCTGACCCCTGAAGAGGGCCGCACGCTGGCGGACTATGGCCTGGCGCCGGACGGACGCGGCCATGTGCTGTGGGAGGACGGGGAGAAGATAGCCTCGTCAGTCAGCTATGTCCACCTGAAGGACGCGCACTACCACCCGGCGGTAGAGGAAGCACTCTTTGGCCGGAGCGGGGCGCCTGGAGCAAAGACATGAAGCATTGCGGAACGGCGACACTGGAATCGGAAAGGCTTGTGCTGAGAAGGTTCACTGCCGGCGACGCGGAGGCGATGTACCGTAACTGGGCCTGTGACAGCGAAGTGACGAAATACCTCACCTGGCCGCCGCATGACAGTGTGCGGACCACGGAAGCCGTGCTGCGCACCTGGGCGGCCTCCTATCGGGATGACAACTATTACCAGTGGGCCATTGTGCTGAAGGAAAACGGAAACGAGCCAGTCGGCTCCATTGCGGCGGTGAGCCTGAACGAGGAGCTGTCCATCGCCCACATCGGCTACTGCCTGGGGCGGCGCTGGTGGCACCGGGGCATCATGTCCGAGGCGCTGGCGACGGTCATCGATTTCTTTTTCGGATGCGTGGAGGCAAACCGCGTGGAAAGCCGGCACGACCCGAACAATCCGCACTCGGGCATGGTGATGCGCAAATGCGGCATGAAATATGAGGGCACCCTGCGCAGCGCGGACAGGAACAACCAGGGCCTCTGCGACTGCTGCTGGTACGCCATCCTCAGAAGCGAGTGGGAGAGAGAACGGGATTTGCGATCTCACGAAACATACAGAAACGACACCAGGAGAAAAAAGGAGAAAACGGCCATGCGTATTGCAACACCCCCCATGGGCTGGAACAGCTGGAACACCTTCGGATCGAACATTTCCGACGAGCTGATTGTGGAAACCGCGCGCGCCATGAAGGAGAAGGGCTATCTCGCGGCAGGCTACCGCTATGTGGTGATCGACGACTGCTGGAGCCTGCGTCAGCGCGGCGCGGACGGACGGATTGTGCCCGACCCGGCAAAATTCCCCCGCGGAATGAAGGCGGTGGCGGACGACCTGCATGAGATGGGCTTCCTGTTCGGCATGTATTCCTGCGCCGGTGTGCAGACCTGCGCCGGCTATCCCGCCTCCTACGACCACGAGTTTGTGGACGCGCAGACCTTTGCGGACTGGGGCGTGGACTACCTGAAATACGACTTCTGCAACTTCCCGGCCAACGCGGACAACCGCAACCGCTACGCGACCATGTCGCTGGCGCTGAAGGCCACCGGGCGCGACATCCTCTTTGCGGCCTGCAACTGGGGCAGCGGCGAGCCGTGGAAGTGGATGAAATCGGTTGGCGCGCACATGTACCGCTCCACCGGAGACATTCAGGACAACTTTGTCTCCTTCGCAAACATCGCGCGGTCCCAGCTGGACAACCTATGCATGAACGGCGCGGACTGCTTCAACGACATGGACATGCTGACCATCGGCATGTACGGTAAGGGCAATGTGGCCATGGGAAAGGCCTGCACCGACGAGGAATATCAGACGCAGTTTGCCCTGTGGTGCATGGCCGGCGTGCCCCTGATGCTGGGCGGTGACGTGCGCAGCATGACGCCCTTTGCCGAGCAGCTGGTGCTGAACAAGGGACTCCTGCGCATCAATCAGGACGCGGAGTGCCGCCCGCCGCATATTGTGTACCGCGACCGGGTGATCACCCACGAAACGGACCCGGAGACGGGCGCCACCTGGCATGAGCACAAGGACTGCGGCCTGACCATGTTCAAGCACCTGACCGATGGCGAGTTTGCCGTGGGCTACTTCAACTTTGCCCCCGGGGAAGGGGAGGTGCCCTTCATCTTCTCTGACGCCGGCCTGCCGTACGGAAGCGGCTATGCCCTGCAGCTGACAGACGCCATCACCGGCGAGGATCTGGGCGCGCACAGGGACTATTATCATGTGACAGTGCCCGCCCACGGCAGCCGTGTGCTGCTGGCCAGGCTGGTGAGGGCATGAGCGCCTGCGCCAGATGCGGCGCGGCCCTCACGGCGGACGAGATCGCCATCACTAGGAAGCTGATCAACCGCGGTACCGACACCTTTTACTGCGCGGGATGCCTGGCGGACCACTTTCAGGTGACCCGGGCGGAAATCGAGGAGCGGATCGACTACTTCCGGCAAATGGGCTGCACGCTGTTTGCCCAGGGCGGAAATGAGGTGGGCGAGTGACCGTGCGCGCGGAATGGCTGGACGCGCTGCTGCGCATTGTGTCCCCGGTGCTGGACGCGCTGGAGGAGGGGCGGCTGAAGGAAAAACTGCCGCTTGGCTTTCACCCGCAGCGGGCGGACTATGCGCCGCTGGAGGCCTTTGGACGGAGCCTGACCGGGCTGGCCCCCTGGCTGGAGGCGGACACCGCTGACCTTGACGCGGAGGAAGCCGCCGCGCAGGCGAGGCTGCGCGAAAAGGCGCTGCGCTGCCTGGACGTGGCCACCGACCCGGCCTCACCGGACAGGATGCTGTTTGACGAGGGCGGGCAGCCGCTGGTGGACGCCGCGTTCCTTTCGCACGGACTGCTGCGCGCGCAAAAGGCGCTGGCCGCTCCGCTGGACGGCCGCGTGCGGCAGAACCTGGCGGAAGCCCTGCGCGCGACCCGGCAGATTGTACCCGGGCCCACCAACTGGCTGCTGTTCAGCGCCATGGCGGAGGCCGGGCTGTACCTGCTCGGCGAGGACTGGGACCGCCTGCGGGTGCTCTCCGCCCTGCGCAGCTTTGAAGGCTGGTATGTGGGCGACGGCACCTACGGCGACGGGGCTGCCTTCCACTGGGATTATTACAACAGCTATGTGATCCACCCCATGCAGGTGGACCTGACCGCGCTGTTCGCCCCCGAGCTGCCTGAGGCGGCTGCCCTGTGCGGCAGGGTAAAGGCGCGCGCCGCGCGGTATGCGCAGGTGCTGGAGCGCCTGATCGCGCCGGACGGCAGCTACCCCCTCATCGGCCGTTCGATCTGCTACCGCTTCGGCGCGTTCCACCTGCTCAGCCAGGCGGCGCTGGAGGGCTTCCTCATGCCGCCGCTGACACCGGCCTCGGTGCGCTGCGCGCTTACGGCAGTGCTGCGCCGGGTGATGAGCGCGCCTGGCCTGTTCGACGCGGAGGGCTTCCTGCGGCCGGGCGTGTACGGATATCAACCGGAGCTGGCGGAAGAATATATCAACACAGGCTCACTGTACCTGTGCACGGCGCTGTTCCTGCCGCTGGGGCTTTCCCCGCGGCACGCGTTCTGGAGCGGCGGGGATGAGGCGTGGACCGGCCTGCGCGCCTGGCGCGGGGAGACCGCCTGCATCGACCATGCGCAGGACTGAGCGTGAGCAAGGAGGAATCACAGCTTAAATGAAGAAACTGATTGCACTGGCGCTGAGCACGCTGCTGCTGGCGGGCCTTGCCTGCGCGCAGAGCGCTGAGCTGCCCGCCTATATTTATCCGGGGGAGGACCCCATACTGGCTGCAGTGGCCAATTATGCCTCCTCCCTGGGCAGCCTTTACCTGGAGCCGGAGAGGTGCGTGTGCATCCCCGCGCCGGTGGTGCTGAAGATCGAGCTGGTGGATGACGCCACCGCCCGGGTCTACGGCCAGTTCTGGCACATGAACTATGTGTTGAAGGGCACGGTGCTGGAGAGTGTGTCCGGCGGGGAACAGCCGGCTGTGCTCACACTGGTGAAAAGCGGCGATATCTGGAGCGTGACCGGCGCGGACATAGCTGAGGACGGCGATGGCTACGCGCCCAGCATTCTCCGCCTCGCTGGCGGAGACGAGGCGCTGGCTGAACAGTTCTTCGCCGCCTCCGACCTGATGGCCGAGCCCGCCGCCAGCATCCGCACCCAGTTCATCCGCGACTATGTGAAGGCCAACAACCTGCCGGTGGAGGGGTACCAGGACCCCTTCTGGGAAATGGTGCCGCTGGGGGAATAAGGGAATAATACAATGCAAAAGAAGCTGCCGGAAAATGGCGGCTTCTTTTCCTTCCTCACGGGCGTGCCTGAGAACGGCCGGCGGCGTGTCAGAAATGCGCCTGAACCATCAGGGGCTTGCGGACAAAAACGCTGCTCAGGGTGCTGTGGTTGCCGTGAATGGTCACATCATCCCGATACTCCGCCTCCGAAAGACTGATCGCTCCCACGGCCAGTTGGCCAAGCGTGCGTATGTCCAGGGACAGGTCGGGCCTGCCGCCGGAGGGCTTCACATCCTCACCGGTGACCGTCCAGATGCCCTCGTTTTCCGGAATCAGCTCATCTGTGACCTGAAGGGTGAAGCGTGCCTGCGGCGGCTTTCGCATGGCCTTCAGCAGGCGCTGCGCGTTGACCGCCCTGACCATATAGCACTGCTCTGTGCGCTTGACAATATCGTACGAATCCGGTGAATGAATCAGCGCATACAGTTCCATTCCATAGGGCAGCGGCAGCTCGATGGTGCCGTAATCCGCGGAGAAACGCGCAAGGAAGCCCAGAATGGCGCGAAAGCCTTCCGGAGCGGTCCAGGCAATATCCTCCACCTGCAGTATCGCGGCGGGATCGTGATACACATCCCGGAAAATGACATAGGCCGAGGGGCGCTGCTCCTCGCCGAGCAGATAGGCAAACTTCCGGTCTTTGAAATACAGCCCGCCAAAGTGTTCCTCACGCAGGCGGGCCTCACTGCGATAAAAGGAAAGATTGTATTGCCCCGCAAAGAGGTTGCCGAGCCTGAGGTAAGGCGCGATACTGTCTCCGGGCTGCCACTGGCGCACCGCACCGCTGAAACGGTAGTCCCTCAGCACCGAGGGGGAAAACGAGTACACGTTCTTTGCGCACACGGTTTCGTAACCAAACTTGCGGTAAAACGTATGGCTGAAAGGGAAAAGGGTGGAGATCACCTCTCCGCTGCGGTAAGCATCCGGCAAAAGCGAAGAGAAGATGGCGCGGACAGCGCCGGTTTCCCTGTATTCCGGCAGCGTGGACACCCCGCCGATTCCACCGTTGGAAATCGGAACCCCATCCAGGCAGGATTCAAAATGGTGGTTTATCATATGCGCCATCAGCCGCCCGGAGGGGTCGAAGGCGCCCCATTCGTCCTCCTTGTCATTCGCACATTGCGCCTTTACCTTTTCGGGGTCTTCCATCTTCATGTGAAAGGCAATGTGGGAAATGAGGGCTGCGTCAAAGCGCTCTTCGGCTGTCAGCTTGCGTATTTCCATGCGGTGCACTCTCCTTTGCGGACGATGACTGTATTGTATCACACTCCGCCGGTGTTGAAAACACTTTTCCGCCTCCTTGGGGGATACCGGTGTGCATCGGCAGGGCTTCATCCTCCGGGGCTGCCCCAGGCATCCGCACCCGGTACATCCGCGGCCGTGCGAAAGCCAGCCTGACCCTTCGGAAAAATGGAACACCACCTGTACCACTGCCCCCACCGACCCATACCGGAAAACGGAACATCAACTGACCTAACCGCCCCTACTGACCCTAACTGTCCCCCGATGCATACCGGGAAACGGAACACCATCTGCCCCTACCGACCCTACTGACCCTAAGCCATATAATATAAGGCTTTTCGGCAAAAGCATTAACTGACCCTCATCTGACCCTACTGACCCTAACTGCCCCTACCGACCCATACCGAAAAACGGAACACCATCTGCCCCTACCGACCCTACTGACCCTAAGCCATATAATATAAGGCTTTTCGGCAAAAGCATCAACTGACCCTCATCTGACCCTACTGACCCTAATTCATTTCCTATAAGAGGAAAAGAGACTCCTGAGAGAGCAGACGATCAGCCTTGGTCAAAAGAATAGGGTCGGTAGGGACGGTAGGGTCAGATGAGGGGCAGATGTCCCAAAAGTCGAAAACCCTTGAAATATAAGGCGTAGGGTCAGTAGGGACGGTAGGGGCGGTTGATGTTCCAAAAACAAAACAGGGACGGTAGGGTCAGATGAGGGTCAGATGCCCCAAAGGCCGAAAACCCTTGAAATACAAGGCTTAGGGTCAGTAGGGACGGTAGGGGCGGTTGATGTTCCAAAAACAAAACAGGGACGGTAGGGTCAGATGAGGGGCAGATGTCCCAAGAGCCGAAAACCCTTGAGATATAAGGCTTAGGGTCGGTAGGGACGGTAGGGGCGGTTGATGTTCCAAAAACAAAAAACAGATGCCGGTACCGGCAGGAATGCGGCACACCCGGGGCTGCCGCCCAGCTGCATTGCCCCTCCACCGCAAGCGGTCCCCCTCTCCGGGGCTGTCGCCCGTTCTCCGCTGAAAACAGCCCACCGGGCTGTTTTCCGGGCGCTACGAACCCAGTGAACTGGGGAGGTTATGTTGCCAGACGATGAAAGGCTTGCCTGCAGGGGAAGACCTCATCTACCCCCGCCTGACGGCGGCGGTCCCCCTTCCAGCTTTCAGGGGAAGGAAGCCGCAGCGGCAGAGGGGGGTCTGCCTGCCGGGAGAGGGGAAACGACCTCATCCGTCAGCGCCTCACGGCGCTGCCACCTTCTCCGGGGCTGCCGCC
>CAMJPQ010000107.1 GCA_946407745.1 uncultured Clostridia bacterium
GGTTGCCGAAGATCTGCTCCTGGATGGCCAGCGGAATGTCCGCCATCTTCGTGGTAAAGGTGAGCTCAGGATCGGGATACAGGACGTCGAATTCCACGTCGTCGGCATACTGAATGTCCGGATCAGTGTTCTGGGGAGCGATGCTGGCCTCGATGGCACCCGCCACAAGCTGCAGATCCCCATAGGTCAGGGTTTCCTCGGTGTCGACCGTCAGCGGCGCGATCACCATGTTCTTCAGGCCAACCGTAGAAGAGACGGTCGGAGAAGCAGTCGGGGTAGAATTAGGCATAGTTGTTTACCTCCAAATCATCTGTTTTTGAGCTCGTCCCGCAGGACGCGCTTGATTTCGGAAAAGGCTTCATCAGCCCTGGTGTCGAAGGCAGGCCGCACAAACGGATGCGCGGGAGCCGGGGCAGGCCCGCCGTGTCCAAACTCCACGGGGTTGGCGTAATACGCGCCATGCTCCGCGTGATGGACGCCGATGGTGATCTGCTTCCCGCCCCCGCGCTTCTGTTTAACGCTGCCAGTGTGAATGGACGAGTGCAGGGTATCCGTGATGATCTTCGGGTCGGTGCTGGCGTTGTGCAGCATCTGCTCCTCAATGGGGACAGCGCCCGCTTTCAGGGCGCGGTTCACACCCGGCCCCTGATCCAGCTGGTACGCCATGTTCACCATGTCGTTCTGGAGATCATCAAAACCGCGCAGTTCAATTGCCATAGGAAACATCCTCCCTCCAGCACCATGTCCACTGCACCGTGTACTGCCGGGTGGCCGTATCATAGGCGGGCTGGTTATAGCCTTTGTCGGACTCTTCCACCATGATGAAACCGTAGGCGTACATGGCTTCCCGGATCGTATCCGCCATATCGGTCGGATCGATGTCGCTCCAAAGGTTCAGATACACATAGGTGCGGAAGCTGGTCACGTGATCATCGTGATGGCTGGCCTCGGTGGTGGTGCTGGAATAAACGCAGTACTGCACGGGCGGATTCTGATCGGGCGATGTTGCCCGCCAGACGCCTGCATATACAGGAATACCGATATTGGCCAGCGCCTGCTGTACCTGTCTCATCCGCTCACCCCCTTGGCAACGGAAGCCTTCAGGCCCAGGTAAGTGCGCTTGAAGCTGTACTCACCGAGGGTGGAGATATTCCATTTCTCGCCCTGAAAGCGCACCCACATGCCAGGCTTGATATCCTCCCGGTACCGAATGGTGAAGTTGATCACGGCTTCCGTGTTCATCACGTCGGCGCTGCGGTAGTGCTGGTTTCCGGCATCCGTCACAGCCGCCCAGACCCGGCAGACTACAACGTCCGTCGGGCTGGGATAGCCGTTTTCATTGATAGCGTTTTCTGTGTACCCGATCTCAATCTTGTGGCGAAGGTCTCCAGGATGCGGATCGCTGTCGAAGTTTTTATAACCGCGCAAGCAGCATCACTCCCTTCAGAACATCTTCTCCGGATCGCGGTACGGATACAGCAGGCTGTCGAAAGCCATGCGGGTCGCCTTGTAGGTGGTCATGTCCGGGATATCCCGGTTTTCATAGTAGAAGCTGGTCATGAGGATGACTGCCAGGCGGACGGGTTCCGGTGCTTCCGGCACATTTCCATCCTCGTCAGGTTCCTCAAAGGAAACCCGGCAGTAATCCTCGGCGGCGGTCTGCGCCTGTTTGATCAGGCTTTCGATGTAGTCGTCCTCCTCATCGTGCTGGATGCGCAGATGGGTTTTGACCTCATCGACCGTGACGATCATCAGGAACCACCGCCCTCAGTTCCCTCGGCAGGCGTTTCAGGGTCAGTGGTTTCAGGCTCCGTCGCGGCAGGCGCGGTCGCGGACAGCACTCCGGCGGTGCGCAGCGCGGCCAGCAGGGCGTTGAAGTCATTCTTCAGGTTGGCTACGGTGGTCGCCTCGCTGTCAGCCACATAAGGAGCGGTGCCGGAAGCCGCGTTTCCGCTGGCGCTGCCGGGAAAATTCTCGACCTCCGCGCCGTCCAGAAAGGTCAGCTTGCCGCCGATCACCAGCTGTTCGCCGCCGTGAGCAAAGTAGTTCTTGGAATTATAGGTGTTCGCCATAGGATGTCCCTCCTTCAAAGGAATGGGAGCCACCCGCGTTCAGATGGCTCCCATGGTCGGTTGGGGTTATCAAGCCTTCACAGCCAGGCACTTCATGGCCTCAGCCAGCACCAGACGGCCATCCACACGCTGCGTAGCGCGGAAGCCGACCTGACCGGTAACGGCGAAGAGCTCATTCAGACGCTGGAAGGAACGACCCTGGCGGTCAGCGATCCAGTAGGACTTGAAGTCACCGAACAGGATCACCTTTTTGCCAGCGCCGATCTCCGGCATATAGGGAGAAGTGACCAGGCGGTAGTTGAGCAGGGTGTCGGGCTGACCCTCCTTCAGGCCGGGCTGCCACAGGTACTGGCCCTGGCCATCCTTCAGCTTCCGGATGGCCTTTACGGTGCTGTCGTTCAGCAGGAAGACCGCCTTCTTGCGGTACACGCTCTTGATGGAGTGCACCAGATCGAAGATCTCATCGGCAACGATGGTAGTACCAGCAGTGGTCACGCCGGTGCCCGCGCCGTTAGTGGCATGTAGCAGACCAGTGGGCCTGCCGGTGCCATTGCCATTGATGAAGGCCTCTTCCTCGGCAGCGCCGATGCGACGGGCGAACTCAGCAGAGATGTAGTTTTCGATATCGAAAACGCTGTCCTGCAGGAGCTCGTCAGACACCTTGATCATGGTGGCTACCTTGTGAGCGCCAATGGAGATCTGACCGAAGGAGTCATCGCTATCGGGAATGGTGCCTTCCTCATCCACCCAGGAAGCGGTACCATGGGAAGCCACAATCGGGATCTTCCGGTCGCCGGAGCTGGTCTGAATGACGGTGCACAGGGAGCGCAGTACATTTTCCTCCTCAAGGCCCTGCACCAGGGTGCGCTCGTACTCATCCGGCACGAGATAGCCGCCCTCGGAATCAGTGCCGATCTGCAGGGCGTTCATGACGGCAGGGCTGGCAGAGCGGTTCCGGATCATGCCCCAGAAGGCATTCCGGTACTCATCGGAGGCGCGGCCCTGCTTCTGAGCAGTGGCAGTGGTGGGACGGGAAACCAGAGGCGCGGCGGTGGGCTGATCCATCTCACGGTCGATCGCGGCCTGACGCTCCAGACGCTCGATTTCTTTGCCGAGGGCAACCACATCGGCCTCCATCTTTTCATAGGTGGCGTTGTCTTCAGCGGAGACCATGCCGTCTTCACCGCGATGGCTGTCCAGGAAGGCCTTGGTCTGGTTCCACAGGTTAGCGCGCTTTTCACGCAGAGCAAGAATCTGATTCATAGTGATTTCCTCCATTTCTTCATTTCAAAAGCGACAGCCGTTTCATCAGGTCTGCCGCTTTCACTCGGTTGTCAGGGGTAATGGGTTCAGGGGTCGGTTCCGGATCAGGTGGGTACACAGGCTCCGGTTTGGGCAGGGTGGCAATCACCCGGTTCATGAGACAGGCGGCTGCAGCCCGGCGACCAAAAGAAAAACCCGACACGTTGTCGGGCAGATCCAGGTCTCCGGTATAAAGCACCTCGTCGCAGAAGCCGAGTTCCTTGGCCTTCAAGGCATTCATCCAGGTCTCGCCATCCATGAGCTTCGAGAGCTCATCCCGGCTGAGGCCAGTCTTGATCTGATAGGCATTGATGATGCTTTCCTTCACCTCGTCCAGCAGTTGGATGGCTTTTCGCATTTCCTCGGTGTCACCCATGGCCATGGTGAAGGGATTATGGATCATCATCATACTGGTCGGACTCATGCACACCCTGGTGCCTGCCATGGCGATGACGGAAGCAGCAGAAGCTGCCATGCCGTCGATCTGCACGGTGACGTCGCCGGGATAATCCATGAGCATGGTGTAGATCTGACTGGCAGCGATGCAGTCGCCGCCGGGGCTGTTGATGTGCAGGGTAATGGGGCCGTTTCCGGAGAAAAGCTCCTCCTTGAACATGGCGGGCGTGATATCATCGGAAAACCAGGATTCCTCGGCGATTACGCCCTCCAGGTACAGGGTGCGGGTCTCATCATCGTTTTTGACCCAGTTCCAGAAATGTCGCATGGCGAATTCCTCCTTAATGTCGATGCGTCCAACTGATGGCAATCATCAGCAGGATGCTGAGTAAAATGAGTGCGGCAATGACGATCAGGCTGGGAACAATCAAGGCTGCATCCGCTCCCTTCTTTCAGGCTGAGCCTGCCTGGTGGCTTCGTCGGCTTGCTGCTTCATGGCGGTGGTAATGGGGATCATGTTGCCGTTCACCAGATAAGCGTCACCGCCTTGATCTGCTGGGATGGGGTTCTGGTTCTCCAGCGCCCTGATGTCATTAGCGGACATCCAGCCGTTTTGCCGGGCAATGGCGTAGCCCTCCATGCGGCTTTTATAGTCACCTCGCATCAGGCCGTCGATATTGAACTGCACATAAAAGCGCCCCTTCTCCTGATCAGTGAAAAGGGCGCGATTCATGGCTTGTTCAATGCGGACGAGCCAGGGGCGAATGGTGTGAACGGCAAAGTCGATGCTCATGTGCTCGATATTTGAGAATGTGGCATGCTCCAGATCACCAACCAGGTGGGGCGGCACCCGGAAGATCCGGCAGATTTCATCCACCTGAAACTTTCGGGTTTCCAGGAACTGCGCTTCATTGTTGGGCACGGCCATGGGCTCAAACTTCATGCCTTCTTCCAGAATGGCCACCCGATTCGCGTTGGATGATCCGCCGTAGGCTGCGTTCCAGCTTTCTCGCAGTGCCTTTGGGTTTTTCACGGTGTTCGGGTGCGTCAGAATGCCGGAAGGGCGTGCGCCGTTGGAGAAAAACTTGCTGCCGTATTCTTCGGAAGCGATGCCCAGGCCGATAGCGTTTTTCTCCAGCGCAATGGGACTGTAGCCCATGACGCCATCAAAGCCGAGGCCAGGGATATGAAGCACATCCTCAGGAGACAGCACCACCGTCTGGCCTGTATTGGTCATATAGGTGTAGGTCAGGATGCCGTTTTTATCCCGATCTACAGTCATCTTGTCCGGCAGCAGAGGGTATAGACCTGTGATTTTATTCCGGCCTGTGCGGATGATCTGACAGTAGCTGTTGCCCCACAGGAGCAGGTGCGCCAGCATGACCTCCCGCAGCACAAAGGATGTCATCTCGCTGTTGGGCTCATCGTGAATGAGCCGATACAGCGGATGCTCCGCCGCCTTGCGGTTACCGTCTTCCTTGGCTTCATATACACCAAGCGGCAGGCTGGCGACCGTTTCCGAGATTACCCTGACACAGGCGTACACCGTGGAAAGCTGGATCGCTGTCTGGGCATTGACCGCCTTGCCGGAGCCGCTGGTGCCGAAATAAAAGGCAGGAGCGGCGCTGACGCTGTCTTGGGGCTTGTCCCGCGCACGGAATAGAGCGGTGAAGGGGTTTTTCATGCAGATCTCACTCCTTGTTAATTTTCATTGACAGAAAAGCTCCTATATGGTAGAATCTTAGAGTACTACTATGTAGGAGTTGTTGTGATGGTTACGAACGGGGGTTTCCTGGTCACGAAGATCAAGCAGCTTGGTGACCGCATCTTTGAAAAGGTGCTGGCCGAGAAAGGCATTGACGCCTTCAACGGCGCGCAGGGACGGATCCTGTATGTCCTCTGGCAGCAGGACGGTGTGCCGATCAAAACGATCTCTGACAAGTGCGGTCTTGCCATTACCTCCCTGACCACCATGCTGGAGCGCATGGAGAGGCAGGGGCTGATCCGCAGGGAATCGGACAGCCGGGACAAGCGCAAGACACTGCTCTTTTTGACCGACAAGGCGAAGGCGCTGCGGGCCGATTATGACGCCGTTTCCGATCAGATGGGTGCGCTGTACTACAAGGGTTTCACGGATAATGAGATCAGGCAGTTCGAGGAATCCCTGCAGCGGATACAGAAGAATCTGGAGGAGAAGCTGAAGTCATGAGCGTATGCATCAAGGATCTGATCCAGAACATGAACCTGGTAATCGGCTGTACCGTGGGCTGCCCATACTGCTACGCCCGGAACAATGTGAAGCGGTATCACATGATCGACGACTTTTCTCAACCGGAGTTCTTTCCTGGAAAGCTGCGGATGATGGACAAGCCTCGTCCCCAGAACTTCCTGCTGACGGGCATGAGCGACCTGGCGGGTTGGAAACCGGAGTGGCGGGATGAGGTATTCGCAAAGATCCGGGAGAATCCGCAGCATCAGTTCCTTTTCCTCAGCAAGCGGCCTGATCTGCTGGACATCCGCACCGACCTGGACAACGCCTGGTTCGGTGTGACGGTGACCCGAAAAGCGGAGCTCTGGCGCATCGATGCGCTGCGAGAAAACGTGAAAGCAAAGCATTATCACGTAACCTTCGAGCCGCTGTTTGATGACCCCGGCGTTGCCGATCTGTCCTGCATCGGATGGATTGTCGTCGGCACCATGACCGGAGCGCAGAGCAAGAAGGTTCATACTGAGCCCGCGTGGGCATATTCCCTGACAGAACAGGCGCACAGGATAAACATCCCCGTCTTCTGGAAAGAAGATCTCCTTCCCATCATGGGAGAGGAACAGATGATCCAGGAACTGCCGGAAGCGTTCAATCATGTACTGGAGGAGCAGAGAGCATGGAACAGCCGGAAATCAAAGTAGGATTTGTACAGACGAAGAGCATCATGACCAAGTCGAACGCTCCGCTGGGCGGGTATTCCGTCAACCCCTATGTGGGCTGTCCGCACGCCTGCCGGTATTGCTACGCCAGCTTTATGAAACGGTTTACCGGGCATACCGAAGACTGGGGCACCTTTATGGATGTAAAGGAATGGCCGGCCATTACCAATCCCCGGAAATATGCCGGGCAGAAGGTGATCGTCGGGACGGTTACGGACGGCTACAATCCGCTGGAAGAGAAATTCGGGAAGACCCGGCTTTTGCTGGAGCAGCTGAAAGACAGCGGCTCGGATATCCTGATCTGCACCAAGTCCGATCTCGTCCTGCGGGATCTGGAACTGCTGCGGGAAATCAACAAGCGGAACCGGCTGACCGTTTCCTGGTCGGTAAACACGCTGGATGAAGCCTTTAAGGATGATATGGATTCAGCGGTCAGCATCGAGAGAAGACTTGCCGCCATGAAGCAGGTGTATGACGCGGGGATCCGCACTGTCTGCTTTATTTCTCCTGTATTCCCCGGGATCACGGATATCGAAGCCATCTTTGAACGGGCTAAGGATCAGTGCGACCTGATCTGGCTGGAAAACTTGAATCTGCGCGGCGGGTTCAAGGCTGGTATCATGAGCTATATCGCCGAAAAGTATCCTGAGCTTCTCCCGCTGTACGAGGAAATCTATAACAGGAAAAACCGCAGCTATTTCGAGGCCCTTGAAAAGAAGGCTGAAGAGATGGCTAAAAAGCATAACTGCCGCTTCGTCGATAATGAAACGCCCTATGAACGTGTGCCTCAGGGGCATCCGACCATCGTGGATTACTTCTATCATGAAGAGGTTCGCGGAACCAGCAACAGCGGAATACGAAACAAGGGATAAACTTACAGTCCGCTTCCAGTCTTCTTATCATGGCATCCCTTGCAGAGCGGCTCCCAGTTGCTCTGATCCCAGAACAGCCTTTGATCTCCCCGGTGCGGGATGATGTGATCCACCACTGTTGCGGGCACAATTTTGCCCTCCGCCTGACAGAAGGCACACAGCGGATGCTGCTTCAGGAAAAGAGCGCGGGCCTTACGCCAGC
>CAMJPQ010000108.1 GCA_946407745.1 uncultured Clostridia bacterium
CACCGACGAGCAGATCCAGACTGCGGTCAAATTCCTGAGCGATCTGGATTTCGTGACGGTGGAGGAGGAAGAAACGTACGGCTTCTATACGGATAAATACCCGGAAGCGGCGGCGTATTACAGCACCTGGGTGGCCGAGAACGGAGATTGGCGCATTGAGGCGTATGACGAGGACGGCGGGCTGAAGCTGATGACCGTGCATCAGCTGGGCGACAACAAAATAGATATTTGGGAATACGCCGCCGCGCTGAACCCGGCAAAGGATGCCCTCACCACCGTTCCCCTTGGCCTGCATTACCGGCAGGATACCGTCAGCGGCAGCTGGGATGAAACCTGGTACGAGGATGGCGACGCGGTGTTCACCCTCAATGATCAGGGAAATCTCCTCTGGAACGATCTGAAGGAAGACGCGGGCAAAGGGCTGGAATTCATGAAGATCGGCAGCTTCTTCGGCGGCCGCTGGATGAAGGACGATATCGAAGTCATCTTCTACGCGTGGTATGACGGTCAATATGATATTCGCCTGTACCGTCGGGGAGAGAATGGGGAGATCCTGGATAACGCCATTCTGAAGGGCGATTATGACCCGGCTGCCGACACCATTCAGGCGGAAGGCTGCTTTGACAACGGCGAGCTTTTCACCGTTACGTTCTCGTATGATGAAAGCAGGAATGTGGTCTGGACGGAAAACGGAGAGAGCACCATCCTGAAATACAGCTATTACACCGATTGACGGTAGGAGCGCGGCGATATGCTTGCAGCGTCTTATAGGCGCTGCAGGCATTTTGTCCAATCGTAAGATTCAATAAGAAAATCATAGAAAGGCTGAATACAATGTCTGAAAAAATGAAGAAGCAGGAATTGAATGCAGAAGAAATGGGATCCGTTTCCGGTGGTATGGGAGAAAAACAGCGCTTCATGGTGATGAAGGACGGAGAAGGCACCTTCGGCCCCTTTGATGCGGAAGAAGAAGCGCAGCAAAAGGCAAAAGAAATGGGAGCAGGCTGGAAGGTCGTCCCGGTGTGGGGATTTTAAGTCAATCGAATGGACCTATTTCGAGGAGATGAGTTCTGGTGAAAAAGCTGGTTTCTGTCCTGCTGGCGGCTGCGCTGCTTTGCATAGCATGCTGCTCTATCGCCGAAGAAACGGCACAGCCCGAAATCCTGGCTGTCTATTCCTCCCCGGAGGCACAGATCATCACGAATGATGACCAGTCCAAAGCGCTGGCCGATACGGTGATCTTCCTGTATCAGGATCATTCCTACGTCCAGTATGTGGATCATGAAAGCCGGTACGAGATCTATACCAAAGGAACCTTCCAGGTCAACTTTGACTGGACGGAGCCGGGCTGGCAGGATAAGATGCCGCATATCCTCACGATCCACGCAGAACAGCTCCATACAGCGGAGCATCAGTTGGAATCGGCTGATCTCACCTTTGACGTAAATCTGGATCGGTCGATGGAATACTGCCTGTACCCGGACAATACAAATCCCGATCAGCAGCTTGCCGCCGCGTTTATGCAGGTGGACAAGCAAAAGCTGGTCAGGACGGATGGCAGTGAAGCCTATCTTCCCACCCTCTGGTTCTACTATGACGATGGGACGTTCAGGCAGTTTGCGGTCACGGAAGGAAACGAAAACGTGCTGTTCAGCTGCGGGAGCTATACCGTGACGGATGGCATGTTCACGGATGAATCCGTGCTTACAATCCATCGGACGCAGAAATATCAGGACGGCGTCGGCCTGGCGGACTACGATTCCACCCACGATTACCGGATCGGCGATCTGGATTTCATCCGCGTTTATCCGAAGGCGGATTCGGGCTTCTGGAGCTCTGAGATTACGGACGGGATCTTTGAAAGGATTCAAGGGAAATCATTTAAGGAAGACTGCACGCTGCCCCGGGAGGATTTAAGGTATCTGCATGTGCTCCATGTGGGGCTGGATGGCGAAACCCACGAGGGCGAAATGATCGTCAACTATCACATCGCCCAGGACGTGCTGGAAATTCTCCAACAGCTTTATGAAGCAAAATATCCCATTGAAAAGATCCGCCTGGTCGACGAATATGACGCAGACGACGAGCTTTCCATGGAGGACAACAACTCCTCCTCCTTCAATTTCCGCTTCATTTCCCACACCACCCGGGTTTCCAAGCATGGGCTGGGCCTGGCGGTAGATATCAATACGCTGTATAACCCTTACACGAAGGTGGTTGACGGCGTGCGCATCGTGGAGCCAATCACCGGAGAGCCTTATCTGGATCGGGAAGCGGACTTCCCCTGCAAGATCGATCACGATGATCTGTGCTACCGTCTTTTCATTGAGCATGGCTTTGAATGGGGCGGCGACTGGGAGGATCGCAAGGATTACCAGCACTTTGAAATTCCCACCGACGTGATCAACGAATGGTATCCCGATAACCAATAAGTCTGTTTCAGCTTTTCCTGTTTTTCTATAGCGCTGATCCCGTATTTGCGTTATATATGGGACAAGATGGCGTGGAGTCAATTTTGAGGAGGCAAAAACGTTTGAAATATTCAATTAACGGCCCACCGAAAAGAAAGGTAAAGCAAACAGACCATCACACGGATGGCTACACAAGGTAGTTCAGATCAAGCTGGAAGCGGTTCGGGCTCAACAGGATCATCCTTAATGACAAATCCTCTGAGCCGAAGCAATTCCAAAGCCTGCCTCTGAGTCAGAACCTTCGTCTCATTGGTGGGACGAGGATTCTGAATAAGATAGCCACTGGGATTGTAAGGGCAGATCATCCTGTACGACGACAAGCACAACACGATCACAAGGTTCGATACGAACAATTAAATCCTAAGGAGGCATGAGCGTGGCATTGGAGAACGCGAAGAAGTTTCTGGAGCAGGTGTTGAAGGACGAGGCGCTGCGCGCCCGCATGGCGGAAAAGGAACCCGCCGAGGTGGTGGCCATCGCCAAGGAGCTGGGCTTCGATGTAACGGCGAAGGAATTGGAGGAGGCCGTAAAGGCTATGCGCAAGGCTGCCGGAGAAGCAACGAAGGAACTGAGCCTCGACGAGATGGGCAAGACGGCAGGCGGATTTTTTTGGACTGGCGAGGATGCCCCGGACGGACATGAAATGGGCTGCTTTATGACCTATCACCACCGCCAATGGTGCGCTGATAACAATATCTGGTGCAAATCGACGTTCTATTGCACGGGGTCATACACAAGCGATGACCCTGATTGGAGCGGAGATAATTAATGGTGTTGGCATTCGGAGAATACACGAGCAGGGAGGAACTGGTATCATGGCATTTGAAAACGCGAAGAAGTTTCTGGAGCAGGTGTTGAAGGACGAGGCGCTGCGCGCCCGCATGGCGGAAAAGGAACCCGCCGAGGTGGTGGCCATCGCCAAGGAGCTGGGCTTCGATGTAACGGCGAAGGAATTGGAGGAGGCCGTAAAGGCTATGCGCAAGGCTGCCGGAGAAGCAACGAAGGAACTGAGCCTCGACGAGATGGGCAAGACGGCAGGCGGCATTTTTTGGAATGGCGAGGACGCCCCGGACGGGCACGAAATGGGCTGCGTCGCCTTCTATCATCAGTATAAATACCAGGAGGAGAACAACATCTGGTGCAACAAATCGTATTATTGCAACAATCATTACCAGATACAGATCGATTGGGACACAGAGTCCTGAGACAGATAACCTGATGTGAGCGGCCAGCAACCATGGAGGATGCGCCAGGAATGAAGTACATTACTGACACCCGCTACCGCCTGCGCGGCTGGCACGGCGCGCCCACGGGCGTGTATGATACGCAGAAGCACGAGGCGCACTTTGTCGCCCCGGCGCTGTATAAGCTCGTCATGAAGTGCGACGCCGCGCAGGATATCGACCCGGAAGCTCTGCCCGAAAAAGAAGCGAAATTCCTCAAAGAACTGCTGGCGAAAAAGGTCGTTCGCCCCGCCGGCCGATGGGATTTCCTGCTGCCGGAGCAGCGCTACCACGCCTACCCGGCCCGCTACCGGAAAAGTGTGCACTGGTCGATCACCGGCGCGTGCAACCTGCGCTGCCGTCACTGCTTTATGTCCGCGCCTCATGCCAAGCATGGCGCGCCGAGCCATGAGGAAATCATAAACATCGCAGATCAGCTGGCGGAGTGCGGCGTGTTCAATGCCAGCCTCACCGGCGGCGAGCCTCTGATCCGCGAGGATTTTCTGGACATCGTCGACGCGCTGGCAGAGCGGGAAATCGCCCTGACCACCATCTATACCAACGGCTGGCTGGTGAACGAGGAGCTGCTGGACTCGCTGGAGAAAAGAGGCGTGCATCCCTCCTTCCAGCTGAGCTTCGACGGCATCGGCTGGCACGATTTCCTGCGCGGTGTGCCCGGCACGGAAGAAAAAACCATCGCCGCGTTGAAGCTATTACAGGAACGAAAATACAGCGTCTCGGTCTCCATGTGCATCCATCGCAAGAGCGCGCACGTGCTGCGCGACTCTGTCCGGCTGCTGGCCTCGCTGGGCGTCACCAGCGTGAAGTGCGGCTCCATGATGGAGCAGGGCGAATGGGCATCCCCAGACGTAGCGGCGCTCCAGCTTACGAAGCAGGAGGAGCTGGAGATGTTCGAGAAGTACATCCCGCAGTATTTCGAGGATGACGCGCCTCTGTCCATCATGATGTCCGGCGCGTTCCTGTACGAGAAGAGCAGCGACCACTGGGGTATTTTTTATCACCGCGAGTGTCCTGCAGATCAGGAGGATAAGCGTCTGTCCTGCCCGGTTCTGGGCGAGAGCTTTTACATCGGCGCAGACGGCGTGGTTGCGCCTTGTCAGGGCATGTGCGACTGCGATTTCGGGAAAAACTTCCCTACCCTGAAAGAGAAACCTCTTCGGGAAATCCTTACCGATTCAGATTATGTGAAGCTGAGTTATGCCACCGTGGGCGACGTGCGCCGGGGCAACGATGCGTGCCGGACATGCGAATTCATCGACCGCTGCGCCGGGAGCTGCCGCAATTCGGCGCTGCTTCATGGCGATAACTACTACGGCGTCGATCCGGACGCCTGCTATTTCTTCAAAAACGGCTGGGAGGAACGCATCCGCGCCGTCGCGCAGCCGGCTTTTGACGTCTATATCAAGCGCTGCCCACCCAAGGTAGGACAGAAAAAAGGAAATCCGATCGAGCTTGATTGTCCGTGAGGGTATTGAATTTATGCCATTATGTGGACGGACAAAGGAGGACGTGCCATGCTGAACATCTCCAACGAACTGAAAACAAAGCTCATCGAAGCAAAAAGCGCCGAAGAGGTGGCAGAAGTCCTGCAAGCAGCCGGTCAGGTGGCTACCGCAGAGGAGGCCGCGCATCTTTGGGAAAGAATCAAGAGAGACCGGGAACTGAGCAGCAAGGAATTATCCCCGGACGAGCTTGCGGCTTTCAGCGCTGAAGAGGATCGGGATTGGCTGCGCGACGGGTGCGCGGCGACGGTGGAAGGGGGCAGCGACTGCTGGGGCACGGACAAATGCGGTCTTTTGCCGGTCACCTATAAGCACGCCCCGACAAGACACAAGTGCAGCGTTTGCGGAGGGATACTGTATAGCAACGGTGCGACAGGCGGGGGGTTCTTTGAGGAGCTGGTATATCACTATAGGTGTGCGTCATGCGGCGCTCAGTTTAAGAGTCATGGCGGAGAACTCATCAAGTATTCCAAATGAACAGCGTTAACAAATCTTATCCACATCCTGTCAAGTGAAAGGTACGAGACGCCATGGCTTATTATGTTTTGCAGGATGGCTTTGAGCTGTGCGGGTGGAAGGGGCTTCCCTTTGGCCTGCGCTATCCCAACCCCCACTACACGGATTTCTTCGACCGCGAGGACTATCGCCTGGTGTACCGGCTGGACGGCAGGCATGACATCGACGCGGAGAGCCTGACGAATTCACAGAGGAAGCTGCTGGATCGGCTGGTTGAGCGTGGCATCGCCGTTCTTAGCGACGGCACGAAGACCCTCGCGCCGTGGCAGGCGTACAAGTGCTACCCCGCCATGTACAAAAACAGCGTACAGTGGTCGATCACGGGGCGGTGCAACTACAACTGCCGCCACTGCTTCATGTCCGCACCGGACTACAAGGGCGAAGACCTGACGCTGGAGCAGATCGTGCGCATCCTGGACGGGCTCGTGGAGTGCGGCATCCGCAGCGTGGCGCTGACCGGCGGCGAGGCGCTGGTGCATCCGCGCTTCTTCGAGATCCTGGATAAGATCGCGGCGCGGAATATCGAGCTGGAGACCCTGTACACCAACGGCGAGCTGGTGGACGCGCGGCTGCTGGACGAGCTGGAGAAGCGCAAGCTACAGCCCGCCTTCCACCTGAGCTACGACGGCGCGGGCTGGCACGACTGGCTGCGCGGCGTGGACGGCGCGGAGGCTGCGGTGATCCGGGCCTTCCGGCTGCTGCGGGAGCGCGGATACCAGACCAGCGTGTCCATGTGCCTGCACCGGCACAACATCGGCGCTCTGAAGGAGAGCGTCGACCTGTTGGCCGCGGAGGGCGTGTGTCACGTCAAGATGAACGTGGCCTCTCCCACTGGGCGCTGGAAGAACGAAACGGAGCACTTCATTTCCCAGGACGCGGCGTTTGAGGCCATCGAGGCGTATCTGCCGCAATATGTGGCGGACGGCATGCCCGTTTCGGCGCAGTTCTGCGGCTTCATCGACTTCAACCGGGAGGCGCGGAAGATCTTGATCCCCTTCCGGAAGTATTCCGGCATGGAGGGCGCCGACCGCGCCTTCGCCTGCGGCGCGGTGAAGAACGGCATGTACATTTCCCCGACGGGAAAGATCCTGCCCTGCATGACGCTGGGGGGCACGGCTATCGACCCCATGTTTGAATCCGCGCTGGAGAAGCCGCTTTCCGAGATCCTGTCGGATTCCCACTACCGCGACATCTGCCTGGCGAAGATGGGCGATTGCATCGCCCACAACGAAGCGTGCCGGGACTGTCAGTATCACCTGGCCTGTGGCGCGGGCTGCCGGGCCTGCGCCTGCGGGGAGACGGGCACGGACTACTTCGGCATCGACGAGGACGCCTGCCACTTCTTCAAGAGCGGTTGGTACGAGCGCGCCCAGGCGCTGGTCAAGCGCTACAAGGACAGCTTCCCGCCCGCACCGGAGGGAAAACAAGAGGGCGGCGCAGCCGCTTTGGAGAATACAGAACACACAAGGAGGATGGAGACATGTTGAATAAGGAGAAACTGGAGCAGCTGATGGCGATCCTAGGCGAGCTGACCGAGGAGCAGAAGGCCATTCTGACCAAGGCGCTGAACGGGCCGATCAACGAAAAGGAACTCTTTGAGAAGTTGGGCGTGGACGAGGGCAAGTTCACGGAATTCATGCGAGCTCTCGCCGCAGAAAATGAGGGCGCGGTGATGAGGCAGGAACTGTCACCAGATGAGATGGAGGCTGCCAGCGGAGGAGAGGAGCGTGACTGGCTTACTGACGGCTGTGCGGCAACAGTAGAACCAGGCAGCTGGTGCGGTTCCAATGACAAGTGTCATAGATGGGATGTAATTTACGAACACATGCCTACTTCGAGATCCTGCAGACGTTGCGGACTGAAAAAGGTGATTATCGAAAGGGAAACCGGCAGTAAAGTAACTTACCTTTGTCAGAATTGCGGAGAGAGGGAATCGACCCTGAAGTAATGAACAATTGCGCGAAGATCTGGCGC
>CAMJPQ010000109.1 GCA_946407745.1 uncultured Clostridia bacterium
CCGTGTCCGGCGGAGGCAGGATGGATGACCGCCAATGAGATCCTTCCATCATTCCAGTCAGTGATGTCCTTGCTGGTGCGGATTTCCCTTGCTGCCGGGAACCGCTCCTGAATACGCTTCAGGTCATGCTTGAACCAGTAGGCCACCAGCAGCGGTTTGCCGTTCGCGCCTTCGATCAGATCCTCCAAGGCGTCCAGCTTCCGGTCGTGAATCTGCACGGTATCCTTTTCCTCGGTGTACACAGCACCGTTGGCCATCTGACACAGTTTTCCGGACAGGGCAGCGGCGTTCACCGCGTCGATTTCCTTGCCCTTGACCTGAACGATCAGCTGTTCCTTCATCTGGTCATACACCTGCTGCTCGTCCTCGCTCATGCCGACCAGTACGCGGTTCATAATGCACTCCGGCATCTTCAGGTGATCCGTCGCCCGCATGGAAATGGTGATGTCTCCGATTTTTCGGTAAATTTCATCCTCAGCACCAGGCCGGGGCTTATAGGAGAAGATCTGCTGCATGCTGCGCTTGTCGGGAACAAAGTAGGCTTCGCGGTACCGGGTGATAAACCGTCCGAGCCGCTGGCCCATGTCCAGGAGCCGGAACTCTGCCCACAGATCCATCAGACCGTTGCTGCTGGGTGTACCCGTCAGGCCTACGATACGCTTCACGGATGGCCGCACCTTCAGGAGGCTCTTGAACCGTTTTGCCTGCCAGCTTTTAAAGGAAGACAGCTCGTCGATCACAATCATGTCATACCGGAAGGGCAAGCCGCTGTCTTCCACCAGCCACTGCACGTTTTCCCGGTTGATGATGTGCAGGAAGGCAGGCCGCATCAGCGCTGCCAGACGTTCCTTTTCGGTGCCGACCGCCACACTGTAGCTCAGGCCTTGCAGGTGATCCCATTTCTGAAGCTCCGCAGGCCATGTATCCCTGGCCACTCGCAACGGGGCAATCACCAGCACCCGGCTGATTTCAAAGGCATTTAGGCACAGCTCCTGAATAGCAGTCAGCGTGATCACGCTCTTGCCAAGGCCCATATCCAGCAGCACGGCAGCTTCCGGGTGCATCAGGATGAAATCAGTCGCGTACGCCTGATAATCATGGGGCACATATTTCATCCAGCACACCTCCGATCTGTTCAGGATGGTCTATGCAGTACACCGGAAACCCAAGCGACTCCAGCTGCCTTTTCCGCTTTACCTGCAGCGGGCGGGGGTGCTTTCCCGGCGCTTTCAGTTCCACAAACGCGACGTGGCGATTGGGCATCAGTACAATTCGGTCGGGAACACCGGCGAGACCGGGACTAACAAACTTCAGTGCCAGACCGCCTCGATCCTGGACTGCCTTTCGCAGCACCTGCTCCACTTGCTTTTCAATCATGGACTCGAGCTCCTTTGCATCAGTGAGTATCGTTGGAAGGTGTGACGGTCGTTGACGGTCGTTCCCAAAACTCCTCTATAGGCCAATTTCCCTTGATTTTTACCTATACAACAGTTTTGGAATTGACCATCAACGAGTGTCACACTTCCTATTAATATGTCATTCCAAAAAGTCGTCGGTCACATCGGCCTTCGTGCCCAGCGCCAGCCCGGTTACGAAGGACCCGTTCCGCAATTTCTGACGCGTGAAGCCCTCGTTCTCCAGGGCATTGTAGAAATCCGTCGTGGAGCGGGTGTACTCGCCTGTGTCCGCGCAGAAGGTGCGGTAGGCGGAGTAGAGCTCGCCGGATTTGACCTGCAGGCTGTTGCCGATCTCGCAGCGCTCGTTCAGGAAATGGCCCAGCCAGTCATTGTCCTCGCGGTATTGCTTGATCGCCCGTTGGACACATTCTGGCAGAGGAATCTTGAAGTCATGCTTAATGACATCCGCTGCGCCTTCAATCACCCAGGAGAGGATCGCGCCGCCAGCATTTCTGAACAGATAATCGCTGTAGTTTTTGATGTCGCTCTTGCCCTCGATCTTCGCATCAAAGGGAATCACGATCAGCCGCCGCCAGATCCCGGCATCCTTGGCACCGACCTTGGGCAGATGGTTGGTATAGAGCACGACGGTATGGCTGGGCGTATAGGCAAAGGGATCTTTGTACTTTTTCTCCGCCGACACATCGTCCGTGGAGCACAGCTGCTTTACGATGGAGGTGTTCAGGCGAGTGCCCTCCTCCAGCTCGGAGGCGATCAGCATGCGCTTGCCCTTGGCCTCAGCCAGTTCCGGACGCACATTGCGCTTGCAGCCCACGGTCAGGGCATCGGCGGAGATATTGCCACTGTAGGTGCCAAGCACATGGGCCAGGGTGTTCCAGAAGGTGGACTTACCGTTGCGGCCATCGCCATAGGCAATGATGAGCGCTTCCACGAACACCTTTCCCACGGCGATCATTCCGGCGACCTGCTGCACATAGTGAATCAGCTCCTTGTCGCCGCAGAAGAACAGGTTCAGGGCATCCTGCCACAGCGCTTTCCCGTCTTCGCCCGGCTGCACGGCGGTCATCTTCGTGACAAAGTGATCCGCGCTGTGCGGCATCGCGCCAGCCAGGCCGAGCCGCAGGTCATACGCGCATTCCGGCGTATTCAGCAGGAAGGGATCAGCGTCCAGATCCTGGGGCCGGATCAGCACCATTGGCTGCACCTCCGCCAGAACAGCCTTGATGTTTTTGGACTGGCGGTAATTCATGGCCGTGGACTGGTACCCGATGGCCCGCATATAGGTCAGGTACGCCTGCAGCTGATCGTCGTTCATGTCGCTCTGGGCCTTCTTCTTGCTTTCCTTGTTCATGAGGTCAGCAGCGCCGTTCTGCTCCAGAATCTTATAGGCCTCCGCTGCGGCAGTGGATGCTTCCTCCAACTGCATGTCGGACAGGTCGTGCATGATGGCATGGGCGCGGGGCTTAGATTCCTCCCAGATATCGCCGTTGTACACGATGAAATCCGTTGCCGGTGAATAACGCATCTGACCTGAGAAAACCTCTGCCAGCACACGCGCCTCCGCCACATCGGAATTGTCGCTGGGCCTGTACAGGAAATCGCCGTGTCGGGCAGCGTATTCCTCGGGAGACACATAGTCCTCACTCTGGGAGATCTTCCGGTAAAACCGTACAGCGCTGTGCCAGATGGTATCGAGCTCGCGCTGTTCCAGGGGTGGTACACAGGACGCGGCCTTCTCCAGAAACTTCTGCCGTGCTTCTTCGGTTTCGCCCAGCCGCTTGAGCAGCTTCCCGGCGAAATGGGACATGGTCGCGTTTCTGCTTCCTTCGGGAATGATGCCGCTGGCATCCGGCAGGGGCAGGTTGGCGAAGGCCTCCTCGTTATCCGGGTAATACAGATCCAGGCATTCGTTCAGGGTGATGGTGCCTTCATGGAACTGTACCTGCGGATCCTTGGTGCCATAAAAGAAGCGGGCCGCATCCAGCGCCTTTGTGTCGAAATACGGGAAGATGCTGTTGATCTGCTTTTTCAGATTTTTATAGGTTTCCGGATCAGTCATCTCATCAATCAGGAAAAAGCAATGGAACCTGGGCCGGGCGCTCTTGCCCTCCTTGGGCAGATTGTGGTGACGGCTGAAGTGGAAGCCGACCGTGACGTCCGGGAACAGGCTGAGAATCTTCTCTGGGGAAACCCACTCCTCAGGGTTTTCGCTGTGCCCGTTATCACAATCCAGCGCCAGGCAGTTGGTGCGAATGAAATTCTCGTTGGAGCGGTAACCCTTGGCGTATTCAACCGCCACATAATCCTGGCACACGGCCTGCCGGAGAGATTCCTCGTCTCCGGCGCAGACCTTGTGCGGATACAGGCAGTTCCACTCGTTGCCAATACAGTTGGCTCGATAAAGATTGAAAACTGCCATTCGGATCAGGCCTCCATTTCAGACTGGGTCTCCAGCACGGACAGCATCCAGCGCAGCGCTTCCTTTATGGTTTCAAGCTCCGCGTCGCCGCCCAGGATAATCTCGATGGAATCGCAGCCAAACTGATCCGCTTCCACATTGCAGCGGATATCGGTACTGCCCAGATCCTTCAGGCGCAGATAGGTGCGGGAGCCGTGACCGGAATCGCCGCCCTGATAGCCGTTGGTGCCAGCCTCCACTTCGAGGATGTTGCAGTTGACGATCTCCCGGCTCCATGTGGTGACCTTGGAGCGGTCGATGGCGCGGATACGCTTCTTGGCGGGATAAGAATTACCGTCGGACTCGGTGTAATACATATCAGTTGACCTCCTTACAATCGTCGGTGAAGAAACGAACGGTCTGACCCTTGCGGCGTGCTCTGGCAATCTCAATGGACATTCCCTTGGAAATGCGGTCGCCGAAAGCCCAGAGCTCCGCGCATTTCGTCAGGAGGATGATGTTCATTCGCATGGCCAGATTCCGCTCGGCTTCGTTGCTGTCGTCCATAAACTGTGGGAACAGCAGGTGCGGCGTAATCGGAAGGTATCCCTGATCCACCGCGAACCGGCTGTATCTGCGGGCGTTTTCCAGATTGGTTTCGGTGTCTCCGGAAAAGGGACTGCAGATGTAGACAATGGGACGGAACCGGGAATCATGAAGCTCCTGTTCCACCCGCGTCAGCGCCTCATAGGCTGTGGGATCGGGATACCCGGACGCGTTGAATCGGTTGATGTGGCTCATGTGACCGTGGCATAGCTTTTCATGCGATGCGCCTCCTTCATAAAGATTGGGCTTCCGATACCCACAGGACAAAATGGCTCGGTTTGGCAACCGGGCCGTGATTTTTTATGGAAAGAATTTTTCTTCGGTTTTTTTTTCGGCTGCTGGTTGCCAAAGAACCGGTTTTTGTCCTGTGGGTTGCGAAGGGACACGAAACACCCCCTTCGGAAAGTGAGGTGCAGGACAAATGCAGGAACACTATGACAACCCTGGAACCGGTGCCACCGCCGAGAGCACACTGGACGAGCTCTTCGGAACGCTGTGGGCGATCTCCGTGATCACCCGACGCATGGCTGGCCAGATCAACGCAATGAGGCAAAAGAAAGGAGAACCGAAGCATGAGCAAAATGTCGGAACTGTCCATCGCCGTCGCAGAGCTGCACAAATGTGGTGAGGCCCTGATCGAGATCAGCCAGACCCTGCGGGAGATCTTCAGCGGCGATGAACCTGTGAAGGCTGAGCCCGCTGCGCAGTCTCAGCAGGAACCCGCTCAGCCGACCGTTACATTGGAAGAAGTCCGGGCGGTGCTGGCTGAAAAATCCGTCGCCGGGCATCGCGCCGAGGTACAGGCCCTGATCCGGGAATGTGGCGCGGACAAGCTGAGCGCTGTTGATCCCAGCCGGTACGCTGCTCTGAAGGCAAAGGCGGAGGTGTTGTAATGGCACCGCGAACACACGCGATCCTGTCCGCTTCGTCGGCGCACCGTTGGCTGAACTGCAGCCCCAGTGCCCGATTGGAGCAGGACTTTGCGGATCGGGAAACGGAAGCCGCAGCCGAAGGCACAGCCGCCCATGCGCTGGCTGAGCATAAGCTGCGGAAGGCGCTGAAGCTCCAGACAAAAAAGCCCATCTCCACTTATGACAGTGATGAGATGGACGGGCACACGGACGGATACGTCCAGTATGTGTTGGAAACCTTGGCGGAGGCGAAGAAGCGCTGTCCGGACGCGATCCTGCTGATCGAGCAGCGGCTGGATTTCTCCTGCTGGGTACCCGATGGCTTCGGTACTGGCGATGCCCTGATTGTGGCCGACGATGAGCTCCACATCATCGATCTGAAATATGGCCAGGGCATCGTCGTGGAGGCGGAGCACAATCCGCAGATGATGCTGTATGCCCTGGGTGCACTAACCATCTTTGATGGGCTCTACGATATCCGCACGGTCAGCATGACGATTTACCAGCCTCGCCGGGAGAACATTTCCACCTGGTCGATCTCCGTAGCGGATCTGAAGGATTGGGCAGAAAACACACTGAAGCCCCTAGCGGCCCTGGCCTTTGAGGGTAAGGGCGATTACCACCCCGGCGCATGGTGTGTCTTCTGCAAGGCGGCGGTGCGCTGCCGGGCCAGAGCGGAAGCGAATCTGGAACTGGCAAAGCTGGACTTCGCCCTGCCGCCGCTGCTCACCGATGCGGAAATCGGCGAGGTGCTGGGCAAGCTGGATGACCTGATCAAATGGGCGGACGAGCTCAAGGCCTACGCGCTGGACGGAGCGCTGCATCAAGGTAAGCAGTGGCCCGGCTGGAAGCTGGTCGAGGGCCGCAGCGTCCGCAAGTACACCGATGAAGATGCCGTGATAGCTGCTGCCAACGCGGCGGGCTATAAGGACATCTTCAGAAAAACACTCCTGCCCATCGGAGAGATGGAAAAGCTCATGGGCAAGCAGACCTTTGCCGAGGTGCTAGGCTCCTGTGTCCATAAGCCTGCAGGAAAGCCAACACTGGTCCCTGAGTCGGACAAGCGCCCGGCTCTGAATAACGTCAAAACCGATTTCAATGAATTTCAGGAGGATTGAAAAATATGGCTAAGCAGAATAACACCAAAGTCGTCACCGGTATCGTCCGTCTGTCCTACGCGAACATCTGGGACCCGAAGGCTCCTGTCAGCGGCGGTGATCCCCGCTACAGCTGCTCCCTGATCATCCCCAAGAGCGACACCGAAACCGTGGATGCCATCAACCGCGCCATCGACTGCGCGATCCAGGAGGGCATCGGCAAGTTCGGCGGGAAGATTCCGAACAAGGCCGCGCTGAAGCTGCCCCTGCGGGACGGCGATCTGGAGCGCGAGGATGACGCCTACAAGGGCTGCTGGTTCATCAACGCCAACAGCAAGACCGCGCCTCAGGTGGTTGACCGCCATGTGCAGCCGATCATCGACCGCAGCGAGATCTACAGCGGTGTATACGCCAGGGTCTCCATCAGCCTGTACGCCTTCTCTGTGAACGGGAACAAGGGCGTAGCTTGTGGCCTTGGCAACATCCAGAAGATCCGCGACGGCGAGCCCCTCGGCGGGCACACCAACGCCAGCAACGACTTTGATGCCGTGGACGATGGTGACGAGGATTTCCTGAACTAATCCGGAAAAGTCAGGGTGGCGGAGCAGTCTGCCACCCTTTTCTCTCTGTGGGGGTGTATATGTGAAAAACATCAGTATCGATATCGAAACCTTCAGCAGCGTGGATCTGACGAGGTGCGGTGTGTATAAGTACGCGGAATCACCTGACTTTCAAATCCTGCTGTTTGGCTATTCTGTGGACGGCGGCGAGGTGCAGGTAGTCGACCTGGCTTCCGGAGAAAGCATCCCGGAGGATGTACTGGCTGCACTGACAGATGATGAAGTGATCAAATGGGCATTCAACGCGAATTTTGAGCGGGTGTGCCTGTCCCGGCATCTGGCCGATCTAGGCCTTTCACTTGATCCTTTTCATGATAATCACCCGTTGTCGACGGGCTGTGCCCGTTTCCTGAATCCAGCGGGATGGCGCTGTACCATGGTGTGGTCAGCCTATCTTGGCCTTCCGCTGTCCCTTGCCGGAGCAGGCGCGGTGTTGGGCTTGGACAAGCAGAAAATGGCGGAGGGCAAAGATCTGATCCGATATTTCTGTCAGCCCTGTGCGCCGAGCAAAACCAATGGCGGACGCA
>CAMJPQ010000110.1 GCA_946407745.1 uncultured Clostridia bacterium
TGCGATGATTCGCAGAGGCAGCCTTTCAATTGCTTGACTGCGAATCTGTAACAACAAATGGGCATCATCGCAGATACTTAATTGTTAGATTGCTAACGCTGCAGTGGGCTAGAAGCAGGATGCCACAGCAAGTATTGGCGGGAAACCCAGCTAATAAAGGTGGCAGATCAAGAAATAATGGTTCATCTGGATTTATGCTATACACATTTTACTTGATAAGAGGTAAAGGAATCCTTTTGATCAAATGGACATATCTCTGATTTTATGCGCAGCATACACAGGGCACACACGGATATCATCGTATGATCCATAGTTCTCCAACGAAACTCGGACGCCAAAAGGTGACAGCGTGTGTGATGACAGATAGCTCCAAAGGCTCTGCATGCTTCCTTTTCCGGATGCTTTCACTTCGATAGGCAGAAGATTCTCTCCGGCTTGGATGACAAAATCAACCTCAGCATTTGCTCCTGACCTGTACCAATAGTACAGGTCAGACTCCGAATGAGAATCAGATGACTTGATCAGTTCCAGCCCTACTCCCATTTCAACGATGTTTCCACGATTCATTTCATCGAAGATTTGGGAGGCCATGAGTGAGGCCGCATCCAGGCCACAGTGTGTCAGATATACGCCTGTATCAAATAGAATCAATTTCTTATTCGTTTCCTTGCCTGTAGAGCCCAAAGGGATCACGTCACAGGAAGAGGCCTTTACCGGATGAATCAGGCCCGCCCGGTGAAGCAAATCAATGCTTTCATCGAAAATGTAGGCGCTGATCCCCTCAACTGCTGATGAGGATTTGACCTGCGAGCAAACATGATGGGCTGCAAAGTCAAATACCCTTTTCAAAACGTCCGGAGGCACAGGGCTGTCATATTTCTGAAAGTCATCCATAAAATTCATTACGATATCACGATGAACCTTTTGGCTCTCCAGGATGCTCCCCGTATCCAGAAATGCCGACACAGCCTCAGGCATTCCACCAATCACAAGGAAGCTTTTATATATCTCGAGCAAGCGCTCATGTGTGGAAGGCGGCATTTCATTTCCCCGGTTCAGATAGTCACAGAGCATTTCATTCCCAGTTCCTCGCAGGAATTCACTGAATGATAGCGGGTACAGAAACATGCTGCGAACGCGTCCTACCGGGAAATTCAGTTTGTCCTTCCGACGTTTGCCGTTCAGCAGAATTTCCAGAAGCGATCCCGCTGCGATCACATGCAGTTCGGGCATCTCTTCATAGAAATAGCGGAGAGCTGTAACAGCTCTCGGGCATGTCTGAATTTCATCCAGAAACAGCAGCGTCTTGCCGGGCAGAATTCGTTTGCCCGCTTCCAGTTCCAAAGCGGTCAGAATCCTGTGCACATCAAAATCCCGATCAAAGATGCCTTGGTACCGCTCATTCTCTTCGAAGTTGATCTCCACGAAGCTTTCAAACTGATCAGCAAAATGACGCACTGCCGATGTCTTGCCGCATTGGCGAACACCACGGAGAAGAAGCGGTTTCCGATTCCATTCAGTTTTCCAGGCAATCAAGGCTGCGTCCATATCGCGTTGAATGTACACGAACACCCCTCCATTTCAAATTTGCCAACCGTATTTTACACCACTATTTCAAAAATAGCAATCGGAAAAGACTGTACTATTTGAAATATGCCAACCGTAAAAACATGTCAAATGTCAGATTCTGAGTAAAACAAAAGAGTGCTGGCAACACTGATGCTGTGTCATGCAAGCACTCCTTTGTACTCTTATAAACTGATGTTTGAGGATCGCTCCATTTCCATCTGGACATATAATCTGGAAACGCTGCTCGGTGAGAAACTGGAAACCATCATGGCGCGTGAAACAGCCAATACAAGAATGCGTGATTTCTATGATATCCATATTCTGATGAGCCGGAAAGCAGTGGACTGCCAAGTGCTGAAATCCGCCTTTCTTGCCACCAGCGAAAAACGTGCGACAACGGCGCTTGTTCCCCGCTTTGGCGCGATCTTGGAGGAAGTTCGCACGGACAAGACGATGGAAAGTCTGTGGGAGAAATACCGGAAGGAGAACTTTTTCGTCGGTGATCTTACATGGGAAGATGTGAATCAGAGTCTTAAAAAGCTCAAAGAAACATTATTTGATTCGTAAAACCAAGCGGTAAGCAATTATTGTCTTTCCGGCAGATGCGCAGTTTTTTATTGTTCATTGAGAGATTCCTTGGATGAATGATTCTTTAATTATCACAAAACGCCCGCATTTACATTGCGGACGTTTTTTGCGTGCGGACACGAGACAATTCTTGCGGGTGAAAGTTCCTCCACGGGTAGTTACCGCCAATTGCAGCGAACCGCAAGCTGCTGTCAGTGATGACTGTAGGGGAGGAAGCGGAGCAGGATGAGGGACAGAGGTGCGTTGCCCTCAGAATAAAAGGTCTGTTACGCTTTTGTAGAATCGCGGTAGATCAGCTCTGTTTCGGTGTGCACGACGCGGTAATTCAGACCGGGATTTTCAATACGTGAGATCAGCAGCTGCATGGCGGCGATTGCCATGATTTGGGTATGAGTGTGAACGGTGGTCAGGGAGGGCGTCATGATGCGGGAATTCGGGGAGTCGTCAAAACCGCAGAAAAAAATATCCTCCGGGATGCGTTTGCCCAGCTTGCGAAGCGTATAGATGGCGTCATCTGCCACAAAATCGTTTGCGCAGATGAATACTTCCGGAAATTCCGTCAGGCTGGTCAGGGCGTTTGTGAGCAGCTCCTGATCATTCTCTTTGATGCAGAAACGTTCATCCACCGGAACGTCAGCCATCAGCATGGCGCAGCGGAAAGCAGCGTAGCGCTCATAAAAAGACTGGCAGTGCTCGTAGTTCCCGATAAAACCGATCCTGCGCTTGCCCCGGGCCAGCATGTCGTTTACAAAGCGGGTAATAGCAGTCGTATTGTCCATATAAAGCTGGTCGGCGGGCAGATCGAAGCCATCGCGCTTATTCGGCCCATCCACAAACAGCACCGGCAGGCCGAGAGAACAGATCATCTGATCATATTCCCGGTCAAACATTTCGATGCAGACGATCGCACTTGCCTTTTCAGGGTCAAATGTAACGGGCAGCGAGCGGTTCAGAAAGTTGTCGCGCTCCACCCGATGCATGTTCAGATGATAGCCCAGCTGAGACAGCTCCATCTTTAACTTGTCGAGCATCAAAGACGCAAAATGAGCAGGAGCAATGACATTCCCGCAGAGCAGGGCGATTTCACCTTTCTCCTGTTTTCCCTGCTTCTCCTGTTCGGCGATGCTGGCGGTATGAACTTTTATATAGGAAAACTGCTTATAGCCCATTTCAGTGGCCTTTTGCAGTATTCTTACTCGTGTAGCTTCGGCAAGGCCATCGGCATTGTTGATTGCTTTGGATACAGTATTGCGGGAAATCCCCAGCTCATCCGCTATATCCTGTATGGTGACTTTCTTCATGAATGGCCCTCCTTGCTGATTCATCCGTATTGTAACATACAATCCCGATATGTTCAAGATTTGCATATTCAGTCGGTTGATCCTGCAGGAGTTACTCATTCTGAAACAAAAGATTACCTGCAGGTTGTACCGCCGAAAGCATAATATACGGGACACTGGAGGGAACAGGAGTACTTCCTTCGGGAGGGGTGAAGGATGAGATCCACGCACAGCTGGGCCATTTCATCCACCGGCTGAACAATGGTTGAACAGCAGAAATCATCTCCTCCAAGGCATTTCCAACCGCCGTAGCCGATGATCTGGACGTCCCTGGGAACACTGAGTTTCATCTGATTCAGGGTGTGGCGAATTTGCTGAGCCAGAAGATCCGTTGCGCAGAACAATCCATCATAGCTTAAACGTCCGTCATGGAGATGTTCATGAAGGAAATCCTCGAAGACGGGATACGAAGCGCCTTCGTGAATACACACGGTCTCAAAAGAAACGCCGGCATCTGTACAGGCACAGACAAAACCGTCTCTGCGTTTGTCGGTTTCATTCGGCATGGGGGAGCCGGCACGCAGGTAAGCCAGGCTTTTGCAGCCGTTTTCTATCAGCTTTTGCGCTGCGATACAGCCGCCGCTATGATGATCGCTGGTGACACAGGGAATGCCCGGACCGAGTACGTGGTCGATGGAAATGACAGGGATGCCTTTGGGAATGTGCAGATCAGTGTGCTCCGTCAGACAGATGATCCCGCCGGCCATCTGCTGCTCGGCCAGGAGCATGTACGCCTGTTCCTGCTCAAAATCGCCTTTCGTCAGACACAGCAGCGTCTGCCGGGAATGAAGCGCCAGTTCTCTGCACAGGGTATCCGCAAGCATAGAAAAAAATGGATTGTGGAGATCGGGAAGGATGACTTCTATGAGGCCGTTCTGATTGCTGCGCAGCGCCTGAGCCTGCCGGTTGACATGATAGCCGAGCTTTTCGATCGCCTCTTCCACACGGCGCTGATATCTTTCGCCCACAGAAATACCGTTGACAACATTGGATACCGTACCGAGGGCTACCCCGGCTTCCCGGGCTACATCCTTCATGGTGATACGCTTGCTGTCTGCCATGGGCATCCTCCAAAGCAATATGTCCAGCCGGACTGTTTATGTTTCCGCCGTCAGATAATCGATATACTGAAGAACAGCGTCTATGCGGGTACTGTTGCCGATGACTCCGAGGTATACATCGCCTGAAAAGCCCGCGCGTTCAAATAAATCAAAGGAAGAAATGAGAATGGCATTCGAGGCTGATTTGGTGACAGCCTGATACGGAATGCTCTCGTCCAGCTTATGTTCGATGTCATTGTCATTGAGAATCACTGTGTTTTCTGTCAGCTTTCCGGCGATTCTTCCGGCCAGAGCGCTGTCCCGTGTGATCAGTTCCTCCAGCGGCAGCAGATAGCCGCCGGCAGACATGATGTCATAGGCTTCCCGATTCATCAGCATGATGTCCAGCTGTCTGCTGGTCATGGCTGCCATGATCTTGAGACGGGAGGCGTAGGAATACTGGTGATCTTGTGCGGGGGCATCCTGGGTCAGATAAAGGCCGCTGTATACCTTGACCTCGTTTTTGCCGGGATCCGCGCCGATGGAGCGCAGGAAGCCTTCGCCCAGGGCGCTGTTCATCGTATCGCCGACGGCGATGTTCGCGTACGCGACGCACAGCAGGGTATTTTTATAGGTGATTCTGTAATACAGAATACTGCCCAGGGCAACGACGGCGATGAGCATCAGAACCAAAGGAAACTTATAGTATTCGAAGATATAGTCAAGACGCTGGAGCAGCGTCATTCTGGCAAGGGATTCCCGATTTTCCGCGCGCTCCGCTTCCGTCAGTTTCACAGCTCGGTCTCCTCGCTGGGTTCTTTTTCGGGCACCTCAGGGTGCTCTGTCTGCTCTTCGTTTGGATCATAGAGCATGGGACGCAGGATTCTCAGCAGTATATGGGCGCTGATTACCGCGCACAGCCCTTCGCCAAAGATGATCAGGGGGGTAAACACATTGACCACGAGGAAGAACATGGCATAATGAATAAAAATCACCAGGATGGTGACAAACAGGTAATGGGTGCCGATCAGGAAGGCGTTTTTGAACATATTGGCGGTCGTATTGCTGGCGATAGACAGCAAGGGAAAAATATTGAACAGTACGATGACAAAGAGGACCATACAGGCAAAAATGACTGCCAGCAGAAGCGTCCAAACCACGGCGGCTGTACCGGTAGTGGTAAGATGCAGCCGGTAGAGAAGGACAGCGTCTACACAGAGGAGCGCGCCGGTAATCAGCATGATGATCCAGATGATGGTTGCCTGCTTGAAGTTCTGCTTGAACGAGCGAAAAAACATGGTGGTGATGAAGCTTCCTTCATCTTTTGCGATCTTGAAGGAGGTGTAATAGAGCGCTGTCGTAGACGCCCCGATGGTGACAATGGGCAGGCAGCAGATAAACCAAAGGGTGTTCAGACAGCAGGCATAGCTGAGCTTCAGGAAAAGCCGGCCGAATTTGCTGTCATAGGATAAAAACCGCATAGTATACCTCCTGATCGTAATACTGTTTCGTTTAGATCTTGGTGGAATCCCGGTAAATCAGCTTCGTTTCTGTATGTACGGTACGATAATCGAGATGGGGTTCGTCGATGCGGGAAAGCAGCAGCTGGATCGCGGAGAGAGCCATGACATTGGTGTGGATATGCACGGTAGTGAGCGTGGGTGTCATGATGCGGGAAGCGGGCGAGTCGTTAAACCCGCAGACCAGTACGTCGCCGGGCACAGACACGCCAAGCTTGCTCAGTACGTAAATCGCTTCGGTAGCGACCAGGTCATGGGCACAGATGAACACCTCCGGGAAGTCGGTGATCGACGATAAAGCTCCCTCCAGTTCCTCTCGGGTCTCGGCTTTGAGGCAGAAGCGTTCTTCCACAGGATCGTTGGCCATGAGCATGGCGTAGCGATAGGCGGTATACCTTTCAAACAGGGACTGGCATGTTTCGTAATTTCCGATAAAACCGATCCTGCGCCTGCCCCGGGCCAGCATGTCGTTTACAAAGCGTGTAATCGGGGTAGTGTTGTCCATATATAGCTGATCAGCAGGCAGGTCCAAACCTCCGCGCTTGTTCGGCCCATCCACAAACAGCACCGGTTTGTCGAGAGAACAGATCATCTCGTCATAGGTCCGGTCGAACATGTCAACGCAGATGATGGCGCTGATCTGCCTGGGATCGAATGAAAGCGGCAAAGTATGGTTTAGATAATTTTCATGCTCCACCCGATAAGCGTTCAGAATATATCCCCATTTGGGAAGTTCTTTTTTGAGCTTGTCCAGCATCGTCACTGCGTAATGGGTAGGAGAGACGGCGCAGCCCAGAAGCAGGGCAATCTCGCCTTTTTCCTTCCTTTCCTGTTTCGGGATGCCTCCTGAATGTACTGTTATATATGAAAATTGTTTGTAACCCATCTCAGCAGCTTTTTGCAGGATTCTTTCACGGGTCGCCTCGGCAAGGCCGTCTGCATTGTTGATGGCTTTGGATACCGTGTTTCGGGAAATGCCAAGTTCGTCCGCGATATCCTGTATGGTGATTTTCTTCATGGACGCGTCCTCCTCACTGATTCACACACAGTGTAACATGTAATAGTGCATATGTCAAATGTTAATTGCTTAAAAATGTGCAATTGCAACTTTGAACAACTTTATTTGGTGCGATCCGGGAAAAGTTAGCAAACAAACCTGCATCGTTCACGAAAAAATGATGCAAATGCAACAGCTTGGTATTGACACCGTCAAAATGATCGTGTAATATACAGGAAGGCCCCCGCTTGAAATGTGCAAATGCATCCTGCCAATGCAAATGCGCGTCTGGGGAGAATCGAAAAAGGAGGATTACAATGAAAAAGCCCTTGCCTGCCAAGGAAGCTGTGCCCCTCAAGCAGAGGACGCACAACACCCTGGTGTATCTGCGGCAGCACTGGCAGCTCTACCTGATCTTCATGTTGCCGGCGTTCGTG
>CAMJPQ010000111.1 GCA_946407745.1 uncultured Clostridia bacterium
CAGGGCTATGTTCGCCATGACGATCCACGATGTCTTCAGACGGCTCATTTCAACATTCCCTCCAGAGCTGGCAGAACAACAAAAATACCTCATTATCATCTTACCACTTAAAGGCAGATGCGGCAAGCTAGTTTTGTGCGCCAATCTATGCTCGACAAATGCTTTCACGGAGATTCCATTTCACAAAAATGAAAATCGGGATAAAAGAAAGCTTGCAAGCGTGTGGCTAACAGCGTAAGGCCAACTGGACCAGCACTCTTCTTGTGTTCAGAACGTCTGCTGCAGCGGAACCAACTGACGGTTAGACATTTTTTGCTGGTGGAGGCTACAGAAGACTGGCCTTGTGTGCATATGAGCAGTGTAAGAATCAGAGCAGAAAGCAGTGACAGAATCCTTCCCATGTAGCTCTCCTTCCTTCCCGTCTTGTCAGCCACAAAACAGTAGATCGGATTTCCCGTTACATCGGCGTTCCAACCTCAATCAGATTCTCATCCGGGTTATAGAAACGCACGACCTTCTGTCCCCAACTGTGCGTCATCAGTCTGTTCACATACTGAACTTCCGGGTAATACGCTTCCAGTCTTTCAACGAAACCCCCAATATCAGATTCCTCAAAATACAGTTCGCAGGAATTGCTCTCGGGTATGATATCTTTGCCGAGACACTTTTTCCATATCTTCTTATCCTGAAGGACAAGTCCGTCGGTCAGAATCATGTTGCCATCATTGTCCAACACCAAGTCAAGGCCAAAAAGGTCGCTATAAAATTGCCGCGACTGTTCGACATCGTTCACCGCGATCAATACATTCTTCAGTTTCATTGAAGCCTCACTTTTCAATCCTGCAGTCTGCAGAGCATTTTAACCCGCAGAGGCCGTTTCGCCAGGAATTCAGCGTTCCTGTCCATAGTGATTCTGGGATGCTGCTCGATATCCTTGCCAACATCTATGGTCTCATTGATGATGTAGAGATAGCCTTTTGCGGTACCGTTATGATGGATTATACCATCGTCATCGTACCACAGGGAACTGGGCTGATGTGAGAAAGCTTCTGCGAGCTCACGCCACTGGGTAATGGTGCTTTCCGGCCGCAGCTCATCAAAGATCTGATCCGAGCCGTGATACAATACCGCTTGATTCGATTTCAATGTTCATATTCTCATTCAAATCCTATACGAGTCACGTTTAATTTCTCTGAAGCGCAGCACGAATTGTATCCATCATTTTCTGCAAATCAATCGGTTTTGCAATGTGCCCCTGCATACCCGCCTGCTCCGCCGCCTGTTCATCCTCCTTGAAAGCGTTTGCCGTCATCGCGATGATCGGAATTCCCGCAAGATCAGGATTGCCTAAAGCGCGAATCGCCCGTGCTGCCTCATAGCCATCCATGACAGGCATCTGTATATCCATCAGGATGGCGTCATAATAGCCAGGCTGGGAAGATGTGATCATATCTACTGCTATCTTCCCGTTTTCTGCTGTCTCCACCGTAAAGCCAGCCTGCGACAAGATCATGGAGGCAATCTCCATGTTGATGGCATTGTCTTCTACAAGGAGAAGCCGTTTGCCGGTAAAGTCCATTTCGGAAGCTGTTTCCGCCTCGGCCGCTTCCGTCTCATCGGCCTTATTCATCAAACTGCGCACATCTTTTTCTTCAGCCAGCCTGAATTTGATCCGGATGATGATCGTTGTACCAGCGCCTGGCGCAGTCAGCACATCAATCGCACCGCCCATGAGATCGACGAGGCTCTTGGTGATCGACATACCCAGCCCGGTTCCTTCCACGCCGCTGACTGTAGAAGTTCGCTCTCTTTCAAAGGCAATAAACATCTTTTCAGCAAACTCTTTAGACATGCCGATGCCGTTGTCCTGCACACGGATCTCATAGGACCCGTAATCGTTTTCCGCAGCACCTGTTTCCAGGAGTGAAACCGTGATCGTTCCTCCCTCCGGCGTAAACTTGTATGCATTGCTCAGGACATTGAGGAGCACACGGTTCAGGCTGTTTTTATCGCACCAGACATAGCGGTTTTGCACCTGACTTGTGTGAACCTCAAAATCCAGGCGCTTCTGTTTCATCTGCTCAGAAAACAAATTCTTGATTTCATTAAATAAAACACACAGATCCAGTGGAGCATACTCCAGTTCGATCTTTCCATTTTCAATGCGGCTCATCTCCAGAATGTCATTGATCAGCGCAAGCAGGTGCTGGCTGGAGCCGTCGATTTTATCAAGGTATTCGTTGATTTTAGCGGGATCGGTTTCCTTTCGCGCCAGGCCGGTGTAGCCGATGATCGCGTTCATAGGGGTGCGGATATCGTGTGACATGTTGAAGAGAAACCTGCTTTTGGCAAGACTGCTTTCCACTGCATGAATTTTCTCTCTTTCGGAAGCTTCATGCTTTTTCCGGACAACATTCTGCACATACAGCATCACGGCGAGGCCCACGAAGATGATCGCAAAAAGGATGACACCTCCCTGGGTTAGAGCCTGCTTCATCTGATCGGCGTTGTTCCCGGTAATGAGCAGCTTTGCCATCCACATCAGCGCGGAATATACCAGCAGTGCAAACAATACAACGCCCGATGTGGACATGCCGCTATATTCCGTGAGCGTGCTTCTGACAACGGTTTTCCAGTAGAAGACAAAGCCGAGCAGACACCACAAAGAGAGAAGCAAAAAGGCCTCACTGCCCATCGCCTCCATGGCAGCCAGTCGTGGGACAAGCTGAACGATGACAAAGATTGCGGAAAGGATGGTTCCAATCAATCCCGTTATCATAGTTCTTCTGTTTCCCTCAGCCCGTGCGAGCTTCCAGGCAGCGGCGGAAGAGTATCCGAAACCGACAATTGCGCCAAAGGATGTGAGATCCACAAACCAGTTCAGCGTGTTTCTGCCAAGCAGGGACAGCAGAATGGAGAGCACCATGATAAACACGATGCTGTAGGTTGTTTTCGAGAATTTCTCGGAAAGGATACGATCCTCCGCCATCGTTGACAGAACACGGGTCGTTGCCCGATACCCGCCAATGATACCCGTCAGAATGGCTGCAACAGCTGTCAGCGTCATAATGGCCAACCCAGGGGTCCCCATGATGGCTTTGGCGGCATAGAAAGTAGGTACGGATGCCACTCCGTTCACGTTTTCAAGACCGGCTATATACTCCTGCCAGGAAGAAAATCCGTCTGGAACGGAAGCGATACTGACAAACGCCATGGAAATATACGCGGCAGCCGCTGCCAGGATGGCAATGAAAAGAACCTTCTTTGAGTTCTTGATTGGGAATTTGAAATGCGCGGTATCAAACGATGTCACCTCAAAACCCACAAAGGCCCAGGGAGCCAGAATAATCAGGCTGAAAACAGCGTAGGTGTTATTGAAGCCGGAAGTCCCAAAAGCGCTCAGCGCTCCATTTGCGAAGGCATGTGTCAGGCAGAATGCTGCCGTCACGACGATTCCCGCGAACAGAACGATGGAAAGGACGGTGTGAATCCACTGCAGCGCAGGTTTTGCCGCCACGAAGAGAATGCCTGTACCCGCAAGCACCAGGACAGATACCAGTGTCTCGCCCAGATAAATGGTATGTCCGGAAACTGTGTAGTGAATGCCGCTTTGCACCGCGTCGGAGAACAGCGTACGAACGATAAAGAACAGTGCTGTACCATTGAGAAAAACAATGGTCAGGTATGACAGGCACAAAAACCATGAGCTCAAAAAGGCATGATCTCTCCCGAAGGCTTCTTTGGTATAGGCGTATATGCCGCCCGTTACTGATGATCTGCCCATCATATATGTCAGGTTACTGGCAATGATCAGCATGATGATCATACCGATCAGCATGGAAAGCATGGTACCCAGCGGCCCGGCAACCGGAAGAAATGTCGTGCCAGGCATGGCGAAAACGCCCCAGCCGACCATACAGCCAAAAGCCATCGCCCAGACATCAATCACGGACAGATAACGGTCCAGCGGTTTTGAAGTATGTGGCTTGCGTGTATCCATGTATTTCCTCCTTCGGGATCAGATAGCGCCGATCAAGCCTGGATAAGGCCTTCCAACGTCCTGAACAATGCCTCCGGCTCCACAGGTTTGGACAGGTGCGCGTTCAGTCCCGCCTGCATGCTGCGCTGCACGTCCTCATCAAAGGCGTTGGCTGTCAGGGCAATGATCGGGATCGTCTTTGCATCCGCTCTGTCCATAGCCCGGATCATTCGGGTCGCCTCCAGACCATCCATCTCCGGCATACGCATATCCATAAGGATCGCATCGTAATATCCGGAGGTATGACTCGCAAACATCTCGGTGGCGATTCTGCCATTTTCGGCGTGATCCACTTCAATCTCCCGCATGGAAAGCACCATCATCATGATCTCCGCGTTGACCGCCACATCCTCCGCCAGCAGAACACGCCGCCCCTTCAGGTCAGCTGTCTCATGCTCCAGGCGGGTGTTCTTTTTCTTGAAGGCTTCCCGGAACTCATCCATTACCGTTCCCGCAAACAACGGCTTCGCAACAAAGGTATCCACACCGGCGGCTTTCGCTTCTTCAGCAATGTCCTCCCAGCTGTAGGAAGTCAGGATGATGATCGGCGTTTCATGACCAACGACTTTTCGAATTTGTCTTGTTGTTTCAATACCGTCCATTTCCGGCATCCGCCAGTCTACCAGAATCAGATTGTAGGGCTCCCGTCTGGCGTGACGGAGCCTGACCATCTCGATTCCATCCAGCCCGGACAATGCTTTTTCACACCGGATACCAACTTGCCCCAGAACAATCTGCGCATGTTCGCAGGCCACGGGATCATCATCAATGACCAATACACACATATCATCGGGATGAACAATACCGTCTTCTTCGACCGCTGTTGTTCTGTCTGAATCAAGCAGTGTGATGGTAACAGTGAAGGTCGTACCTTTCCCTTTTTCACTCTCCACTTCAATATTGCCGTTCATCAGCTCAACGATGCTTTTTGTGATGGGCATGCCGAGCCCCGTACTGCCGTACTTGCTGGTAGAGGAGGAATCCTCCTGGGAGAAAGTGTCGAAGATCTTTGGCAGGTATTCTTTGCTCATGCCGATGCCGGTGTCCCTGAAAGTGAAGCGAAGAGTCGTTTTTCCGTCAAACTGTGCGACCGTCTCAATGGTAAAGGAAACCGTCCCGCCTTCCGGGGTAAATTTGACTGCGTTGCCGAGGATGTTGATCATCACCTGGCGCAGCTTCATGTCGTCGCCGATATAATAGTCCCTGACATCTCCGCTGGTCCAGCAGTCATATTTCAGGCCCTTGTCCCGGCACTGACCGCTGATAATGGTATTCACCTGTTCCAGCACCTTTGCAAAGGAGAACTCCTCGCTCTTGATTGTCATACGGCCCGATTCGATCCGGCTCATGTCCAGGATATCGTTGATGATGCTCAGCAGATGATTGGCGGATGTGCCAATTCTGGACAGATACTCCTTCACTTTTTCACTGGCGGAGGGTTCGTTCATGGCAATGTTATTCAGCCCGATGATGGCGTTCATGGGGGTGCGGATCTCATGACTCATGTTGGACAGGAATGCCGTTTTTGCCTTGCTGGCCTCCTCCGCTGCAGCGAGCGCTTCCGCCAGCGCGTGATTTTTTGCCATAGACTCGCGCATTTCCGCATCGATCACAGTGAATCCAACGCCCACCTTATGCACGAGATTATCATCCCTCTCCCCGGGATGGCGGACGCCAGCCATGCGCAGCATCTCGTAGTATTCTACGCCGTTTCTTTTCGCCAGATAGCGATAGGCCATGATGGATTCTGTTTTAAGCCTCCGCCTTACATTCTCCGGATCGATAAAGTGGAGGAAGCCCTCCCTGTATTCCGGATCCACATACCGCTCGCAGTACTCGGTGAATCGTGCATGGTACGGGAAGTGCACTCCTACCGGGGTCTGGTCCGGATCACTCGTGTCTGCCCGATAGCAAACGGCGTCATCCGCGTCCACATCCACATGATAGACGCTCCGGTAGTCCGACGCCATGGCCGTGATCATGCTGTCCAGTTCCTTCTGGCGGTCTTCTTGAGCCATAATCTGCTCATGCAGCGCAAGCTTTTCCTCCAATTCCTGCTGTTTTGCACGTGCCTCCGCTTCGGCAGTTTTGATCCGGGTCATCTCTGTTACGTCCACACACATGCCCAGCAGGCAAAGCCGCCCGGAGGGTTCCCGGAAAGTGATTTTCGTCGTCTGCAGGTTATGGAAATTAGTACCTGTCGCATCCGGCACATCTTCGAAAAAGATATAGGCCTTGTCCATCGTCAGGGCTTTGCGGTCATCTTCCACAAAATGATCCGCAGTGGCCTGATCGAAGATCTCATGGTCTGTAAGTCCGACGACTTCTTCAGGACTTGTCTTGCCCGCGTATTCTGCAAAGGCCTGGTTGCAGGCAAGATATTTCCCCGTCGACACTTCCTTGGAGAAGCTCATGGCGGGCATATTGGACAGCATCGAGGAGATAGATCCCATCAGCTCAGCCAGCCTGGCTGCCGACTGAACTTCTTCATTCAGTCTGCGGTTTTCCGCCTCTGCTTTTTTCGCGTCATCAAGTGCTTTTTGATAGGCCTGTCCCTGACGAACCTCTTCATCTATGTCTTTAAATCCCATCATGACACCGATTCGCCCGCCAGGCATATGGATCTTCCCAAAGTCGATCCGGTAATGCCGCGATCCGGACTTCAGGGATCGGATAAAATTGACAGAGAATCGATCTCTGGTCTCAAACTTCTTCAGAATGTACGGCAGGCTCATCTGCTCCTGCATCCGTTCCTGGTCTTCCGGCGCGATCATGGTGTTTACGTATTCCGTCTTGGTGTCCGTATATCTGGCGTGGCTTAGTGCATTTCGGATAGCCTCGTCATGCACCTGATCCATGTCCGAATGATACAGCGACATCTCTTCTGTGACCACATCGTTGATCAGGTACACCGTGTTGTAAGCTGTGGTCAGCGTAGAAATCACCGCGTCTCTTGTGGCTGTGTCTGTTTCCCGTTGAAGTTTTTTATCCGTTATGTCGGAAATGAAAACAACATAGACTCTGCCGTAGGCTTTGGTCTCCGCCAAATGCCCGTAGTCGTCCACCCAGCGGACAGCGCCGTCCCGCCGGATGATACGGTATTCGGCATAATCCATCTGCTCGTCGCTGGTGGCGATCTGATGAATAATGGATGATGAGATTCGGTCATAGTCATCCGGATGCACCATCCCCCTGAAAGTGTATCCTGTCAGGCTTTTGAACTCCTCCAGGCTGCTGCACCCGTAGATATCAAATACAGCCTTGTTTGCGTATATTAATTCTTCCGGTTCATCCGCCCTGTAGATAAAAAATCCACCAGGCATGTGTCCTCCGATTTCCTCGATGATGGACAATGTGCCCTCATTCAGTTCAAAGTTTCTGCCCTTCATGCCTGATGCCCTCCTGTAAAATGA
>CAMJPQ010000112.1 GCA_946407745.1 uncultured Clostridia bacterium
CATGGGCGCCCCAAAAGCGCAAAAGTGCGCTGTCTATGCCTCGCGGCACAACACACGCACTTCACACAAGACTATGCAATACGGTTTACCCCGCGTGTGACGGAGAACCTGGGGGTCCGGGGGGACCGATCACACTTTCGAGTCCCCCCGCAAGGGAGGCCGAAGGCCGACTAAGGCTGTCAATGCGTGCATTGACGGCCTGTACCCACGCGTTGCCTCAGCAAGGCGTGGGCGCAGAGGGCTGTTCCCTCCACTTTTCGCCCGGACGAAAAGTGGAGCCTCTCAAAGAACCCACATGCATTTGAGCCCCGCCAAAGGCGGGTATCCGCGCAGCGCAACAAGCGGAGTACATAAGCCCCCGCAGGGGAAAGCCGCGCAGCGCAAAACCTCACCCGCACTGCCCCACCCTGTCCAGCGCAGCCCTCACGGTGTCGTCCATGTCCAGGTACTGGTACTGCCCCAGCCTGCCGCCGAACAGCACACCGCGCTCCTGCGCGGCCAGCGCCCGGTACTTTTCCAGCAGGGCGCTGTTTTTTTCGTCGTTTACGGGGTAGTAGGGTTCATCGCCCACGTGCCAGTCGGCGGGATACTCGCGGGTCACCACGGTGTGGCCGGCGCCGGCTTTGTTCTCCGGCTCGAAATGCCTGTGCTCGATCACGCGGGTGTAGGGCACCTCGCGCGCGGTGTAGTTGATCACCGCGTTGCCCTGCATGTCCTCCACCGGCAGGTCCTCTGTCTCAAAGCGCAGGCTGCGCCAGGCCAGCGGGCCGTAACGGTAATCGAAGTACGCGTCCAGCGGGCCGGTGTACAGCACATTTTCCGCCAGGGGGCGCAGCGCCTCCTTTTCGGAGAGGTAATCCACCCCCGTGCGCACCTCGATGCCCTCCAGCATGCGCTCCACCATGGCGGTGTAGCCGCCCAGGGGGATGCCCTGCCAGGTATCGTTGAAATAGTTGTTGTTGTACACAAAGCGCACCGGCAGGCGGCGGATGATGAAGGCGGGCAGGTCCGCGCAGTCGCGGCCCCACTGCTTTTCGGTGTAGCCCTTCACCAGCTTTTCATAGATGTCGCGCCCCACCAGGGAGATGGCCTGTTCCTCGAGATTGCGCGGCTCGCCGGTGATCTCGGCGCGCTGGCGGGCAATGACCTCCCGCGCCTCCGCCGGCGTTTTCACCCCCCACATTTCATGGAAGGTGTTCATGTTGAAGGGCAGGTGATACAGCTCCTCGCCATAGCGGGCCAGCGGCTCGTTGGTGAAGCGGTTGAACTCCGCAAAGCGGTTCACATAGTCCCACACCTCGCGGTCGCTGGTGTGGAAAATGTGCGCCCCGTAGCGGTGCACCTGTATGCCGCCCACATTTTCCGTGAAGATATTGCCGCCCACGCGGTCCCGCTTTTCCACCACCAGCACGCGCTTTCCGCGCTCCTTCATCTCCCGCGCGAACACGGCGCCGTACAGCCCCGCGCCCACAATCAGCCAGTCATACATGGTTTTCCCTCCTCCATTATTTCATGTGCACATTCAGGTGCGGGTAGGTCATCTCCACGCCCGCCTGGGCAAAGCTGTAGTACAGCTGCTCATTCAGGGCGTACTTGGCGTTCCACAGCTCGCTGCCGGGGCACCACACATACATCGAGTAGGTAATGGCGCTGTCGCCGTAGCTCTCCACGTGGATCACCGGCTCCGGGTCCTTCAGCAGCGCGGGCACCTTGTCCACCGCGTCCAGTATCGCGCCGCGCACCTTTTCCGGGGAATTGCCGTAGGCCGCGGACACCGTCAGCTCAATGCGCCGGTTTTCCGACATGGAATAGTTGATGATGCGGCTGGCGTACAGCGTGCCGTTGGGCAGGAAGATGGTCCGCCCGTCCGGCGCGCGCAGGCGCGTGTGCATGATGCCGATTTCCTCCACCGTGCCGATGAGGGTCTCGTTCTCCACAAAGTGGCCAACCTCAAAGGGGTGCGTGACCAGGATGATCATGCCGCCCACAAAGTTGGTCAGCAGGCCCTGCACGCCCAGTGAAATGGCAATGCCGATGACCGAGAACAGCGCCACAAACGAGGTGATGGGGATGCCCATGATATTGGCGGAAACCATCACCACAATGATGGCCAGCAGAATGCGCAGCATGGTTTTGACAAACGTGCGCACGGAGGGCGCGACCACGCTGCCCCTGTCCAGCGCGTGGAACACCAGCTTGATGATGAAGTGGCTCAGCACCAGCCCGATGACCAGCGCTGCCAGGCCGTAGATGACCTGGTTCCTGTCCAGCCCCTTCAGCAGGTCCACATATTCCTCCACGGTGTCCACGGCCTGCGCGCCGGTCAGGCTGTCGGCCAGGGCGGTTGAAATCAGCAAGGAAAGGCCTCCCTTCGGGTATGAACAGGGGATGCGCGGCGGAGCGGCTCCATATTGAAGACTTACCGCCATCTGACAGTAAGCCTTCAATGTCAAAATCAGCTCACGTTTCGCGCATGAACTGCGTTTCGTACAGCTCCTGATAGGTGCCGCCGGCGTGCACCAGGTCCTTGTGCTGTCCGCGCTCCACAATTTCGCCGTCCCGCACCACCAGAATCTCGTCGGCGGCAAGGATGGTGGAAAGCCGGTGCGCGATGAGGATGGAGGTGCGCTCGTTGATCAGCGGATCAATCGCCTTCTGGATGAGGCTCTCCGAGATGGAATCCAGCGAGGAGGTGGCCTCGTCGAAGATGAGCAGCGCGGGGTCCTTCAGCAGCACACGGGCGATGGAGATGCGCTGCTTTTCACCGCCGGAAAGCTTCAGGCCGCGGTTGCCCACCAGGGTATCCAGGCCCTGCGGCTGGCGGGTGATGAAATCCCAGATGTTGGCCTTTTCGCAGGCGGACTGCAGCTCCGCCTCGGTGGCGTCCGGCCGGGCGTAGAGCAGGTTGTCCCTGATGGTGCCGTTGAACAGGTAGGTTTCCTGTGTCACCACGCCGATGTGGCTGCGAAGGGACTCCAGCGATACATCCCGCACATCGTGCCCGTCAAAGTACACCGCGCCGCCGCCCACGTCCCACAGCCGCGGAATGAGGTTGACGATGGTGCTTTTGCCCGAGCCGCTCGGCCCCACAATGGCGATGCAGTCGCCGCTTTTCAGCGTGAAATTGATGTCCCGGAGGATGGTGCGGTCCTTCTCGTAGGAGAAGGCCACATGGTCGAAGCGCACCTCGCCGGGGGTGTTGTCCGGCAGGGTCACGGGGTTTTCCCTGTCGGCGATTTCCACCGGCATGTCAAAATACTCAAAGATGCGGGTAAACATCGCCATGGAGCGGATCCAGTCCACCTGGATGTTCAGCAGGCTGTTGACCGGGCCGTACATGCGCCCCAGCAGCGCCACCAGCACCGTGATGTCACCCACGGTGAGGCTGGCGTCGTAGTTCATCATCAGTATGCCGCCCACCAGGTACAGCAGCATTGGCCCGATGGTTGTGAGCGTGGAAAGCACCACGAAAAACCAGCGGCCCGCCATCCTCTCGCGGATGTTCAGGCGCACCATGCGCCCGGCGGCCTCCTCATAGCGCTGCGCCTCCGCCTGCTCGCGGCCAAAGAGCTTGACCAGCAGCTGGCCGGATACAGACAGCTTTTCGTTGAGGATGCCGTTGATTTCATCATTGCACGCCTGCGCCTCGCTGGCCAGCTTCCACCGGGTTTTGCCCGCCATGCGGGTGGGCAGGGTGAACAGGGGCACCACCACCATGCCCACCAGCGCCAGCACCCAGTTTTTCTGGAACATGGCCACCACGGCCACCACCAGGGTGATAAGGTTGGAGAGAATGGAGGTAAAGGTGCCCGTGATGATGCTCTCCACGCCGCTGATGTCGCTGGTCATGCGGGTGATGATGTCGCCCTGGTTGTTGCTGGTGAAAAAGCGCTGCGACATGCGCTGCAGGTGGCGGAACATCTGGTTGCGCATATCGTAGGAGATATGCTGCGCGATCCAGGTGTTCAGGTAGGTTTCCCCCACACCCAGCAGCGACGAGCCCACCGTGAGCCCGAAGGACAGCAGGATGTAGCGGATCAGCGCGCTGAGATTGCGGCCGATCAGTCCCTCATCAATCAGCCTGCCGGTGAGGATGGAGGGAAAGATGCTGAAAACCGAGGAAACCGCCAGGCAGATGAGCACCAGCGTCAGCTGCTTCCAGTAGGGAGACAGATAGGAAAAGATACGCTTCAGCAGCGCGCCGGTCACCTTCGGCCGGTTCTGCTTTTCTTCCTCTGTGAGGAAGCCGCGGCCCATTCGGCCGCCGCCGGGTGGTGGCATGGTCATTCCTCCTTGCCGCTCGGGGCGGCACCGCGCAGGCGGCGCCGGCAAAGCAACTGACGGTTCCTTACTTCAGGCTGTCCAACGCCTTTTTCCGGGCCTCGATCACGCGGTCACACCAGGCGTCAAACTCCGGGTCGGGCGTCTGGCATTCCGGATGGGAAAGGATGTAGTCCAGCGCGTACCTCACGCCGCGGTAGAAGGGCACGCGGGTGCGCATGGCGGGCACCAGGCGTTTCAGCTTGGCATTGTCAAACACCACGGATTCCGCCTTGTCCCCGATCAGGCTGCCCTCAAAGTCATAGCCCACGGCCTTTCCGGCTTCGGAAAGGAACTCGGAGGACACATGCACGGCGTTCAGCTTCACGCCCAGGGCGTCCGCAATGGTCTGGTGGATCATGTTCCAGTTCAGCGTCTCGTCCGAGGTGATGTGGAACGCCTCACCGATGGCATGCGGGTTGCCCATCAGCCCGATGAAGCCGACCGCAAAGTCCGTGTTGAAGGTCAGCGTCCACAGGGAGGTGCCGTCGCCGGGGATGATGACCGGCTTGCCGTCCATCATCCTGCGCACCACCTGCCAGGAGCCCTTATTGCCGTGCACGCCCACGGGGATGCTGCGCTCGTCATAGGTGTGGCTGGGCCGCACGATGGTCACCGGCAGGTCGGGGTTCGTTTCAGGGTTCATCAGCAGCGCCTCGCAGGCCGCCTTGTTCCTGGAGTATTCCCAGTAGGGATTGATCAGGCTGGTGCCCTCCGTGATCAGGTAGTTCGCGCAGGGCTTGTGGTAGGCCGACGCGGAGGAGATGAAAATGTACTGGCCGGTTTTGCCGCGGAAGAGGCGGATGTCGCGCCGCACGTCCTCCGTGTGGAAGGCAATGAAATCGCACACCGTGTCAAACCGGAGCCCCTCGAGCTTCGCGGCGGTCTCCTCTTCGTTGTGTATATCCGCCACAATCTGGTGCACGCCCTCCGGCAGGGTGTCCTGCCGGTTTCCCCTGTTCAGCACCCACAGCTCCCACTGCTCATCCTTCGCCAGGCGGCGGGTGATGGCAGAGGAAATGGTTCCCGTTCCGCCGATAAACAGCGCCCTCATGTCAGTACCTCCTGCTCATTTGTATGTGATATCGCCCACTCACGCAGCGTTTCTTCCAATTCCTTTACACTGCACGCGACCGCGTCGGCAGCGCGGCGCTCCTCCGGGGTGCCGTAGCCGTATCCCGCGCCGAGGGTATACAGGCCGTTGGCCTTGCCGGCCTCAATATCACCCACGCAGTCGCCCACCATGCAGGCCGCGCGCGGCTTCATTTCCTCCAGCATCCGGGCCAGCGCCTCGGTTTTTGTTCTGCCGGGGCGGAAGGCCTCCCACCGCACAAACTGCCCCTCCAGGCCGGTGACCCTGAGGCTGCGGCGGATGTATTCCGGCATGCCGTTGGACACAATGGCCAGGTCCGCGACCTGCCGCAGGGAGGCGACCATCTCCGCAACGCCGGGAAAGAGCCGCTGCTGGGACTCTATGATGTCCAGCTCCGTCTCCTGCCGCACCCGCAAGAAGTCCTTTGCCAGTTCCCGCGGCACGTCCAGAATCTCCACACAGGCATCAAACGCGGGGCCGTTGCAGCGGCGAATCTGCTCGTCCGTGCGGGGGGAGAGGCCCATCCTCTCCAGGGTGACGCGCACCTCCTCAAAGCACAGGTTCATGCTGTCCGCCAGCGTGCCGTCCCAGTCGAAATAGATCACAGGCTTCACAAAAAATATCCTCCCTGAACACTGTATCCAGAGAGGATGATACCATTGACAAAAATGCTTTGTCAATGCGCAATTTCAAACACGATGGTCACCGTCGCGCTCAGGTCCAGGCCGTCGGCCATGATGGCTGTTGCGGCCATCACCGCCTCATCCGCCTTGGCGCTGCGGGTGTTCTGCGTGTACGCGGCGCCGGTGTAGGTGCCGAAGGCTTCCGTGACCGAGAGCACCTTGCCCAGCGATACGCCGGAGGCCTCCGCCACCAGCGCGGCCTTGCGCCTTCCCTCGGCGATAGCGGCTTTGAGCACCTCATCGTTGTACTCATTGGCGTTTGAGGCGCGGAAGGAGACGCCGCCGCAGCTGTTGACCCCCGCGGCGAACGCCGTATCAATCACCTGGCCGACCATCTTCAGGTCGCGCACGGTCACGGACAGGCTGTTGGTAACCGAATAGCCGCGGATGGAGGGGGTGGCGCCCTCGTAGTCGTACATTGTCATCACATAGTAGTTTTCGGTGATGATGTCCTTGTCCTGAAGGCCCAGGTCGCGCAGCGCCTGCAGCACCTTCTCCATGGTCGCGGCGTTCTCCTGCGTGGCCTCCGACACGGTGGTCTTCACCGTCTCCACGGACAGCGCGATCACCGCCGTGTCGGCGGAGACCGTCAGGGTGGCCTTGCCGGTCACGGTGATGGTGCGGTCATCGTCTGCCATGGCCAGCGTAGGCATGGCAACCAGCAGCGCCAGGGCAAGTATCAGTATCACTTTGGCTTTCACTGTGTTCTACCTCCTTTGCGGCAGCTCTCATTCTGCCTTTCACCCTATCAGACGACGGGAAGAGGGAATTTGTTCCGCCAAAACGATTTTTTTCACCGGAAGAGTCCATCTGCCGCTTCTGTGTGCCGGGTTTGGCTGCAGGGGGAGGACGGCCCCTCTGTCGCGTGCGCGACATCTCTCCGGGGCTGCCGCCCGTTCTCCGCTGAAAACAGCCCACTGGGCTGTTTTCCGGGCGCTTCGAACCCAGCAAGCTGGGGAGATTTTGGTCACATGCCAGCATCGGGGTTGCTGCCCGACGGTACGACCTCATCCGTCAGCGCCTGACGGCCCTGCCACCTTCCCCTGAAGGGGAAGGCCTGCACTATCGCCTGCCAGTCAGCCTCCCCATTTGGGGAAGGTGGCCGAAGGCCGGATGAGGTCTGCCTCGCATCCCCTTACCCCTCACATCCCCGTATGCACAACCAAAGAACAACCCATGGGCGCCCCAAAAGCGCAAA
>CAMJPQ010000113.1 GCA_946407745.1 uncultured Clostridia bacterium
TTGGTGGCCAGGATGCGGTCATCCGGGGACATCAGCGCCTCACGCATTTTTGCGAGGGCGTTCACCACATAGGTGCCGACCTGGATGGACAGTCTGCCGCACATATTGCCCATGAAGTCGTAGCTGATATGCCGCGCCTCCACAGTCACTTCATGATTGGCGGTATCCACGCTGACGGAATAAATGCGAAAGCACTGCTCGGTGGCCTGTTCGGCAGGAACGATAACCGTGCCGTCGTCCTCCAGCGGCTTGTAGGCAGGAACCGGCGCTTTGATGATTCGCTCCTCTTGGAGCTCTTTCCATCTCAGATCCTCTGTGATAGGATGCACCAGCGTCAGACTGAAGTCGCCGCCCGCGATTTCTGATACCGTGCAGGAGGAAGGCTGGAGGATGCACAGGCCGTTGCCCTGCCAGGATGTCGTGTTGGCTTCGTAAATGCAGATCGTGGGCAGTCACCTCCTTCCGCAGTGGAAAAGAAAGCGCCGTTCGTGGTGAACAGCGCTTAGGATGATTATTGGGTTTTACCACTGATGCTTATTTGCGTACCTGACCAGTGCCAGCATCACCGGCACCTCAGTCAGAACGCCGACTGTTGTCGCCAGAGCCGCCGGGCTGGTAGTTCCGAACAGAGCAACCGCTACTGCGACGGCCAGTTCAAAGAAATTGGATGCTCCGATCATTCCCGCAGGAGCCGCAATCCGGTAAGGCAGCTTCAGCAGCTTGCATGCTCCAAAGGCAATGAAGAAGATCAGGAAGGTCTGCAGGATCAGCGGAACAGCGATCAGCACAATGTGCAGCGGATTCTGCAGGATCACCTCGCCCTGGAACATGAATATCAGAATCAGCGTCAGCAGGAGCCCGATGGTGGTAACGGAATCAAACTTGTGCACAAAGGTATTCTCGAAATATTCCGCGCCTTTTTTCTTCGTCACTGCCATGCGGGTGATGATCCCGCCTGCCAGAGGAATGACAACAAACAGCAGTACGCTCAGGAACAGTGTGTCCGTTGGTACAGCCACGTTGGAAACACCCAGCAGGAAGCGGACAATCGGCACGAAGGCGATGAGGATGATCAGGTCGTTTGTCGCTACCTGCACAACGGTATAAGCCGGGTCGCCTTTCGTAAGCGTGCTCCACACAAAAACCATGGCCGTGCAGGGAGCCGCGCCCAGCAGCACAGCGCCAGCCAGGTATTCCGTAGCCAGTTCCGGTGTGATCCACAGCTTGAAGATGGTAAAGAAGAACAGGGACGCGATGCCGTACATCGTGAAGGGTTTTATCAGCCAGTTGGTGATCCAGGTGACAAACAGCCCTTTGGGGTTCTTGCCCACGTTCCGGATGCTCTTGAAATCCACCTTCAGCATCATGGGATAAATCATCACCCAGATGAGGATGGCCATGGGAATAGACACCCTGGCATATTCGAATTGGTTCAGGAAATCGGCGATACCGGGGACGAAATGCCCGAGCAGCACACCGATCACCATACACAACAGCACCCACAGCGTCAGATGGCGCTGAAAGGAACTGATGCCTGAGCTTGTTTTGTCGCTCATCCGGTCTTCACCTCAGCTGCATTTTTCGATCAGCTCACGAACTTCGGCAGGCTTCAGCACCTTGCCGACAGAAGCGATCTTCTCACAGATCACCAGTGCGGGCATGCTCATTACGCCATAGCCCATGATCTTCTCCAGGTCAGTCACGTACTCCACCTGGATATCCGCTTCCTTGCCCATTTCCTTCACCGCTGCCTGGGTATTCTCCAGCAGGGCATGGCAGCTCTTGCAGCCGGAACCGAGCACCTTCACGACCATCTTTCCGTCAGGGCAGCAGGTGCTGTTGTCCTTTGGCGCACTCCCACAGCAGCAGGATTCTTCCTGTGCGGGTTCAGCCGCCGCATTGCAGCAGCAGGACGGGGTCTTTTCTTCTTCCTTCTTCTTTCCGATACCGAACATGATGATTTCCTCCTTCACATGATCCAGGGTTGGATGATATTGAACGCGTAGCCGACAATGATGATGCCGACAGCGCAGATCGCGATGAAGATTCCCAGCAGCTTCGGTTTGACCGCTTTCCGCAGCATGACCATGCTAGGCAGGGACAGCGTGGTGACCGCCATCATAAAAGCAAGCACCACGCCCAGCAGAGCGCCTTTTGCCAGCAGCGCTTCCGCGATCGGAATCGTACCGAAGATGTCGGCGTACATCGGAACGCCCACGATGGTGGCGATGATCACACCAAATGGATTGTTGCCGCCCAGCGCGGTAATCACCCATTCCTCGGGTATCCAGTTATGGATGATGGCCCCGATGCCCACGCCGATCAGTACATAAGGGTATACTCTCTTGGCGGTGTCCAGCACCTGCTCCCATGCGTATTTCAGACGATCTCTGAAGTGAAGCTCTTCCTGTGGAACATCGATAGCCTTGCCGTTTCGGATGAAGGCTTCCACTTCGTTTTCAAGCTTCAGCTTCTCGATCAGCGTGCCGCCCGCCACGGCGATGACCAGACCAAGCACCACATAAACAACAGCGACCTTCCATCCGAAGATGCTCATCAGCAGGATCAGGGAACCAAGATCCACCATGGGCGATGAGATCAGGAAGGAAAAGGTTACGCCCAGCGGCAGGCCCGCGCTGGTGAAGCCGATGAACAGCGGAATGGAGGAGCAGGAACAGAAGGGCGTTACCGTGCCCAGCAGCGCGCCGATGATGTTCGCGCCGAGTCCGTGAAACCGGCCCAGGATCTTCCGGCTGCGCTCCGGCGGGAAATAGCTCTGGATGTAGGAGATCAGCAGGATCAGCACACCCAGCAGCACCATGATCTTGATGGTGTCGTACAGGAAGAATTGAATGCTCCCTCCGATCCGGCTCTCCGTGTCCAGTCCGGTCAGAGAGAGAAGCGAACCGATCAATCGGTTCAGCCACTTCATTCCCAGCACTTCATCCTGAATGAAATCCCAAATCATGTGCAGCAGCACCCGCCTTTTTCATCCGGAGCACAGGTGCAGCGAATGCTCTCGATATAATCCCGGAAAGCTGTCCACTGGTCACAGTTCAGGGAGTAATAGCTCCACTTTGCTTCCTTGCGGGCAGAGACCAGGCAGCAATCCCCGAGTATCTTCATATGGTGAGACAGGGTCGGCTGACCGATCTGCAGCTTTTCCAGCAGGTCGCAGCCGCACTTTTCACCCTGGGTCAGCATTTGCACGATCTGCAGCCGGTTGGGATCGGACAATGCCTTGCAGATCTGAGAAACTTGGATCAGTTCCATACCAACACCTCACATTGACTGATGTCGATATGATAATACACCTCACATTGATGAATGTCAATATGAATTTTCGCAGATTCACAGAAGAATTACAAATACCGCCAATTTGGCGTCACCACCAGCCTTGCCACCGCCCCCGTCCAGCTGATTACGCTGTCCCCAGGCGGCAGATACTGCGGATCGCCGTCCACCTTGTCGTTCAGCAGCTGGCCGCCATCCAGGCTGGTACACTCCTGCGCCTCCCAGTCCAGCACGATGCCGTTGCCGATACCGCTCAAAACGACCGCGCCACTGCAAGTAATCAGCGTAATCGTTCCGCTACCGTACAGAGTGAACTTCGGCCATGCGGGGACTGTGCCCGGATTGTGTATCGTCATGCCGCTGGCTGTCAGGGTGATGTCCTCCGCAGGCGGATACATGCGCTTGTAGGGCTGGCACTGGAAAGGCACAGCGAAGCTCCTGAAACCACGCCCGCGGAGGATTTTGCTGAAATCGATCTGGTTGATAATCCGGGCGTCATAAGAACGATCCGGCTCGTTGCCGAACACCACGCTACCGGAGCCCTGGAGCCATGAGCAGATAGCGTCGATGTCTGTGTCCGGCCTGACCCAGCACTGTGCTGTCCGTAGCACAGGCTCATAGACTGGCAGGTCGCTTTCCGGCAGCATCAGCACACCGGACCGGCCCGGAATGGTGATCTGGCTCACGCGTTCCTTTGGGCGGGAGATCACGGGGTACTCCGAAACCACGATACCGTAATCTTCAGAGCTTACCCCGTTCCAGAGAAAATAGGAATGCGTAATGATCACCTCCGTCAATAACCGTATCCGTGCTGCCGTCTGCGCGTCATGGCGCTAATTTGAGCTGCAAGGGACTGCGCGTCCATATCGTTGGCCATGACCATGTTTTCCACGTTTACAGCGGGTACGGTCTCAGTCTCACCATTATTGGCGCGTACCGCGTCGATCAGGTCGCGCAGCAGGGATTCCATGTTCTCCGTAGAGCGTTCGCCCATGAAGCCGGACATGACGTCGATCATGCCCGCTTTCAACCGAGCGGACATTTCCGTCCACAGGGTGTCCAGCGGCAGGATGGCTTCAGCCCCAGCCTCACCGACACCCTGCAGCCCGGCAGCGCTGCCCAGGATGGTGGGCTTGTCGAAGATGCCGCCCAGTGCGTTCCAGGAGACGGACAGCTTCGGCAGCTTGATACCCCAACCGATGTCGTTCCAGGTGACGCTGATGCGTGGTAGCTTGAATTCCGGCAGCTTCCACTGGAAGTTGAACAGTCCCTTGAAGTAATTGACCTTCTCCTGCAGCCAGGTCTTTGCCGATTCGATGGGACTTTTGATCACGCCCAAGACGCTGTCCCATGCGCCTTTCACACCGTTTTTGATGTTGTTCCATCCGTTCACGATGCCCGCCTTTGCATTGGTGATGGCAGTGGACACCGCATTCGTGATATTGTTCCAGGCAGTTGAGGCGTTGCTCTTCAGCGTGTTCCAGGTGCCCTCAATGCCGGATTTGATGTTGTTCCATCCGGTCGTGGCCCCGCTCTTGATGTTATTCCAGGTAGTGGAGAAGAACGAAGTGACGCCGTTCCACACCTCGTTGGCTTTGCTGCTGATGCTCGTCCATACGCCGCTGATCCAGGTAGTGAAAGAGTTCCATGCGGTTTCCGCTCCGGTCTTGATGGAAGTCCACACCCCGGAGATCGTAGTCTTGATGCCGTTGAAAACGGTACTAGCCGTGGAGGAGATCCCGTTCCACACGCCGATGATCCACGATGTGAAAGAAGTCCAGGCGGTATTGGCAGCAGTTGAAATGCTCGACCATGTACTGGAGAAGAACGATGTCACGCCGTTCCACACGGTACTGGCGGTCGTGGAGATTCCGTTCCATACACCGATGATCCACGTGGTGAAGGAAGTCCAGGCGGTATTGGCAGCGGTGGAGATGCTTGTCCAGATGCCGCTGAAGAAGCTCACGACCGCATTCCACACTGTAGAGGCGGTCGTGCTGATGCCATTCCACACGCCGGTGATCCATGTGGTAAAGGACGTCCATGCCGTATTCGCCCCGGTGGAAATACTGGTCCATATGCCGGAAAAGAAGCCCACAACACCATTCCAGACGGTGCTGGCTGTTGTGCTGATGCCGTTCCACACACCACTGATCCATGTGGTGAAGGAAGTCCAGGCAGTGTTGGCGGCAGTGGAAATTCCCGTCCAGATGCCGGAGAAGAAGGAAACAACAGCGTTCCATACGGTTTCAGCAGTCGTTTTGATGCCATTCCATACACCGCTGATCCATGTGGTGAAGGAAGTCCACGCCGTGTTGGCAGCTGTGGAGATGCTCGTCCAGATGCCGGAGAAAAAGGAAACAATAGCGTTCCAAACGGTTTCAGCAGTCGTTTTGATGCCGTTCCATACACCGCTGATCCACTCCGTGAAAGATGTCCACGCAGTATTCGCGGCTGTGGAAATACCCGTCCAGATACCGGCAAAGAATGTCACGACTGCATTCCATACGGTTTCCGCAGTCGTTTTGATGCCGTTCCATACACCGCTGATCCATGTCGTGAAGTTCGTCCACGCCGTGCTGGCAGCGGCGGAAATGCCAGTCCACACACCGGAGAAGAAAGAAACAATAGCATTCCACACAGTGACGGCAGTCGTTTTGATGCCTTCCCATACGCCACTGATCCATTCGGTGAAGGCAGTCCACGCCGTGCTGGCGGTCGTGGCGATAGCCGTCCATGTATCAGAGAACCATTTCTTGATGGTGTTCCACACATTGACCACGCCGGTTTTTATCGCGGTCCATATGTCCGAGAACAGCTGCCCGAGATCAATGCCGAAGGCTTCGGCGATGCCGCACAACGTTTCCCAGAAGGTTGAAAAGAAATTGGTGATGGCTGTCCAAATATCCTGTAGGGCCACGCAAAGACTGTCCCACGCATCACTGATGCCCTGCGTGAAACCGTCCCAGTCTCCGGAAAAAAGCGAAATGATAGCGGAGACCAAGTTTGCCAGAAAATCAATGAAATTGACGATGGCGTCGATCACCGGACCAATAGCGGAGATGATACCAGCAATTCTGGCAATCACGAGCGAAACCATGACGCCGACTGCTGCCGCAATCGCCTCAAATACCGGCATCAGCTTCAGAACAATTTTCTGGATCGTGCCCCATAGCTTTTCCAGGGACGCTTTGATCGGCTCAAACCAGGACTGCAGTGTTTGGAAGGCGCTGACAAAGGCAGCTTTCACTTTTTCGAATGCTGCGCAGATCTGCTGCCAGATAGCGTTGACTTTGTTGCGAAACTCCTCGTTATTCTTGTACAGAGAGATAAACGCGGCGGCCAGAACCGCGATAACGGCGATCACAATGCCAACCGGGCCGGTCAGTGCAGTCATAGCCTTGCCCAGCAGGCCGGTGACTTTCGTCGCACCGGAGATGACCTTCATCACGGAGCCGACATTCTTGATCACCTTGCCGATGCCGGTGATGAGCTTGCCGCCCACCAGGAGCACCGGACCGACAGCGGCAGCGATAGCGGCGATCTTTATAATGGTGTCCTTGGTCTTATCATCCAGGCTGGTCAGCCAGT
>CAMJPQ010000114.1 GCA_946407745.1 uncultured Clostridia bacterium
GAACAGAAACTGGTGAAGGCCGTGAAAAACCGGGGCGGCATCTGTCCAAAACTGGTGTGTCCAGGATTTGATGGAATGCCCGACCGCCTGGCCTTATTGCCTGATGGGAAGGTTGGCTTTGTGGAGGTGAAGGCTCCCGGCGAGAAACCCAGACCGCTGCAGGTATCCCGGCACAATCTCCTGAGGAGCCTCGGCCTTCAGGTCTTCACACTGGACGATATAACCGCCATCCCGCGCATGCTGGATGAGATCGGAGGCAAGCATGACAATCCTTCTAACGGATAAAAAGGTCGCAACGATTCTGGAGCCCCGGCACATGTTGGAACTGGTGGACGAGTACATGGGCACGGACGCCCGCATGTGGTTTGAGGATTATCTCGCCGGGGCTGACAGCCAGACTGCGGATGTGGCCGCGATGGAAACTTACTACGAAAAGCGGATCGAGCATTACCACCAGGTGATTCGGGAGCTCCGCGCACATGCGGAAAAGCTGGCCGGGCTGATCCGGGAAAAGGAACTGAACCGGATGGCCATCTCCCATGAAGCCGGTCAGATCGGTGTGATTACAGGGAGGGAGCTGCGATGAAGTATGTGCCCCATGAGTATCAGCGGTTTGCTACGGATTTCATCGTGACACATCCGACCGCCGCCATCTTCCTGGACATGGGCATGGGCAAGAGCTCCATTACCCTGACGGCGATTGAGCGGCTGATGTATCAGGAATTTGAGGTGCGTAAGGTGCTGATCATCGCGCCCCTGCGGGTGGCGAAAAACACCTGGCCCGCTGAGATCCAGAAGTGGGATCACCTGAACGGGCTGACCTGGTCTGTGATCATCGGGACACAGCAGGAGCGCATGGCGGCGCTGCGCAGGGAGGCCGACATCTACCTGATCAACCGCGAAAACACACAGTGGCTGATTGAGAAAAGCGGGATGCCCTTTGACTACGACATGGTGGTGATCGACGAACTGTCTTCCTTCAAAAGCTGGCAGTCCAAACGATTCAGGAGCCTGATGAAGGTACGCCCCTTTGTCCGCCGCATCGTCGGCCTGACGGGCACACCCAGCAGCAACGGTCTCATGGATCTGTTTGCGGAATTCCGTGTGCTGGATATGGGCCAGCGGCTGGGGCGCTTCATCGGGCAGTACCGGAATGCGTTTTTCAAGCCCGACAGGATGAACGGCCCCATCGTGTACAGCTATAAGCCGCTGCCCGGCGCGGAGGAAGAAATCTACCGCCGGATCGGAGACATCACGATCAGCATGAAAGCCTGCGGGCACCTGAAGATGCCGGAACTGATCTCCACGACCTATGAGGTGGAAATGTCTCCCGACGAACAGGAACAGTATGACGCCATGAAGCAGGAACTGGTGCTCTCCCTACCGGACGGTGAGGTGACAGCCGCCAACGCCGCTGTGCTGACAGGAAAGCTCCTGCAGATGTCCAACGGCGCGATCTATACGGATGAGGGGAACACCATCCAGATCCACAACCGGAAGCTGGATGCCCTGGAAGACATCATCGAAGGCATGAACGGCAGGCCCCTGTTGCTGGCCTACTGGTTCAAGCATGATCTGCAGCGGATTACGGAGCGCCTGACACAGATCGGTGTGCCCTTTGAGCGGCTGGATTCGGAAGCCTCCATCAAAAGGTGGAATGCGGGACAGATTCAGGTCGGACTGGCGCACCCGGCATCCACCGGGCACGGGCTGAACCTGCAGGACGGCGGGAACACCATCTGCTGGTTTTCGCCGATATGGTCTCTGGAACTGTACCAGCAGACGAACGCCCGCCTGTTCCGGCAGGGACAGAAGGCCAGCACCGTTGTGGTCACGCACATCGTGACCAAAGGCACGGTCGATTCCAGAGTGCTGAAAGCGCTGGAAGAAAAGGATCGGATTCAGGAGGCGCTGATCGCGGCGGTGAAAGCCGAGGTGAAGCGATGACCGGATATCAGGCGCTGGCCAACGGCATCATCGAACAGGCCGTGAAGGATTACCGGGCGGCGCTGAAAACCCTGCGGCGACACCCGGATTCCAAAGCGGCAATGGCGACAGCCATGGAGGTGGAGCGCTTCTTCCACTCATCCTGGTTTGCCGTCCTGACAGACATCGACCCGGATTACCTGATTGAAAGACTGAGGAAGGAGGCGGTGAAATGACCGCAAAAGAATATCTGAGCCAGGCTTACTGGCTCGACCGCAGGATCAACAGCAAGCTGGAACAGCTGTCTTCCCTGAACGATATCGCCACCCGGAGCACATCGGTCATGAGCGACGACGTGGTGAGCCGTACCCGGAATGTGCATGCGATGGAAGACGTGATCGCCAAGATCGTGGACATGAAGGCCGAGGTGAACGCGGAGATTGATCGGCTGGTGGATCTGAAAAGGGACATCATGGAAGTGGTCAAGGCGGTGGATGACCCGGAACTTCAGACCCTGCTGGAACTGCGGTACCTGTGCTTCAAGGACTGGCCGGACATCGCCTGCGAGATGCACTGTTCCGAAAGCAACGTGTACAAGGTACATTCCAGAGCGCTTCAGGCGGTGCGGGTGCCGAAATTGGATAGCAAATTACAGTGAATTCCACTGTTTTCCAGTAGGCCCCTTATGATATGATATACTCAGCAGAACAGGATCGAGAGAGCCTCGCAGGGACACACCCGGCGGGGCTTTTCCCGTATCCGGACAAGGAGTTGAAGCGCATGCTTTTCACCAGCGAGCAGGTGTCCGCCGGGCACCCCGACAAGATTTGCGACCAGATCAGCGACGCCATTGTGACCGACTGCCTGAAGCACGACCGGAACAGCCGTGTGGCGGTTGAGGCCATGATCAAGGATGACCATGTGTATGTGGCCGGAGAGATTACCTCCAAGCACGAACCTAACATCAAGTACCTGGTGCGGGATGTGCTTCTCAGCGCCCAGCCGGATCTGTACGATACCGTCCAGGTGGAGGCACAGATTTCAAAGCAGTCCGGGGACATCGCCCTGGGTGTAGACAAGAAGGGCGCTGGCGATCAGGGCATGATGTTCGGCTACGCCACGAAGGAAACCGGGAAAATGCTCCCTCTGCCCTTCGTGCTGGCGACGGAAGCAATCGACAGCCTGCAGACCAGAAGGCATTCGGCCCTGCTGCCTGATGCAAAAGCACAGGTGACATACGATTACCGTCGCCGCCGCATCGACACCTTCCTGATCAGCACACAGCATAAAGAAGATGTGGAACCGGATGATGTGCTTCACCTCTGCAAGCGGATCATGGAAAACGTCGCGGATGCACACCACCTGAATAAGGATTTCCGTGTGCTGGTGAATCCCACCGGGCGATTTGTAACCGGAGGCAGCTTTGCCGACACAGGCGTCACGGGACGGAAGATCATGTGCGACACCTATGGCGGTGCCTGCAGACATGGCGGCGGCGCTTTCTCCGGGAAAGACCCGACGAAGGTTGACCGGAGCGGCGCGTACATGGCCCGGAAGATTGCCAAGGATATCCTGCGGCACGGTTTTGCCCGGCGCTGCGAGGTACAGCTTGCCTATGCCATCGGCATTGAGGAGCCGGTCAGCGTGTACGTGAACACATTCCACACGGGCAAGGTGCCCGCCGCGTATCTGGTCGGCTGGATTCGAAAGCACTACGACCTGACGCCTGCCGGAATCATTTCTTCCCTGGGCCTGCGGGATGTGAATTACAACAACACAGCGACCCTGGGGCACTTCTGGCACCAGTGGATGCCGTGGGAAGAATGATTATTTGCATTGTGTGCCCACAGCCCGTTGACTTTACGGGCATTCAGAGTGAGTAATGGCATGCAAAAAACGCAAAGGAGGTTTTTCTCATGACCATTACGACCAACACGACCGACCGCAAGGCGCTGGCCAAGGCCATCGCCGAGGAACTGGGCACGACTGCCCGCTATCTGGGCCTGCCTTCCTACGGCTACCAGATCGGCGACTTCACCGTTGATCACGACGGAAACATCATCGGAGAGGATTTCGGAGCCCTGCAGGATTTCCTGCGGAGGAACGGATACGTCAACAACGAGCCCGCCGCCGATCAGGAAGCCGTCACCGAAGCACTGCCGGATGAGGAAGCGCCTGCCGATTCAGAAGCGGAGCCCATCACTCAGATGGACATTTCGATTCCGGCACGGGATGCTACGGTGGCACAGCTGAAGAACCTGATCTTCATGCTTCACAGCCGCCAGATCCTGATTAACCGCATGACAGACAGCGAGTGCCTGAACATTCCTGACATCCTGATCGACAGGCTGCAGGAAAGCACACCGGAAACCCTGGAGGATCTCACCAGCCTGCTGGACGATTCCAGAGCGGTGGCCGAACTGACCGGATTTGATTTCCGGGACGGAAAGGTCAGCATGACGTTTCCCTTTGACGAGACACAGCCGGAGCGCTGGACAACCTACGCCAACCTGCTGAACCGGATTTACGACGCGGCGATGAAGGCCACACGGGTGTTCCCGGAGCGGGTGGAACCGGACGACCAGAACGAGAAGTACCTCGCGCACGTCTGGCTCCAGCGGCTGGGATACCACGGCGCGGATTTCAAAGCCGAGCGGAAAATCCTGCTGGGCCACCTGAAAGGCTACTGTGCCTTCGGAAGCGGCGACAAGATGCAGGCCCACAAGGAAAAGTACACCGCCCTCCGGCGGGAGCGCAGGCTGGCCGAACAGGAAGCGGCGGTGCTGGAGGTCATGGTTGAGGAGGCGAACACCAATGAGTAAGAACATTCAGGAAGCCCTGCTGGATTTGAAAGCCCGGCAGGAAGCCGGAGAAAAGATGCCCTGCCCGCGATGCGGACGGGACACCATGAAGCCGGATCTGCACACCAACGCGCTGAGCCGACATGCCGACGGCATCTACGTGTGCGACGACTGCGGCACAGCGGAAGCGATGCTGGACTTCATGCGGAACCCGCTCCCGCTGGAGTGTTGGGCACAGTTCAGAGAGGGTGAAGCCACAGCGGATTTCAAAGCGGTGCCCGGCGAGGAAGCGCTGAAGACCATCAAGGCCGAGCATGTGCCGCGCCTGATCCGGATCTTCCAGCAGTGGAAGGCGGGCACAGATTTCAAAGCCCTCCGGATCACGGCGATGAAGGAATGTCCCGGCCTGACACAGATCTGGGAGGAGCCTTTCCAGGCGCTGTACACGGTGGCCGACGGTGAGATCGTGATCCGGTTCCGGCAGAACAATGACGCGGTGGAGGTTGCCGCAGACCACCTGACCAAAGCGAAGTAAACCCCTGCGGATTTGAAAGCGGTTCAGCCAAGCGCTGGCCGCTTTTCCTTTTGCCCGCGTCGCCGCCACGTTGGCCCCTGTCGCGGGCTTGGCGGCAAGGGCCGAGGAAGAACCCGACCGGGCGAAACGGCGCGAACGTGGGCCAAACACGGCGCGGATTTGAAAGCCGCCCAGAGACGATGAAAGCCGCCTTCCGGATTGGAAAGCGGCTGTATTCGTGTGTCCCTGCGGCAGGTATTGTCCAGGTGTTGTCTTACCAGTGTGTGCCCCGCTGCAGGCTTCTCTCCAGCGCGGGCTTCAGGATGGTGTTGATTTGAGAGCGCAGGCCGAGCTTCCGGTAGGCGTCCTCGATGCCCTTGTAGTAGGCGCTGTGGGGCGGCGACTGGCGAATCATCTTCATGATGTAAATCATGCCTTCGATTTGAGAGCCGTCCGACATGTGCACGGGCCAGCGCTCCTTGATGTAGTAGCTGGGGTATCCTTCGTAGCGGTCAAGGCTCCGTTCGTCGCGGTCGTTGATTTCCCAGACGGCTACGGGCACCCGGTTGCGCTGGTCGCCTGTCTTTTCGACGGTGGCGTGGAGGTAAAACTCCAGCCGGGCTCCGGCGATGTACCCGGTGCCGATGAGCCTGGCATCCGGACAGCGGAATGCCATCTGTTCCTGAACCATGTTCGATCCGTAAGCGATGTACTTCATGAGTCCTCCTTGATTTGAGAGCCTGCGGCCCTTTCTATCTTCGCCCTTTTGGGGAGAAAACGCAAGTGTCAGTCGGTAAGGTATCCGTACACCTCGGCGAGGTCGAGGACTTCCATTTCGTAGTCCGGGGTGTACGTGAAGGGGTCGTGTTCGTAAAGCTCATACTTGTCGATCACGCAGGAAACGCAGTCGTCGATGAACTCGGAGCGGGCATCGCTGTCCGGGAAGGCTACCTGATTCTCTTCCTCCAGCTCCTGTGCCGCCGTCTCCACGTTGTAGCGGATGTCTTCGTCGGTGATGGTAATGGATATGATCTGTTTCATGTTCGGAACCTCCTGTGCTTGATTTCAAAGCCCTGCGGCTTATGGGATTGATCACTCTGGTGCCGCCGGAAGTCAAGCGGAACCTGACCCGGTATGTACTTCCGGCGGCTGATTTGAAAGCTGGTCAGTTCCAGCCTTCCTCCGTCCAGATTTCGGAGCGCAGTCTGATGATGTAGTTGCTGACCTCCCGAGGGGTCAGGCCGATGATTTCGAGGTCGTTCCGTCCGTTGATGGTCGCCATCAGGATTTCGAAGAACTCGATTTTGAAGCGTTCGGCATGGTTCTCCGGGTCTTCTGCCCTGAATTCCTGCCAGTCCTTTTTCAGGTCGGCAATGGTGTAAACGCGGTCGTCGTTCAGTTCGATGAACTTCATGGTGTGTACCTCCTTCTTGATTTGGAAGCCTGTGGCTCCGG
>CAMJPQ010000115.1 GCA_946407745.1 uncultured Clostridia bacterium
GCATGGGGCCGGAGAAGGGCAGGAAATTGGCGCAGACATCCAGCATGTGGGGAAACAGGGCCCAGGTGGTCATACTGCCCATGGAGAAGCCGCAGATCGCTCGCTGATCCCGGGAAGCCAGAAAGCCTTCTTCATCCGCGGTTTCAGCATACGTGCGGTAGGTGCTCTCTGCCAGCGGCATGATTTCCTCCCGCATTTCCCGGGGAAACAGCTCCCAGTCATACAGCAGGTGGCGTGCATCGTAGTAATAGGTAGGAGCGGCCAGGATGAAGGGTCTGACAACGCCGGTGGCAATCATGTGATCAAAGGCATTCTTGGTTTCCGGGTTGCACAGAAGGGTGGTCGGGTCACAGCCCCGGCCATGGAAGAAATAGATGATCGGATAGCGCTCGGTACTGTTTTCATCATATCCATAGGGCAGATAGACATACATCGTTTTCTTGTATGTTTTTTCGCCGTACACGCTGGTGCTGTACTTCATTTTTACGACGGTGCCGGGCTGAGTGCAGGGAGCCTCATAGAATGCCCGGTCATAGAGAAGATAATGCGTGGGTACGCCAGCGAGTTCCCCTGCGTCCAGTACAGTGGGGGCCTGAAATCCGGACTCCTCGGCACAGGCAGGAAGTGCGCCGCACAGCAGCGCCAGCAGCAGAGCAAGAGAAAGAATACGCTTCATTTGATCCTCCTGATTTTCATAAAAGGCAGGGGCAAAACGCCCCTGCCCATGGGATCAGCTCATTTGAAGAGCACATCCTGGAATACATTGTACAGGTTGAAACGGCCTTTGAGGGTCTGATGGATTTCCTTGGAAATGGCTGCATAGCAGTTGTTTACAGCAGGGTCGGTGCCAAAGGAGAAGGCCTCATCGGCAATCATGGCGTTGATCAGTTCCACCACGCCTTCGTAGGCCAGGTCGCGCTTGCCGCCGGAGCAGATGTAGAAGAATACGTCGTCGGCGTACTTGTTGTCCTTCATGGCTTCCTTCAGGGGCTCATAATTGCGGATGCTGCCGCCGGACATGGGCACAAAATATCTGGCATAGTCCATGCAACGATAGGTGACCTGCCAGCAGACGGAGCTGCCCTGACTGTAGCCGGAAAAGGCGCGATGAGCGCGGGAGGCGATAAAGCCTGCCTCATCAGGGGTTTCGGCATAGGTGGAGTACTTGCTTTCAGCGGCGGGCATCAGGTCATTGCGCACTTCATCCACAAACACGACATGGTCGGTGGCACGATCGGCATAGTTGTAATAATAGGTGGGGCACACCATGAGGAAGGGCTCGCAGATGCCCATATCAATCATGTTGTCAATGGCGTTCTTCACGGATTCATCCCCGATGAAGCTGTCCTGAGTCTCATTGGTGCCGTGGAAAAAATAGAGGATATTGTACTGACGGTTTTCGTCGTAGCCGTAGGGCACATAGACATTGGCCCACTGATTCAGCGTTTCGCCGTAAACAGAGGTGGTGTACTCAAGTTTTTCAATGGTGCCGGGGTGCTCGCAGGCCGCTTCCCAGAACTTGGGGGCATAGTTGCGGAAATGGGATTCATGGCCGTCAGCCAGCTCGGTGACGGTTTCCTTGCGGTCCGCGGGAGCTTCGCGGCCTTCCGCCAGAACGGGAATCATGGCACAAAGGGTCAGCATCAGGGACAGCACAAGGCAAATGGTTTTTTTCATCATGGGTTCCTCCTTCTGTGGATTCAGGGATATCTTGTGATCTGAGTGTATAAAGCGCTGTTTCTTCGTTCAAGACGAACCGCGTAACTGCACTTTTCTGCATCGTAATTGTTCAGCGGATGGTCATGACAGAATGGAAAGTGATTTCGCCCAGTTCGTCTTCCTGATAAGTCAGAATGCCGGTTTCTTCCCGGGTGATGACGGTGCTGCCGTCATCAGCAGTCCCAATGGTGGATGTGCCTTCGCACTCCATGCCGTATTCTTCCTCGCTGAAGGTGAAAAAGAATTCGCGGCTGGTTTCGCTGCCATTGCAGGTGATGCCGTCCCACAGACTGTGCACATTGCCGGGGCCGGTAATGTAGCCGATATCAATTTCGACCTGGCAGTCGTCGGGAGATGAACCGGAAACGCTGCAGGTCAACCGGATCAGCTCATGGTCGGGACCGGTCATGGTGACGCTGAACACGTCTGCGTCAAGAGTAAGCACCGGAGACAGGGCAGCCCAGTCGCCTGAGAAGGTTGCGCTGCCGATCAGGTTGGTGTCAAAGCGTACGCCTTCCTTTGTGGCAGCGGCATTCAGATAAGCGTTCCCATCGCAGACAGCGGTCAGCAGGATTTCATTGTTCTCCTGCCGCAGGGTGCAGGTGACCATGCCGTACCGGGAAATGATGTCAGCCAGTTCATCCGTATCGGACTGAGCGGTGACGGTGAGAGTAAACGTTCTGCCGTTTATGAGATGTTCAAGTGCATCGAATACAGAAGTGGTACTTTCTGCCTGAGCACCGCAGATGCAAAGGACCAGCATGACCAGCACCAGTGCCAGTATTTTCTTCAAGGGAATCCCTCCTTTTTTCACGCTTTCCATCGCGTATCCTGTGAACGCATCCTAAGAAAAAGCGCGGCCCGCTGCAAGGCGAACCGCGCAATTGAGGTTTTTTACATCGTAATTTTGATGATGATTTCCGGCGAAATCACGCGATGAGAGTCAAAGAACCATTTCCAACGGAATCTCTCTGCATGGATTATCTTTCCGGTGCGAGCAGGAGAATATCCATAAAGAACATTTTCCCGCGCTGCTCGGCCGTGAGCATGCCGTTGTACTTTTCTGCAATACGGTTCATGCTTTTCATGCCGAAGCCATGCCAGTCCGGATCCCCTTTGGTTTGGGGGAGACCGTTGACAAAGGTGATTTCCTCCTCACAGGGATTTTCCATATGAATGGTGAGCATATTGCCATCCCGGGCAGAGGACAGGGAGATGAAGCGCTCGCTGCCCTCGGGCAGTGCAGACACGGCGTTGATGGCGTTGGTCAGGGCATTCTGGAAAAGAGAATACAGATCCAGCTCCTCTACGAAAGAGAAATCCGTCATGCCCACAGAACAGGTCAGCACGATGTTCCGTTGCTGGCAGATGCCGATTTTTTCTGCCAGAAGCACATCCAGCACTTCATTGCCCGAATTGGCGGGGCGCTCATAGGCGGCAATGGAATGCTTCAACTGATCCAGCTGCTCCTGGGGTACTGTGCCCCGGAAGGATTTCAGGAGGTGCTTTAAATCGTGATATTTTTCATTGATCAGCTGTGCACTTTCCTTGCTGGCCTCATACTGCACGCGCTGAGTATGAACCAGCTCCCGCATCGTTTCCATGTTTTTGGCCAGGCGGGCCTGCTCCATGACGCCGTACTGCAGGGCGATGACCAGCACGTCGATGACGATCTGCCCCAGGGCTTCGGCAATCACTGCCTGCTGATTCCGGTTTGGGTTATCCTGAGTCAGGCGTGCCATGCCAATGCACAGCAGCAACACGAGGACGGAAGAAACGGCTTTCCGTTTATTGTCGAAATTGTCATCACGGTTTCGTACAAAGGGCCGGAGGGCAAAAAACATCAGGACATATACTGCGCCATAGCAGACCAGATCCACGATCAGGATGCCGCCCTGCTGCCGGGAAAAGCTGTTGACCCATTCAATCTGCCGAAACAGGGTTTTCACGCTCCCGGCAATGTCCTGAACGATATAGCCGGTGGCGGTCATAAGCAGGACAGTCCAGATGCTTTCATCATAACAGAACCAGGTGATGGCACTGAGTGTAATATAGACCAGCAGTGCGGCGGCCGCATGGCTGAGCATTGCCAGCGGTGTGCTGCCCACGATATAAATGCCCCGGACAAGGTATTGCACGGCGCAGCCGGCCAGCACAGAGGTGATCAGCCGCAGATAAAACTGTTTGCGGCGATTCATGGAACAGGACACCAGAAGCAGAGCGATCACCGACTGGATAAGCAGCAATGCGCTGCGTCCCTGCTGATACCAGACAGGCATATAGGACATTATCTGCTGCCTCCTTTGTACTGCGCCAGGGCCATCAGGAATTCTTTCCGCTTGCTGCTGCTGATGGGCAGATTATGGCCGTGTACCATGACGGTGTTTCCGTTGACTGCCCGGACGTATTTGAGGTTCACCAGGAAGGACACGTTGCATCGCACGAAATGAGCGGGGGCCAGCTTTTCCTCATAGGTTTTCAGATTGCCCCATTGCCGGATGATTTCGCTGTCGGTGTGGATGAGCACATCATGATTAGACACTTCTATAAAGGTAATATCATCCACATTGATGCGCCGGATTTCTTCCTTGGTGCGCACTTCAAGGGTCATGGATGTGCTTTGATGGGCGAGCATTCTGCATACGCGGTCCATCTTGGAGGAAAACTCCTCATAGCGCACAGGCTTGAGCACATAATCAAATGCGCCGACGGAATAGCCTTCGATGGCGTATTGAGTGAGCATGGTGACAAAAATGATCATCACCCGGTTGTCCATCTGACGGATGCGCTTTGCCGCCTCCATCCCCAGCATGTCGGGAATCTGAATATCCAGAAACAGGAGATCTGCATCACATTTGTATTCCGTGAGAAAGGGAATGGAACGGTCATACAGCTTGAGATTATAAGCAAATCCCTCATGAGACTCCGCGTATTTCTTGAGCATGTGGGACAGCCTGTCTGCCTGCTCCGCCTGATCTTCCAGAATGATAATGTTCAGCATTGCGCACATTCCTTTGCAGAAGAAGTAGTTGTCGAGGGCTCAGAAAAACAACCCACAGCGGAAAAGTGCACAGGGCATTTCCTGATTATTCACATTGATTGTAGGAAAGGAGAAAGTCTGTTTTCAAGTCGAACATCGTAATTGACCTGTTTTCTATCGTAATTCGCATCATTGCATCATTCACGCCATTTTTGCATGAGCTGGCGGGAAAATGAATTCAGTTTCCTGCAGAAGGGAGGCCATCCTCAGATGGGTGTGCGTCATTGCCTTGCAAGAAAAAATGACGGCAGTTTTCACTGCCGTCACGCGGGTCTGTTTACTGTAGAGGAGAAATTGCATCGAGAATCGTCTTTTCCAGTGCTTCTCGTCCGTAGCTGTCCACGGCGGCTTTGTTCTTTTCACCGTGCGTCAGATTTCCTGCGCCGCTGATACAGCCGTTTACACAGGCCATGCCTTCGATGAAGTTGGCATCCAGCACATTTCTGCTCTTTTTGAGCAGTGCCATCCGGCATTCTTCGATGCCGTCGCAGGCACAGGCTTTCAGCTCGAAGTCGTCCAGCTTCTGCTCCTTCAGCCCCTCAGCCACAGCGTCGGACAGGCCACCGCTGCGGGCAAAGATGCGGCCGAAGTAGCTGGCATTGTCCAGCACATCTTCAGGCAGTGTGGTGATATCGATGTCCCGGCTGTCCAGCAGCGCCTGAAGCTCCTCGAAGGTGATCGCTGCATCCACATAAGGTTTGACATCATCCAGCTGTACTTCAGCTTTTTTCGCTGTGCATGGCCCGATGAACACGATTTTCACATGATCTTCATGCTCTTTGATGTATTTGGCGATGGTTGCCATGGGTGACAGGTTGTGAGAAATATAGGGCACCAGTGCAGGAAATGCTGTTTTCACATAGCGCACAAATGCCGGACAGCAGGAGGAGGTCAGGAATCCTTTTTCTGTCAGTTCCTTTGATTCAGCCTGTGCGACCATGTCGGCGCCAAGCGCTGCTTCCACAACGGTGTAGAACCCCAGTTCCTTGATGCCCGAAATCACCTGGCCAAGCTTTGCATAGGTCAGCTGGCTTCCGATGGCCGGGGCAACCAGGGCATAGACCTTATACCGGGTATTGTCCTGGCCTTTTTTGAGCATATCGATGACATTGATGATGAAGGAACGATCCGTAATGGCACCAAAGGGGCACTGGTAGACGCATGCGCCGCACTGAATGCATTTATCATCATCGATTTTTGCCGCATTGTCTTCGCTGATGGAAATGGCCTTAATCTTGCAGGCACTCTGGCATGGACGCTTGCGGTTGACGATGGCGCTGTAGGGGCACACCTTGGCGCACTGGCCGCACTCGACACATTTGGTTTTATCGATGTGCGCTTCGTGATTGTGGTCAAAGGAAATGGCGCCGCGCCGGCACGCATCTTCGCATCGGTGAGCCAGACAGCCGCGGCAGGAATCTGTGACCTGATATCCGACGGCCGGACAGTCGTCGCAGGCGATGTCAATGACCTGGATGATGTTGCTTCCGCGGCCTCCACCCATGGCGAGCTTTACGCGCTCGGCGAGAATCGCACGCTCCTTGTACACACAGCAGCGCATGGTGGGCACTTTGCCCGGCACGATGATTTTGGGAATATCCAGTACGTTTTCCAGCAGTGTGTCGTTCCATGCCTGCCGGGCGACCTCCCGCAGCACCTTGTATTTCAGATATTGTACCTTGGTATCAAATTTACGCATAACGGCTCCTTAGAAATAGCTGACTTTGATGCGCTTGCCCATCTTTTTGAGCGCTTCGGA
>CAMJPQ010000116.1 GCA_946407745.1 uncultured Clostridia bacterium
CGCCGTTGGCGACAGGCACACCGGAGACCATGCCGGAATGGAACACACGGTAGTTGCCCCAGGTGCCCGCGTCACAGACCCGCAGAAGCACAGCCCAGTCGAGACTGTTCTGATAAGCCTTCGTGCGGACTTCCAGCATCCGGCGGTTGTTGCCCGTGCTGTCCTCCCAGGCAGCGAAGGAGGACGCCCCAGCATAGCTGCCCTCAAACACCGTCCGGTTGGTCGTGTCGTTGTAGGTCGGGAGCAGAAGCAGCGACGGATACAGGTAACCGGAAATATTCAGGTTGCCTGTCATCGTGTCCCCGGTTTTCTTCACACCGCCCAGGTTAGCAATGGCGCTCGCCGCCGATGTGGCTCCCGTACCGCCATAGGCAACCGCCAGCGCGGAACTCAGTTTCAGCGGCCAGCCGCAGTCGATATACCCGGAAGTTTCAGCCACCTTCCCAATGCCGATCCCGGTGCCGTCCGCCATGAAGTCCAGGATAACGCCCTTGGTGCCGATGCTGACGGCCTGTTCCACGTAGTAGAAATAGTCGGTCAAACGCACCTTCAGGTCATAACTGTAAAGCGCGTCAAAGGTCTGGGACAGGAGCTTGTTGGTGGCACTCAGGGTATAGCTGGTGATGGCCATCTGCTCTGCCGTCGTCCAGGCTGTGGCGCTCTTCAGCTTGTAATACACCACGCAGGAAAGACCGTTCTTGTTATTCAGAGCGGTGACCTTTCCTGCAAAGGAGTACCGGGCCTTCGTGCCGTCCAGCTGAGCGGCAGACCCATCACTGTTGCAGCGTTCTGCGGAGAAGGCTGTGATGGAAGGCGGCGAATAGTCCAGCACATTGAAGGTGGTCGTGTAGGTTGCTGTCCGGCCACGGCTGTCCGTAACCGTGACCGTCATCGTCATATCTCCGGCTACGGACAGCTTCTTGGTTGCTGTAAAGGATGCCGCCGTATAGTTCACGCCATCCAGCGAGGTACGGTAGGAAGAGATCGTGCTTCCGTACACGCCCGCCGCCGTGATGGCGACGGACAATGTGCTCAGCCCCTTGACGAAGGCGGCGATCCTGGACACGACCGTTGTATTGGTATCCTCGACTGTGACCGAAGAAATGCTCGGCACAACCGTACTCGGCACATTCAGCGTCACCGTACACGTTCGGGTACCCGTCAGCGTCCCGCCGTTATAACTCTGGCAGGTGATCGTACAGATGCCGCTGGTGGCGCTTGGGATCTGACTGGCCAGTGACAAAGGCGGCGTCCAGCTGACCGACGCGCCGACATTGCTGGCGATGGTGCCGCTGGTGCTGCCGAAGCTGTAGAGCAAAGTGTGCGTTGTCGCGGTGCTCTGCCGGTTGGTGTAGATCGTCACGGCGCTGCCCAGGTTCACGGAGGAGGAAGACACAGTCGGCTGGGACACAGCTTCCTCATAGGTGATCGTGATGATCACGCTTGACCACTGCAGATAATTGTAGGAATACCCCTGGGACGACGCGCTGGGATACGGGTTATAAATCGTAAAGCTGTTGTTGCCTGCGGCAATATATGCCGCCATGGCATTGAACAGCGACCCGGTGATGTAATAGCTGGTGTAGTTCCCGTAGAAGGAACCGTCGAAGGTGCCAAGCTCATCCCCGGTGTACTGCCAACCAGCAATGCCGGAAGCGATGCCATTCTGGTAGTTGGCTTTCCGCATGAAAACGGTCTTTGTGCTTCCCGCGCCATAGCCTGCTTTTGAAGCGTCAATATCCAGCCAGATACTGGTGATCACCTTGTTGGCAAGGTTCATGCCGACGAAGCTGATAATACCGACATTGTTGTAGCTGGAATCATAAAACTCCTGACTGGCATATCCGTTCTTGGCATTGGAGGATGAATTGTAGTGCCTCGTGCACAGGGACGCGCTGTAGGATACTGTGGATGCCATGGGATCACCTCATTAACCGTTATAAATCAGGGAGAGATTGCCGTTGGTCTGCGGCTCGAAGGCAAAGTGACCGATGATGAGCTTGGACAGGATCTCAGCCTGCGTGACGTACAGCTTGTTGTTGCTCAGGTACGCCACCTCGGTGTCGTTCATGTAGAAGGCCAGTCTGTCATTCACGACACGGAAGGTGAACGGGTTTCCGGTTTTGCCGATGACCAGCCCGTTTTCATCAAAGGACATGTAGGTGCGGAAGATGGCCAGTTCATCCTCGGTTGCCTCATGGGCGTTGGTCAGGTCTTCCTGAAGCTGATTGATCCGGGTCACAGCCCAGGTAAAATTGCTCTCGGACTGCTGGGACAGGGTACCGACCTGCGTCTTCACCTGCGACATGTCGCTGGCCAGGGCGTATGTGGCCTGCACCTCCTGCCGGATGCTGTCCGCTTCCGTGCTGATCTGCGCCCGGACGGAGGACAGCTTCAGTTCCAGGGATGCCTCTCCATCCTCCGGCGCGGCAGTCCAGTCCGTCGCCCGGTTGCCTTTCTCCAGTTTGATCCAGTGAATGGTGCTTGTGCCCGGATCAGCGTCCCCGGTCGGCTCCCGGTATATGAGGATATCGGCGTTGTTGGGATCGTCGTCCGGCGTCTTGCTGCTGGCATAAGCAGCGGTGAATGTTGCCTTCGCGGTCTGCAGGGTGACGTCATCCAGCCGGATGGTGGCCAGCACCTGATCCCCGCCGGAAGTCCGTACGGTGATTCTACTCAGATCCTCCATAGAGAGGGACAAGGAGACGGTATACTCCTCATCTTCCGTCATGGGTTCCGACAGCGCGTATCTGCCGACGAGATCAGCTGTACCGGAGGATTCCGTATCAGAATTCAGCACATAGTTCCTGCCGCCGATTTCCAGATTATCAACGGCTTCCTTGGCTTCATCCGCTTCCACGAAAGCCTCGTAGGCAATCTGGGAGACAGTCTTGAAGCCGCCGTTGTAGTACCGGAACATGGGATGCTCCGGAGCCAGGACAGCGTTGGTGGTTGTACTCATCAGGCCGAGGAGAACGTAAGTGTATCCGTCCTCGGTGGTGGGAACCGTCGTCGTCAGTACCCCGGCAGCAGGCGTCAGCATGGAGCCGTTGAGCGTCCCCTTGATGTACACTGTCGCTCCAGCTGTGCCGGAAAAGCCGGATACGGTATTTGCCAGTGAAAAGGCGGTGCCCCAGGAGATATAGTTGTTGGTTTGGGTCAGCTTGCCCTCGGCATAGGCCGTGCCGACATACAAAATGGGCTTGGTGACGTCAAAAGCCGTGGTGGACAAGAGCATCAGCTTGCCCGCGCTGTTGAACACGCCCAGCCGCCCGGCAGGAATTGCACCGACCGCCGTAACAGAAGCCTTGTAGTTGATCCGGTCATAGTAGTTGGTGGTAGTATCCTGCCCACGGCTGATCCACCAACCCGTATAGCTGCCGGAGCCGTTGATGGGCGTATTGACACGGTAGGTCATCTGGGTCACGTTGCCGACGGCGATCTGCGTCGTGCAGCGGGTGGTACCGTTGATGTAGACATTCTTCGGCCCGGTTGCCGTACCATCCTTAAGCGTCAGATTCAGCGTTGCCGCTGTGGAAGTCCCCGCAAACGGGAGCCAGTACAGGATGGTCTGTCCATCCTTCAGTTCATCGAAGCTGGCCACACCCGTCCAAGCATTGGTAGCGGCAACCTGTGTGCCGACGATGACCTCCGCGCCTCCGGCAGCGGCGATGGCGTCATAGATCTGCTCAACCGTCTGATTGATGCCCGTATTGCTGGACAGGTCAAGCGTCTGTCCGAAGTCCGCCGCCACATGGGAGGTGGTCAGCGTTCCAGCCTTGATGTTGCTGCCCTCGATGGTCGCGGCGGCGATCTCGTTGCCCGTGATCGTCCCGGCCAGGATCTCATTTGCAGTGATTGTGTGCGCGGCCAGTTCGTTGGCGGTGATGCTGTGCGTCACGATCTTGTCCGCTGTAATCGTCCTTTGGGTCAGCACATAGCCGTCAATGGTATCTACCTCGGCGGACACCAGCTGGCCCATGTTGTTGATGGCGTAGATCAGGGACTGGTTGTTTCCCCGGATGATCAGGCGCTCCACGGAAAGTGTGCCCGCGTTGATCTTATTGGCGGTGAGCTCTACGATCTTCGCATCCGTGATGCTGGCATCCGCGATCTGGGCAGTGCCCACAGCGCCCTGGGCAATCAGGGCAGCGGTAATCGCGCCGAGAGCGATCTGCGCTGTGTCAACGGCGGCGTTGGCAATCTGCGCGTTGGTGATTGCCGCCTGCGCGATCTTGGCGGTCGTGACAGCGAGATCAGCGATCTTCGCTCCGGTCACGGCCAGGTCGGCGATCTTCGCGGTGACAATTTCGCCGTCGAGGATTTTGGCCCGCACAATGGCGCCATCCTGAATGTTTGCCGTGCCAATGGCCGCGCCTCCAATCTTCGCATTGGTAATGGCGGCATCCGCGATCTTGGCAGTGTCAATCGCACCATTTTCGATTTTCGCGTTTTTGACAGCGCCGTCCACGATCTTTGCCGTGGTAATCGCCGCGTCATGGATGTTGGCAGTCTGGATTTCTCCCGCGCCGATCTTCGCGGAGGTGATCACGCCATCCTCAATCTGAGCTGCGCCGATGGCCGCTTCACCGATTTTGGCGCGGGTGATGGAAGCGTCGTCGATCTGGGCCGATCCGATAGCGCCCTGGGCGATCTTCGCCCGGATGATAGCGGCATCCTCGATCTGCGCCGTCCCTACGGCGGCTTCACCGATTTTGGCCTTGCTGATGGCGGCGTCCTGGATGTGGGCCGTTTCAATCGCCGCCATTTGGATCTGCACGGAGCCGACCGAGCCGCTCTGCAGCTGTCCGGTGCCTACGGAGTTGATCGCCAGCTTGCTTCCGGTGATGATTCCGCTGGGAAGCTGACGGGCGCTGATCACGTTGCCTTCCACCGTATCCGCCACGGTGCCGAGCGTCATCTGGGTGTATTTCTTCGTCAGGCAGTCATAGGTGTACTGCGTCATCCGCATGGACACCCAAACCCCGATGCGGGGAGCGATCACCCGGACGGCATCGCCCAGGTAGATGTTCTGCAGGAAGCCGTACTCCCGGTATTCCTCGGTGTCCGCGCAGTTGATGAAATCCACGCTCAGCGTGACGGTCGGCGTATCGCACCCCGCGTCAAACTGCGCCTGCGCCTGAGAGCGCATCTCCACATAGCACTCTTCCTTGGTTTTCTTGTCGTCGCCTTCGGTCTTTTCCTTGGCCTCAGACACGGCGAGGTGAATCCACTTCGGATGGGTATAGCTGCCGATGAGCGGACTGTCCAGAAAGAGCTCTGGCAGGTACAGCACATTGCCGTCCGCGTCCTCACCCGTGGGCATGATGCGGGTGACCACGTCCGTCAGGTCAATGTCATAGCTGATGCCCAGCAGGTTTTTGGCTTGCCGGATCTGCACATTGCTGTCCTGACCGACGCGCTTCACCACATACACATCCCACCAGTCGCGGGTCAGTTCGCCTGTGTACTTTTCGACCACACCGCCTTCGCCCAGGAGGGCGTCCACGGGATTGCAGTTTTCGAACTCCACATCCTCGGCCCGGCTGTCCAGGTCGGAATAGAAGGTGAAGTCGTGCTCCGACAGGCAGGAGGAAGAAATGGTCTGCACAACAGAAGCCCCCACCGCAGAGGATGAGGGCTTGTAGGACTTGATCATATTGTCGAGCAGGTCATAAAACACATGCCGGGCGTAAACCGTGATCTTGTCGAGCTCCGGCACCACCCGGTAAATGCGGAAAGGCTGATCCCGCAGCTGCCGGGATTCCACCACGGAGGAGGTTGCCTCAGATGCGGAGCCTTCTGTATGATCCAGCACCAGGTAGGTGGTGGACATGTACCCGTGCTTTCCATCCGGGGCGGTCACCTCGTACCAGCTGCTGTTGGTCTTGGCGATGACCTGCACGAAGGAGCCGTTCTTATAGGTCGCCAGCACCTTGTACTTGGTGCCCGGCCCGGAGCGCAGGCGCAGGGTGCCTTTCCGGGTTTCCGCGCCGGAGAAGTCCGTGTTCACCCGCCAGACCTCCGTCCGGTTGTCGTCGCCCGGCGCGGTGAAGTTGACGCGGGGCGTCATGGCGGCGGGCACCGGAGCGCGGAGGATGCAGCCCTCCACCAGCCGCTGCCATTTCCCGGCTTCATCGATGGGATGCACCAGCGTCAGTTCGTATTCGCCGTTCAGCGTTTCCGTGACCTCCGCCGACAGCGGAGCCAAGGTTCCATTCCCGTTCGTGGAAAAGTCGGTGCAGTCGGCGGGATAGACGCAGATCATGGGAAATCACCTCCAGAAGGGTAAAAAGAAAGCGCCGCCCAAGCGGACAGCGCAGAAATAGGTTCTATATGCTATTTAGCCATTGCCAGCCAGCCCGGCGTCATATAGGATATCTTCGATCACTCCTGTTTGCAGGTTGATGGTCACCCAGTACTGCCCATCCTTTTCGGTAAAGGGGCCTTCATCCTCCT
>CAMJPQ010000117.1 GCA_946407745.1 uncultured Clostridia bacterium
GACGCCCCTTGGATTAACTCATCTGCCAGCGCCAGTGGGGCTGCTCCGCATCCCCAATCATCACACATCCCCCGTATGCGCAACCCAAGAACAACCCATGGGCGCCCCAAAAGCGCAAAAGTGCGCTGTTTATGCCTCGCAGCACAATACAAGCACTTCACACAAGACTATGCACTACGGTTTACCCCGCGTGTGACGGAGAACCTGGGGGAGGACGGCCCCTCTGTCGCTTGCGCGACATCTCCCCAGTGAACTGGGGCGATTATGCAGGCGGGAGCCAACGGTTCATGACGCCCCTTGGATTAACTCATCTGCCAGCGCCAGTGGGGCTGCTCCGCATCCCCGCACCCCACACATCTCCTTATGCGCAAACAAAGAACAACCCATGGGCGCCCCAAAAGCGCAAAAGTGCGCTGCCTATGCCTCGCAGCACAACACAAGCACCGGTACGAACGGTTATGCAATACGGCTTACCCCGTGTGTGACGAAGAACCTGGGGGGTCCGGGGGGACCGACCACACTTTCGAGTCCCCCCGGCGGGCTTTTCTCTCCACTTTTCGCCCGGACGAAAAGTGGAGCCTCGCATAGAACCCACAAGCATTTGAGCGCCCGCCGCAGGCGGGTATCAGCGCCGCGCAACGGGCACTACAAAAAAGCCCCCCGCAGGGGAAAAGCCGCGCGCAGCGCAAGCCCCCCCCGCAGGGGAAAAGCCGCGCGCAGCGCAAGCCCCCCCCGCAGGGGAAAAGCCGCGCGCAGCGCGTCCCCCGCATACCGCACCGGCATGCATCATCTCCACCATGATTTTCCGGAGGAAACACCAATGAAAACCTCTTTGCTCCCGCTGCGCCAGGTGCGCGTGACCGACCCCTTCTGGCAGCGCGAAACACAGCTGGTGCGCGACGCGGTGATCCCCTACCAGTGGGAGGCGCTGAACGACCGGGTCGCGGGCGCCGCGCCCAGCTGGTGGATGCACAACATGCGCGCCGCCGCGCGCGCTGTGGCGGCCAAAAAAGCGGGAGGGACGTGGAAGCCGGTGCCCGCCCCAAAGGGCATGCTGTCCGAGCCCGCCGCCGCGCCGGAGGAGAACGCCTTTTACGGCTGGGTTTTTCAGGACAGCGACGGGTATAAGTGGATCGAGGCGGTTGCCTACCAGCTGATCCTCCGCCCGGACGAGCAGCTGCAGGCACTCGCGCAGCAGGCGGTGGATGCCATCTGCGCCGCCCAGGAGGAGGACGGCTACCTGGACACCTACTACACGCTGACAGGGCGTGAAAAGGCCTTCTCCAACCTGCGGGACAACCATGAGCTGTACTGCTTCGGGCACCTGGCGGAGGCCGCCGTGGCCTGGCACCAGGCCACCGGCAGGGACGATCTGCTGAACGCTGCTGTGCGCTTTGCGGACTGCATCGGCAGGAAATTCGGCCCGGGCCTGGAGCGCGGCTGCCCCGGCCATGAAATCGCGGAGATGGCGCTGGTGCGGCTGTACCTTGAAACCGGCGAGGAGCGCTTCCTGAGGCAGGCGGAGTTCTTCCTGGACGTGCGGGGCACAGAGCCCTCCACCTTTGCGCTTGAGGAAAACCGGCGCCGGGCGGAGGAGGGGCTTCCCCCGCTGGAGGTGACCGCGAAGCGCTACAGGTACCACCAGGCGGACAGGCCGGTGAGGGAAATCAAAGAGGCTGTGGGGCACGCGGTGCGCCAGCTGTACCTGGCCAGCGGCATGGCGGATGTGGCCCGGCTGACCGGGGATGAGGCAATGTGGGCTGCCTGCAGGCGGCTGTGGCGCTCGGTGACCGGGGAAAAGATGTACGTGACGGGCGGCGTGGGCGGCACCCATGTGGGGGAGGCCTTCTCCTACCCCTACGACCTGCCCTCCGATACCGCCTATTCCGAGACCTGCGCCGCCATTGCGCTGGTGTTTTTCGCCCGGCGGATGCTGGAGGCGGAGACGAACGCGGAATATGCCGGGGTGATGGAGCAGGCGCTGTACAACACGGTGCTGGCGGGCATTGCGCTGGACGGGAAGAGCTTTTTCTACGTGAATCCGCTGGAGGTGAACCCAGAGGCGGTGCACGTGGACGAGCGCCTGCGGCATGTAAAGACCGTGCGGCAGAAGTGGTTCGGCTGCGCCTGCTGCCCGCCGAATGTGGCCCGGCTGCTGTCCGACCTGGGGCAGTACATTTTCACCGTGAGTGAAAGCAACGCGTATGTGCACCTGTACATCGGCTGCGAGGCGCAGCTGTGCCTGAACGGAAGCGCGCTGAAGGTAAAGCTGGACGCGGAGGTGCCGCGCCGCGAGGAGATCACCCTCACTGTCACAGAGGGCAGCGCGGAGGGCGGCATCGGCTTCCGCCTGCCAGACTGGGCGGAGAATATCTCCTTCACCGTCAATGGCGCGTCTGTGCGCGCGGAGGAGGAAAACGGCTACGCGGTCATCCGCCGCGCGTGGCAGGCGGGCGACACCGTGTGCATGCACTTTGACGCCCCGCTGCGCGCCCTGGCGGTCAATCCGCTCTCCAGGGAAACGGCGGAGCAGATCTGCTTTGCGTGGGGGCCTTACATTCTCTGCGCGGAGGAGGCGGACAACGGCAAAAACCTGCAGCTGATCCGCGTTTCCCCGAAAGCGAAGGCGCGGCTGACCGAAGAGAATGTGTGCGGCGTGCCCGTGCCGGCGGCGAGCCTGGAGGCCTTCCGGCTGTGCCCGGAGGGCACGCCGCTGTACCGCCGCGCGGAGGAGAGCGTGCCCTGTGAAAATACGACACTGAAGCTGGTGCCCTATTTCGCCTGGAACAACCGGGGCGAGGGAGAAATGCGGGTGTGGCTGCACCCGATTCCAGAGGTGAAATGACATGTCTGAACGATTGCGATTGCGCGAACGCATCAAAAGGCTTGGCGCGCGCTTTGCCGTATGGCGAAAGACCGACATGGCCCGCAGCGCAGTTTTGCTGATCGGGGCGTATGTTCTGCTGTGCCTGATACTGTTCATCCTGTCCGCGCCGGAGCGGTACAGCCTCACGGTGGGCTCCATCTCCAGGCAGACCATCAACGCCAACAAGGACGTGGTGGATGAAACCGCCACGCAGGAGCGGCGGAAGAACGCCGCGGCCTCGGTGGAGCCGAGCTATCATTTTCAGGATGGCGTCAACGATGAGGTGCAGCTGAGCCTGCAGGCGGTGTTTGACGAGCTGCGCACGGTGCAGCAGTATGGCCTGACCCTGCGCACAGGGGAGGAAACCGCGGAATACCTGCGCTCAAGGACGTTTACCGACGAGGAGATCGAGTACGCGCTGAAGCTGGTGACCACCCTGAACCTGAGCCGCTACCAGGCCACGACGCTGCTGCGCACCACCACGGAGGATTTTGACACCATGGTGTCCACCGTGTCCACGGCGGTCAGCAACCAGATGAACAGCGGCATCCGCGAGGGCAAGGTCACCGACGCCATTTCCACCATACAGCAGATTGTGGGCTACCGCGTGGACATTTCGCTGGTGCAGAACCTGCTGCCCACGGTGCTGCGCACCTGCCTGTCTCCCAACTGGGTGGTGGACCAGGCGGCCACCGAGCGCGCCCGCGAAGAGGCCATGGCCGCGGTGGAGCCCATTGTGTACCAGCAGGGGCAGAACATCATCCGCGAGGGCGAGGTGGTGCAGCAGAACCAGCTGGACATGCTGAAATCGCTGGGCCTGCTGCAGGACGACCAGTACGATTTCTCTGTGTACGGCGGCATCGCGCTGCTGGTGCTGTTCGCGGTGGTACTGTATGTGATGACGCAGTACATGCTGCACCCCAGAACGCTTGGCGAGCCGCGCAGCATACTGGTTGTAGTCTGTGTGATGGTGCTGCATGTGACGATCTGCGCCATCACGCTGAAGCTTTCCACCATCTATTTTGTGCCCGCGGTGATGGCCAGCATGCTGTTGACCGTGCTGATGGGCGCCCGCTGCGCGCTGAGCGTGACCGCCTGCCTGTCGGTGCTGCTGTGCGGCCTGGCGGCTGGGGACACCTCGGTTTCGCTGCTGGAGATGATCAGCGTTTCACTGATCACACTCATCAGCGGCACGGTCTGCGTGCGCTTCCTGCGGCACAAACAGAACAGGCTGCGGCTGCTTCTCTCCGGCGCGGTGGCCGGGGCGGTAAACGGCGCCGTGATTGTGGCGCTGGGCTGGATGACATCGATGAACAGCAGCGCCTTCTGGTTCAACGCGCTATGGGCGATGGGCGCCGGCGTGCTGTCCGGCCTGCTGGCCACGGCGCTGCAGCCGCTGTTTGAGAGCGTGTTCTCCCTGGCCACAGCCAGCAAGCTGCTGGAGCTGGGCAACCCGAACCACCCGCTGCTGCGCAGGCTGCAGATTGAGGCCAGCGGCACCTACCACCACTCCATCATTGTGGCCAACCTGGCGGAGGCGGCGGCGAAGCAGATCGGCGCGGACGCCCTGCTGGCAAGGACGGGCGCCTATTTCCACGATGTGGGCAAGCTGAAGCGGCCGCAGTATTTCAAGGAGAACCAGGTCAGCGGCGAGAACCCGCTCAACGCGCTGGACCCCTATGTGGCTGCCGCTATCGTGACGGCACACACAAAGGACGGCGTGATTCTGGCGCAGAAGTACCGCCTTCCCCCCGAGATCCGCGCGATGATTGAGCAGCACCACGGCGACACGCCGGTGATGTATTTCTATCGGAAGGCGGTGGAACAGGCCGAGGGCAAGGAGGTCGACATTGCCGACTTCCGCTACAGGGGCACCAGGCCTTCCACCAGGGAGGCCGCCATACTGATGCTGGCGGATACCGTGGAGGCCGCCGTGCGGGCCATGCAGGACCCCACGCCGGAGAAGATCCGCGAGCGGATCAACCAGCTGGTGCGTTCCAAGCTGGACGACGGACAGCTGTCCGACAGCCCGCTTTCGCTGCGGGACATTGAGGGCGTGTGCGAGGCCTTCGCGCAGCAGCTGCGCGGGGTGTATCACGAGCGCATTGAGTATCCGACAGGCTATGTGCCGCACAGGGGCGCCTTCAACATCGACGAGGCGGAGCAAAAGAATCAGGAGCCTGAGCCTCAGCCGGAGCGCAGGCGCATCAGGAAAAAGAGAAAAGGCGAGGAAGCGCAATGAAGCTGGAATGGGAACAGAGCGTAGCCGTTGACCCGGGGCTGCGCTCCCTGATGCAGGCGGCGGCGGACGCGGCCGCGCTGCGCGAGGGGCTGCAGCGCGAGGCGGCGGCGCATGTGCGCCTATGCAGCGACAAGGAAATACATGAGATCAACGCGGCATACCGCGGCGTGGACAGGGCGACCGATGTGCTGTCCTTTCCCACGGTGAGCTATCCGGAGGGAAAAACGGCGGGGCAGTGCCAGGCGCTGCTGCGGGAAAGCTATGATGACGAGCTGAACGCCTGCTTCCTCGGCGATATTGTGATCTCGGTGGAGCACATCTACGCGCAGGCGCGGGAGTACGGCCACAGCCCGGAGCGCGAGGCGGCCTACCTGCTCACGCACGGCCTTTGCCATCTTTTCGGCTACGACCACATGGAGGACGCGGACAAAACGCGAATGAGGAAAATGGAAGAGAGCATACTGGAAAGCATCGGGCAGGCAAGGGACGGCGGCGCGGTATCCGATGAGGCGCTGCTGGAGCTGGCGCGGGAGGCGCGCAAGCGCAGCTACAGCCCGTATTCCCACTACGCGGTTGGCGCGGCGCTGCTGTGCGCGGACGGACGCGTGTTTCAGGGCTGCAACATCGAAAACGCATCCTTCGGGCTGACCAACTGCGCGGAGAGAACCGCGCTGTTCAAGGCGGTGAGCGAGGGCGCGAGCGAGTTTACCGCCGTTGCCATCGCTTCGGAGGGCAGCGCGCCCTGGCCCTGCGGCGCGTGCCGACAGGTGCTGAACGAGTTTGCCCCCGGCATCCGCGTGCTGGTGACATGGAATGGACAGGTGGCTGAGGCTCCGCTGAGCGAGCTGCTGCCGCATGGTTTTGGACCGAAGGATTTGCAGTGAGAGGGGGCGCGCTGCGCGGCTTTCCCCTGAGGAGGGGCTTGCGCTGCGCGCATGTCTCCCCGGATGGAGACTGATTGGATGCCGACAAACCAAGCCTTCCCCATTTGGGGAAGGTGGCGCCCGCCATCAGGCGGGTGACGGATGAGGTCGTGCCGCCGGTTAGCAACCCCACTGCTGGCATGTGACCTAAGTCGCCCCAGCTTGCTGGGGAGATGTCGCGCAAGCGACAGAGGGGCCGTTGCGCGGCGCGGATACCCGCCTGCGGCGGGCGCTCATATGCTTGTGGGTTCTATGCGAGGCTCCACTTTTCGTCCGGGCGAAAAGTGGAGAGAAAAGCCCGCCGGGGGGACTCGAAAGTGTGATCGGTCCCCCCGGACCCCCAGGTTCTTCGTCACACACGGGGTAAAC
>CAMJPQ010000118.1 GCA_946407745.1 uncultured Clostridia bacterium
ATTATTGAGTTTTCAAGGTTCAACACACCTTTTCGGTGTGGGAAGTTTTAGTTATTTACACCTTATTCAACTGTCAAAGACCCGAGAAGTGCTCTTTTCCCGGCCGGTGCGGCGGGGAAAACGGCGTTCACAAACTGTTGAACAATGTTGACAAATCTTGCGTTATTCAGTATACTAGGCTTTGTAAAAAATGACAGAAAGGGAAGGGTGAGACCCTTGGGCGCGGTACACACCAGATTTGTAGTCGGCGAGTCCCGCACCAATGCGGACAACGCCATTACGAAAACATACGGCACGTTTTACATGGCCTTTGAGGTCGACGACGAGACCCTCGAGGTGGTGGACTTCAGCTGTACGCACACCATTGACACCACCCAGTCCTTCCTGCGCAAGGTGTTCCTTGGCGAGCGTTTTCCGGACATCGACGACTGGCTGGAACAGACGCTTAGCGAGCGCTACGGCGGTTCTTCCCGTAAGGCCGTGCTGGTGGCGTATCGTGATGCGCTCAAGCGCTGGTGCTCCATGATGGAGGATTGAAAAACTGCATAGAAATCTGCTTCATGTCTGCTTGCCGTCGGTTCCCCCGACAGCGTCGCAGCTGAAACCCAGTATGCTCAGGCGTTTCTTTGTGCCCGACTGCTGGGATTTTTTGTTTTTAGGGGGGGGACTAACCCACCCGCTTAAAATAAAATTTTAAGGAGGAGAAACTATGTTTACGATTACCAATGGCTTTACTTACATCGCGTTTCTGTTGTTCCTTGCCGGCAGTCTGCTGGCACTGGAAAAGTACGGCAAGTGGAAAGTGTTCAACTATGCACCTCCGCTGGTGTGGATCTACATCCTCAACATGGCCTTTTGTACGATGGGCCTGTACAACAGTGAGGAGTGCTCCGCTGCCTACGGTGTGCTGAAAAACAACCTGCTTTATGCGATGATCTTTGTCATGCTGCTGCGCTGCGACTTTCGCAAGCTGGCAAAGCTCTCCGGTCGCATGATTGCAATCTTTCTTGGCTGCTCACTGACGCTTGCAGTTGGATTCTTGGTCGGCTACCCCATTTTCAAGGGTGCTCTCGGTGCCGATACCTGGGGTGCAACCGCTGCGTTGTATGCCTCTTGGGTTGGTGGAAGCGCTAACATGGCGGCTATGGGTGACGCACTGCCGGTCGATCCAGGCGCATATGCCTGCGCACTTGCGCTTGATACGGTGTGCTATTCGCTGTGGATTGCGCTGCTGCTGTTCATGGTGAAGTATGCGGATAAGTGGGATAATGCCACAAAGGCTGACAAATCCAAGCTGATGGCGGTTGCTGACGCGGCAAACGCTGAAATCGCCAAGGATAAAAAGCAGGCCAAGGCTGCCGACTGGATCTGGCTGATCGGTCTTGCACTGATGGTTTCCGCTTGCGCTCAGAAGATCGGTCTCCTGATGAATACCGGCTTTAAGGCTATCGGCCTTGGTATGTTTGATAAGGGCACTTGCACCACCGTGTTCGTCACGATCCTTGGTCTGGTATGTGCCATGACGTCCATTGGCCGTCTGCCTGCTGTGGAAGAGCTTTCCACGATCCTGCTGTATGCGGTTGTTTCGCTGCTTGCTACGCAGGCTCCGCTGAACGATCTGCTTTCCGCCCCGATGTGGGTTGTCTACGGCGTGTTCATTCTTGTGATTCATGTCGTCGGTATGTACATTCTCTCGAAGCTGTTCCACTGGGATCTGTGCATGGTTTCCACGGCGTCGGTGGCAAATATCGGCGGCTCTGCTTCTGCACCGATCATCGCTTGCTCGTACAATGAGGCGTATGCCGGTATCGGCGTTCTCATGGGTGTGCTTGGCGCGGCAATTGGTAATTTTGCCGGCCTTGGTATGGGCGCATTGCTGAAAATGCTGTCTTGATTTTGATGTGCCGAGGTGCTTTTGCACCTCGGCACAAACAGGAGAAGCATAATGAATCAGAATGAAATGTTTCGCTTCTTGAGCGTGGGATTGCCAGAAGACATTGCCCGCCGCAAAGCATGGGGCGATCTGGAAGGTGCAATTCGGCTGATTGACAGGGAACTCAGACGGCAGGATTTACCTGAAGCGCTGCGCAACTGTATGACGGTCGAACGCGAGATTATGTGCCGTATACCGGAAGATTATCCGCTGACCCGCGCAGATGCGCTTGCTGAAATACGGCAACATATTCCGGACTTCACAGAAAAGGAATTTGACGAACGCGTGGACGCAGGTAAGATTGGCTGGGTCTATCTCAACGGAGAGATGCACTTTTTCAACCGCTTCTTTTCCTCCATGTGCAAGGCTGAACCTGCCTTTGCACAGCGCGCAGGCGTTATGATGCATGGCGTGGAGAGCGTGACGCGGGAAGAGGGCGAAGGCCGCCTGGATCGCGTGGCACGTCTGATGCGGCAGAACGGAAGCATGACCAACCGTATCCGCATCCGCGCGAGCGTGCGTGTGAAGGATGAGTGCTTCTTGCCGGGAATGTTTGTCCGCGCGCACCTGCCTATTCCTGCAGCATGCGAGCAGCAGAGCGATATCCGCATTGAAAAGATTTTTCCGGAGACCGGGCGTGTGGCACCGGAGGATGCCGCGCAGCGCACGGTTTGCTGGGAGGAGACGATGACAGAGAATCATCCGTTTGTCGTGGAGTATTCCTATTTGCATACGGCAACGTATCACGATCTCTCTGATGTCCGGGCGGATTCGGTACAGCCGACCTTCGATACGGAAGAGATCGCTCCGCACGTCGTATTTACTCCGTTCATCCATTCTCTTGTGGACAAACTGACGAAAGGCACGGATAATCCGCTGGAAAAGGCCCGCCGGTTTTATGATTTCATTACGTTGCAGATGCGGTACAACTTTATGCCCTCGTACTTTATTCTGGAGGACATTGCGCAGTCCTGTGCCCGCAGCTACACCGGCGATTGCGGTGTGTTTGCACTGCTGTTCCTTACGCTTTGCCGTTGTGCCGGTATTCCCGCGCAATGGCAGAGCGGACTGACGGCGGAGCCAGATTTTATCGGGGGACATGATTGGGTGCGCTTTTATATTGCACCTTACGGATGGCTTTTTGCTGACCCGTCCTACGGTACTGCGGCAGTGCGCGCGCAGAATGAAGAGCGCCGCCGCTTTTACTTCGGAAATCTTGACGCTTACCGTATGGTGGCGAATCGTGAATTCCAAGCGCCGTTTACTGTCCCGAAACAGTATTGGCGCATGGATCCTTACGACAACCAACTCGGAGAAATCGAGACGGACAAGCGTGGCTTGCGCAGCTATGAATTTGAGCGCAGCAAAGAAATTCTCCTGTGCGAGGAGCAAGAGGAGGCTATAGGATGAATGTGCTATCCGGCCTGGAGCCAAAAAACGTTTTTCACTTTTTTGAGCAGATCTGCGCCATCCCCCACGGGTCCTATCACACGAAGGCCATCAGCGACTATCTGGTCGCCTTCGCCAAAGAGCGCGGGCTGAAGTACCGCCAGGACGAGGCCAACAACGTCATCATCTGGAAGGGCGCGACGCCGGGTTACGAAAACGCCCCCACGGTGATGCTGCAGGGCCATATGGACATGGTCTGCGAGAAGGATCCGGACTGCGCCAAGGACATGGAGACGGAGAGTCTCGACCTGTTCGTGGACGGTGACGAGGTCGGCGCCCGGGGCACCACTCTGGGCGGGGACGACGGCATCGCCGTGGCGATGGGCCTTGCGATCCTGGACGCGGACGATATCGCCCACGGACCGCTGGAGTGCCTGTTCACCGTGGACGAGGAGGTGGGCATGATCGGCGCCCGCGCGCTGGACGCCTCCGACCTCAAGGCAAAGTACATGATCAACATCGACTCCGAGGAGGAGAAGGTGCTGACCGTCAGCTGTGCCGGCTCGACCCGCGCGGTGTGCACCCTTCCCGTGAAGCGCGAGCCCTTCGCCGGCGAGACCTTCACCCTGACGGTGGATGGGCTGATCGGCGGCCACTCCGGCGAGGAGATCCACAAGGGCCGCGCCAATTCCAACATCCTCATGGGCCGCGCGCTCTATGAGCTTTCGGAGAAGACCGAAGTGCGCATCGTGGACGTACGCGGCGGCACCAAGGACAACGCCATCCCGCGGGACGCCTCCGCGGTGATCACCGTGGCGAACGCCGCCGCAGCGCAGCGCGTCGTGACCGAGCTGGACGCGGCGCTCAAGGGCGAGTTCCACACCGCGGACAGCGGCGTATCCGTGCGTCTTTCCCCCGCGGAGGCCGCCGGCCCCGCGCTGGACGCGGACAGCACCCGCCGCGTGATCTGCTTTCTGTTCTGCGCGCCCAACGGCGTGCAGATGATGAGCGCCGACGTGCCGGGCCTGGTGCAGACCTCCCTCAACCTGGGTCAGGTGTTCTCCGAGGAGGACAAGGTGACGGCCCGCTTCATGGTGCGCTCCAGCGTCAACTCCCAGAAGGACGAGACCACCGAGCGCGTGGCGGCGCTGACCAAAGCCCTGGGCGGCAGCATCGAGATCCCCGCGTCCTACTCCGCCTGGGAGTACCGGCCCGACTCCCCGCTGCGCGACGTCACGGTGGAGGCCTTCCGCGCCGTCTACGGTGAGGAGCCGACCATTGCGGCGCTCCACGCGGGACTGGAGTGCGGCATCCTCTCCGGCAAGATGCCGGAGCTGGACTGCATCTCCTTCGGCCCTGACCTGACCAACATCCATACGCCGCGGGAGCGGCTGCACATCGCCTCCACCCGGCGCGTGTGGCAGCTGACGCTGGAGACCCTCAAGCGCATTCGTTGAACAGGAGACAAGCATGGCGAATCAAAAGAACAAAACTTCGATCATTTTCACCGGCGACATCGGCTTTGACCGCTACATGGACCAGCGGTGGAAGGACGAGAACCTGCTCTCCCAGCCGCTGCTGGACTTCTTCCACAGCGCGGATCACGTAGTGGCCAACGTGGAGGGCCCGCTCATCGACGCGGAGGACAACGGAAGCCACGGTGTGTTCTTCCACAGCATGAGTCCCGAGGTGACACAGGTGCTCCGGCGCATCGGCGCGGACATCTGGTCCATCGGCAACAACCACACCATGGACGCCGGCCGCGAGGGCCTGGTGAACACGCGCGCCCTGGCGGCGCAGCTGGGCTGCCGGACGATCGGCGCCGGTCTCAACGAGGTGGAGGCATCCGAGCCGGTTTACCTGGATGAGGCGGGCGGCATCGGCATGTTTGGTGTGGCGTATCTGTCGGAGTGCATCCCTGCCACCGCCACCGAGCCGGGCATTTTCCGCTGGAACGATATGGAGTACATAGCAAAGCGCATCGCGGAGGTCAAGGGCAAGTGCCGCTGGTGCGTGGTCGTCTCCCACGGCGGCGAGGAGTTCACCAGCCTGCCCAATCCCTACACCAGGGATCGGTATCTGAAGTTCCTGGAGCTGGGCGCTGACGTGGTGGTGGCGCACCACCCCCACGTGCCGGAGAATTACGAGCTGTTTGACAACGGCAAGGCGATCTTCTACTCCCTGGGCAACTTCATCTTCGATACCAACTATCAGCGCGTGCACCAGTACACCGACGTGGGCGTACTGCTCAAGCTGATCTTTACCGAGGAGAAGCTGGATTTTGAGGCGACAGGTCTGCAGATCGTCCGCGGCGACGAGCGCATCGACGTCGCGCCGCTGCCGGACATCTTCACCGACGTCTGCGAAGAGGAATACCGCCTGCTGGCCCCGCTGAACGCCAAGGCCTTCGACACGGAAAACCGCCGGACGCTGTGCTATCTGGAGCCCGAGCGCTTCACCAACGCTCCGGAGGAGGTCTGGAACGCGTACTACAACAGCACCGAACCGGACGGCTACTACGAGGGCGAACACATGGACTTCCACATCATCGCACCCTTTGCGGCCACCGCGGCAGAGGGCGCCTGGAAGCGAAGCACGCTGGAGAAGGTCAAGCAGTATATCCTGCGCCAGCTGTAAACAGCAAAAAAGAACAGGGAAGGGGGTCTGCCCACAGCGGCAGGCCCCCTTCTTTTTTTTCAGCTGTGTGCAGGTTCACCATTTCGCCTTTTTAGCAAAGACAAATACAAGCTTATAGAGTTATTGATAGAACGATAAATCAGAAGAACAATCACTTTTATAGATATTAGAA
>CAMJPQ010000119.1 GCA_946407745.1 uncultured Clostridia bacterium
TGTTTTCAGCGGAGAACGGGCGGCAGCCCCGGAGAGATGTCGCGCAAGCGACAGAAGGGGTGCCCGATACAAGCTTTTACACCCGGGCGATGTCGCTCAGGCGGTCGATGCCGAGCTTTTCCATTTCAACGGGGAGGGTCTCAATGATGTCGCGGCAGGCGAAGGGGTTGACCAGGTTTGCCGCGCCGATCTGCACCGCGCTGGCGCCGACCATCATCATCTCGATCACATCGCGGGCGGTGGATATGCCGCCCATGCCGATCACGGGGATCTTCACGCTGCCGGTCACCTGGTAGACCATGCGCAGCGCCACGGGGAAGATGCCGGGGCCGGAATAGCCGCCCATCGTGTTGGCCAGCACCGGCTTCCTCCTCTTCAGGTCAATCCGCATGCCCAGCAGGGTGTTGATAAGGCTCAGCCCGTCCGCGCCGGCGTCCTCACAGGCTCTGGCGATGGACACAATGTCGGTCACGTTCGGGGACAGCTTCATGTACACCGGTTTGGTGGCCACCCGCTTCACCGCGCGGCACACCTCCGCCGCGGCCTCCGGGGCGGTGCCGAAGGCCATGCCGCCGTTGTGCACATTGGGGCAGGAGACGTTGATCTCCAGTATCTCCACCTGCGCCTCGCGGGTCAAAAGCTCCGCGCAGCGCACGTATTCCTCCACCGAGAAGCCGCTGATGTTGGCAATCACCGGCCCGTGAAACACCTTCCGCAGCTCGGGCAGCTCGTGGGCGATGACTGCCTCCACGCCGGGGTTCTGCAGCCCCACGCTGTTCAGCATGCCCGCCGGGCACTCGGCAATGCGCGGCGTGCTGTTGCCCGCGCGCGCCTGCAGGGTCGTGCCCTTGAATGAGAGGCTGCCCAGTATGTCCGGGTCAAAGAAGGGCAGAAACTCCTGGCCGAAGCCGAAGGTGCCGCTGGCGGGTATCACCGGGTTCTTCAGCTCCACCCCGCTCAGTGTAACGCGCAGATCCTTTACCACTTCAGCTCCTCCCTTCCGAACACAGGGCCCTCCTTGCACACGCGCTTCGGCCCGGCTGTGGTGATCAGCGTGCAGCCCATGCACGCGCCAAAGCCGCAGCCCATGCGCTCCTCCAGGCTGAACTGCGCCGGCACCGCCGTTTCGCGCCACAGCGCCTGCATCATCGGCACGGGGCCGCAGGCGCACAGGCTGTCGAAATCGAGCTCGGGCAGCAGCGCGGTCACAAGGCCCTTTTTCCCGCAGGAGCCGTCCAGCGTGGCCACATGAAAGGGCACGCCCAGCGTTTCAAAATCCTGCCGGAGAATGACATCCCCCGCGCCGGAAAAGCCCGCCGCCACCACCGGGAACCTGCCCGCCTCCTTCAGGCGCCTGCAAAGAAGGTACAGCGGCGGCAGCCCAATGCCCCCGCCGACCAGCAGCGGCTTCTCCCCGGCTTTTTCCAGATCGTATCCGTTTCCCAGGCCGCACAGCACCGACAGCGTCTCCCCCACGGCGCACTGCGCAAGCCGGGCTGTGCCCTCGCCCGTCACGCGGTACACCAGGGTCAGGCTGTCCCCTTCCGCGTCAAACACGGAGATCGGCCGGCGCAGGTAGAAGCCCGGAACGGCCACCTGCACAAACTGCCCGGGACGGTGCGGCGGCAGCTCGCCCCTTAAGCACATTCGGTACACCGCCGCGTTCAGCGGCGTGTTGGATTGTATGGTCAGCTTCATCCTATCACCCCCGCAGGTCTTCATACGCAACGCGGTCGCCGCATACGGTCAGGCGGCACCTGGCGTGCACAGGCCACCCCGCAAAGGGTGTGGCGCGGCCCATGGAAAGGAAGCGGGAGGGCTCCACCCTGCCGTCCGCGTTCAGGTCCCACACGCTGAGCTCGGCCCGACCGCCCAGCTGCAGGCCGCCGTCCAGCCCGAACAGCCGCCGCGGCGTGTCCGTCAGCTTTTCCACCAGCAGGGACAGGGGCAGCCTGCCCGTTTCCACCAGGTGGGTGTACAAAAGCGGGAAGGCCGTTTCAATGCCCACAATGCCCATGGGCGCCTTCAGGAAGCCCTTGGCCTTCTCCTCCGCCGTGTGGGGGGCGTGGTCGGTCGCGATGCAGTCGATGGTGCCGTCCAGCAGGCCCTCCAGCAGGGCGTCCCTGTCCCGCGCGGAGCGCAGGGGCGGATTCATCTTGAAGCGCGCCGCGTCCGCGCTGAGCGGCTCCTCCGGCAGGTCCTCCTCGCACAGCAGCAGGTAGTGCGGCGCCGTTTCGCAGGAGACCGGCAGACCCTCCGCCTTCGCCCTGCGGATCAGCTCCACCGACTCCCGGCAGCTGACATGGCACACATGGTAGCGGCAGCCCGTTTCGCGCACCAGGGCGATGTCCCGCTCGATGGGCTTCCACTCGCTCTCGGAGGGAATGCCCGGCAGGCCGTGCCCCGCGGCCCATTCTCCCGCGTGGCAGCAGCCGCCCGGGGGAATGAGCTCCATGTCCTCGCAGTGCGCGGAAATCAGGCTGCCCGCCTTCCGGCAGGCCGTCATGGCCCCGCGCATGGTCTCCGCCGTTTTCACGCCGCGCCCGTCGTCGGAAAAGCCCGCCACACGCGGCGCCAGCGCGTCAAAATCCACCAGCTCGCCCTCGCCGCGCTGCCCCACCGTGATGGAGGCAAAGGGCAGCACGCGGATCACCGCGTCCCGCGCGATCAGCGCCTCTTCCACCGCGAGGTGCTCCGGGCTGTCCGGCGCGGGGCTCAGGTTGGGCATGGCGCACACCGTGGTATAGCCGCCCGCAGCGCAGGCCCGGCTGCCGGTGCGTATGGTTTCCTTTTCAGAAAAACCCGGCTCCCGCAGGTGCACATGCACATCGCAGAAGCCGGGGAAAACAACGCATCCGGAAAGGTCAAAAACACGGTCGAAGACGCCCTCGTCCATGGCGGCGGAGGAAATAACGGAAACGATCCCGTCGCAGACCGAGATCTGAGCGGGGCGAAGCCTGTCATCTAGCCACACCTGGCCGTTTTTCAGCAGCAGCTTCAAGGGCAGGGCCTCCTTTTCTGTCAGTTCCGCCCTATTATACCGGATCGCACCGCGTTTTGCAATGGAAAATGCGGTCACCGCGCCGCCCGTCTCACCGCGTCCAGCGCGTGCTTGACCGCCAGGGTGCGGATGCGCATCCGGTCTCCGGTGAGGCGCAGGGGGATATGCCAGGTTTTCTCCCTGGTGGACAGGCCGAGATAGACCGTGCCCACCGGGCGCTCCGGCGTGCCGCCGCCCGGGCCCGCCAGCCCTGTGGCGCTGACGGCGATGTCCACACCCAGCCGCTCCCGGGTGCCTCTGGCCATGGCCTCGGCCACCTCCGCCGAAACCACATTGCAGGTGTCAATCAGCTCGGCGGGCACACCGGCCAGCAGCGTCTTCGCCTCGCTCATGTAGGTCACCAGGCCGCCCTTGACCACCGCGCTGGCGCCGGGCACGCCCACCAGCGTATCCGCGATGAGGCCGCCCGTGAGGCTCTCGCAGGTGGCCACCGTCCACCCCTTTGCCTTCAGGGCCTCCACCGCGCACCTGGCCAGCGAGCCGCTGTCGTCCGGGTCGATGGCGTAGATCACATCGCCCAGCGCGTCCCGCACCTTCTCCACCAGCGGCGTCAGCATGGCCAGCGCCTCTTCCTCCGTGTCGGCGGCCGCGGTGGCCCGGAACATCACCTCGCCGGTGGAGCAGTAGGGGCTGAGCGTGGGGTTGCTGCCCTGCTCCAGCTTCTGCAGGCGGTAGTCCGCCTCCGCCTCGCCCATGCCGAAGATGCGGATGTACCGGCTGAGGAACACCCGGCCGCCGCGCTCGCGCAGCCAGGGCTCCACCTGCTCGGCAAACAGGGGCTCCAGCTCACAGGGCGGGCCGGGCAGGTGCACCACAAACTTTCCCTCCCCCATGGGCACAATGGCCGCCGGCGCGGTGCCGTAGGGGTTCAGCAGCACCGTGGTGTCCGCGGTGAACATTGCCTGGGACAGGTTGTTCGGCCGCATCTCCCTGTGATACTGGCGGAAGCGCTCCCGCACCATGGCCTCCGCCTCAGCCCGGAGCACCAGCTCCTTTCCGGCCACCTTCGCCGCCACGCGCTTAGTGATGTCGTCCACCGTGGGGCCGAGCCCGCCGGAGGTGATCACCACATCCGCACGGGAGAGCGCCAGGCGGTAGGCGTCCTCCAGCCGCTGCTCGTTGTCGCCCACCACCTGCTGGTGGTACTGGGCAATGCCCAGGGCGCTCAGGCGGCGGGACAGGTACTGGGCATTGGTGTTCAGCACCTGCCCCATCAACAGCTCTGTGCCCACGCACAGTATTTCCGCAATCATGCTTTTTCCTCCAAATATTTCTCAGAAGGCTTGTTCTCCGTGTTCCCGCACCACTGCGCCGAAAGCCGCAGCGTGTCCCCTTTTTCCTTCACCTTTTCCCAGTCGAACAGGGGGATGAGCGCCTCCATGCTCACCGGGGCGGCCTCCTCCTGCAGCCCGCAGGCCTGTGAGAGCAGTCCCAGCACCGCCTCGGGCGAGGCGTGCTCACGCAGGGCGGTGAGGCCGGTATCGTGCGCCCGCTTGGCCAGGCGGCGGCCGAAGGCGTCCGTCAGCAGCGGGATGTGGCAGTATTCCGGCTGCGGAAAGCCAAACAGCCGCTGCAGGTACAGCTGCCTCGGCGTGGCCGTGAGGATGTCGCGCCCGCGCACCACCTCGGTGACCCCGCTGAGGGCGTCGTCCACCACCACCGCCAGCTGGTAGCCCCACAGCCCGTCGGACCGGCGGAGGACAAAATCGCCGCACTCCCGCTTCAGGTTTTCGCGCACAGCACCGCACAGGCGGTCGGTGAAGGTGTACTCCTCATCCGGCACGCGCAGCCGCAGCGCCGGGCGGCGCAGCCTGGACAGGCTGGCGATCTCCTCCGGCGAAAGAAAAGCGCAGGTGCCGCGGTAGACCTGCTGCGTATCGCCCAGGTTGGGCGCGGCCTCCGCGTGAAGGGCCGCGCGGGTGCAGAAGCAGGGATAGGTCAGGCCGCGGCGGGTCAGCTCCTCCGCATGGGCGGCGTAAACATCGCCCCGCTGCGACTGGTAAAGCGGCGGCGCGTCCCAGCGGAGGCCCAGCCAGGCCAGGTCCTCCAGGCACTGCCGGGCCAGGCGGGGCGGGCAGCGCGGCACATCCACGTCCTCAATGCGCAAAAGGAAGGTCCCGCCCTGTGCCCGCACGGACAGATAGGCCAGCATGGCGCAAAGGGCGTTGCCCAGGTGCAGCTGCCCGCTGGGAGTCGGCGCAAAGCGCCCCACCGGCGGGGTCACGCGCCGCCTCCGTGCCTGTGCTGCGGGTGCAGCAGGCGGTCCACAAAGCCGCCCACGCCCATGCCCAGCGCGATCATCGCGATGGAGGTCATCGCCTGCACGCCCTGCTGCGCGCCGGCGGTCGTCTCTCCGCTGCCCAGCAGCGACATGGTGCGGTACAGCCCAAGGCCCGGCACAATGGCTACAATGGACAGGGTGAGGAAAATGGTGGATATCATCTTCATGCGCCTGGCGCACAGGTGCCCCGCGAGGGAGCCGCACAGCGTGCCCAAAAAGACGCAGAAGGGCTCGCTGAGGCCCGTGAGCGTCAGCGCCCAGTAAAGAAAATACGCCCCGGCGCCCACCAAGCTCGCGGGCAGCATGGCCCTGCGCGGCGCGTGCAACAGGTAGGCAAAGCCCAGCGTTCCCACAAAGGAACCCAGCAGGATGCGTACGGCATCGGTGAAGGTCATGGCAGCTCCTGTATCAATCGCACAATCGGTCATCGGATAACTGACGGGGCTATTATAGCACAGGCGGGGCTGTGAGGCAAAGGGGGATGCGCTGCGCGGCTTTCCCCTGCGGGGGGCTTGTGCACTCTGCCTGTTTCGCGGCGCTGATACCCGCCTGCGGCGAGCGCTCGTATGTAAGTGGGTTCTATGTTTAGCGGACTTTTCGTCCGGGCGAAAAGTCCGGGAAAAGCCCGCCGGGGGGACTCAAAAGTGTGGTTGGTCCCCCCGGACCAATGTCATTTAGATAAT
>CAMJPQ010000120.1 GCA_946407745.1 uncultured Clostridia bacterium
CGACGGAGAATGACCGCCGCCCTCTTTTCATGACTGGAGGTATCATCATGTCTGAAAAAATCAACATCCCGTTCACCAATGAGCATTTTGCTGACTGGTGCCTGAAAATGGCAGAGAAGAAGAGCCCATACTGGTACGGAACATGCGTCTACAAGGCGTCCAATTCCGTGCTCTCCAGCAAGACGAGGCAGTATCCCGATCACTATGGTTCCAGCAGGACCAGCCGCTACAAGAAGGACATTGCCAATAAACAGGTCGTATCTGACTGTGTTGGTGGCTGCAAGGGATACGCTTGGACTAACGGCGGACAGGGCGTGCTGGAATCCATTGGTACGGATCAGAAGTACAGCAGCAAGTACGGCTCCAACGGCTGCCCGGACAAGTCCGCCAGCGGGATGTTCTCTTACTGCAAGAGCAAGGGCATGGACTGGGGCACGATTGACACGCTGCCGGAGATCGTCGGTCTTGCGCTCTTCACCGACGGGCACATCGGCTACTATGTCGGCGGAGGGTATGCAGTCGAATGGCGGGGCTTCAACTATGGCTGTGTGAAAACCGTGGTGAAAGAACGCACCTGGAAGCACTGGGCCAAGCTGCCGTTTATCGACTACGGCGATACCGGCTCTGCGCAGCCTGCCGAAACGGTGACTTACACGCTGGGCACCCGCCTTCTGAAGAATGGCTCTGTCGGCGGGGACGTGAAGACCCTGCAGGAACTGCTGAACCAGCTCGGCGCTGGGCTTGCGGTCGACGGCGACTTCGGCAGCAGGACGGAAGCCGCTGTGAAGGCTTTCCAGAAGAAGGCCGGACTGAAGCAGGACGGCAAGTATGGCGATCAGACCCATGCCGCCTTGATGGCCGCTGTCGCCGACAACGACGTCGGGCAGCAGACACAGCCCGAGCCAGAGCCCGAACAGCTTTCCATGACAAAGGTGAAGATCGTCTGCAACAACGGCACCGTGAACATCCGCGTAGGCAATGGTACGGATTACGCCCGTATCACTGCTGTGCCTGATGGGACAGTGTTTGAGCATATCGCTACCGCCGCTAACGGCTGGCATGCTGTGAAGGTGGGCAGCCAGGTGGGCTGGGTATCCGGGAAGTACAGCGAAATCACAACTGCTTAAGAATAACGTTTGGCCTGTAGTCCGGTTCGATTCCGGATTGCAGGCCCACTTTTTTTGTTTTGGCTTCGTCAAAACCGCCTCCTGACCTCCAGTGGAAAGTGAATGGAGGTGGCGTAATGACTGACAAGGATAAAAAACACCTTGCTGAACTTCGTGATCAGGGATATACCTACCAGCAAATTGCCGAAGCGTCAGGCATAGGGTTGAGTTCGGTCAAGATGTTTTTCAAGAGGAATAATACACCGGCAGACGATAGTGGGCTTTGTGCCCAATGCAAGAAGCGTCTCGAAAAGGACGCTCCAAAGAAAAAACGGTTCTGCTCAGAAAAGTGCAGAATAAAATGGTGGGCAGAACATCCTGAGCAACTCAGTAATGCGCGGGAGCACCAATACAAATGTCCTGTTTGCTGCAAAGTCTTCTATTCTTACAAACCCGCCAAATTCTGCTCTCTCACTTGCTATCACCGTTCCCGGCGAAAGGCAGGTGGAAAGGATGCCTAAGCCCGACATAACAGGTTATCTGTCGTCCATGACTCTTGCCGGTAGAATGCTCGATAGAAAACTGATTGGACGGAGAGAATTCGTTTCATTTGAAGAAAAAATGCGTGTCAGATACGGTCTTGAGAAGAGCAGCATATATCGTGATCACCGCTTGCTATGTGTGCCGGACAGAGCTAATATCACACACTGCCAGGAGGTGATACCTTGGAAAAACAAGTGACCAGAGTGCCTGTAAAGCCTACGCTCGAAAGGCTGCAGAATGTAGCTGCGTATGCAAGGGTGTCATCCGGAAAGGACGCCATGCTACATTCCCTTGCTGCTCAGGTGAGCTATTACAGTCAGATGATAAGAGAGCATCCCGGTTGGCGGTTTGCAGGTATTTATGCTGACGAAGCCATGACGGGAACAAAGGATACCAGAGAAGAGTTCCAGCGCCTGTTGACAGATTGCCGTGCTGGAAAAATCGACATGGTGATCACGAAGTCAGTTTCACGCTTCGCCCGGAATACGGTAACCTCGCTGGAGACGGTGAGGGAACTGAAACTGCTGGGCGTTGACGTTTATTTTGAAGAACAGAAGATTCATAGCCTGAGCGGAGATGGTGAGCTGATGCTGACCATCCTTTCCGCTTTTGCCCAGGAGGAAAGCAAATCAGCCAGTGACAACCAGAGATGGCGCATCAGAAAAGGCTTTGAAGACGGCGAGCTGATGTGCCTGCGGACGATGTTCGGATATCGGATCAGCAAAGAAGACGGCATCGAGATTGACCCTGAGCAGGCTCAAATAGTCAGAGAGATATACGCGCGGGTCATACGTGGTGAGACCCTGAATTCCATTGCCAGATGGCTGAACAGAAACGACATACATGGAGCCTACGGAGGAAAATGGAACACGCCCAGGCTTCGCGATCTCGTCAGCAACGAGAAGTATACAGGAAACGCCCTGCTTCAGAAGGTGTACGTCAACAATCATATCGAAAAGAAACGCATCAAGAACAAAGGCGAGGTTCCTCAATACTACGCTACGGAAACACATCCGGCGATCATTGATCAAACCACCTTTGATGCGGCGCAGGAAGCTCTTGCGCGGATTGCGGCACGTCATCCGTCAGGCGGCCACATCGAGCACTATGCCTTCACGGGCATGATCCTATGTCCGACCTGTGGACGGCATTTCAAAAGGACAAAAAATCACGGTCTTTCACGCTGGGCTTGCCCTACGTTCATACAGGAAGGAAAAGAATACTGCCATAGCAGAAAGATCCCCGAGGAAATCCTAATGCGAATCACTTCTGACATGTTCGGCTGGAACAGTTTTGATGAAGCAGCGTTCAGAAGTACAGTGGACCACATTACAGCAGTTTACCCGGACCAGCTGATCTTTCACCTGAAGGACGGCACGGAGCGGAAAACTCAATGGCGGCTTGAATCACGTTCCAAAAGCTGGACGCCGGAAATGAAGGCGAAGGCCGCAGAGAACGCCAGGAGGCGAGGACATGGCAAAAAGTGTGACTAAAATCCCGCAGACGCGGAACATTTTCACAGCGGCCCCCATAACAGGTATTGCAAAGCGGAAGGTCGCAGGATATGCACGTGTCAGTACGGATTCCGATGAACAGTTCACCAGTTATGAGGCTCAGGTAGACTACTACACCCGGTACATCCAGTCTCATCCGGAATGGGAATTTGTGAAGGTGTACACGGACGAAGGCATCAGTGGGACCGATACCCGTCACAGGGAAGGATTTAATGAAATGATCGAAGATGCCCTTGCCGGGAAGATCGATCTGATCGTGACCAAGTCGGTCAGCCGCTTCGCCCGCAATACGGTGGACAGCCTCGTGACGATCAGAAAGCTGAAAGAGCATGGATGCGAATGTTACTTTGAAAAGGAAAACATCTTCACCTTCGACGGCAAGGGCGAACTGCTGATCACCATCATGAGCAGCCTGGCCCAGGAAGAGAGCCGCAGCATTTCTGAGAACGTCACCTGGGGCCATCGAAAAAGGATGGCTGACGGCAAGGTTTCCGTTGCTTACAGCACGTTCCTCGGCTATGACAAAGGCCCAGACGGCAATCTGGTAGTCAACCGGGAGCAAGCCAAGATCGTCAGACTCATCTACCGATCGTTTATGGAAGGCATGGCCCCGATTGGCATTTGCCGGATGCTTGAGGAAAGGGGCATCCCAACACCTGGTGGAAAAAAGAAATGGTATGAGGGCACAGTCATCAGTATCCTGACGAACGAGAAATACCGGGGTGACGCCCTATTGCAGAAGACCTTCACGGTGGACTTTCTGACAAAAAAGACCAAGGTCAATGAGGGCGAAGTCCCACAGTATTATGTAGAAGCAAACCATGAAGCGATCATTCCACCAGAAGAATTCGAGATGGTTCAGGCCGAGATAGCAAGACGCAAAAAGATCGGAAGAGCATACAGCGGGACTATATTCGGTTCGAAAATCGTATGCGGCGACTGCGGTGGATACTACGGTCAGAAGGTTTGGCATTCCAACGACGCCTACCGGAGGATCGTGTGGCGCTGCAATCGGAAATACGGCCAGGGAGAAAGGTGCTGCACACCCACGATAACCGAGGAAGACATTAAGAAGCTGTTTGTCCAGGCATTCAACAAACTGATGTCGGAAAGGACTTCAGCTATCACGGACTGCGAAGGACTGGCCACGGAGCTTGAAAACACCTCTGGATTGGATCAGGAGATTGAAGCAACTCAGAAAGAGATAGTCACTGCTGTCGAGCAGAACCGCAGGCTTATCCGGGAACAGGCTGTCACGGGTATGCCAACGGAAGAATTCGATGCCCGTGCCGCAATGCTGAACGAGCGATACAAAAAAGCGGATGAGATATTTGCCCGATTGAAAGCTGAGCGCGAGGATCACCTCACCAGGGGCAAGGGCATCCGCCGATTCCTGTCCGCCCTTGACGCACAGCCTCAAAACCTCGAAGATTGGGATGAACAGGCATGGAACCTTCTGGTCTCACGGGTGATCATTCGGAGGAACGGATGCGTTGAGTTTGTTTTCAGGGGTGAAATCACAATCACGGTCAGAGCAGCATGATGCCCTGGCCGTGATGCTTTTTTGCGGCGGCGCGTTGCCGCCATTTTTACTATCATACGGTAAAAACCGTACTCGCATACGATGCTTGGCTACTACCATACGATACTGGCTACTGTCATACGATTCTCGGGTACTGGTATACGATGCTGGGTTACTACCATACGATACTCGGCTACTGGCATACGATTCTCATTTCATCGTATACCAGTAGCCCATGGGGAACAGGAGGTCGAGGGGCCGAAAGGGCCCGCAGAGTGGCTTACTCGCATACGATGCTTGCCCGGAAATGCCGTGAAATCAGGGCCTAAAGCCAAAAAAGTCACAACCCCAATCTCGTATCAAGATTAGGGTTGTGATGTGGCAAAGAGACATGAAAATACAACAAAAACACAGAAGCTCGCAAAGAGTTCCTGTGTTTTTGGCGCGCCTGGCGCGATTCGAACGCGCGGCGTTACGCTTAGGAGTTCTAAAAAAGGTGTTATGTCAGAGTTCGTCAGAGTTCGTTAAAGCCTTATTTTTCAACGCTGGTAGCAGTCAATCGGTATTTTGGAGATCGTCTGAGATCGCCTGTTTTTGCCTGAAAATCCCCTCCAAAATTAGATGGCGATTAGATGATCTAAGAAAGTTGTTAGGCCCGTTTCGTCACCTTACACATTTTTTAGATAATAGGAACCCCAAATCCAAGTGATTTGGTACTCAGCCACAGCTGACTGCCATCGAGGCAGATCAGTGTTGCCAGCACTCTTTTGTTTCATTCAGAATTTACTCAATAGATAATTGCATGTTACTTGCCAGGAAGCAATTTTGTCTCCTTAGTGAGGAGCCGTTGGTTCGCTGGAACCAACTATTTCGACACGCTTTCTGCTAACCTGATCTGCTTTATCTGTTTTCAGCAGATTCTAAATATCACCCTGCCCCGTTTTTTTCTGGGGTATCTGCTGATTCTAACCTATGTTTTCCTGGCATTGTCTGCTAGCTATACCGTCATTTTCAATCTGCGTTTCCGGGAAGAGTCTGATATTGCATAGACTACAGAAGCTATTTCGTTCAAAAATTAAACCATCAAAAATGTTGGCTTTTTACTATGTGATAAAAGTTGTTAAGTGACATCAGAACTATAAAGTCTTAGGTGGCATATATCCTTAATGGTGGCAGTCGAAGTCGCAGTCAAACGTCGCTAAGATCATGAATGGAGCATCTGATCATATATGCAGGATTTGCATATGAAATAGCCGGCCAATGTGACCGGCTTTGTAACTTTATTTTCCGATATTCTTTGCCAATGGGTTCACCGACAAACTGGAATCTGTCAGGATTTC
>CAMJPQ010000121.1 GCA_946407745.1 uncultured Clostridia bacterium
CCTGGTCCACCTCCATCTCCTCCGCGTGATTGCCGGAATACATCAGCATGCAGCCATAGCAGTCACCGGTGTTCTCCGTGGCATGGCGGTCGCACAGAATGACAAAGGGGTTGCTGTGATGGCTGCTCATGCCCCGTCGGGAGCCGAAGACGGTGATACCGCAGGGCAGTGCGCCGCGCTGGGGCATGCGCTCCATGCAATGGCGGCCGTGGAAATGGATCACATCAAAATCCCCGTACAGAAAGTCCATACAGGCAGAGGCTGCTTTTTCCACACGCAGCTTCCGGCTGCCGGTATTGATCAGCAGGGCGGAGCGGACAATCACGTCCTGCGACGGGAAAACATGATACTGCAGCTGCACATCCAGGCCGATGACGCTGTCCCGCAGCGTAACAGTCAGCGTTTCGGTATCCTCCGCCTCCCTCACAAAGGGAAGACCCTCCAGCGGCGCGCGGCCTTTCTGAACAGCATAGCCCGCAAAGCGCAGGTCTGCGCTGCGGCTGCCGTTTTCGCTCAGCACCTGCACCGACGGCAGGCGGAAATCGCCCACGCCGTTTCCGCTGTATTCCTGAGGCAGGGTGTCCAGGGAATAGCCCCGGTTGCCGGACAGTTCATAGGGGTTGCCGGAAAAGCCGCGGTCGGTGAAGCGGAGGAGGTAGTCCATGCTGCCGCCTGTCTTTTTCCCATAGTAAAGATGCAGCAGCACACCGGTTTTGTCAGCCTTCATCTGGTACAGGGTGTGTGCCGTCTCCAGGGAAAAGATGCCCGTCTGTTCATGAAATTGAATACTCATCTCGATGCTTCTTTCTGTACTGTTCCGGGCTCAGCCCGTATTTTTTGTGGAAGATTTTGGAGAAAGCCAGCTGATCGTTGTAGCCAACCTCTTTGGCCACCACATAAATGGGCACGTCAGTTTTGATCAGCAGCTCCCTGCTCTTATTCATCCTGACCTGCATCAGGTACTCCTGCGGCGAGATGTGCATCTTTGATTTGAAAATCGCTGTCAGGTAGGTGCGGTTGATTCCGATGTAGTCGGCCACGTCGCTGATTTTGATGCCGGAGTAATTGCTCTCCATAAAGCGCACGGCGTAGTGGATATAATCCTCCACCGTCATATCGCTCTTCTGCCGGGGCGCGTCCCCGCTCTTTTCCCAGGATTCAATGGCCAGCGAGAGAAAGCGGTAGGCCAGGCTCATGCGGTAAAACTCGCTGGAGTTTTTCAGGTGCGGGCGCTCCAGAATCTCGGTGACCACAGAGGAAAACTCCTGCGGATCGATATTGCATTCCTGCACATACACGCCGTCCGTAAAGCCTGCGTAGGCCATATAGCGGCCCGCGTTTTCCCCGCAGTACGTAATCCATACATAGTACCACGGGTCTTCCATATCGGCCTGGTAGAATATATCGTCCCGCTCCCGCAAAAGGAACATCTGCCCCTTGTGGATGTGATACTCTTTTCCCTCCGCGCGCAGCATGCCCTTGCCGCTAAGCACTACATGCAGGTGATACCCTTCTCTGGCATTATGGGGATAGGCATACCCCGGCAGGCAGCGCTGGATGCCGCAGGTTTTCATGTACAGAGACCGATTCGCATTCCGCAGGTATTCAATTCCGTGGTAATTGGTTGCCTTGAATACGGAAGGCGTTTCCATCCCCGGGCTGTTTTTTTCTGTCAAGTCATATTCTCCTTTCCCGGCAGCCTATGGAAAAGGCGCAGCACAGCAAGCTTTTTCTGTCTGAACTGTGCTGCGCCCCAACCATTATAATATCACGGCCATGGAAGGATCGTCATCCCTTGACCGCGCCCAGCATGATGCCCTTGACGAAATACTTCTGAATGAAGGGATACACCATGATGATGGGCAGGGTGGCCACCATGGTGGCAGCCATGCGGATGGAGTCAGGGGTCACGGTGGCGGCGCCGGTTTTGCCGGCGGCCATCTGCTGGGAGGTGGAAGCGCCTGTCTGATACTGGTTCAGAATCTCAACCAGTATGGACTGCATGGGCTTCAGATCCTGAGAGGAGGTGTACAGGTAGGCATCGAACCAGCTGTTCCACTGCGTGATGGCCACGAAAAGGGCAACAGTCATCAGGATCGGCTTGGCCAGCGGCATAATGATACGGAAGAAGATCACCAGGTCGTTGCCGCCGTCGATGCGCACCGCCTCAAACAGGGAGGAGGGCATGGATTCAATGTACGAGCGTATCAGGATCATATTGTACACGCTCATGATGTTGGGCAGGATGAAGACCCAGAAATTGTCCAGCATGCCCAGGTTCTTCAGCACCATGTAGTAAGGCACCTGGCCGCCGCCGAAGTACATGGTGAACACGAACAGCAGGCTCCAGAATCTGTGTCCCACAAGGTCCTTGCGGGCCAGCGGGTAGGCGAGCATCGCCGTGCAGAGCACCGCCAGGGGTGTGCCGATCAGGGTCCTGGCCAACGATACAAGTATGGCGTGCTGGAAGGTGGCGCGCCCCAGTATTTCCTGATAGCTGGCAAGGGAGAACACCCGGGGCCAGAAATAGATGCCGCCGCGCACAGCGTCCGTCGCGTCATTGATGGAAATGACGAAGATGTTCCAGAAAGGATACACCGTGACAATGGCAACCAATGCAAGGAATACAACCTTGAAAATGTCCAGTACCCAGTCGCCCGCGGTGCGTTTTTCCTTGATGCGGCTCGGAATGGCCTTCTTTGCAATCGCAGTCATTTTCTTTTCCTCCTTTCTCAGAACAGAGCACTGTCATTCAGCTTGGCAGTGATCTTGTTGGCGCTCATCACAAGAATGAAGGAAACGATGGACTTGAACAGGCCCACTGCGGTACCGTAGGAATACATGCCCTTGGCCAGGCCGTAGCGGTAGGCATAGGTGTCCAGCACATCGGAGTAATTCAGAATGGCGTTGTTGCCCATCAGCAGCTGCTGCTCGAAGCCCGTTGACAGAATGCCGCCGATTGCCAGTATCAGCAGGATGGAAATTGTCGGGCGGATGGTGGGCAGGGTGATGTGCCAGATGCGCTTGACGCGGCTGGCGCCGTCGATGGAGGCTGCCTCGTAGAGCTGCTCGTCAATGCCGGAAATGGCCGAAAGGTAGATGATGGCATTGTAGCCCATGCCCTTCCAGGTATTGGCGATGGCGATGATCCACCAGAAATAGGGGCCGTGCTGGAAGAACAGGATCCGTTCCTTGATCAGCCCCAGCGAAAGCAGCAGATCGTTGATCAGGCCGCCGCCGGAGAGGAAGGTCAGGAAGATGTTGGCCGCGATAACCCAGGAAATGAAGTACGGAAGATAGGAGGCGGTCTGGATGAATTTCTTCATCCGCACGCTCCTGAGCTCGTTGAGCATCACGGCCAGGATGATCGGGGCCGGGAAGGAGAACAGCAGCGTCAGCAGACTTGTGGCCAGCGTGTTGCGCATGATCATGCCAAAGTCTTTGCTGAAGAAATACTCGAACCACTGCAGGCCCACAAACTTGGCGTTGAAAAGGTCGTAGAAGTATCCGTTCTGGGAGGGACGGTAGTTGGTAAAGGCCATATAGATGCCGGTCATGGGGGCGTAGCAGATGACCAGCACCCAGATGACGCCGGGAATCATCAGCAGGAACAGATATTTCTGATCCAACAGCCTGGCCGTCAGGGGCTTCTTTTTCTTGCCGTCCAAAGCGATATTAGACATGGCATTTCCTCCTTCAAGGAAGCAAAAGCAGGATCAGATAAGTTACATGGAAGCAACATGATCCAATCCTGCTTCGCTTGCTTATCTCTTTTCAGAGACGAAACGGTCAAGCATTACTTGCTGGCGACGGGTTCCATTCCCCACAGCGCCAGGCGGGCAAAGTACACTTCGGTCATATAGGCTTCAATGTCGGCCATGCCGGCGGCTTCCATGGCAGAAACCATCTCGGCGTACAGCGCGTCGCACTGCTCCACGGTGGGCGCGTTGACCATGCGGGGATAGTACTGGTCGAACACGTCGATCACGCCCTGATACATCAGCGCCTCGATGCTGCTGCCGGCGGGCTCCAGGTTGGCAAACTCAGCACTGTCATAGTAGCCGTTGGTCAGGTTCTTATAGGCGAAGGTAGCGCTGCGGTCTTTTTCGTTGAACCAGATGCGGCAGGTGGTGCCGTCGTCGGGATGCACGTCGTTCTTGACGAACCAGGTCCACTTGGTGATGCCGGTCTGGTCCACCACGTTGGAGGGGTCAGCCTGATAGCGGGCCACGATGTCGCCGATGGGGGTGCGCACGCCGTCCACGAATTCCCAGTCCTGGCCTTCGATGCCCCACAGGAGCAGGTCCTGGCCTTCCTGGGACGCGCAGTAATCAATGAACTTCACAGCGGCTTCCACATTCTTGCAGTTCTTGGTGATGGCGATGGCATCCCAGCCGAGGGAAGAACGGCCAGAGAGCGGCAGGTCAGCGGAGGTGGCGTCATCGGGAATAACCTTGTAGGCCAAATATTCAGCATTGGGATTTTCAGCTGCCAGCAGAGTAGCGGAGGGTGTCCAGGTGTCCCAGTAGGAGCCGCCATAGGCCAGCACGCCGTTGTTGCTCAGCTTCTGGTTGCGCAGTTCCTGGTTGTTGCTGGTCCATTCGGGGTCCAGCAGGCCTTCACGGTACAGCTCGTTCATCTGATGGATGGCATCCATGAACTGCGGATCGCGGACGGTGAAGTACAGCTTGCCTTCATGCACATAGTAGGGATACAGGCTGTTCATGCCAGCGAACATACCGTTGATGTTGCCGCTGCCGGGATCGCCGATCACCAGGGGGCTGGTCACATCGGGATTGGTATCCTTGAACTTCTGCAGCAGGGCCTTGAATTCGCTCCAGCGGAAGGGTTCCGCGCTGTCGGCACGTTCCTGGCCCACCAGCTCGATCATGTAGTCATAGCGGCAGATGAAGCCGGTCACGGGATCGGGATCGTAGCCGTACCAGTTGGAGAGGTAGTAGTTGTTGCCGTCGGTGTAGCGGGTCTTGTTCAGGGTGTCGCCGTACATGGCCACCACGTTGGGCATCTGATCCAGATAATCAGACAGGTTCACCAGCGCGTTGGCTTCGATGTACTGGTTCACGATGTCGCTGCCGCGGTCCATCAGGATGATGTCCGGATAGTTGAGGCCGGCCAGCATCAGGCTCAGTTTTTCGCCGGGGTTGCCGGAGGGGCTGATCAGATCCAGCTTGATGCCGGTACGCTTTTCCAGCTCCTTGGCGACGGGATCGTCAAAGGTGCGCACGCCGGAGTTTTTGTCGAAGAAAGAAATGGTGACGGGTTCTTCCGCCAGAGCGGTAAGAGGCAGCATGACGGTCAAAGCCATCATCACAGCCAGCATCAGGCCAACCAGCTTCTTCATGGTTTCTCCTCCTTGACAGCTTTTCGCTGTGTTTGATGGCTTTACTATATGGTTTTATGTTGTCTCCGTCTATGGAATTATGTCGGGTCTATATGGCGTTTTGTCTGTTATTGATGTCGCGGCTGCACGTATAGATGCACAATTTGGTACCAGATTTGACATGTGTAAGAAAACTGCGCCGAACACAGCCCGACGTTATCGCACGGAGAATACAACATTTAACTATGTTTCCGGGCCAGGGCCGGCGCACAGGCCGGATTTCTGCGCTTCAGCGCACCCGGTACGCCTCTGCGCTGCATTCAATGGATTGCATCCATTGGCTGTGCGGATGCTGCACCTGCAGCAAAGGGAAAGAGTGATAAACACTCAAAAGAGTGCACCGTTGCAAATGCTCTTCAGTCAAATTCCTTAATTCTTGCGTCCGCGATGAATCCTTCTATTTTCTCGTATTCCTCGGCGCTGATCTCTCTTCTGCGCATGATATACACCCCGCTGGTCGTATGCCACATAGGTCAGGAAAGGTCAATCTGAATTGAGAATAGTACACCCACGAGCAACCCAAAGCCGCAAAATCGAGTAGGAGGGGGTGACTAGCCCCCGTCCTCTCACCGCACCGTGCGTACC
>CAMJPQ010000122.1 GCA_946407745.1 uncultured Clostridia bacterium
CACAACGCCGAAAGCTACTATGCAACCCTCTTTCATGAACTGGGCCACTCCACCGGCAGTGAAAGCCGCCTTCACCGCGACATGTCCGGCACCTTTGGAGATGACAAGTACTCCCGCGAAGAACTGGTCGCCGAAATAACCTCCGCTGTCCTCTGCAATCACTTCGGCATTGATACCGCCAAAATCCAGCGCAACACAGCAGCCTATGTCCAGCACTGGTTGAAGGTCCTCAAGGAGGACAAGCGCCTCATAGTCACCGCGGCAGCCAGAGCCGAGAAGGCCGTCAACCTCATCCTCAACATTCAGCCGGAACAGAAACCGGAGCAGGAACAAGAAGCCTGCTGATCAGATCGGAGCCGAAAGGCTCCGACTTTCTTTTGCGCAACTTACGCTTGCAAGCCGCCTCAAAATGGGATAGAATACCCCCGTACCGTTGGAGGTGATTTTATGCGCATCCTGCTTCCTGTTTACTTAGGGGATGCCATGTTAATAATAGGCAGGATGCCCGGGGAGAAATGCGAACCCTTCTGCATAGAGCCAAACGCCCGCTGAAATAAGGGTTTTCAGCGGGCATGGGGTTTCTCATCGATGAGGGTCATTCATACAGGAATTTGACCTCTATGCCGTTTTTGAAGTCAATTTCAGTGATTTTGCCCTGAAAAATTACAATTTTTTTGCATAAGGAATTTATGAATAATTTCAGGGTCCGCTTGTCAAGGACTCGAATTACTTTCTCGTAATCCACGAACCTTTTTGAAAGCAATTCCTCAGTAATAACCAGATAGGAAGCCTGCTCCATGAAGGTTTCGTCATCCGGAGACTGGTCATCCTTTTCGGAGGCTTCGATCTCGGCAAGGCGGCTGTTTACTTTTGTCAGCTTTTCAGCCAAAAGTAAACACTCGGACAGGTACTCGGATTCTGGCATGGAATCCTCGGAAAACAGATATAGCGTTTTTAATCGATTCTGGGCGCGTTCTAAGCGCTTTTTTTCTTCGTCGAGTATTTCCTTCTCGTTTGGCCGATCGTCGCTCTCGGGCGCTGTCAGGTGAAAATATGGCCCATCTCCGAACCGATCAGCGCGGAACAGGCGATGAATATCCTCGACGGATGATTGATCTATCCTCACGCCCTCAAAGTAGACACCCCTCAGCAGCTTTTTTTCCAATGTTTCCGGGGTGGTGCTTTTGCCGAAATTCCTTTGAGCCCGGATATAGTTTGATATAAAATTCAGCATAAAGGGGCCGACGGTCACGTCTGACACATACTTATTATCGCAATCCTTGAACCGTCGATGTCTGGAACAAAGGTATATAGACGGCCTCCACGAAGATTTTGCTCTGGGCCGGTCAATAGTTGACTGGAACTGGCTCCCGCAGGATCCGCAGATGATCAGACCGGCGAAGATGTGAATATTCTTTCGCTCATAAGTCTGCGTGGAGGAAATGCCTCGCTCATTCCTTGCCAGCGTTGCGGCAATAGCCTTCTGACGTTCTTCTGTCACTATGGCCGGGTGGTGATCCGGGACCAGCACCCACTCGTCAGGTCTCTTTTTCGTATAGGTCTTTTTAGCCTCGGACATGTAGTTATATCTCAAGGTCCCACTGTAAAACGGGGAAGTCAGGATCGCCCTGACAGTGGTCGGGTTCCATGGGATGCCGCTCCGGTTCTTGATCCCTTTTTCATTCAGGGTTTTTGCGGTTTTCAACAGGGAAGGGGCCTTCTCGTATAACTCATAGATCTGACGCACAACGGCAGCCTCAGCCTCGTTGACAGTGAATATGTTTGTCCCCTTTGGATGATCATATCCAAAAGGGGGCTTTCCCCCATTCCATTGACCGCCCTGCGCTCTGGAAATCATGGTGGCCGTCACACGCTCGGAAGTCATGTTCCGCTCAAGCTCGGCAAACACAAGGATGATCTTTAGCATGGCCTCGCCTATGGCAGTGGAAGTGTCGAATTGCTCATTTTTTGAAATGAACACCACTCCGAGGTTTTTCAGTTCTGCATACATGGCGGCAAAGTCCAGAAGGTTGCGGCTGATCCGGTCCAGCTTCCAGACCACAATATGGGTGAACTCCCCGTCCCGGACCCGGGCCATCATCTGCTGATAGCTTGGGCGCTCGGTATTCTTGGCGGAAAAGCCGGCGTCCTCAAAAATCTCATAGTCCGTTATGCCGAGGGCGTATTGTACGTACTTCGGCAATTCCTCCCGCTGCATGGGCAGGCTGTCCCCATCGTCGGCCTGCATCTTGGTAGAAACTCGGATATACAGCGCGGCCCTCTTGGAGGACAGGTCAACTCTTTTTCCCATCTCTGGCCTTACTCTTTCCCGTAAACGGTGTTTGATTCAGGACCGGTCATGTACTCGTCCAGAACGGCGAGAATGATTTTCCGGTCCCTTGTATCGCAGCGCATGAAAGCCCTGCCGACAACATACTCGACATTTTCTTTTCTGGAATTCATCACCGGATCAGAGGTCCGGCCTAAAAGATAGTCCGTAGAAACCTCAAAGGCGTCGGCCATTTTGCACACAAGGTCAGTGCCGGGTATGCTCTGGCCCTTTACAGCCCGGGAGATGGTCGGCTCCGCGACCCCGCAGGCATCGGCAAGCCATCTCTGAGATAGCTGTCTGCTGGCGAGCAGATCACCGACGATGTCTTTTAGCTGCCGCATCTTCTTTCCCTCCGATCAAATCTTGTCCCCGTTTTCCAAACTCCACGCCGCGGCTGTGACAGCTTCTTCAGTCAGCAAGTCTTTGTAAAGGACAGAATTGTCCTTTACAAATCGCTCGAGGGTACAGTCCTGCAACCCCAAAGCACACAGCTTTTTATAGCCGGATATCCCTACGTTCAAAACGCAGGCGTTCACAGCGGCAACGGCCCCGATGCTGTTTACCATCTCAAACAGCCGGGAAGGGAAATAGCTTTCCCCTCTGGCCTTGGCGCTTTCATGCATGGTCTTGATCAGTTCTTTGATCTCAGCCTCGAAGCGAAGCTCCAACTCAGTCATTGTCATTCCTCCCGTATCTAAGTTACTTATCTTATATCTAACTAACTATATTCGTACTCTCTGGATATAAATAACTATTCTTATATATTACTGTTATAGTAGAGAAGAGAAAACCCCGTTTTCTCCTCGAAAACTGGTTTTCGACCTCGAAAATGGGTTTTCGACCTCGAAAATAAAAGCATTTTCCGGTAAGTTTCTCAGTTATTTTGAAATAAACTTGCATTTGAGTTTTCGAGCTCGAAAACCTCGAAAACCCGGTTTTCGACGCGAAAACATCGAAAATATAGTTTTCGTGTCGAAAATTACATCAAAGGAACCTCAGAGAAACGGAAAATATTCTGTTCACATCCGGCCTCTCTTGTGGGATAATGACGGCGTGCACAAATCACGGTAGCCGGTTCCGAGAACAGGAGAATATGCCATGCCTAAAGTTATAGGCCACCTTTCTATTACTGCGCCAATCATCCTTGACGCATCTACGGATCAACAGACGGCGGCCGTGATGACGGTCAGTCTTGATCATGCCTACCTTGACCGAATAGCCCTGCAAGAGCATCCGGAAGGATTTCAGGAAGTTCTTTCCGCAATTCTTCTGAAATCAATTGTCGAATCCGTTCATCGCTCTCAGAATCCTCAGACAATCCGGTTATCGACTGAGTAAACGTTGATCCATCCTTTGGCCGCTCCGCTTCACCCGGGGCGGCTTTTTTTGTTGGGGCAGGATCATCGGTCAGCCCTAAGATGTAGTCCGAACTCACGTTGTACCTCTGGGCATACCAATACAGAGAAGCGGCGTTTGGCAAAGATACACCGCATTCGTGGCCGGAAACAGCACTTTGTTTCAACCCCAAAGCATGGGCAATTTCAAGCTGCTTGATTTCGTGGGCAATCCTCAACGACTTCAAACGGGACCCGACGAGCTTCTGATCAATAGGCAAAGAAATCCCTCCTTTATACCATTTAGAATGATAAATTATAGCTATGAAAAAATCCACACAAAAAATATCAGTTTCACCGGTTGACACTTCATTTCAAACGGAGTACAATTCCGAATGTACCAGTTGAAACGTTGTGCCGCAGAAAAGGGGGTGACGCGATGGCCGATTTTGGTACCGAAATCAACCTGCGACGGCGACGGCTACTCATGAAGCAGAAGGACCTTGCTGACGCGCTGGGCCTTGGGCAGAGCGTTGTCAGTGCTTACGAGAAGGGAATCTCGAAGCCGTCCTTTGAAGGGTTCATGAACCTGTGCGCGATCCTCAAGTGCGAACCGACAGACCTTTGCGCGGAGGAGCTGCAGGCGGCAAGACTTACGCACACGTAACCACCACGACCAGAATACCCCATACAAGGAGGCAAGAAAATGGGACGCAATCCTACGTCAGCACTGGAAAATATCTACTTCCAGTGCAGGAAAAAGGCGGCGAAGGATGACGCGCGGCTTAATTCCAGAGAAGGGGCCGCGGAGCTGCTCAACATATCCTCGTCAACGCTCGCGGATTATGAGCTGGGCATAACAAAGCAAATCCCCGTGGAAAGCATTTTGGCAATGGCAGCCCTTTACAAAGCGCCATTCCTCATCACACGGTTTTGCTCCTGCGAATGTCCGCTTGGCACGGCCTGCAAGGTGGATCTCCCGACCTGCCAGCCATCCATACAGACGGTGGTCCTTCAAATAGCGGCGCACATCAAACCGGATGCGATCGGGCAGGTCAGGGATGACCTCATCGTTATTGCCAGTGACGGCCGGGTCAATGACTGGGAAAGGGACCGTCTCACGGACATCGTTCACAGCTTGGAAACCATTGCAAGAGGCGCGGTCAGCCTCAGACTTATCAACGCGGCAGGATGACAGGAGGGGTGGCCATGAAGCCGGATGCAGTTACGGAAATGAAGGCGTTTCTCAAAGAACGCTATGGGATCGAAACCCACGATCAGCTTATCCAGCGAATCCGGCAGGCGCCCCGCATCAATCTGGCGATTTTTAACGAGGTGATGATCAATGACTATTCAGGAAGCCCGGCAAAAGGGAGAAAGCCTTGCGGGGCAAAGGCTGGATGAACAGACCTTTCAAGAGGTGCTTGCCTATACCGCCCGCAAATCCCGCATGAACGGGCATGATGATGACTATATCCCCCTTCTGCTGGTAGATGAAATCAAGGACCGTATCAGCCGAGAAAGGATCAATCAATACAACCGTCAGCTCATCCAATTCAGAAAGGAGGTTAGCAAACGATGTGCGACATCTGCCTACACTCGCCTTGCCTGCATGGATGCCCTAATGAAGAAATTCCCGTTTATGGGGTATGCAGACGCTGCGGAGACGGTATCCCGATTGGCGGCCGATATGTCGATCTCGGAGGAGAACGCCTATGCGAGGATTGCGCAGGCGATATGACCTTATCGGAGCTGCTGGAATGTCTGGGGTACAGTCTCGAAGAAAACGTCCCTCCGGAACCGGACTACGGGAGGGATGACTATTGAAAGCAGATCAACTCACGTTCGACCCACAAAATCATATATACAGGTTGAACGATGTGATTATTCCTTCTGTCACACAAATCATGCAGCCGCTCACGCGGCACAAATACAGGGATATTGACGAAGAAACCTTGAACCACGCTGCGGAGCGCGGAACAGCGGTACACTCAGCCATTGAATTTCATGGACGCTATGGTCTGGATGAATGTCCGCCGGAAGTCAGGCCGTACTTTGATGCCTATCTTACTTGGAATCGGCATTTCAAACCGCAAATCATAGCAAACGAACGCCCGGTCTGGCATAAAATCCTGCTCTATGCCGGTACCGTGGACATGGTGGCTGTTATCGGAGGTAAGCTCACCCTCATAGACTTCAAAACGACGGCAACCCTCAATGACATGCTTACCACGGTGCAGCTGGAAGCATACCGCCGGGCGCTGGACACGCAAGACCCCTATCACCCCATCATGCAGACGGCCATCCTGCA
>CAMJPQ010000123.1 GCA_946407745.1 uncultured Clostridia bacterium
TTCTCTGCATGGCCATGCTGCTCCGCGATTCCAAGGTGGCGGAGGAAATCCGCACACAGCTTTTGAACCTGGTGGAGGCTGCGCCGGCAGAGCTGAAAGTGGCCAATGTGCAGGCGCAGGAAGACGCCATGCTGGGTTTCGCCCGAGCGATGATGAACGGCGACCCTGCCGCCATCGCCCAGTCCGTCCATGAGATGATCGCCCTAAAGGATCACACGATCGCCGCGCAGGCCGCATCCATTCGGCAGCTTTCTGATGAAAAGGCAGATCTGGAAACCAGGAACCTCGATCTAACCGATCAGAATACATCCCTGTCCATGAGCAACCGGATGCTGGCTGAAAGCGCCGTGACCTGGGAGCCACGCCGGGTGACCAACGCAATCGTGCGGAAAATCGGCAAGGCTATCTACAACGGCAAATTCTCCCTGGCATGGAACGAGCTGTATCGGGAGCTGATGTACCAGACCGGGATCAGCGTCGGCCAGCGCGGCGCGGACAAGAAAAATGATTCCGCCCTGTCCACCATCAAAGACGAGGAATGGCCGCAGGTCATGAAGGTGCTGGCGTCCCTGGCGTATCATTACTGCATCGATGTCGTGGACGTCACCAATGAGAAAGTAGTGGAAGTCTATCAGCTGGACCGCATCGAAACACCGCAGGGCATCAAGTACAACCAGGGGATTTGCCGCACGACCCATATCGCACCCCCTACGGTAGCAAGCGTCCCCGCTCTAAGGCTCGCCCAGTAAGCCTTCCGGTTCATTTTTGACAGCAAACGTAACAGAAACGTCGGAATCAATTTCTTCACAGGGCGTTGACTTTCTGGCCGAAGTGAGTGATTAATGTCACCACCAAAGACGAGGAGGTCAATGACATGGGTTGTATTCGGGTAACGCCAAGGCCCTCCTACTACAGGGAACTGGCGCTGAATCCTCCAGTCCCGCCGGAAGAGCCTATTCTGGATGATAAGATTGCAGTCTGTTTCAGAGTGGGCGGCATCGGCGGCTGGCTGAGCACAAAAAAGCAGGCAATCATCCGGGAAGTAGTGGCTTCCGTTCTTCATGACCGGGGCCATTACCACCGCAGCTACAACAATCCCGATGACTATGGGTATTTCACCTGGGACAACATCACGCTTCACCAGACAATGCTGGCCATCGGCCCGGTGGAAATCCGTGATCTTGGCCGGTTCGAACCAATCATCACCGCACTGGCTGAGAAGGGCTGGTCTCCTGAAGATGAAACCGTATTCACCTTCTTCCCCCGGAAAAACCAGCCCGACACTGTTTTCAATCTGATTACGATCATCGAGTCCCGTAGGGAACTTGTTGAAAAAGCCCTGGGGGTCTCAGAACCGATCATCCCTTTCATAAGTGATGGACTGGCACTCAGCATCTCGCTGAGTGCTTTTTCATACCCTTTGATCGAAGCCCCGGCATACCTGATGGCGCAGGCCTGCCGAATGGCGGAGACCACAGGGAAAGCGCGGATGAAGCCCTGCGATATGAGCAATCCCCGGTTTCAGATGCGCTCCTGGCTTCTGCGGCTGGGGTTCATCGGTGAAGCCTTCGAACGCCCCCGCCGCACCCTCACCGAGGATCTTCCAGGAGATGTTGCCTTTTTCACAGCCGAACAACGATACAAAGCCATGAGCAAACGCAAAGCAAAAAGCAAGGAGAATGCCAAATGAAATACAACGATGCGATGTTCGCCACAGAAGAATCCTTTCATTACACACCCGAAACTGCGCCCGGCAGTACCGAAGGCAAAAGACGCGCAGCCGCCTACTGCAGGGTCAGCACACTCACGGAAGAGCAAGAGCTCTCATTCGATGCCCAGGTCAGCTACTACTCAGAGATGATCAGCCGGGATCCCTCCCTTATACTTGTTGGGATCTACGCCGACCAAGGCTTCTCCGGCTTGAACATGTCCCGAAGGAAGGAATTTCAGCGGATGCTGGCCGACTGCGAAGCCGGTCTGATTGACGTGATCTTTGTCAAATCAGTCAGTAGGTTTTCCCGCAACGCAGCCGACGGTCTGGCGGTGCTGAAGCGGCTGAATGCCCTCGGCATCCAGGTCCTTTTTGAAAAGGAGGGTCTGGACAGCTCCAATCCGGCCACCGAGATGATTCTGAACATTTACGCCACCATGGCGCAGAATGAGTCCTGCTCACAAAGCGAAAACATCCGCTGGGCGCACACTCACAATGCGCAGATGGGCAACCCGATCCGCAACGCCTGTTACGGATACAGAATCATGAAAAAGGAAGGCGACCCCTTCCGCTATTGGGTCATCCATGAAGAAGAAGCCAAGGTTGTCCGCCAGGTTTTCAGCCTGGCCTGGCAGGGCTACAGCATGGGCGAAATCTGCGCCAGGATGAAAATGCGAAACGCGCAGGTCGCCTCCATTCTGCACAACGAAGCCTACAAAGGAGATCTGCTGACCAATAAGACGCTCCGCCTGGATTACGCCTCAAAAAAGGTGATCATGAATACCGGGCAGCGTGATCAGATTTACATCGAGGAGCACCATGAACCCATCGTGGATCCGGCAATATTCGACGAGGTGCTCCGCTACCACAAAAGCGGCATGCTGGATGCGCGCTCATACGTCATTCGGCGGAATTGGATGGCCAGCCATCCGGAACTGGAAGAGCGCCGCCGGGCCGCCGCGGCGGGCACGCTGAGCGTCGGTGGGAAGAAAAAAGGGTAAAAGAAAAGCCCCGGAATGGTTTTCAGGCCACTCCGGGGCGGATTGGAGGAACATCATGCTAAACCAGGCTTTGTCGCCGGTATCGTCCGGCGTGCATGTGATTGAGAACACTGGAACGTCAGATAAAACCATACTGGTCGGCGCTTACTGTCGCGTCAGCACCAACCTTGACGTTCAAAAGGCCTCGCTCGAAACCCAAATGATCGCATATGAAAAGATCATCAACGATCATCCCGGCTGGGTGCTTGCGGGAATCTATGCGGACAAGGGTCTGAGCGGCACCAGCGTCAATCGGCGGACGGAATTTCAGCGGATGATTGCGGATGCGAAGGAAGGAAAGCTCAACTACATTCTGGTAAAGAGCATCAGCCGCTTTTCCCGTAACACCGTTGATCTTCTTCAGTATGTCCGGGACCTCAAAAAGATCGGCGTCTACGTGTACTTTGAAAAAGAGCGGATTGATACCGGCAAAACGGATTCAGAGTTCATGGTTTCTATTTTCGGCGCTGCTGCCCAGGAAGAAATCATTTCACTTTCCAACAACATGAAGGTCGGGCGTCGCATGCGATTTGCCCAGGGCAAACAACAGTGGACGCACATCTACGGATACAGGCGCGGATGGGAGATCGTGCCGGAAGAAGCTGAAGTGATCAGGAAAATCTATGATATGTACCTTTCCGGATGCAGCCTTCCCTTCATCTGCAAATCACTCACCGAGGCTGGCATAGCCGTACCAACAGGCAAAGGCAAGTGGGCAGCCCACACCCTATCAGAGATCATTAAAAACGAGAAATACAAAGGCGCCTGCCTCATGCAAAAATCCTACATCAAGGATCCAATCCGGCATGAAAAGGTTTCCAACCGTAATGCCCTGGTCCCGCAATATTTCAAACAGGATCATCATACCCCTATCATCCCGAAAGAAGAGTGGAATGCTGCTAATCTGGTTTTAACCATGAAGGACAGGAAAAGAGGATCGACGCAATATCCACTGTACGGCATTCTGCGCTGTCCCGTCTGCGGCGCAAATATGGTCCGGTTCCATTACTGCAAGGGTGAGTATTTCTGGACTTGCGGTGGCCAGAATAGCGGCGACACGCGCCAGGAACGGAGCAAGTGCCCGCTATACGCCATTCATGAATCGGATCTGCTGCGCAGCCTGAAGGGTGCCGGTCTTCCTCTTGAATACTGGCCGCTCAGACAGCAGGTTGAAAGCATCACGTTTCCAAAATACGACTGGGATCACCTGATCATCCATCCTGCAGAAACCGGCGCGCCATACAGAATCCCCATCACCTATAATCTGCCCAGCAACAGCCCGCTGCCGATCATTACTGAGGCACCGCATGAATGGCCTTTGACGAAGGAAACCAAGACAGTTCTGACCACCTTCATCAACGGCAAGCCAGTCAACCCCAGCGTTGCGCCGCGCATGCTGGAGCGCATTTGCGGCATCCAGAATCATGTACGCAATCTCATCATTCTGCCACCAGAAAAATATGAGGCTGATGTTCTCCGAGTAGAATCAGAAAAAAAGAACGAGTAAACACAGATGGAGGTTGACACGCTATGAACAAGCACGCAATGCCGTCCCTTACAAACGAAGTTGTCATGATTGAAAGCTCTGCTCCTGAAAAGAAGATCATTCGGGTCGGGGCATACTGCCGGGTGAGTACTAACTTGGAGACTCAAAGAAAGTCGATGGATACGCAAATGGCCGCATATGAGCGAATCATTCAGGCCCACCCCGGATGGGAATTGGTAGATATCTATGCCGATCAGGGCATCAGCGGCACCAGCGTCCGAAGCAGAACAGAGTTTCTCCGGATGATGGAGGATGCGCGGACAGGAAAGTTGGATTACCTCCTGGTCAAAAGCATTTCCCGTTTCTCACGCAACACGGTCGATTTGCTTTCTTTTGTCCGGGAATTGAGCGACCTCGGCGTGCGCGTCTTTTTTGAAAAGGAGCGGATTGATACCGGAGAGCTGGCATCAGAATTCCTTCTGTCGGTTTTCGCCGCGGCCGCCCAAGAAGAAATCATCTCCCTATCCAACAATCTGAAGGTTGGCATCCGCATGCGATATGCTCGAGGCGAACAACACTGGAGCAACGTATACGGGTATCGGAAAGGCTGGGTCATCGAGCAGAGCGAAGCAGATGTTATCCGGTACATTTTTGATCGCTATCTGAACGGCTCCACCCTGGTTGAAATTCGCAGAGAGTTGAATAAACGAGACTGGCGCGAACAGAACAAGGCGCAATGGTCCGCAACAACCCTTTCCAACGTCCTTCACAACGAAAAGTATGCAGGGGATCTAAGGATGCAAAAGACCTTCATCGACGATCCGCTCACCAGTCATGAGGCCAAGAACCGTAACTCCATCATCCCACAATACTATGTGCGTGATCACCATCATGCCATAGTCAGTCACGAGGTCTTCGATACCGTCCAGGAAATACTGACCATGCGTGATCCAAGCCGCGGCGTAAAGCAGTACCCCTTTTACGGACTGCTCAAATGCCCGTACTGCGGCATGAACATGGTGCGCTTTAAGCGTAACAAAAGCTTCTATTGGACCTGCGGCGGGCAGGGGGACGCAATCATCCGGGAGGAACGCACAAAATGCATCCCCTACGCAGTCAGGGAAGATGCCATAATCCTGGCATTGACAAGCGCAGGCTATCCTTCAGATTACGCGCCACTGAAGTCACGTATTGTTTCGATGGCCTTCCAGCGCTGGGATTGGACGCACCTGAAGGTTATCCCTTCCGGCACTGAAAAGAAACCTTTCCTGCTGCCCGTAAACTATGAGTATCCGGAATACACGCCATATCCGGTCTTTACAGAAAAAACAAGGGAATGCAATGTGAGAGGGCAAATCAAAGTCATAAAGATCATCTACATTAACGGTAAAAAGATCCGCTCCGGATGCGGATACTACACGCGCAATTTTATAAGGTCGCTGCAGCAGCAGGTAAATCACTTGGTCATCCGTCCGCCGGAAGACTATGAGCTCAACATACCACGGATTGAGCCTGAAGGAAATTGATTGTTTCTTTGACCTGAAGAAAAAGGAGTTCGATTCCCATGATCATTCGCACCATTGCAAAGAAAGACACAACCAAAAGAGTCGCGGCGTATGCCCGCGTCAGCACTCTGGAAGAGAGTCAAGATGAGAGTTACGAGACCCAGGTTCGCTATTT
>CAMJPQ010000124.1 GCA_946407745.1 uncultured Clostridia bacterium
GGTACGCACGGTGCGGTGAGAGGACGGGGGCTAGTCACCCCCTCCTACTCGATTGCAATCTCCGCCCTGCGGAAAGCGGTGAGGAGACACGGACAGCCTTGCCGGACGCTGCCCAAAAAGCGACAAAAAATGCGGCGCGAAGCGGGAAAATGCTTGCGTTTGCTTCGCATATATGGTATATTATGGATGATGGTTTATACAATTTATTGTGATTGAGGCAGCTGTGACTTCCTGAATGGCAAAACAGAGGAGGGATTCGGAAAAATGATGAAGAGAGTAACAGCCGTCATACTGGTGCTGGTACTGGTACTCGGCATCGCGGCGGCTTCCGCCGGCACGGTGCTGCGGCTCGGCTCGAAGGGCAGCGCGGTTCGCCGCCTGCAGGCAGCGCTGCGCCGCTGGGGCTATGCGGATGTGACGGTGGACGGCACCTTCGGGCCAAAGACGGAGGAGGCCGTGAAGAACTTCCAGCGCGCTAACGGCCTGAACCCGGACGGAAAGGTCGGCTCGCTGACACTGAAGAAGCTCGATATCACCCTGCCCACCGGCTTCACGCAGTCCGGAAGAGTCGTTGAGCAGGACACCGGCACAGAGACAGGCCATGAGGAAGCCGGCAGCGACTACAACCCGGACTACGAGGAGGAGCTGAACAATACCATCGGCCGCGTAAACGGGCTGACCATCGGCTCCACCGGCCCCGTGGTGCGCAAGGTACAGACCTATCTGCGCAAGCTCGGCTGGACCAGCGTGAAGGTAGACGGCAAATACGGCGAGAAGACCGCCGCGTGCGTGAAGGAGTTCCAGCAGTACAACGGCCTGAAGCCTGACGGCATCTGCGGCGTGGCGACACAGAATGTGATGTTCTCCGGCACCGCGGTAGGCCGCCTGATCAAGAACAACCTGCCCACCCTGCGCCGCGGCGACTCGGATGCGTCCAGGGGCGACAACTGGGTGTCCAAACTGCAGCAGAAGCTGGTTGGTCTCGGACTGCTGACGTCGGGCTACGCCACCGGCTATTACAACGTGCAGACACAGAACGCGGTGGCAGCCTACCAGCAGTCGAAAGGATTGAAGATGGACGGCGTGGCCGGCCCGAAGACACTGAACTCCATGGGCTGGAGCCAGTACACCGATACCAAGAGCCCGACGATGCCCACCGAGCCTCCCGCGACGGTGAAGATCATCGACGGCATCAGCAACTGACAGCATACAGCCTTGAGAAGCAGCCCCGCGCTGCTTCTTTTTTTGCGCCTTTCGTTAACACCTGTGACGTGCGGAGCGCATGATTCTTTATGAAAATGTACGCAAAAATTCATAAATCACACACAGAGTTGTTAAACACTGAATTGATACGTAATACTGAATTTGCTACAATGTCAATGTCCAATGAGCAAAGGAGTGGTCTGTATCAATGAGTGATTCAGGCAAATCCCGGAGCCTGTTGGGCAGGGCAGGCAGCTGGTTTGTCCATGCGGCGCTGGATATCCTGCGCGGCGCGGTGATCGGGCTTGCGAATGTCATTCCGGGTGTGAGCGGCGGAACGATGATGGTGTCCATGGGCATCTATGACAAAATCATCTACTGCATCAACCACCTGCTGAAGGAATTCAAGCGCTCTGTCACAATCCTGCTGCCCTATCTTGTGGGTATGGTGCTGGCCATTGTGCTGGGAGCCTTTGCCCTCAAGGGAGCCTTCCGCAGCTTCCCGCTGCCGACCAATACGCTCTTTATCGGGCTGATTGTCGGTTCGCTGCCGATGATACTCAAGCAGCTGAAGGGAGAAAAGACGGGGCCGATCGGGCTGGTGATCTTTCTCATCTTCTTCGGCCTGGTGGTCTGGCAGAAACTGTCCGAGGCGGAAAACACGGTGGCCCTGACCTTCACCTTCTGGGATATGGTCAAGTATTTCCTGCTTGGCATGATCGCCTCCGCAACCATGGTGATACCCGGTGTCAGCGGATCGATGATGCTGAAAACCCTCGGCTACTATGAGCCGATTGTGACGGAGGCGCTGCCCGGCGCCGTGTCAGCGCTGCTGCACGGTGAATGGAGCGCGCTGGGGCACAATCTGCTGGTGCTGCTTCCCTTCGCGCTGGGCATTGTGGTGGGCATCTTCGCCATAGCGAAGCTGATCTCCCTGCTGATGCGCAAGGCCAAGGGATGGACGTACTGCGGTATACTCGGCATGGTGGTTGCTTCCCCGGTGGTGATCCTGATGGACAAGGGCCTGTATGAGCAGGTCACATGGGTCACGGTAGCGGTGAGCTTGCTCACCTTCGCGGCAGGGTTTGCGATTGCCATCAAGATGGGCGGCGAACCCACGGAGGCCGCGTGAGACAAGGTTTTTCCCACTTTGGTATTGACGGAGTGGCAAAACATATTGATTCAGTATTCAATTCAAGGAGGTATAAACTCATGAAGAAAATTGTTGCGATCGTTCTGGTGCTGGTGATGGTACTCAGTATCGCCGTGGCCTCTGCCGGCACAGCCCTGCGCCTGGGCTCCAAGGGCAGCTCCGTGCGCCGCCTGCAGGCCGCGCTTCGCCGCTACGGCTACAGTGACGTGGTGGTGGACGGCACCTTCGGCGAGGCGACCAAGGCAGCCGTGATCAACTTCCAGCGGAAGAACGGTCTGAACCCCGACGGCGTGGCCGGTAACATGACCCTGCAGGCTCTGGGCATCTATGTTGACCCCGTGACCAGCACCGTGCTCGGCTTTGCGCAGCAGGACAAGACCGTTGAGCAACACACCGGCCTGGAGGAAGGCTACGAGAATACCTTCAGCGATTACAACCCCGACTATGAAATCGACCTGAACAACACCCTGAAGCGCCAGGACGGCCTGACGATCGGTTCGACCGGCCCTGTGGTGCGCAAGGTGCAGACCTATCTGCGCAAGCTCGGCTGGACCAGCGTGAAGGTGGATGGCAAGTACGGCGCCAAGACTGCTGCGTGCGTGAAGGAATTCCAGAAGAACAACGGCCTGCAGGTGGACGGCATTGCCGGCATCGCGACCCAGAACGTGCTGTTCTCCGGCTCCGCCATCGGCCGCCGCACCGAAAACAGCCTGCCCACCCTGCGCCGCGGCGACTCTGACGCCACCAAGAACAACTGGGTGTCTCGCGTGCAGAACTACCTGACCTCTCACAACGACCCCAACACCAGCGCTCCCTACCTGGCCTCCAGCTATGCCACCGGCTATTACAATGTGCAGACCCAGAACGCCGTGGCTGCCTTCCAGGCGGACAGCGGCCTGACTGTGGACGGCGTGGCCGGCCGCAAGACCCTGATGGCGATGGGCTACAGCGGATACACCTACTACACTGATCCTTATCTGACTGTGCCGACCGAACCCTCTACCGTGACCGTGACCCACATCGATGGCACGCACAATCCCCTGAACTGAGCTTGATCAGCAAAGCGAACCCCCGCGGCAAAAGCCGCGGGGGTTATTCACTTTGAAGCATAGACAGGCATAAGACGATGTGATACAATAGGCGCAGTAAAAAAGCTGCCCTCCCGGAGCGGAGAGGGCGGAAGATGGAGGCATGTGGACAATGAAGAGATTGCTGCCGATCCTCTATACTGCGCTGCTGCTGGTACTGGCGATGAATCTTTCCTTTGCGGAAGCGCCGGAGGGCTATCCCGCCATACGTATAGACCCCGCAACCGGGAGTGCTTATGACTTTGGCGGTGCGACCATCACCATCTATGACTTCTGGTCCAGTGTGGACAGCGACAGCCGCGTGGAGAATCCTACGCCGGAGCAGGCGGCGCTGTACGCCTACCGTGATTGGCTGATGAGCACCTATAACTGCCACATTGTACAGAAGCAGGGCGGGAACTGGGGCACGCAGGCCAGCGAGTTCAACAGCTTTGTGGAAAACCCTGACGGGAGCTATCGCATCTACATTGTGGAGCCGGGCTCTGTGGGGTCCATTATCGAAAGCGGCAACGCGGCAAGCTGGCAGAATGAGATAGTGGACCTTGAAGGCGGCAACTGGAACACCGCCGCTATAGACAAGTATACCATCGGTGACGGAACCTACGCGGTGAGTACCGGCAAGCCCGAGCCGAGGCAGCTGCTCTATTTCAACAAAAGGGTACTGACCGAGGCGGGCATTGACTGGGATGACATTTACGACATGCAGCAGGACGGGACCTGGACATGGGACGCCTTTGAGCAGCTGCTGAACCGTTTCCCCGCTGACAGGGACGGGGACGGTGCGGTGGACACTTACGGCCTTGTTGGCAGCTCGACCGATTTTTACAGAATCGCGGTTTTCTCCAATGGCGCCGCCTTCTTCAACGATGTGGACGGCTCACTTGCGCCCACCGCGAGCAGCCCGGAGGCGCTTTATGCGCTGAACTGGGCCAAGCGCGTCTGGAATGCGGATGTGATGCCAAGGCCTGAAGACGCCAGCTGGGACTGGTATAAACAGGCGTGGAACGGAGGGCAGGTTGCCTTCTACATGTACCAGGCTTACGGCGGCTTCAACCAGTCCTCAGAGATGGCGGATATGGCGGATCCCTGGGGCGCAGTTGCTTTCCCCATCGGCCCCAGCGGAGAAAAGTATGTGACAATTTCCAGCGACAATGCGACACTGCTGCCGAACGTGTACGACGAAGCCACAGCCGCCAAGCTTGCCATGATCTATGAGCTGTGGACACTGCCCACACCCGGTTATGACAGTGAAGACACTTGGTATGAGAGTATGCTTGGCCTCACCGACGACCGTGCGGTTCTGGAGACATACGGAATGCTGCGGGATAGCGCTGTCGGTGACAAGGCGGAGCTGCTGGGCAGCATCAATGATGTGGAGGGCGGCCCTGTACTGTGGTCCATTGACTGGGAGGATCCCGAAGGATTAATTGAAGCGGCTATGCCTGACTGGCAGAGCCGGTGTGACGATTTCAACCACGCGCAAACCGGTACCTGCGGCGACAACCTGACCTGGGCACTGACTGAAAATGGTGTACTCAGGATCCAGGGCACAGGCGCCATGGCAGAGGATGCCGCGCTGTGGCAGGATAAGACCATCGTCACTGTCACATTCGGAGAGGGTGTGACCCGCATCAGCAGTGGCGCCTTTGCGAATCAGACATCCCTGCGCGCCGTGACCCTGCCTTCCACACTGGAGAGCATTGGCGAATGGGCGTTCAGTGGCTGTTCCAGCCTGACAGAAATCACGCTGCCGGAAAACCTCGCCACCATTGAGGACGCGGCCTTCCTCAGGTCGGGGCTGGAACGCGTCAACCTGCCGGAGGGGGCGGAAGCCAGGGAATGGGCCTTTTATGCGATAGATTACACAAACTACGAGGAGCATGCCTTTGCGGTGGCGCTGCCGGCCAGTGTGACTGCCGTCAACAGCAGCGCCTTCGCAAACTGCGCGCTGCCGGACCTGGTGCCTGATTTTATCGCACCGGACTCCCTGCAGGTCATCGGCAAGGAGGCTTTTGTTGAGACCGGCGCGACCTATGTCTATCTGCCGGACGGCATCAACGCAATCGAGAGCGATGCCTTTGCGGACTGCCAGAATCTTCGCTATATCCGCGTGCCTACCAGCTGCCAGACCATTGAGGAGGGGGCGATTCCCGAGGGAGTAACCGTCTTCACTGAATACGGCAGCACTGCGGCGACCTACGCGGAGAACCACAGCTGCATCCCGGTCCTCCTGTTTGAGGGCTTCAACGGCTGAGACAGGAAAAACGAAAAGCGCCGTCACGAAAACGGCGCGTCCGTTGATGACATGACTTTCTGAAAACCGCTGAAGCATTCGTCAGTGCGCCTGGCGAATACTTCGGCGGTTTCTTGAGTGCGCCCGGCGGCGCACGTTTCTAACGGGTGAAAGACCCGAATCCACCCG
>CAMJPQ010000125.1 GCA_946407745.1 uncultured Clostridia bacterium
AGACTGCACCAGCCTGACGAGCATCACGATCCCGGACAGCGTCACCAGCATTGGCAGCTCTGCCTTTTCTGGCTGCACCAGCCTGACGAGCATCACGATCCCGGGCAGCGTCATCAGCATTGGCTGGTATGCTTTCTCCGGCTGCACCAGCCTGACGAGCATCACCATTCCGGACAGTGTCACCAGCATTGGCAGCGGCGCTTTCTCCGGCTGCAGCAGCCTGACGAGCATCTCGATCCCGGACAGCGTCACCAGCATTGGCGATTGGGCTTTCTACAACTGCACTGGCCTGACAAGCATCACGATTCCGGAGGGCGTCACCAGCATTGGCAGATATGCTTTCTATTACTGCACCAGCCTGACGAGCATCTCGATCCCGGACAGCGTCACCAGTATTGACGACGATGCTTTCTCAAATTGCACCAGCCTGACGAGCATCACCATTCCGGACAGCGTCACCAGCATTGGCGAATACGCTTTCTATGAATGCTATGCATTACAGCGCGTTGCCTTTACCATGACAGATGAGTCAACGGCCATCAGCTTTGCGAATAACATTTTTATTGAATGTTATTCCACAATCTACTGCTATATGTTCTCCGCAGTGGATGGCTGGGCTGTCAGCACCTTTGGCCAGAACAGAGTGAAATACCTGGATGTGATCGACATCGACACCATCCGCACCATCACCCTGCCCGGAGATTTCAGGCTGGCCTGCGGCGAGTCCCGGGTGCTGAGCGTCGGTTTGTTCCCGGACGACCACGCACCGGTCACGTGGAGCAGCAGCAATCCGTCAGTGGTGAGCGTAGCAGACGGCACAGTAACGGCCAATGTCGCTGGCACTGCCACTATCACTGCGACGGTTGGCTCGACCTCCGCAAGCGTCACAATTGAAACGTATATTCCGGCCGCAGGTTTCCAGCTTTCCGCCAGTGAGGTTTGGCTGCTGGCAAAAAGCCCGCTGCAGCTGAGCGTAGTATCCTATGAGCCTGCCGGGGCCGTCGCTGACATCACCTGGCGCACCTCTGATGCAACCCGCGCGAAGGTGGATGCAACAGGCCTGGTAACCACTTTCATTCCCGGCAATGTGACCATCACCGCCGTCACCGAGCGGGGTATTACCCGTGAGTGCCTGATTCACCTGTGCTATCCGGTCACGGCCGTCAGCCTGACCGCGCCGCAGGCGCGGCTAACTCCCGGCTGGGATATGCAGCTCACTGCCGAGGTGACCATGCGCACCCAAAGCTGTGTGAACCATTTTGTCATCTTCAGCAGCAGCGATGAAAGCATTGCCACCGTGGACGCGGAAACCGGCCTGGTGCACGGCGTGGCCCCCGGTACGGTCACGCTGACAGCCACCTCCGCGAACAACCATTCCGGCAGCTTCACCCTCACAGTGATGGAGGCCTGCGACACGCACATCCCCACTGAAGACGCGGCCGTGGAGCCTACCTGCACCGAGCCCGGCCTGACCGCGGGCAGCCACTGCACAGTGTGCGGAGAGATTCTCACCGCGCAGCAGGTGATTCCCGCCCTCGGCCACAGCTTTGTCACCGACGCGGCGGTGGAGCCCACCTGCGTGGCTACCGGCCTGACAGAGGGCAGCCACTGCGAGCGCTGCGGCCTGGTGCAAGCGGCGCAGACCGTGCTGCCCACAGTAGACCACAAATACGCCATCTTTGAAGAGACCGCGCCCACCTGCGAACAAGACGGGCACAAGACCTATGTCGCCTGTACCGTGTGCGGCCATGTATTGATCGCCGGAAGCAGTTTCCCTGCCCTGGGCCATGAGTGGGGTGAAACGGAATACACCTGGTCCGAAGACAAAACACAAGTCACCGCCACCAGGGTCTGTGCGCATGACAACGCCCATATTCAGAGCGAAACTGTCGCCGTGCAGCGGATCGCTACGCTGTCCCCGACCCAGACCACCGAGGGCGAGTACAAATTTGTCAGCGCCGCCTTTGAAAACAAAGCCTTCACCGCACAGGAGAAGATCGGCGGCACCATTCCCGCGCTGGGCACCCTGCACATGCCGTTCTTCCCGGCCAGCCTCACGGCCATCGAGCCCGAAGCCTTCGCCGGCACATCCTTCCAGGCCATCATCATCCCCGACACCGTGACCGCTATCGGCAGCCGCGCCTTCGCCGGCTGCCAGGACCTGGTGTATGTGTACATTCCGGCCAGCGTGACCACCCTCGCGCCGGACGCCTTCGCCGATTGCCCCGATGTGGTCATCGAGCGGGCGGGCGAGTAACCGCCGCCTGTACAATACGGGCTGCCGCAGAAAACGCGGCAGCCCTTTTGCAGTGCAGGGTTTTTCCCTGTATGAAGCACCTTCTGTTTTTTGGAAGTGGCCCGTTTCGTGCAGTATTCTGGTGAACAGCAGAGAAAACGGCCTTCCTTCCCGGAAAACGCAGGTGCAAAGCAGACATTTCATTTTCCATAGGCCGACGGGAAAGAGGCTGAGAACCCAATCAAATCAAGGAAAGCCGCGAAAAAAGAGCCCTCTTGCGAAGGCTCTTGAATGCGCGGCTGCCGGGAGCTTCAAGCCGCACGTGGCTGGCCGCGCAGCCGCGTTGAGAGGGCACGGCCGCAGCGGTCTGCCGCCCTGTTCTCCGGCAGTGTTACAGGTCCTTGCTGACTTCTCTCCACACCTTTTCCCAGATGGGGCCGGTTGCGCAGGCTACCCGCAGCCCCCATGGCTCATACCAGCGGAAGGAGACCCGCTGGCCGTCCAGCAGCCAGTCCTGCGGCAGCGGTGTGTCCTGCCAGTCCAGCGGCTCGGCCGGCTCATGGCGAAGGGCATTATCGCGGAGCATAAGGCGGAATTCCCTTTCTTCTTCCGGGGCCATGGTATCCGGCTTCACGGAGTAGAACAGGGAAGTGCCGCTTTTGCTCAGCAGCTGCCCCCACTGGCGGTTGTATTCCCAGGAAATTTTGTCGGAGATGCCGATGCAGTCGGCGTCAATATCGTAGAACGCGCCGTGCTGGGGCAGGCGGAAGGCCAGTGTATTGACACCAAAGCGCAGCGTGCGCTCCCACATCAGCCCGCTGGTATCGTCCCCCGTGCGGTGCATGTGCATCAGGCCGGCGCCCAGGTGCCCCACCGTGTTGCAGCCCAGCACCAGCATATCGTGCCTTTGGGCGGCGTCCAGTATCGCCTGATACAGGGAAATGATGATCTCGGCGGATGTGCGGCCCTGATCGGCAAAATGCCAGCCATCCTCCGCCATCTCGTACGGCATTTCACAGCCCCAGCGGTTCATGAGGTCAAAGGTGGAGAAATCGTGCTTGAGCAGCCTGAAGCCCCACCGGCCGATGCGTTCCACCGTTTCCTTCACAAAGCAGAGAACCTCCGGAATCGAAGGGTCCAGCCCGCCATTGTGGGGCAGCCGCCAGCTGTCCGGTATTTCCGGGTTCCGGTCCTGCAAAAGCCGCACCCAGATGCCGGGCAGCACGCCCTTTTCCCGAATCTGCGCAGCCAGGGAAGCCATATCGCCGAAGCGGCCATTGGGAAGCCACGGGCCGCCGTTGTACACTTCCTCATACGTTCCGTCGGCGTGGTACCGGTCCCGCTGCCAGCAATCGTCAATGACAAAGTAAGGGCGGTTTTCCACTCCCTCTGTCAGCCTGGCCAGGTAGGCTGCATCGGCCAGCACATCCTCGCGGGAGCTGTGGCCATAGGCGTAGTACCAGTTGTTTGCCCCGTAGACCGGCTGAGATGGCAGCAGCGGATCGGTGCACATCACATGGCAGAACTGCTTTGCCGCTTCGAAAGGACAGATGCCGCAGTATTCCCTGCATACCACCTGGGCAGCCGGTAGCCTGCGCCCATTCAGCCGCACTCCCTCGCCGCCGCAGCGCACATCCAGCCACAGGGTGATGCCCTCCGGGTCAATCTGCCAGGAGCAAATGGCCGCGGGCCGTACCTTCACGCCGTAGCCGACGGTGGCATCCCCTTGATTGACCAGCGCATACCAGGGCAGCGTCTGATAGGGCGTGACATGCTGCCAGCCCAGGTCGGCATAGGAGCGCTCCCATGCATCGCCCAGTACCTGGCCCCTGAGGCGGCTTTGAAAATTCCACCGCAGGCGCACCTTTTTCACCGGCGTTGCCTGCGCCGTCACGTAAACCGCAAGCTCCTCCGCGGCCGGTACGGTTTCCACCAACACATCGTCCATCGCAAAGGCATTTCCGCCGCCGGCGGGAAACGCCTGCTTTTCCTCCACCATCACCACATCGGGGACTCTCTGAATATGCTCGAGCATGGCCTTGCTCCTCAAATCCTTACGAAATGCAGCTGATGCGCGGGATAATCGCCCCACGCCGGCGGAAAGCTGAATCCCCCGTACATCAGGGCTGCCCCGGCATAGGTCCGGTCGGTGCCCTCCAGGCGGTAGGACGCGTCCGGCACCAGCCCCTGCAGCCTTACATACGGGAAGGGGCCGTTTGCGCGCACGTGGGCCAGCACCAGGTTCACCAGCGCCTCGCTGCCGTCCTTCGCGGCGAACATCCAGGCGGAATAATCCTTTCCGTCATCCAGTTCGTTCAGGCGGTAATAATCGCCATGTGCGATCAGGCCGGCATAGCGGTGAGCGTCTTCAATCTGGCCGCTGATCTCTTTCTTTTCAGCATCCGAAAGCTTTTCGGGATTCAGTTCGTACCCAAACGTGCCGGACTGCGCAACGATGCCGCGGGTTTTCAGCGGCACCACGCGGCCTGTCTGATGATTGGGCGCGGCGGACACATGGGAGCCCATGGCGCTGACAGGATAGCCATAGGAGGTGCCCCGCTGGATCTCTAGCCGCTCAACGGCATCGGTATCGTCTGAGCACCAGATCTGCGGACAATAATACAGCATTCCCGCGTCAAAGCGCCCGCCGCCGCCGGAGCAGCCCTCGATCATCAGATCGGGATAGCGGCTCAGCAGACGCTCCAGAAGCTGGTATGTGCCCAGCATAAACCGGTGGGCCACCTCTCCCTGCCTTTCCGCGGGCAGTGCGTGGGAATAGCAGTTGGCAATGGAACGGTTAAAATCCCACTTCACGTATTCAATCTTTGCGTGGTCCAGCACGGCGCACATGGCATCAAACAGATAATCCACCACATCCTGCCGGGACATATCCAGCACCAGCTGATTGCGCGCCAGCATGGGCTTCCTGTCCGGATCGGTAAGCGCCCAGTCGGGGTGCGACCGGAACAGGCCGGAATCCTCGTTGACCATTTCCGGCTCGAACCACAAGCCGAATTGCAGACCCAGGTCATGAATCCGGTCGGACAATTCCTTCATGGTGCAGCCCAGCTTTTTTTCGTTGACCACCCAGTCGCCCAGGCCCGCGCAGTCATCGTCGCGCTTGCCGAACCAGCCGTCATCCAGCACAAGCATTTCCATGCCCATTTCACTGGCGGCGCGGGCAAAGCGCAGTATTTTTTGGGCGTCAAAATCAAAATACGCCGCTTCCCAGCTGTTGATCAGCACCGGCCGCCGGGCGTGCTGCCAGCGGGGAGAGATGACCTGCTGCCGGATGATATCGTGGTAATGGCGGCTGAGCCCATTCAGCCCGTCCCCGCTGCAGGACAGAAGGGCTTCCGGCGTCTGGAAAGCTTCCCCGGGCGCGAGCGTCCAGGAGAAGCCGTCCGGGTGGATGCCCGCCACCAGCCGGGTCGCCCCCGCCTGGTCCACCTCCATCTCCTCCGCGTGATTGCCGGAATACATCAGCATGCAGCC
>CAMJPQ010000126.1 GCA_946407745.1 uncultured Clostridia bacterium
ACTTCGTGAAGATGAGCATTCCGCATTTGCCCTCCATGATCTATCCAATCAGTTTTCAGTGCGGTGAAGACCCTGCTGCCGAAAGCATGCTTCTTTTTCTGTATGAGCAGCAAAAGCTTAGCCTTCCTTATCGAAACGAACTGATGGAATCGACTGCAGCCGCTCTGATCACCTATATTCTTCAGCGATATATGGACACGATGCAGCCACTATACAGCATTGCTCTCAGGGATAAAAAACTGCTTGACATGGTCAACTACATGTACAATCACTATCGAACCATCACCCTCTACGATCTTGCCGCAGAGTTCCATTACAATCAATCCTATTTGAGCCGCATGTTTCAGGAGCAGGCCGGACGGTCTTTCTCAGAGACTGTCAAAGATTTTAAGCTCCGAAAGGCAGCAGAGCTGCTGAAAACGAAAAACTGGAAACTGGATCATATCTGTGATGAGATCGGCTATAAAGACACCCGCCAGTTTATCCGCGGTTTTAAGGAAATGTACGGGATCACGCCGGACAAATTCCGGAAGCGTGTTCAGATAGAATCGTAAAGAAATAGAGCAGACCACGAAATAGGTGATCTGCTCTGCTTTATTGTCGCTGCTTTATGGCCGACTGATTTTGTAGATTATGTCTACCATTTCTTCCGGGGATTCCTGAAAATCCCGTTTGATCCATTCATCAAGCAATCCAAATAAACCGTAGGAGTAAAAGCGGCTGCGATATGCTTTGGCGGCATTGCTTTTTTGTTTCGGTGCCATGATCTGGTAAAAAGCTTCATACATAGCGCTCTGCAAATTATGTCTATAAATCAGGCAGAGCAGAGGGCGAATGCTCCAGTTGAAGGCGAAAAAATCATGCGCATTCTCCAAGGTGTATGAACTGCGTTCGCTCAGTTGGTTCTCATCTGCCCATCTGTTCCATAGCCGAATCAGCTTATAGGTAATCATTTCTTCTTTTGAACTGAAATTTCTGAAATATGACATGTGCCCAACGCCAGCCAAATCAACAATTTCGGGAACCGTGATTTTTCCTATCGGCTTTTCGGCCAACAGCCGAATCAGCGCGTCTGCCATGGTTTCCTTCATTTCTGCTGTTGTTTTCAAATTTCCACCCATATTTCCTCCTGGTACTTTTCCTCATGTTCGTACCATTTCTTGAAAAGCCTTGTATTTCAAACCAAAGAATGATATTCTTATGGAATGGTACGATAGTACCATTTCTTGCAGTTTATGTCAACTGTCCAGAACGCGGAGGCAAACGATTCTTTATGCAGTTTGAAAGATTGCGAAAAACGGAAATACAGCAGGCTACCGATCTTGCCGCCTGCAGCTTTTTGGATTATGCGTATTTTTCAATCTTTGTGCCCAACGCATAGCGCCGGTTTCGCTTTTTGAATACCATGCTTTCTGTGGAATTCAGCGTTAATGATGATCGGTCTGAGCTTTGGGCGGCAAAAGAAGATGGAAAGATCGTCGCCGTGGCTATGCTGTGCAGCCCGGATTATCACAAGCCGACAGATTTTCAATACATGAAGGCTGGTTTCTGGAAGGTGTTTCTGGTAGGCGGCATCAATGCGGTGTCCGATTGGAACGCCATGGATGCGGAGGCAGGAAAGCCATGTCACAGTCGGAAGGATGCCTGGTATCTGAGCCTGCTGACCGTTGATCCCCAGAGAAAAGGGTAGGGCATCGGCAGCAAAATGCTGCAGGAATGTATCATTCCGAGAATCAGACAGCAGGGTGGAAAAGAGCTGACCCTGTTCACAAATTCTGAAGAGAATCGTGCTTTTTATCACAAGAATGGAATGACTGAATTACATCAGACCACTATTTCCTATCGTGGAAAAGAAATTGGTAGCTGGAGCTATTACCTCACAATCTGAGAATAGAAGGTGTCATCATGTTTTTTCAAGAAGAAGTCAAGCCGAGAATCAGCGATTTTGACCGCAACGGTTCGTTTGCTTATGAAGACATGCTGCAAGTGCTGGAAACAGCAGGCAGTCATCATTCCGATATGGTTCATGACCATGTGATTGCAGGCAGTCAAAGCGGCATTGCCTGGATCCTGGTGGAATGGCGGATCAAAATCCACAGTCTGCCCTCCAGTACCGATATGCTGAAAATCACCACTTGGGTGCGTGGAAAGGCGCCTGCCGCCATGGTGTATCGTGATTTCATTGTGACGAATGACAATGACGGGCTACTGTTTGAAGCGGAAGCCACCTTTGTTTTGCTGGATACTGCCCGAGGCAGAATGACGCGCATCAGTGAAGAACTGTTCACGGCGTATGGGCCGGAGGATCGGATGATCTTTGAGGATACGCCTGCACGTCTTCGCGCGCCGGAGACGGTTTTGTTTACCCATCCGCTTGCCCTACGGCACAGCGACATTGATTTCAATGGGCATATCCACAATACCAAATATATTGACATTGCTCTGGAGGCGCTACCGTCTCATGTGCGTGCCTCAGCCAGCTTTTCGGAAATCCGAATCGTCTATTCCAAGGCAATCAAAGAATCGGATGAAGTGGTGACGAATTACAGCTTGGTGAATAATGCCCACATTATCACTGTCATGGGAAATAATGCGCCGTGCACCATCATTGAACTGAAATGAAACAATTCTTGCAGTTGGAGGAAAGTTGATGTCTTTTGCTGTTTTCGCCGATGGCACCGCGAATCTGCCCGGGAGACTGCTGGAGGGTATTTCTCTTTTGCCTTGTGACTATACAATGGACGGGGTTCCCGGCACCTACCTGGGCGATTTGGATGCTTTCGATGCGCATGCCTATTATGATCATCTGCGCATCGGTCGGGTGATCAAAACCACTTTGCTCAATACAGAACTGTTCCTTGCCCGCTTTACACCTGTGTTGCAGCAAGGGATCGATGTGATATATGTTTCGATGAGCTCAGGCATTAGCGGCACTTACAATGCTGCGGTTGCTGCAGCGCAGGAGTTGATGGCAAAATTCAGTGATCGTTTCGTTCACATCGTCTATTCCCTTGGCTGCGGTTTTGGCAGCGGTATGCTGGCGATACAGGCGGCAGATCTAAGCAGCAAAGGAACAGATGCCCGGGAAGCAGCAGCTATCCTGGACGCTGAAGTACCGCATGCCTGTCAATATTTTACGGTGGATGATCTCAATTATCTCAAACGTACAGGCCGTGTCAGTGGTTTTACAGCCAAGATTGCAACGGTGCTCAATATCAAGCCTATCCTGTTTGGCGACAGTACAGGCCATATCGTTTCCTGCGGAAAGACCAGAGGACGCAAGAAAGCAATAGAAGCGCTGGCGCAAAAGTACAAAGAAAAGCGAACCGGAGAGAAAAAGCCGACCGTCTATATCTCCCATGGAGATTGTCTTGCAGACGCGGAGCAGCTGTCGGGCATGATTCAAAGGATAACTCCTGACGCTTCAATCAATATCTGCCAGCACGAGCCGTTTTCTGGTGCGCATGTTGGGCCTGGAATGCTGGGCTTATTCTTCAGAGGACGGGAACGATAAAAAGAGTGAAGTCATTAGTGATACAGATTAAACCACTAATAGGATCATAATGACTGGCAGATGAAAGGCCATGTTGGGGCTTCAGCAATTGAAAGAAATTAATCAAACTTCAAGGAGAATTAAAACCATGAGAACGAAAAAAACGCACAGAATAATGAAAAAGTTTCTGATCGGATTTGCGATTATCATTGTTTTGCTTTCCATCGGAATATTTGTATTTCTGAAAATGACTTTTCTGAAAACCTTTCCCAAACTGTCCGGTGAACCTGAGGTCGGAGAATGGTATGAAGTCAGCGTTGACGAAACTCAATCATCAGACGGCAGCGAATGGCACGGCATATTCAAAAAAGGCGCGGAGAATAAAGTCGTCGTCTATTTCTTTGGCGGCGGCGTGAGCATTACGCCGGAAACCTCGGAAGGCGGAAATAAGTTCTATGCCACAAACATGACGGGGCAGGACTTCGTGGCGCAGGGAGGAATCGACAGCAACGCGGAGAACAATCCCTTCAGGGATTGGAGCTTCCTCGTGATCCCTTATGCAACTGGTGACTTCCATTCAGGTACAAGCGTCTATAAAGGAAAAAAGACGGTTTACCATACTGGCTACAGTAATTATGCTGCGTTTGTGGAGCAAATCAAGCCCTATGTGGGCGAACCGGATACCCTGCTGGTAACTGGGTTCTCCGCAGGCGGCTTTGCCACCTCACTTCTGGCCGACGATGTGATTGACCAATTTCCCAGTGCGAAAAATATTACGGTTTGTGTGGACAGTTCCCTGCTGCTCTATGATGGATGGCACGAAACTGCAGTCAATCTTTGGCAGTCACCCCAAGAGATTTCTGACCGCCTAACAACGGACAATCTGGTATTGGACAGCCTGACCGCGCTGCACGAGAAGCGCGGTGACACAGTCAAGATTCTGTTCGACTGCTCCTACCGGGATGATACGCTTCAGCAGTATCAGGCGTATATCCGCACGGGCACGATGACAAAGAGCAAAGAAAACGGCGACCTGTTCCAGAAGGATCTTGCGAAAATGGTCAAAGGCCTGCAGGAAAATATCCCGGGTATCGGGATCTATATCTGGAATCATGCCGAAGATACAGAAACCCGCAACACGCAGCATACCATCATATCCAGCAATGTGTTTGACAAGCTGGAGGATGGCGTGAGCGTTGCGGATTGGATCTTTGCCGCCGTAAACGGCGATGTGAAAAGTCACGGCATTGCGTTGCTTGAAAGATAAGAAAGCAGGGGCAAAATGAAAAAAGTGCTGAAAATCGTATTGATTTTGGCGGTGATACTCATTGTACTGGGTATCGCTGCATTCCATTACATCAAGTCTGTGATGCCCAGTGGAAACGGAAACAACGACATCGTAGAGGGCTATTACAAGAAATTCCATTCTGATGCTCCCTTTGAGATGAAATACTCCCAGCTCGGATCCTATGAAACTGCCTATACAGAGTTTCCTTCTGCCAATGAATCCATCGGGAAAGTGCGTGTTTGGTACCCAAGGGAATTGGAAAACGGCGAAACAACCTGGCCGATGATCATGGTGGTCAATGCCAGCGGAACGCCTGCTTCCTCCTACGAGCCGTTCTTCCCGCGCCTTGCCAGTTGGGGTTTTATCGTGGTCGGCAACGAGGACGGCCAGACCGGAAACGGTGAAACGGCTTCCCTTACCTTGGATTTCATTTTGGATCTGCCTTCCGACAGTGTGCTTTTCGATAAAATCGACTATGACAGCATGGGCATTATCGGCTATTCTCAGGGCGGAGCCGGGGCGATCTGCGCGGTGACAAAATATGAAAACGGCGCACGTTACAAGGCTATGTTTACAGGGAGCGCCGCCTATCCTACGCTTGCCAAGAATATGGGCTGGGAGTACGATGCCTCCAAAATCACGATTCCGTATTTCATGGCTGCAGGCACCGGCAAGTCTGATGATTCCGGCAATGATCCGGAAAAAAGCTATGGCGGAGTCTCGCCTCTCTCGTCGTTGATCGCAAATTATAACAGCATTGGTGAGGACGTGCAAAAGGTTCGGGCAAGAGCCGTTGGAGCAGAGCATGAGCAGATGCTGATGCGCTCTGACGGATACATGACCGCCTGGATGCTCTTCCAGCTTACCGGCAATGAGAAGGCTGGAACGGTGTTTGTCGGTGAGAACGCAGAGATCCTTCACAATGCCAACTG
>CAMJPQ010000127.1 GCA_946407745.1 uncultured Clostridia bacterium
GGATCGGGTTCTGGTTTTCCAGCGCCCGGATGTCGTTGGCGCTCATCCAGCCGTTCTGGCGGGCAATGGCATAGCCCTCCATCCGGGATTTGTAGTCGCCGCGCATCAGGCCGTCGATGTTGAACTGCACATAAAAGCGCCCCTTCTCCTGATCGGTGAAGAGAGCGCGGTTCATGGACTGTTCAATTCGGACGAGCCAGGGCCGGATGGTGTGCACGGCAAAGTCGATGCTCTGGTGCTCGATGTTCGAGAAAGTAGCGTGCTCAAGGTTGCCAACCAGATGAGGCGGCACCCGGAAGATGCGGCAGATTTCATCCACCTGGAACTTCCGCGTTTCGAGGAACTGTGCCTCGTTGTTCGGGATGCTCAGGGGCGTGAAGGTCATGCCCTCCTCAAGGATCGCCACACGGTTGGAATTGGAAGAGCCGCCATAGGCTGAATTCCAACTTTCCCGGACGGCCTTCGGATTCTTCACTGTGTTCGGGTGCGTCAGGATACCGGAAGGCCGGGCACCATTGGAGAAGAACTTGCTGCCATATTCTTCGGACGCGATGCCAAGGCCGATGGCGTTTTTCTCCAGCGCAATGGGACTGTAGCCAATGATGCCGTCGAAGCCCAGACCGGGGATGTGCAGGATGTCCTGCGGCTTGATCACCACGGTCTTGCCGTCGCTGGTGGTATAGGTGTACGTCAGGTTGCCCTTGCTGTCCCGATCCACATCCATGTGATCCGGGAGCAGCGGATATAGGCCGACCACCGTATTCTTTCCGCTGCGGATGATCTGGCTGTAGCTGTTTCCGTAGAGAAGAAGATGCGCCAGCATGACTTCCCTGAAAACGAAGGAGGTCATTTCCGCATTCGGTTCATCGTGGAGCAGGTGGTACAGAGGGTGGTCTCCGGCTTTCAGGTTGCCGTCGTCCGTCGCTTCATACACACCCAGCGGCAGGCTGGCCACCGTTTCCGAGATTACCCGGACACAGGCATACACCGTGGAAAGCTGAATGGCTGTCTGCGCGGTGACGGATTTGCCTGCGCCACTGGTGCCGAAGTAGAACACCGGAGCGGCGCTAACACTGTCACGGGGCTTGTCCCGCGCACGGAAGAGAGCGGAAAAAGGATTCTTCATGTTGTCCTCCAATCTTATAGGCCGGAGCCCGTTTTCTTGTCATGGCATCCCTTGCAGAGAGGTTCCCAGTTCGTCTGATCCCAGAACAGGCGCTGGTCACCTCGGTGCGGAATAATGTGATCCACAACGGTTGCAGGGACGACCTTGCCCTCCGCCTGGCAGAAGGCACACAGCGGATGCTGCTTCAGGAAAAGAGCGCGGGCCTTACGCCAGCGGCTGTCGTACCCACGGGCATCGGCACCGCCGCGCAGCCTGTCGCTGCTCCATTCCATATGATCCTTACAGAACACCTGACCCTGCTCGCAGAAGCCCGGACATCCGGGATAGCGGCAGGGTCTTCTTGGTTTTTGGGGCATGCTTCACCTCCGTCAGATAATCAAAAGTCCACGGGTATCGTAGACGGATTCGCCGCCCTGGTTCTTCATGGCCCTGTCCAGCGCCATGACCAGCGCGACCGCGCCGTCCACCTTCTCCGTGGATTTTTCTTTGTCGATTTTCAGGTTCCCGGCAGGATCGGTGCGCACGAAGGCATTGTCCATGTTCCACCGGAGCACCGGATGCCCGCCGTGGTTCAGCTTCCGCTCCAGCACGATGCGCATCAGTTCCTTGGTGGGCGGACTCATGTCCCGGAAGCCCTGTCCGAAGGGCACCATGTTGAAGCCGTCATCCTCCAGGGTCTGCACCATCATGGTGGCGTTCCATCGGTCATAGGCGATTTCCCGGATGTTGAACCGTTCGCCCAGCTTCGTGATGAACTGCTCGATAAAGCCGTAATGCACCACGTTGCCCTCGGTCGTATGGATGAAACCCTGGCGCTCCCACTTGTCATACATCACATGGTCGCGCCGGACGCGCAGCTGCATGGTGTCCTCCGGAAGCCAGAAGTACGGCAGCACAATGTACTGCTCTTCGTCATCCCTTGGCGGGAACACCAGCACCATAGCCGTCAGGTCGCTTGTGCTGGAAAGGTCAAGCCCGGCATAACAGGCGCGGCCTTCCAGTTCATACTCATTGACAGCGCCGCCGCATTCATCCCATTTGTCCATGGGCATCCAGCGGATGCTCTGCTTGACCCATTGGTTCAGGCGCAGCTGACGGAACATGTTCTCATCAGCGGGCGTCTCCTGGGCCTTGCGGAATGCGTCCCGCACCTTGTCGATGGAGATCGTCTGATCCAACGAGGGGTTTGCCTTATACCAGTTTCGCTCATCCGTCCAGTCGGCATCATCCGGCAGGCCGTAGAGCACGGGGTAGAAGCGAGGATCATCCTTCCTGCCTTCGATGATATCGAGTGCCTTCTGATGAACCTCCCAGCAAATACTGTTCCGGTCGGTACCTGCCGTCGTCAGCAGGAACCAAAGCGGCTGCTTCCGGGCATCGCCGCTGCCCTGGGTCATGACATCATACAGCGCTCGGGTGGGCTGGGTGTGAAGCTCGTCGAAGATGCAGGCGCTCACGTTCAGGCCGTGCTTGGTAGCGACCTCTGACGAAAGCACCTGATAGATGCTTCCGGTTGGCTGGTAGACCATGCGCTTGGTGCTTGGGATGATCTTGATCCGCTTGCTGAGCGCCGGGGACTGCTTCACCATATCCACGGCCACATCGAACACGATAGCCGCCTGCTGACGGTCGCTGGCGCAGGAGTAAACCTCCGCCCGCCATTCATCGTCGTTGCAGAGCATGTTCAGGGCAATGGCAGCGCCGAGCTCACTCTTCCCGTTCTTCTTCGGGATCTCGATGTAAGCCGTATTGTATTGCCGCATGGAAGGATCATCGTCACGGACAGTGCCGAACACATCCCGGATGATCTTCTCCTGCCAGGGCAGCAGCTTGAACGGCTCCCCGTGGAATTCTCCCTTGGTATGCTTCAGGCACTCAATGAACTGCGTCACCCGGCGGGCTTTCGCTTCACTGAACATCCTGCCAGCCTCCCTTCAGGACGGATTCCATCGGGTCGTCGCTGGCTGCGCTGTCGCCGCTGTTGGCATAGAGCCGGGCACGGCTGGCAGGCGTCAGGCCAAACTCCGCGCAGAAGGACTGCATGATTTTCAGGTTCTGCATGGCGATGCTGACCTGCGGCACCTGCTGTACATAACCGCTTGGGGTTTTGAAGATGGTGCCGTGCTGGGACAGGAACTCCTCAGCCTCCCGCCACCGGGCATAAGCCTGGCAGTATCCGGCGAAGGCTTCCATGTCATGTTCGGTGAGAACACCCATGGCGATCAGGGAGGGAGCCAGACGCTTCCATTCCTTCTTTGCTTCCGGCATCAGCCAGGCAGGACACTTCACGTTGTCCTGGGGCGGCGTCGGCTCATCCTTGTTCAGCGGTCGTCTGCCCTTGCCACGGTCGCCCTCCAGTTCTTTCAGGGCCGTAGGCAGGGGCTTTCTTCCTCTGGTGGCCATCTGGTTTCACCTCCGTTTCTCTTGAAAAGTGTGTTTCTATGGTGACAGTGTCTGGATACTGTCTGAGGAAAGTGTGTTTCTGAGGGGTACTTAACTCCCTGTGACGATGCTGTCATAGGAAACTGTCTGCCCGTCCCGCAGCACGGTGATCTCCTGATCCGGGTACTCCTGGTGGAAACGCTCCACTATAACTGTCGCGTACTTCGGGTCAAGCTCCATCGTCCGGCAGATCCGGTCGGTCTGTTCGCAGGCGATGAGGGTGGAGCCGCTGCCGCCGAACAGATCCATCACCACGGCGTTGGGTGCGCTGCTGTTCTTAATGGGATAGGCCAGCAGCGGGATCGGCTTCATGGTTGGATGGTCGGCGCTCTTCTTGGGCTTGTCAAAATTCCAGATGGTGGACTGTTTCCGGTCGGCGAACCACTTATGCTTCCCGTTGGGGAGCCAGCCATAGAGCACGGGCTCGTGCTGCCACTGGTATGGACTGCGGCCCAACACCAGGCTGTTCTTCACCCAGATACATACACCGGAAATATGAAAGCCGGACTCCTTGAAAGCCCGGCGAAAGTTCAGCCCTTCGGTATCCGCGTGGAAGATGTACGCGCTGCCGCCCTCGGCCATGTGTGCCGCCATGTTCTGGAAAGCAGCCAGCAGGAAGGTGAAAAACTGTTCGTCTGCCATGCTGTCGTTCTGGATCTTTTTCCCGTCAGCGGATTCATACGCCACATTGTACGGAGGATCGGTCACGACCAGGTTGGCCTTGATGCCGTCCATGAGCGCATCCACCGCATCAGGCGAAGTGCTGTCTCCGCACATCATGCGGTGCCTGCCCAGTGTCCAGATGTCGCCAGGCTGTACGTATGCGTTGACCGTTTCCGGATCGATCTCACAGTCATCGTCATGTACATCCTTGTCATGCACCTTGGAGAAGAGATCGTCCACCTCGGCAGCGTCAAAGCCCGTCGCGCCGAGATCATATCCGGCGCTCTGCAGATCCTGCAGCAGGTCAGCCAGGGCCGTGGGCTCCCAGTCGCCAGTGGCTTTGTTGAGCGCGATGTTCAGCGCCTTCTCATCCGAAGGGTTCTCGATGTGCACCACAACGCAGTCCACCTCGGTCGCGCCTTCAGCCTTCAGCACCTTGTAGCGCTGGTGACCGCCGACGATGTTGCCCGTCACCTCGTTCCAGACGATGGGATCGACATACCCGAAGTCGTGCAGGCTGCGCTTGATCTTCTCATACGCAGGATCGCCCGGCTTCAGGTCTTTCCTGGGGTTGTATTTTGCAGGCTTCAGCCGGTCAATGGGCATGGTCTGCATGTTCAGATTCGTATTCATAGAGCCTCCTTATGCAGCGAAAGCACTCGCTGGAGCGGGTGCTTTCATGTATTTTTGACACTTTGTGATGATGCGCTTCACCAGATCACCCGGAGGAGCAGGTACATCATTCAGAGCGCCAGCATAGTCTCCGAAAAAGAAAGAAGCGCCGATGTTGTACATCTGCGCCAGGGTAACCAGCTTCTCTTCATCCTTCGTACTGCCGAGCAGGATTCGCCTGTGATTGTATCCGATCTTCACCTCATACCGACCGGAGCACTTGGAGTAGTAAACGCCAGTGTATCCGGTCTTGTTTGTCTGGAAGAGACCATGATTCGCGGAATTCTGCGTAGGCGTGACGATGCGGAGGTTGGCCCGTCTGCAATCCAGTCTGTCCCTGTTGGCATGATCGACGATGATGCGCGAATCAGTAACGCCCATTAGCCAGCGGTGCATCAAAAGCTCAATTGACATCAGGTGATCGTAGTGAGCAAGATAGCCATCCTTGTTTACGCGCCAGGACAAGGCCGATACCTTCTCCACATCGGCGGCGTCTATCGTGAACCGCCTGCCCGAATAGAGCGTACCGATTGCAGTTTCTCCGTCCAGCTGAAAAGTAAGCGCAGACTTCATGGAAAACCCCTTTCAATAGTCGGGAATGGGCCGATACCCCCACCCCCGAATTTGTCGGAAATTCGTAATCGACTGGGGCGCGGTCTCCGCCAGGCACACCCAGGGATCTGACCACCCCCTCCCGGGCAC
>CAMJPQ010000128.1 GCA_946407745.1 uncultured Clostridia bacterium
CCGCAGGCCACATCGATGACGGACACTTCGCCGCCGTTGACGGAATAGCCGAACAACAGGATTTCAAACTCAGGGTCTTCCGTATATCTGTATACACCGCTCTTGGAAAGATCGGTGCCGGATTTCGTTTCCAGGTCAATGGAGAGATATTCGATCATACATCCTCCTCAAAAAAGTATGCCGGGCAGCAGAGCTCATCACTCCGCTGCCCGGCTTTTTTGTCTCAGGACAGGAAGTCCTCATCGTCGTCGGTGGCGAAATCGTCCTCGGCGCGGCTGCGGCTTCCCATGGGCTCGCCGTCCCGGATCTTCTGCAGGTTGTTCAGCCCGCAGGCGATACCCTTGTTGCCGTTGCTGTTGAAGGCGTACAGGTTGATGCTGGCTCGGCCATAGACGCCGGAGTACACCTCGGAGCGATCCAGGATGGGGTTGCAGTCCGCGTCCACGATGCCCGGCGCGGTGCTGCTGTTGGCGTTAATGAACATGCACCCGGCATAGGCGGGATCGCCCTTGCGCTCCTTGTCACCGTCGCGGAGGGGCAGTTTCAGGCTCTCCAGGTCGGGGACAAACTTGCTGTTGCCGCGCAGCTTGCTCTGGCCTTCCTCATACGCAGCCTTGATGGCCCGGTTGATCTTCTCGATGGTGGCCGTGTCGGTCTTCGGGATGATCAGGGAGACGGAGAACTTGGGGGTAGAACCGTTGATGGACTTGGCCTCCCAGACGTTCGCATAAGACCAGCGGGTGTTGGGGCCGGTGATAACCTTGGTGGGATTGACAAACTTACTCATGATCTTTTTCCTCCATAAAATCGTTTTTCGCAGTGTTCATGGCCGGACGCTTGTCCGACTCTGGTACTAAGGTTGGCTTTCCCGGCGGCTTGAATGTCAGCCCGCCCAGGATGTCGTCGAATCGTTTCTTGCCCAGAAGCGCCTTCATGGCGGTGAGGCCCAGCAGCTTCCGTTCATAGGGGTCTTCGCCAGCCGCTCTGACAGCGGCGGCTACAGCTTCCTCGTTGGTGTACCTGGTGACGGATCGTCCCTCCACCACTTTGAAGCCAGGGTAGTGTGTGCCTGAGACCGCCTGTTGCAGCGCGTATTCTTTTACATCTCCGCCCCATGCGATCAGTTCATCGATCCGGGGCAGGATGACAGCGATCTCGTCGTCAGTGAGTTCGGAAGGAACCTCGAAGTCATACCGGGCCATCTCCAGGTTGTATTCTGTCCGTTTCCGGCAGGTGGCCTTCGCGGTACAGAACTGGCAGTGGTCTCCGGCTTTGAACTCACCCTCGCCGTTGAAGGCCAGCTTTGCTGTAGGAGCCAGAACGTTCTCAGCCCAGCCGAGCAGGTCAGCCTTGCTCATTTCAAAGGTGGAGATGTTCTCACGCCGGGGCTGGAAGATCGTCATCCGCACGGTGCTGACATCGTAGATGCCGTCGAAAGCCTCCAGCAGGCCCAGCGCGTAACACATGGTCTGCGGATTCTGTGTCGCGTCCACCATGATGCCTACGCCGTATTTCAGATCGATCACGTGGAGCACATCGTCGGCCACAATGCAGGCGTCCCCGGTGCCGAATCCCTCCGGCACCCACCGGGAGAAGTCCAGCCGCTGCTCCACCAGCACGATGGGATCAGCGCAGTGCTTCCGGGCCTCGGCCAGCTGTTCCATGACGAAGGCACAGTAGGCATCCGTGCAGTCAGCCATCTCCTGATCGAAATACTCCAGATCCTCCGTGGGGTCTCGCGCCTTCATGCCCAGCGCCTTCTGCACCTTATAGGCCGCAAGCTCGTGAGCGTCGGTGCCCTGCTGGGCATAAGGTGAAGCCCTGTCCGGGTGTGACGCGCACAGCTTTGCGCTGGGCGGGCATTCCAGCCAGCGGTGACTGGAGGATGCGGAGAGCAGCGCGTGCTTAGCCATGGAGTGCCTCCGCTTCCGCGACCAGATCCGGGTACTTCGCTGGATCAATGTCCGTGAGGCTCCCGCCGTCGCTGTACTTCCTGACCAGGGCCTTGGCTTCATTGCGGAAGCCGTTCTGGGACAAATCCGCGAGAATGGCCCGGACTTCTTCTTTCGTGTACGCCTTCGGCGCGGGCGCTTCTACTACGGGTTCAGCAGTCTTGACAGGCTCTTGCGGTTTCGGCACCGCGTTGTCGTTCCCGGAGAAGAATTCCCTCACGTGGGCGACCGCCCGAAGGACATCCTCTCCGCATGTGATTACCGCTTTGACGACCCGCGTAAGGTCATCCAATGTTGTTGCCAGTTCGCTCATTTTGCTCATGGTTGTCTCCCTTCATCATTACACGTTTTGCCAGCTGCTTGGCCACCACGCTGATGGCGATCAGCACCTCGAACAGTTCCTCATCCGTCGCCTGCTCCACCGGGGCAGGCTTTTCTTCACGCATCGCATCCTGCATCTGCAGCACCTCTCTTTCCGAAGGACTCTGTGTCCCTCCGTCCCCTTACGGACAGTCGGGAATGTGGTTTTCCGGTTTTCCTGAAACTTTTTTTCGAAGCCGCCTCCTGTCGTCCTCAATCCCTATCGGACAGCGGGCGGTCTGTTTTTCCGGTGCCGCTGCAAATTTCCCCAGGGGCACACACGCATATAAAAGGAAGCGAAATTTTCCCGCCCCAAAACCGGAAAAAGCGTCCTCCGACTGTCCGTAAGGAAGCGGAGGACGCATGGGCGCTCCTCACATTACAGGAAAGGAGCGAGTCCAATGGGGCAAGCGACGATTCAGGAACCCGGGAATAAACACAGGTTGGAGGTACAGGCATGAAGTTGATTTTGCAGACGGCAAACATCGTCGGCGATGAGAAGAACTGCCTCTACCCGAACAGGGCGGAGGTCACCAACGCCGAGGAGCTTCAGGAAGCCGTCAAGATGGATCACGTGTGCGCGGAGTATGACAACGACTACCGCAGCAAGGAGAACTTCCGTCAGTCCAATGTTCTCGTCATGGACTGCGACAACGACCACACGGAAAACCCGGCGGAGTGGATCACGCCGGAAAAGCTGGACGAGATGATGCCGGATATCAGCTACGCCATCGCCTTCAGCAGGCATCACATGCTGGAGAAGAACGGCAAGGCACCCCGGCCCAAGTTCCATGTGTACTTTGAGATCGAGCCCACGCAGGACGCGGATTACTACGCGGCGCTCAAGGAAGCCATCTACCGGAAATACACCTTCTTCGATGACAATGCCCTGGATGCCGCCCGGTTCATCTTCGGTGCGGATGTGGGTGACGCCATCTGGCATGAAGGCTGGCTGACCATTGACAGCGAGGTTGAGATCGGCACTCCCGTGGAGCGGAACGATACGGGCCGCGTCGGCAACGTCATCATCGCGGGCACACGGAACAAGACCATGTCCAAGTTCGCGGGCCGAGTCATCATCCGGTACGGCAATACGGACAAGGCTCATCAGATCTTTATGGATGAGGCGGCAAAGTGTGAGCCGCCGCTGGATGACGAAGAGCTCGCCACGATTTGGGCCAGCGCCGTCCGCTGGTATGAGAAGAAGATCAGCAAACAGGACGGCTATGTGCCGCCAGATCAGTACAACACCCAGGAATTCATGAGCCTGAAGCCCGGCGACTATTCCGACATCGGTGAGGCCAAGGTGCTGGCGCGGGAGTACGGCGACGAGCTCCGATTCACCGACAGCACGGATCTCATCCGGTACAACGGCATCTACTGGCAGGAATCCAAGCAGATGGCCATCGGTGCCATGATGGAGTTTCTCGACCTGCAGCTGCAGGACGCGAAGGATCAGGTTGCCGCGACGAAGCAGGCGCTGCTGGACAGCGGTGTGTCCCAGGAGGATGTGGCTGCAGGCGGCAAAACGCTGTCGAAGGCTGTGTCCGGCGACGATCAGCTGAAGCTGCTCATGGCCTACATGTCGGCCCTGCAGTATTACGCCTTCGTCATGAAGCACCGCGATTACAAGTACGTCATGTCCAGCCTGAACCAGGCCAAGCCCCTGGTGCTGATGGACATCAACCAGCTGGATGTAAACCCGTACCTGCTGAACACACCGGAAGCTACCTACGATCTGCGTCAGGGGCTGGACGGAGCGCAGGAGCATGATCCGCTGGATTACCTGACCAAGTGCACCAACGCTTCCCCCGGCGATGCCGGAAAGGATCTGTGGCTGGATACCGTCAGCCGCGTATTCTGCAACGACCCTGAACTGATTGATTATGTACAGACCATCGTGGGCATGGCCGTCGTCGGCAAGGTGTTCTCGGAGGCCCTCATCATTTCCTACGGCGACGGCGCGAACGGCAAGTCCACCTTCTGGAACACACTGGCCCGGGTGCTGGGCAACTACAGCGGCATGATGAGCGCCGACGCGCTGACGGTTGGCTGTAAACGGAACGTGAAGCCGGAAATGGCGGAGCTCAAGGGAAAGCGCCTGATCATTGCCGCTGAACTGGAGGAAGGCATGCGGCTGAACACCAGCACGGTGAAGCAGCTGTGTTCCACCGACGAGATCGAGGCTGAGAAAAAGTACAAGGATCCGTTCAAGTACGTACCCACGCACACGATGGTCTTGTACACGAATCACCTGCCCAAGGTCGGAGCCAGCGACGACGGCACATGGCGGCGGCTGATTGTGATCCCCTTCGGCGCGAAGATTCAGGGCAAAACCGACATCAAGAACTACACCGATTACCTGGTGGAGAACGCCAGCCCCTACATCATGACCTGGGTGATCGAAGGCGCGAAGAAGGCCATCGACGCCGGATTCAAACTGAACCCGCCCAAATGTGTCCGGGATGCCATCAGCGAATACCGCGAGGGCAACGACTGGCTGAGCCATTTCCTTGAGGAATGTTGCGATGTCGAGCCGGGGCTGGAACAGAAGTCCGGCGAGCTTTACCAGGAATACCGTCAATACTGCCAGCGCAACGGCGAGTACGCCCGGAACACCACGGATTTCTACCGGGAACTGGAGAATGCGGGCCACATGCGCGTGAAGAAAAGCACCGGGAGAATTGTGACCGGGCTCAAGCTGCGGAGTGATTTCCTGATGTGACGGTCATGGTGGTCGTGGGAGAACACTTTTTCAAAAACTGTGTTTTCCCTGGCCTTGTGCCGGTCATGGCGGTCATTTCTGAAATTATTTCAGGACTGAAACAGGAATTATGCCGGTCATGGCAGTCATGGACTAAAAAGTCTCTATAGGGAAAATTCGGAAAAATCCTTATAGAAGAGTTTTGGTCGGAGACTGCCATGACCGGCAGGATTGGAGGACAAGATGACGTTTTACACATTCATGATGAGAAACCACCGGGGTAAGAACACTCCTGAAGGCGATCTTGCCGGAGACATTTTTCAGGATCGCGAGAACTTCCCCCGCAACGGCAAAGGAAAGTTTGATGGGTGGCATCGGATTCTGAGGGGCTATCTGGAACGCCAGCATGCCTGCAGCGACTGCCTGGATGTGTTTGAAAAATGCTGGGAGGACTACGTTCGGTGCGAGAAAAGCTGATTGAACAGAAACTGGTGAAGGCCGTGAAAAACCGGGGCGGCATCTGTCCAAAACTGG
>CAMJPQ010000129.1 GCA_946407745.1 uncultured Clostridia bacterium
TCCAGACTCGTGCTGCTCTTCGTGCTGAATTGCAGGAAGATGGGGTATGTTCCGCAGCCGATGCTGAGAACAAGCGTCGGCTTCTCAGCTGCCTTTGGTTCTTCAACAACAGGGGGATTGTTCACGTTGGTCAATGAGGCCTCCTTTCCGCACTCATGGTGCATTGATTTGATTGCAGGAATCTGATGTTGATGGTAGAATATTGCTGGAGCTTCTGCACGACAAACCGGGAGTTTGCGGATGCTTAACCTGGGAAGAGAAGGAATCGCCATACCAGAAGTCCCGGGACGCCTGATATGAACCGGCTGAGGTAGGTCAGAAGCATCTGCAGAATGAATCGGGAGGAAAGCCAAATGAAACCTGAACTGGAAAAGCTCTGTCAGGATTTTATCTCCAACCGAGATGCGGTGGGAAAAGCTTTCAGGTGGGACAACAGCGCACTTCACACCGTGTGCGCCAATATCTTCTGCGCTCACGGAGAAACGGCGGAACCGGAGCGCCTGGAGGAGTGCCGGAGAATCATCAGGGACAGCACGGGATTCCTTTCAAAGTTCCGGAGCAGGAAAGTCCGCTCGATTCTGGCCGCTATGCTGTGTCTGCAGGAGAAGCCGGAGGATAGGATGACGCAGGCCAATGAGTATTTCCATCTGTTGAAGCGTCAGTTCAAGGGATCGGAATACCTGGTGCTGACGGCCTTCCTGCTGGCCGATCTCGCAGATCAGGTCCTCACGGAAGAAGCGATATCCCGGGGGAAAGAGATCTACGCCCGGATGAACCGGCAGCACCGCATCCTGACAGACAAAACGGACAGCGTTTTTGCGATGTTGATGGCGTTTTCCGGAAAGACAGCGGATGAACTGACCGGCGAAACGGAAGCGTGCTATCAGGCGCTGAAAAAGAAGTTCTCCTCCGGCGGTGCGCAGACTGCTGCCCAGATTCTGTCCATGGCAGACGGCACACCGGAAGAAAAGACGCAGCGGGTGTCCGCCCTGTATGACGCCCTGCGGGAAGCGGAAATCAAATACGGACATTCCAGCGAGCTGGCGCCTCTCGCGGCCCTTTCCCTTGCGGACACGCCCCTGCCGGTCCTAACGGAAGAAATAAAGGAAGTGGATGAATTCCTGAAAACCCAGAAGGGATTCGGCGGTTCCAAAGATGATGACCGGGCTCAGCGCGCCATGTACGCCGTCATGATCGTATCCGATCAGTATGCGGGGACAGAACAGGTCAATATCACCGTCATGACCAATACGATCGACATGCTGATCGCGAAGCAGCAGGCTTCCCGTATATCCCTTTTCATGAATCTCCTGCAGTTTGCCGTCAAACTGCTCCCGGAAGAGGAAGAGCAGCCAGAGAAAGAGCAGCCCGTGGAAGAACAGCCCGAGGGAGAGCAGAAACAGGATGACGCCCCCGCGGAGTGACCGTATGACTTGGCTGGATAGGCGGAACACCGGCGCGGATGAAGGCGCCGGGAGTATGAAAGGATCGGTGCGAGTGGAATGACAGAGTTTATCAAGCAACTGCCGAATATCATACTCGGTATTTTTCTCATCTGTTTTCTCATCCTGTACTATCTGTCGGTCAAAAAGTGCTTCTGGAGGAAGGACAAAGGCAAGGGTAAACTGTTCCTCTTAACGCTGGCTGCCAATCCGGTCCTGCTTTGGCTTGTGACGACCATGGCCGTCGCATTTACGATTGGCTTTTTCCAGAAAGAGGTCCCTGTTCTGCCCAGCATGAGCATCAGCACCGTCCTCTATCTGGTGCTGATCTTCGTCTGTTCCCACTGGATTGCAAAAAAGCTTGACGTGTTCAACCAGTCGTTTGTAACATTTGTCTCCCTGATGTTCAGCGTCATCTGGTCACTGGCTATGCGGTCAGATATTTCCGCGGTGGAAAACGCGCCGGATTATGGTCCGGCTTTTGATGCCGTCATCAATCTTCTGCTGCTGGCTGCCTGCATTCTTCTGTACCGCTTTGTCATTGTCGCCCTTTCCAGACTGACAGACAAGCGGCGCAGGATGAATATGCGGATGTTCATCATACCTCCGGCGGCCTTTTCCTTGTTCTACAACATATTCTCCGCAGTGATGGCGTTCCGTGGATATGAAGCCAATGAAAACCTTTACGTCAACCTGTTTTCCGTGATCATTCTGGCCCTGTTTATCTGGGCTTTCTATGTGGTGATCACCAACATCAACGCGACGAATGACGCCCTGGAAGCAAATGAAAAGGTTGCGGAGATGGCGAAGGCTGAGGCGCGGATCGAGGCGGACCTGGCCATTGCCAAGGAAATTCAGACCTCTGCGCTGCCCCGGGTGTTTCCGGAGCGGAGGGAGTTTGAACTGTTCGCCAGCATGAATGCCGCCAGAGAGGTGGGCGGGGATTTCTATGATTTCTTCATGCTCGGCGACAGCACGCTTTGCTTTGTGATCGCGGACGTATCCGGCAAAAGCATCCCCGGCGCCATGTTCATGATGACGGCCAAGACGGTGATCAAGAGCCTGGCCGAGAGCGGGCTCAATCCCGCTGAGGTATTCACTCAGACCAACCGGAAACTGTGCGAGAACAACGAGGCGGAGATGTTCGTGACCGCGTGGCTCGGCTGTCTCGACCTGAAAACGGGGCTTGTGCGCGTGGCGAATGCCGGACATAATCCGCCCGTTCTGATCCGGGAGGGGAAGGCGGATTACGTCAGGCTGAAAGCCGGTTTTGTGCTCGCCGGCATGGAGGGGATCCGCTACAAGGAGCAGACCGTGCAGATGCAGAAAGGCGATCTTCTGTATCTGTACACAGACGGCGTGACCGAAGCGATGAATCACGACGCGGAGCTCTACGGCGAGGAGCGCCTGCAGACGATTCTTTCATTCGGGACGGAGGAGCCGGAGCCCTCGTCAGATCACGGCATCACGGCGTCCGTGTGCCGTCTGGTCAGCGGGGACCTTGCGGCGTTCACGGCCGGCGCGGAGCAATCCGACGATATCACCATGCTCTGCATCCGGTATCTGGGGGAATGAAGCTCCCCTTCCCGCTGCTGACAGTCTGATCTGCTGGTCGTCAACGGATAAACATCTGCCCCGGTATCGTTGAGATCACAGATCGATGCATCCATTCCAGTTTGCCGTTCTCCCCGGTGGGCCTTACACAGCCCAGCCGGGGAGCTTTTTCATTGACGTTCCTGATCGCGCTTCTTTTCCTGCGCCGGGCTTTCTGTCACAAGCTGCTGCTCATCAGTCTCCTGCGTCACTGCTTCGATGGCGGCATCCATGACCTGCTCCAACTCCCGCAGGTTTTCCCGCACTTCCATCTGTTCTGCGAAGTCTTCTCGTTCTGGCAGCGCGTCCGGGATTGCCTTTCGTGTCCAGTAGCGGAGCTTGCTCAGCTGATCCAGCTCTGCACGATTTCTTCCATTTTGATGTCATCGCCCATGGCTTCCACCAGGCTGATGACGCGCATGTCGGGGTTGACGGCCTCACGGAGGGCGTCCTCCACCCATTCGTCGGATTCACCGCCCACGTAGACGAACACATCGCAGGTGGCGATCTTCATGATGTCGGCAGCGGTCGGCTGATAGCTGTGCAGGTCTACGCCGCTGTCCAGCAGCAGCGTTAGCTCGATGCTTTCGTTTTCGCCGATCACTTCACGCGCCCAGTCGTAGATGGGGAAAATGGTCGTGACCACACTGATTTTCCTGCTCTCGGCCACGGCGGCGGGCAGTGTGCAGCGCAGGGCCAGCGCAAGTGTCAGAATGAGGGCAATTATTGTTTTCATTTTTATACTCCTCCGGCCTTTAAGGTGGCGCCGCACAGTTTGCATGCGGCGGTGGGATTGCGATTTGTGCACAAAAAACAGAACCCGGAGCAGAGGGGCACGCCGCCGAACGGCACAAAAGCCCCTTGTCTCATGAGATTCTGCGTAGAATAAACCGATCTCTGCGGAAAACACGTGCGCTTTTGCCTGCCGCCGGCAAATCAAAAACACGGCGGCGCTGTGCGCGGTCCGGCAGAGACCGGCAGCTGTTCAGTTAATCGTTCAAACGGATCTTCCAGCTCACCAGTGTACCCAAAACGGGTATATCAAAGATCCGGGAGGCAAAGCCCGGCCGTTTTGCGTTCAGAAGGCCCAGAAGGAAAACAAACGACAGGATTGCTGCGGCAACAAGGCGCAGGAAGCTACCGCTCATGGCGATGGCCTGGCAGACCGGGCAATCCTCGCCCGTGCAATGATGCTCCGTCTCATGGGCCATCCATACGGAGGAAAAGAACACAGCCAGCAGCAAAACAGCGCAAACAAGCACCGCGCCAACACGCTTCTGCCTGAACATGCTCTCATCCCCCTTCCTTATATCTATGCCTTGCTTTCATGCCTCGCGGCACTGGCGGCAAAGCCCGTAAAAACCGTTTTTCCGGCATCCCACTCAAAGCCGTGGTGCTCCAGCAGGTGCGCCTGTATCTCGCGCAGCTCGTCGCAGTCAAGATGAATCAGCCGCCCGCACTGCCTGCACTTGCAGTGGAAATGCGAGGAGCAGCCCTGCGCCTCATTCTCAAACGCATAGCAGGCGCTTTCTCCGGGGCCGATGATGTATTTTTTGACGCGCCCCTCATCCACAAACCGCTCCAGCTGGCGGTAGATGGTGGCGGTGCCGATGGCGCTTCCCTCATTCTCGAAGTGCTCCTTCAGTTCCGCTGCGCTGTGGTGCACGCCTGGCGTCGACTGCAGGTAGGCCAACAGTTCTTCCTGGGCTCTTGTCCGATAGCCTGTCTTTGCTGCCAAGGCGCGCATCTCCTTCTTTGAAAATGAGAACGGTTATCACTTTGGCATATTTGCCATAACCTGTCAATAGAGAAATGAGACTCATTTTCATTTGTCCCTCATCAGGCGCGCACAGAGATGCGGCAGCCTGGCGGCAGGGGAAGAATATCCGCCGGACCTTCCTGCACGAAAAAAAGCCCGGCACTGCAGCCGGGCAGCCTCCGCAGAGCACGGGCGGCGAGCAAGGGCAGCGTTACAGCGTCCGCTCTTTGTAGAACACGCCGATCATTGCGCCGGCTCCGTCGCCAGGGGTGGCAACCTGCTGGAGAATCCATCCCTGCTCCGCCATCTCGTTGATTTTGTCCTCCGCTTTCTGTACATCCTTGTCGCGGGAGGCGCTGAGCCCCTTGTTCAGGTAAACGAGCTTATACTCACGCATTTGTTTTCTCCTTCCGGAAGCGGCAGGTATGGATCAGCCGCCTTCGCGGTGAAGTATACCACCGCAAGAGAGATGTGGCAATGGGCGGAGCCGGCTTCCGGCGGCCGCGGCAGCGGGGGAGAGGCGGCGGAAGGGCGCAAAAAAACCTTCGGAAACAAACCGCCTCCGAAGGCCTGCGATGGAGCATAGCGGATTCGAACCGCTGACCCCCACACTGCCAGTGTGGTGCGCTAC
>CAMJPQ010000130.1 GCA_946407745.1 uncultured Clostridia bacterium
TTGAGTCCCCCCGGCGGGCTTTTCCCGGACTTTTCGCCCGGACGAAAAGTCCGCTGAACATAGAACCCACTTTCATATGAGCGCCTGCCAAAGGCGGGTATCAGCGCCGCGCAACAGGCACTGCATAAAAAGGCCGCGCGCAGCGCTATAGCCCCGCAGGGGAAAGCCGCGCAGCGCTCCCCCGCGGGCGGGTTCCCGCACGGCGCAAAAAAGCCGGACAGCCGCACCCCCAGCGGCTGTCCGGCCATATTCTTTTTTCTCCCACCCCTGGCTCATTTCACCGGCCGGATGAGGATCAGCGGGGTCAGCTCGTCGCCCTGCCCGGAGGGATTGTCCTTCAGCGCGTCCTGTATCTCCTCATCGGTGAGGGGGAAATTCGTACCCTTGCCAAGCTGGTTCTGGTCGATGTCGTTGGCGTCCATCAGCACTACGGGCACACCGGTCTTTTTCTCCAGGTCGTCGCACAGCTCCACCGGGTTGGTATTGTTAATCAGCGCCAGGTCCTTGTACCGGTCAAAGGAGGAGCGGTAGTAGAAGCCGTCGATGCCGGCCACGTCCTTGCCCACGATTTTGTAGAAAACGCCCTTCACGCCGAACAGCTTCGTCACCGCTGAGGCAACGGAGGCAAAAACCACCTTCGGCGCGCCGACCATGTCAATAGCCAGCTGCAGCTTGTAGGGATCATGCATGCCGATGCCCGCCACGGTTTCGCTGGCGTGCGGCGAGAGCAGCCTGGCCCAGAAGCCCGGCTTGCACTGCTCCTTGGTGCGCACATTGCCGGTGCACATGGCCATCACCTTGGCCCCGAAGGCCAGCACATCGCCCTGCTGGTACAGCGGCAGCACGTACCGGCGCACCAGCTCGGCCTGGTCCTCGCCCACCTCCACAAAATGCGTGTGGATGGCATAGCGCTCATAGGCCCTGCCGTTGCGGCCCTCTGCCCGTCCGCGGTCAAAGTACTCCACGCCGTTCAGGCTGCGCCGCTGCTCTTCCCTGTTTTTTGATTCCGCCATGGCCATGTCCCCCTGTACAAAGGCTCCGCGCCCTTATTCCACGGCATTGTACTCCAAAACGGGTGGCCTGTCAAACATTTCCGGCGGCGGTTTTTTCCCTTGACCTCGCTATCCCGGCGCGTTATCATAGAAGCAGAGGTCACAGAAAAAACAGCACAGGAGGTACCGCCATGGTGGAATTCGGTACAGGCGGCTGGCGCGCCGTGATCGGCGACGGCTTTACCAGGGAGAATATCCAGCGGGTCGCCGCCGCCCTGGCCCGCCGCATGGCTGCGGAGGGCGTTGCGGAGGAGGGGCTTGTGATCGGCTACGACCGGCGCTTCCTCAGCCGCGAGGCGGCCATCTGGTTCAGCGAGGCTGCTGTGGGCGAGGGCATCCGCGTCTATTTTGTGAACCTGTCCTGCCCCACGCCGCAGGTGATGTTCACTGTCCGGCACATGGGGCTGCACTACGGCGCCATGGTCACCGCGAGCCACAACCCCGCCATCTACAACGGCATCAAGCTGTTCACACACGGCGGAAGGGACGCTGTGGAGGCGGTCACCTCCGTTGTGCAGGAGGAGGCAAACGCCCTGGCGGTAGCCTCCATCCGCACGCAGGACTTCGATGCGGCGCGGCAGGCGGGCCGCCTGACCTTCATCGACCCCCGGGACAGCTACCTGGACTCCATCCTCGCGCAGATCGACACGGCCGCCATCCGCCGGCGCAGGCCGCGCGTGGTGCTGGACCCCATGTTCGGCGTTAGCCTCACGGGCCTGCAGACCATACTCTATACCGCCCGCTGCGACATTGACGTCATCAACGACCGGCACGACGCCTTCTTCGGCCGGCACCTGCCCGCCCCTAACCCGGAGACCCTGGTGGACCTGCAGGCCGCCGTGCGCGACCACAGCGCGGATGTGGGCATCGCCACCGACGGCGACGCCGACCGCCTGGGCATCATCGACGAAAAGGGCAGCTATGTGTCCGCCAACGAGGTGCTGGCCCTTCTGTACCAGTACCTGCTGCAGCACAAGGGCTGGCGCGGCGCGGCCGTGCGCAACATCGCCACCACCCACCTGCTGGACCGCATCGCGGCGGCCTACGGGCAGGAGTGCATTGAGGTGCCCGTTGGCTTCAAGCACATTTCCTCCGCGATGGAGGCGCACGACGCGCTGATCGGCGGCGAGTCCTCTGGCGGCCTGACCGTGCGCGGGCACATCGCCGGCAAGGACGGGCTGTACGCTGCCAGCCTGCTGGTGGAAATGCTCAGCGTGACCGGCGAGCCGCTCAGCCGCCTGGTTTCCGGCCTGTATGAGCGCTACGGCCAAATGCGCATGGCCGAATACGACTTCCCGCTCACCCCGGAGGGGAAGGAGGCCATCCGCCGCACGGTGATGGAGGAAAAGCGCCTGCCGGATTACGGACGCCCCATTGAGCGCGTCAGCTACATGGACGGCTGCAAGGTGTATTTCCCCGACGGGTGGATCATCATCCGCTTCTCCGGCACCGAGCCGCGCCTGCGCGTGTTCGCCGAGGCGCCGACACTCGCGGAGGCGAGAGCGCTCGTCAGAACCGCCGCGGACTTCCTCGGGCTCGCTTTTGACGGAGAGGACTGAAGCTTCAAATCTGTCCTTGCAATTCACGGAGGCTTATTTTATAATCAACTCATTGAAAAAACGCGTTTACCGCCCGCTTGCCAGAAAAATCAGCCGGCGGTGCCGACAGGCAGGAGGTTTTTATCATGCGCCATGAAGACCTGATCCGGAAAATGACGCTGGAGGAGAAGTGCGCCTTCCTCTCCGGCAAGGATGTATGGCACACGCACGCCATCGAGCGGCTGGGCATTCCCGCCATGATGCTCTCCGACGGCCCCAGCGGCCTGCGCAAGCAGGCGGGCGAGGGCGATCATCTGGGCCTGAACGCCTCCACCAAGGCGACCAACATTCCCTCCGCCTCCACCATCGCCAACGGCTGGAGCGCGGAAATTGCCGGGCGCATGGGCGCCATTGTCGGCGCGGACGCCCGCGCGCAGGGCGTGCAGGTGCTGCTGGGCCCCGGCCTGAACACCAAGCGCTCCTCCCTGTGCGGCCGCTCCTTTGAGTACTATTCCGAAGACCCCTACCTGGCGGGCAAGCTGGCCGCCGGCTTCATACGCGGCGCGCAGTCCAACGGCGTGTCCGCCTGCGCGAAGCATTTCGCCGCCAACAGCCAGGAGCTTTTGCGCATGCACTCCGACTCCGTGATGGACGAGCGCACCCTGCGCGAAATGTACCTGACCAATTTTGAGATTGCCATCACCGAGGGCCAGCCCCGCGCGGTGATGACCAGCTACAACCGCCTCAACGGCACCTACACCAACGAAAACGCCCACCTGTACGACATTCTGCGCGGCGAGTGGGGCTACGACGGCATGGTGGTGACCGACTGGGGCGGCTCCAACAGCTATGTGGAGGGCGTGCGCGCCGGTATGAACCTGGAGATGCCCGCCGCCGGCGATGACAGCGCCCTGCAGCTGCTTGCCGCCGTGAAGCAGGGGAAAATCAGCGAGAGCCTGGTGGACGAGCGGGTGGATCAGCTGCTGGACGTGGTGCTGACCACAACCGCGCTCCAGCCCGTGCCCGCCCCCTCGCCCGAGCAGCAGCACGCCGCCGTGCGCGAGGCTGCCGAGCAGTGCGCTGTGCTGCTGAAAAACGACGGCGGCCTGCTGCCCCTGGACAAAAACACGAAGGTGGCCATCATCGGCGATTTTGCCGCGCACCCGCGCTACCAGGGCGCAGGCAGCAGCATGGTGAACCCGCACAGCGTGGACGAAACGCTGCCGCTTTCCAAAAAGTATTTTCCCAATCAGGTGGGCTACGCCCAGGGCTTTGAGCGGCTGGACCGTGAGAACAAGGCCATGGCGGAGGAGGCCATCGCGCTGGCTCGCCAGGCGGACGCGGTGCTGCTGTACATCGGCCTGCCGGAGGGCTTTGAAACCGAGGGCCTGGACCGCACGCACATGCGCCTGCCCCAGAACCAGATCAGCCTCATTGCCGAGCTGAGCAGGCTGAACAAGCCTGTGGCGGCGGTGCTGTCCTGCGGCAGCGCGGTGGAAATGCCCTGGCTGGACCAGGTGCAGGCGCTGCTGTACGGCGGCCTTGGCGGCGAGGCCGCGGCGGACGCCATGCTGCGCGTGCTCTGCGGCGAGGCCGTGCCCGGCGGCAAGCTGGCCGAGACCTTCCCCGTGGAATACGGCAAGACCCCCGTCAGCCGCTACTATCCCGGCAAGGAGGCCACCGCGGAGTACCGCGAGGGCATCTATGTGGGCTACCGCTACTTTGCCACCGCGAAGCAGCCCGTGCGCTTCCCCTTCGGCTACGGCCTGAGCTACACCACCTTTGAGTACAGCGGCCTGAGCGTGAACGAGAGCGGCGCCACCTTCACCGTGGCGAACACCGGTAGCCGCGACGCCGACGAAATCGCCCAGCTGTATGTGTCCCTGCCCGGCGCGAAAATCTTCCGCCCGGCCATCGAGCTGAAGGGCTTTGCGCGCGTATCGCTGAAGGCCGGTGAGAAAAAGCAGATCACCATCCCCTTCGACAAGTACACCTTCCGCTACTGGAACGTGCAGTCCGGCGCCTTTGAGGTGGAGGGCGGCCTGTGGGAGATCTCCATCGGCGCCTCCAGCGAGGACATCCGCCTGAAGGCCACGCTGCAGGTGAAGGGCACCGGCAAACAGAACCCCTACGCCAACCCCGCCTTCGACTGCTACCGCACCGCCGACCTGATGAACGTGCCCGACGCCTCCTTCCAGGCGCTGATCAGCCGCAAACTGCCCGCCCACACCTGGAACAAGCTGCAGCCCCTGGAGATCAACGATACCGTGCGCCAGCTGTTCTACGCCAAGAACCCCATCGCGCGCTTTGCCTACAGGATACTCACCGGCAAGGTGAACAAGGCCATTGAGAACGGCAAGCCGGATCTGAACATGCTGTTCATTTACAACATCCCCTTCCGCGGAATGGCCAAGATGATGGGCGGCATGGTGACCACCGCCATGAGCGAGGACATCCTGCTGATGTGCAATGGCCACTGGCACAAGGGCCTCGGCCGGCTGATCAAGCACTTCTTCAAAAAGGAGAAGCTGGAGAAGTAAGGAAGAATGTGATCAATATATGCAAAACTCTCCCGCGGGGAGAGTTTTGTGTATGTGGGCTCTGGCTTTTGGGCCGCTGCGTGGTGCTTACCCCTGCGGGGGGCTTGCGCTGCGCGCGGCTTTTCCCCTGCGGGGCTATAGCGCTGCGCGCGGCCTTTTTTTGCAGTGCCCGTTGCGCGACGCGGATACTCGCCTGCGGCGGGCGCTCGTATGGAAGTGGGTTCTATGTTTAGCGGACTTTTCGTCCGGGCGAAAAGTCCGGGAAAAGC
>CAMJPQ010000131.1 GCA_946407745.1 uncultured Clostridia bacterium
TTGCGCTTTCTCTTCCCTGTATCGTTTTCAAGGTTCGTCGCCGGCCCCTTGGGGTAACCCCCGCGCGGTCAGCTTGTGCATAATAACACGGAACGATACCTTTGTCAAGCCCTTTTTAGCATCGTTTTTAACTTTTCGTAATACTTTTGTAAAAAACGAACGGCCTTCCTGTGGCTCTCAGTATCATTCGTGATATTCCGAACATTACGATTCAGATTATCTGTTTTCGTCTGCTTTTTGGATTGATTCTGTTTCAAATTTCCCCAGCAGCAGTTCACAAATGGTCTCTTCCAGGTGCCTGTCAGTGAAAAAAACGTACCTGCCGAGCATTTTTCTCAGCATTTTTCCCGGCATGCCCAGCATTTTTGCGGCTTCTTTTTCGCCTTTTTCGCCGCAGAGGGCGCGGAGCACGGGCTGCGGGGCCAGCAGGTGGCCCGCGAACAGGTCGGCAGCCGCCTCCTCCTTGGGATGTCTTTCTTCCACTGTTTCAGAAAAGGCGTGCCGGAGAATCCTGTGTCCCAGCTCGTGCGCCAGGTTCCAGCGGCGTTCCGCCGGCGGCAGGTCGTCCCGGTACAGCACGATATAGCGCCGTTCCTCTTCCCGCTCCCCGCGGCACCAGGTCAACGCGCCGCACTTGCGCAGCGCGGCCCGCATCGGTTCAGGCAGCGGCATCTGTGTACTGATCAGCTGGCGGGCGGTCAGCACCGTGGTGGCGCGGCAGCGCTGCAGCATGGCCAGCGCGTCCACCGGCAGCCCCGGCTTCCCCAGCCTTGCCACACAGGCGGCCGCCAGCCGGGCCAGCTGCGCCTCCTCCTCGCGCTGAATCAGTGTCCAGTCCGTCTTCATCCTTCCCCTCCCGCTGAAAAAAAGCAGCCCGCGTCGGGCCGCTCCGGTCGTTCTTAATCCTGCTGCGTGGTCTTCTTTTTTCTGCCGCGCCCGGAAGCCTTCAGCTCCTCCGCGGCTTCACCGTTCTTTGTCTGCTTCTCTTTTCCCGGCAGGCACGGCGTGAGCGTGAAAGCCTTTTCAAACAGGGCGCTCCCCACACGCAGCATGGTCTGCCGCTCCTCGGCGGTCATCTGCTCATAGGCTCGCATCATCAGGTGCATATCCGGATCCAGCTCGGCGGTTTTGCCGCACAGCTCATCCAGCGTCACAGAGAACAGTTCAGACAGGGCAATCAGCTTCTGAATATTCGGCTGCGCCATGCCTGTTTCCCAGCGATAGACGGTCTGGCCTGTCACACCCATCATCTTAGCCAGCGCTTCCCTGCTCATGCGGTGCTGGTTCCGGAGCGTCCGCAAACGGATAGAAAACAGCATATCGAACCCCTCCGAATCAACTCATGGGCAACTGTATACAATCCCTTTATAACATATTTATTTCTTTATTGCAACCTTGAAATAGAAATTTTTGTAAAGTGCGCAGACAGCGGCAAGCAATAAGCATGTGCCGCGCCACTTCCCCCTGCAGCAAAGCTGTGCTATAATGCTCAGGTGCTATACTGAGGAAGGAGCTACAGCATGCCAACCATTGATGAACGCATTGCCTCCGCCGAGAAGGATCTTCAGCCCGTATTTGAGGGCATCCAGGCGGTGGAAGAGAGAAATACAGAGCGGGTGCTCGCCGCCTTTGCCTCCCGGCAGGTGGCCGCCCGCCACTTCGCGCCGAGCCTGGGCTACGGCTATGACGATATCGGGCGCGATACGCTGTCCGGGCTTTTTGCCGATCTTTTCGGGACGGAAAGCGCCATTGTGCGCCCGCAGATCGCCAGCGGCACCTCCGCCCTTGCCCTGGCCATACTCGGCCTTGTCCGCCCCGGTGAGCACGTGCTTTCCGCCACCGGCGCGCCCTACGATACCCTGGAGGAGGTCATCGGGTGGAAGCAGACGGTGCCTCCCGCCGGTTCCCTGCGGGAAATGGGCGTGACCTACAGCGAGGCGGAGCTGACGCCGGAGGGAAAGATTGATCTCGCCGCGGTGGAAGCTGCCCTCCATCCGGAAACCTCGCTGGTCATCGCGCAGCGCAGCCGGGGCTACGCATGGCGTCCCTCCCTGATGCCGGAGGACTTCGGCCCCCTCGCGGAGCTGGTGCACCGCCATCCCGGCGTGGTGCTGATGGTGGACAACTGCTACGGCGAATTTGTTCGCGAAACCGAGCCCACACATCACGGTGCCGACGTGTGCGTCGGCTCGCTGATCAAAAATCCCGGCGGCGGGCTGGCACCGACGGGAGGCTATATTGTTGGTACCCACACCGCTGTGGAAAGAATCGCCGCGCGGCTCACCTCACCCGGCATCGGCCTGGAGGTGGGCAGCTACGCCGCGTCCTATCAGCCGTTCTACCAGGGGCTGTTCATGGCGCCCCACACGGTGGCGCAGGCGCTGAAAACCGCCTGCCTCGCGGCCCGCGTGTTTGAGGAAATGGGCTACACCACCACGCCCTCTGCCTTCGCGCCGCGCGCCGACATCATTCAGGCCATCCGCCTGGAGAAGCCGGAGAACCTGGTGCGCTTCTGCCAGGGCATACAGATGGCCTCGCCCATTGACAGCATGGCCCTGCCCGAGCCGTGGGACATGCCCGGCTACACGGACCAGGTTGTGATGGCGGCAGGCACCTTCGTGTCCGGCGCGTCCATTGAGCTGAGCGCCGACGGTCCCATGCGGGCGCCTTATACCGCCTACATGCAGGGCGGGCTGACCTATGCCCACGGAAAGACGGCGCTGCGCAGGGCGCTGGAATGGATGGAGAAGGGGAATTGATCCCCTTCTCATTTTTTATCCTGCCGTTTCATCGTCAGCGAAACTCGCTTTTTCTGCTCGTCCACCTCAAGCACCCACACCGTCACCACGTCGCCGACGCGCACCGCCTCTGAGGGGTGGCGCACAAAGCGGCCGAACTGGCTCTTGTGCACCAGGCCGTCCTCATGCACGCCGATGTCCACAAACGCGCCGAAATCCGTCACGTTGCGCACGGTGCCCTTCAGCTCCATGCCCGGCTTCAGGTCCTTCATCTCCAGCACGTCCGAGCGCAGCAGCGGCGGGGGCAGCTCGTCGCGCGGATCACGGCCGGGCTTGCTCAGCTCCGCCACGATATCCCGCAGCGTCGGCACACCGGCCCCCAGCGATTTGGAGATCGCCTCGTACCCTTCCGCCTCGGCAGCCTCCTTCAGCTTTCCCCTGGCGGCGTCCGCCGTGGTCAGGCCATAGCGCTTCAGCAGCTCCTTCGCCACAGTGTAGCTCTCCGGGTGGACGCCCGTATTCTCCATCGCGTCCCTTCCCCCGGGCACGCGCAGGAAGCCCGCGCACTGCTCGAAGGCCTTCGGTCCCAGCCTGGGCACCTTTTTCAGCGCGGCGCGGCTTTGGAAGGGGCCGTTTTCCTCGCGGTAGGCCACGATGTTCTTCGCGATGGAGGCATTCACACCGGCGACATGGCTCAGCAGGGAGCAGCTCGCCGTGTTCACATCCACGCCCACGGCGTTCACGCAGTCCTCCACCACGCCGGCCAGCGCGCTGTCCAGTTCGCTTTCCTTCAGGTCATGCTGGTACTGCCCCACGCCGATGGCCTTGGGGTCGATTTTCACCAGCTCCGCCAGCGGATCCTGCAGGCGGCGCGCAATGGAGACCGCCGAGCGCAGGTTCACGTCAAACTGGGGAAACTCCTCCGCCGCCAGCGGTGAGGCGGAATAGACCGACGCACCGGCCTCCGACACGATCATGTAGCTGACCGGCTTCACGCTGCTCAGCTCCCGCATCACCTCCACAAACAGCGCCTCGGTCTCCCGGCTGGCCGTGCCGTTGCCAATGGCGGCCACCTCCACCCCGTGCTTTTTGATCAGCGCGGTGATCAGCGCCTTGGCGCGTTCCTTCTGATAGAGATAGACCACCGCTGTGTCCAGCACCTTGCCGGTGGGATCCACCACGGCAATTTTGCAGCCGTGGCTGTAGCCCGGGTCCAGGCCGATGGTCACCTTGCCGCGCACCGGCGGCTGCATCAGCAGGGGCTTCAGGTTCATGGCAAACACGTCAATCGCCGCCTTCTGCGCGCGCTCTGTCAGGTCGCCGCGCAGCTCATTCTCCAGCGAAGGCGCGATCAGGCGGTCATAGGCGTCCTCGCAGGCCGCCTCCACGTACCTTGTGGAGAAGGTCGGCCTGGACAGCACGTTTTCTGCGCGGATGATGTTGAGGGCGTGAACGCGGTTCACCTCCAGGCTCACCTTCAGCATGCCCTCCTTTTCGCCGCGGTTCATTGCCAGCACACGGTGGCTGGGCATGGTGCGCAGCGGCTCCGACGCGTCATAGTAATTGCGGTAGACGCTGTCCTCCTCCGTGGCCGCGGTGGTGCGCACGGCGCAGCCGGTGGTGTACAGGCGTTTCAGGCCCGCGCGCACCTTCGGGTCATCACTGACGCGCTCGGCGATGATGTCCATCGCGCCCTGCAGGGCCTCCTCCGCGGTGTTTACGCCCTTCTCCGGCGAGATGAAGCCTTCCGCCAGCTCCTCCGGTGTGGCAGCGCGGCTCAGCTGCAGCAGCACCCTGTCCGCCAGCGGCTCCAGGCCCTTTTCCTTCGCCACGGAGGCCCTTGTGCGCCGTTTGGGCCTGTAGGGGCGATAGATGTCCTCCAGCTGGCCGACGGTCAGCGCTGCGTCCAGGGCGGACTGGAGCTCCTCCGTCCACACCTCCAGCTTTTTCAGCGAGGCGGAAATCTCCTGCCTGCGCTCGTCCAGCTTCTTCAGTGTTTCCAGGCGCTCTGCCAGCTCGCGAAGGCGGGTGTCGTCAATCTCTCCGTGCTCTTCCTTGCGGTAGCGGGCGATGAAGGGAAGGGTGCTGCCCTCCGCCAGCAGGCGGATCACTGCCTCGGTCTGCCATTTCTGCAGCCCGAATTCGCGGGCCAGTATTTCTGCAAAATCCATGGATTGCAAAACCTCAATTCTTTTTGCGGTGTGGCGCAGGGCGGGGCCCCGCGCAGCGGGGATTATTATACGCCGTTTGCGGCGCGGGTTCAAGCGGGATTTCCCCCTGCGGGGGCATTCCCCTGCGGGGGGGCTTGCGCTGCGCGGCTTTCCCCTGCGGGGGCATGCGCAGCGCGCGGCTTTTCCCCTGCGGGGGGGCTTGCGACCAAAGTCGCCCCAGTTCACTGAGTTCGTAGCGCCCGGAAAACAGCCCGGTGGGCTGTTTTCAGCGGAGAACGGGCGGCAGCGCCGGAGAGATGTCGCGCGGCGACAGAGGGGCCGTCGCCCTGCCCGTCGCGCGGCGCGGATACCCGCCTGCGGCGGGAGCTCGTATGTAAGTGGGTTCTTTGTCTGGCGTGCTTTTCGTCTGGGCGAAAAGCACCAAAAGCCCACCGGGGGGACTCAAAAGTGTGGTTGGTCCCCCCGGACCAATGTCATTTAGATAAT
>CAMJPQ010000132.1 GCA_946407745.1 uncultured Clostridia bacterium
ACCAACCAGCTGATCGCCAAGTGCTCCGGCGGCCGCGTGGGCGTCACCACCTGGTGGGAAATCCCTGAAATCACCGGCAAGTACGCTGAGGACTATGTGTACCTGCCCATCCTGACCGGCCCCGACGGCACCAGCAATGTGAACCTGCGCACCGGCGGCGCCACCAATTCCGGCCAGCTGTCCATCACCAACCGCTGCACCGATCCCGCCAAGCTGCTTTCCTTCTATGACAAGTGGTATCAGGGCGACATCGTGATGCAGCTGCAGTACGGCCCCATCGGCGTGTACTTCACCGAGCAGGACGAGAAGGGCATGTGGAAGTCCATCACCAACGAGGAAGCCCAGGCGAAGTTCGGCAAGTCTGCCGGCGAACTGAAGGGCCAGTATGAGGTGGCCGGTCCCAAGCTGATCCTGTCCGAATACTACAACGAGTTCTTCTACATGGAAGACCGCGCCATGCAGCGCCTGGCCGATATCTATGACTTCTGGTTCAACTATGTGTCCGACTTCACCTTCTATCCGATGGACTGCGTGTTCACCGAGACCGAGCTGGACGACATTGACTTCTACCGTGCTGACTTCGAGCGCGCGGTTTCCGAGCAGGAAGCCCTGTGGCTGAAGAACGGCGGCCCCACCGACGAGGAGTGGGAGAGCTACAAGAGCTATCTGGACCGCTGCGGCATGAGCGATCTGCTGAGCATCTATCAGGATGTGTATGACCGCTATCTGGCTGCCAAGTAATCCCTTGATGTAAACTATCTGTGCCGGAGATCGGTCATTCGGTCTCCGGCTTTCCAAAACAAAAGAGCAGGAGGCTACCATGAGCAAGAACCCGACACCCCTGGACAGAGTGAGAGAATTTGAGCGGGAGCAGGCGATGAAGTTGTCGGCCGAAGAACGCCCACTGTTTCACCTGACGCCACTGGTCGGCTGGATGAACGATCCGAACGGGTTTTGCTATTACAAGGGGCAGTACCACCTGTTCTATCAGTATCATCCTTTTTCCCGGCAGTGGGGCCCCATGCACTGGGGGCACGCGGTGTCAAGCGACCTGCTGCACTGGACGTATATGCCCTGCGCCATGGCACCGGACACGGCTGCGGACGCTGGCGGCTGCTTCTCGGGCAGTGCCGTGCCCCTGCCGGACGGCCGGCTGATGCTGTGCTATACCGGCGTGCAGCCGGCCGGAACCTTCCGCCGCGAAACGCAGGCGCAATGTGTGGCCATCGGCGATGGGCAGGACTTCACAAAATCCCTGCTGAATCCGGTGATCCGCCACTCCCACCTGCCGGAAGGCTACAGCGAATTTGACTTCCGCGATCCCAAGATCTGGCTTGAAGACGGCGTGTTCTATATGGCCGTGGCCAACCGACACGACGAAAAGCAGGGCGCCATACTGCTGATGGAGAGCCGGGACGGCCTGGACTGGCACTTTGTGTGCGAGCTGGACGCTAGCTGCAGCGAGTACGGCCGCATGTGGGAATGCCCGGACTTCTTCCGGCTTGACGGAAAACAGGTGCTGATGGTCAGCCCGCAGGAGATGCACGCGAGGGAAGAATTCCACGCGGGCTATGGCACGGTGGCGCTCATCGGCCGGTATGACAGGCAGGACCACAGCTTTGTGCGGGAGAGCGTGCAGCCCGTGGATCACGGCCTGACCTTCTACGCGCCGCAGACGACGCTGGCCCCTGACGGGCGGAGAATCATGGTCGCGTGGATGGACAACTGGGAAACCTGCAAGGAGGCGCCGCGCCGCCACCCGTGGTACGCCCAGATGAGCACGCCCAGGGAGCTGTTCATACAGGACGGCCGCCTGATGCAGCGCCCCGTGAGGGAAATCGAAACAATGTGGCAGGACAGCGTGCGCCATCACCAGGTCACCGTCAGCGAGGAAACGTCGCTGAACGGGGTGCGGGGCAGAATGCTGGACATGACGGTAACCCTGCACCGCGAAAACAGCCCCTGCCGCCGCTTCACGCTGCATGTGGCGAAGGATGCCAGCCACTATGTGCAAATTCGCTGCGACCTTGCGCGCGGCGAACTGGTCTTCGACAGAAGCCACGGCGGTTCCCACCGGGACATCGCGCACACGCGCCATGTGAAGGCGGAAATGCGGAACGGCGAAATGACACTTCGCCTGCTGCTGGACAAGGAGAGTGTCGAGCTGTTCATCAACGGCGGAGAGCGGGCAGTGACATCTTTGATCCCCACACCGCTGCAGGCAGACGGGATCACCTTCGCAGCCGATGCGCCGCTGCAGATCTCGGTGGAGGCGCACCACCTGAAATAAAAAGAAACATGCTGCCACAACCCTTGTAGCAGGAGGAGAAAAATGAAGAAACAATGGCTGCCTGTATTGATTGCCCTGGTGCTGCTGGCGGCGTCCGCATCAGCGGAGACAGCGCTTCAGCCTGCCGAGCTTCTTCACCTGTCCTTCAATGAGGGGAAGGGAGTGACCGTTCAGGACGAGAGCGGGCACCTGAAAGAGGCGAACATCCAGTACCAGTATCTGGCCCCTGCCTATACCGAAAGCATGGAGCCGCAGTGGCGCGATGCCGGTGTGGAGGGCTGCTCGCTGCTGTTTGACGGGGCCTCGACCTATATTGCCTACAGCCCGGAGGAAATCTGTGTTTCCGGCAGCGCCCTGACCATCAGCGTGTGGGTGGCGCCCCGCGCCTTTGAATGGGATGATCCGAATGCCGCCGCGAACGGGAACGCTCACCTGACCACCATTGTCGGGCAGTACTACAAGCCGGAAAACCAGGGATTTTTGCTGGGCTATCAGCGCTTTGGCCGGCTCTGCTTTGAGGTGGGTACAGGAGAAGACTGGTTTACCCTATGGGCGGATGAGGCGCGCCTGCGCCGCAACGAGTGGAACCATGTCGCCGCCGTTTTTGACGGAGAGGCGGGGAAAATGGCGCTGTACCTGAACGGGGAAGAGGCTGCCTACACACCCGTGTTTCCCGATTCGGTAATTGAGCCGGCGGTGAAGGAGACGCTGCTGGTCGGCAAAAACGGCTACGGTGAGCAGATTGCCGCAGGCAATTACCAGATGTTTGCCGGCCTGATGGATGAGCTGTACCTGTACAGTGAGCCCTTCACCGAAGAAGAGATCGCAGAGGCAGCCAAAGCGGACACGCACGAGATTCCATATGAGGAAATCGGGCTGGAAAATATCCTTACAGGTGACATTTACAAGACGCAGTATCACGGCGGGCCCTACCAGCACTGGATGAACGAGCCGCATGCGCCGCTGTACTACAACGGCATGTACCATCTGTTCTTCCAGAGCAATTCTGTGGGCACATACTGGCGGAACATCTGCTGGGGCCACCTCGTCAGCGAGGACACTGTCCACTGGCGACAAATTCAGGACGCCATCGTGCCCACAGAGAACAGCGTTGTGCCGGACGGCGTTTGGTCCGGCGGTGCCGCGATGGATAAAAACGGTGTGCCGATACTGTTCTTCACCGCAGGCAACGACAGCTTCCGCAGTGAGGGCCTCATCTCCAACCAGAATATCGGCGCGGCCTATCCCGCTGACCTGAGCGACCCGGAGCTGACGGAGTGGGTCATCTGCGACGAGCTGGCCATCGCGCAGCAGCCCGGCCAGGGCAGAGCGGGCGAATTCCGCGACAGCCACATCTGGAAAGAGGGCGAGGACTGGTATATGCTGGTCTGCTCCGGCACGGAGGAGGGCGGCGGCACGGCACTGCTGTATGTCACCGATCGCCTGGAGGTGCTGGCGGACGGAACGATTGATATGGACTGGCAGTACAGGGGACCCATCTACGAGATGGAAAACCAGTCGGTGGTGTACGGCACCAGCTGGGAGCTGCCCATCCTGCTGCCGCTGAGCAACAGAGAAGGTACAATCACGCGCTACTCTTTCTTCATCTCCCCCGCACCCGCGAGCATCGCGGACAACAAGGTCTATTACTTCCTGGGAGACTTTGACAAGGAGACCGGAAGATTCACCCCCGATGAGGACTTTGCCCTGCCCCGGCTGCTGGATTACGGAGGCAATGTGTTCACTGGCCCCAGCGTGATGCTGGATCCGGTCACAGGCCGGGTGTGTGTGTTCTCCATCATGCAGGACCAGCGCCCCGGTCCGGAGCAGGCCGCTTCCGGCTGGGCCCACAGCGCGGGCCTGACCAGGAACATTTTCCTGAATGATGACGGCACAGGCGTGTGCATTGTGCCGGACGAGCGCGTATACAGCCTGCTGAAAGACGAACTGCTCTCGGTTGAAAACGTCCCGCTGGAGGAGGCGAACGCAGCGCTGACGCAGGTGAGCGGCGATCTGCTGTACATCAGGGCGGTGCTCGCGCCGCAGGATGAACAGAATTTCGGGCTGACCTGCAAGGCGCAGGGCCGCAGGAACCACACCTCCTTTACCTATTACACGGCAAAAGGCACAATGGACGGCTTTACCAGCAACCGCGCAAAGGATGCGAAGGCCTCCGTCGTGGAGGGGGAAGTGCCGCTGAAGGACGGAAAGCTGACGATGGAGATTTTCATTGACCGCTCGCTGGTCGAGGGCTTCTTCAATGAGGACAAGGCCATCAGCGTGCGCTCCTACGCAGACCCGACGGCACAGGAAATCAAGCTGTTTGCCGACGGTGATGTGCAGGTGCTCTCTCTGCAGGTGTGGAGCGTTTCCTCTATTTATGAGTAACCTTTTTGACCTTTTGACGCTCATGGACCGATAAAAGGGGGCGATCACGAAAAGCCGGTGATGCTTCCGCAAAAGGACGCAGCAGGCTGGCGATTGAGAGGAGTGCCTGGTTCAACAACATTTCATGACCGCACTAACGACACAGTGTGCTGAAAGGAGCAACAACATGAAAAAACTGATTTCCCTGCTGCTGATGGCCGCCATGATCTGCACTGTTCTCCCCGCCGCTTTCGCGGAGAGCGAAATCCCCTACCAGCTGGAGAACGGCGGCTTTGAGACCGGCGATTTCACCGGCTGGACGCTGCCGGAGGGCTGGCCTGTGGATGAAGCGGGCAATCCCCTGGGCCTCAGCTCGGAGACCACCTACTGGAATGAGGAAATGCCCTTCAACCAGGCCGGCAACTACCACCTGGACGGCTGGGCCACGACTATTCCGGAGCCCGAGGCCTGGCACATCACCTCTTCCCACTTCATGCTGGGCGGCTGCGGCTACATCACCGTGCGCATGGGCGGCCGCACCGCGGCGGTGAAGGTCTTCAAGGCGGACGGCACCCAGATCGGCCTCTTCCGCAACCGCCACTTCAAGGATTCCGGCTTCCCGAGCGTGAAGAAGGGTGTCGGTGGTTCCTGGGCTGACATGGCCACCTTCATCATCGACCTGAGCGAATACATCGGCGAAGAGCTGTATC
>CAMJPQ010000133.1 GCA_946407745.1 uncultured Clostridia bacterium
GGAAGCCGGTGAACTTGAAGAACTCCTCCAGCAGCGCCGCGCGGAAAAAATCAGAAATGATGTCCCGGCTGAATCCGGCGAGTCCGGCGCGGTCGGCGATCATGTCCCAAATCACTTCTGTGGCGATGATCAGAACGCACGTGTAGCCGAGGCCGTAGATACCAGCCGTCTTCCAATAGTCTTTCTTCGTCAATACACGGTTTTCGCCCTGCGCGCGTATCCCCGGCAGATACCAGCACAGCGAAATGACTACAGCCAATACCGCACCAACCAGACCAGGCATCAAATCACCCCTCACAAAATTGATGGTGGTTCATTGCACTTTCCCGCAACGCATGTGGAATGACGAAGCTCAGCCGCAGTCGGCATGCCCACTCGCCACACAGAGCTGCTCTCGCAATTATAGCATACTGACAGTGATTTGTCTTTAGCTTCTTTCGGGCAGCTTTTATGGCAAATCTGCGGTCAATAGACCTGGGGAACGGGATAAGTGATTGGTTTCTGCGTGCATGGGTTCAGCTTTAATCCGGCGATTGATTTTCCGGGAGGAGAATTTCTGGTCTGCATCTGTATTCCGGCAATCGCCCTTCCGGAGACTACGGAAAGGTTGACAACCCCGTTTATAACCCCGTGATCTCAAACTGCCTTATTGTCCGTATTCGTTCAGCCTGATCAGTATCATATTTTGCTAAGGGGATGGGAGGCCGTTGCAAAGACGTAAGGAAAGGCTTATAATACACAACAGATTATGGAGACTGACTCATTCATTCCATAAACAGGCGCCTCTCTGTTCCCCGCTTTTACAGCAGTAGCAGCTTGAGTGAGTTGGACGGAGAGGACCTGACGTCGGGAGATGTAAAGCATGATGCCAAGAAAGGTAACCAGTTTGCCTGGCCTGTTTTGCGGGGCAGAGCATTATAACGAGCAGGGAAACCTGATCGGCTACAGTGTGCCCGGACTGTTTGGCGGGGCGGAGCATTTCAATGCGGATGGCAGCTCGGCCGGATACAGTGTGGATGGACTGCTCGGCGGTATGGAGCACTATGAAAAGGATGGCCGCAGCGCCGGATACAGCATTGATGGGGTCGCCGGGGGCACAGAGCATTTTGACTCGGATGGCTGGCCTGTGGGCTTCAGCACGCCCGGTCTGCTTGCCGGCAGTCTGTTTCATGGATTCGGTGTAGATGCGCATCCTGGCATGTTCGGGCTGTGTGAAGAGGATGGCTGGAGCGATGACGGCGGAGCCTTGAGCCCTGATGCCTGAGATTCAGCACACCGCACGGCACGCCCAAAGAGCAGCCAGCTCTCTCTCTTGATGAGAACGGAAGCTCAAACGACAGTGGTGTCGATGGGCTGCACCTGCAGCAAAGGGAAAGAGTGATAAACACTCAAAAGAGCGCACCGTTGCCGATGCGCTCTGCTGAATGCGCAGGCTTTGACCCGCCTGCGAGGGGTTGCAGAATTGCTGTGATTCTGCTATGATTGAAATGGATCGAGGTGTTGGCAGCGATTCACCACACCGCTGCCTTTTGCTTAGATGAGCCCCATGTCTTTCAGGATTGCGAGAACCCTTAAGACGATGGTGATCACCCACAGGACTAAGAGCAGAGCTCTCAGTCGCGGGTTCATCCTTCGCATGGCCGACACCTCCTTCCGACCATAGTACCGTCCTGTCTGCATTACAGGACGGTTTTAGTCAGCACTTAGGTGTATCGTGCTGCCCAGTACCACTGAGCTGCACCCCTGCAAGGCTGCGGGGCTGTGTGTCCACCTGCAACGAGGCAACGAAAAAAGCCCTCGAAGGGTCGGCTAAGCGCCTTGCCTTCGAGGGCTGGTTTCTGTTATAGGAATCATAGACATCCGCGTTGCGGGTGTAGCCGCCCCGGGAGAGCAGATACCCGGTAATATCATCCTCAAAGCGTTTTTCGGTGGTATCGGGGGGCAGACAGGGAGACACCTCATTTCCGGCCGAACATCATCCTTTGATATAAGCCTGGTTCCGGCTGTTGAGCTTGTCCGGATAAAGCATACTCTCTCAGACACACAGGTGAGTCTTTGCTCATCTCTCAGGGGATCAGCGCCACGGACATAGCGCACCGCCTCGGACATTCCTCCACAAGTGTGACATTGGCCGTCTATACGCATGCATTCCAGGCAGCCGACAAGAAGGCCGCCGACGTGATCCAAAAGGCCCTTGAAAAACCGTTTTTTGAGTGAATAGTCCACAAATAGTCCGCATTTTGGCAGATTTTCGAAAAAAACGAGGAAAGCAAAACCCTTGAGAAGCCTTTGTTCTCAAGGGTTTTCGTTGAATGAGCCCGGCGGGATTCGAACCCACGACCTTTTGATTCGTAGTCAAACACTCTATCCAGCTGAGCTACGGGCCCGTCTCAGCAAACGTGATTATAGCACTGAAAGAGGCGCTTGTCAACTGCTTTTTTTGCGGCTGCAGGGCAGGTAAATTCTGAGTAAATTCCCAGAGTAACGTCCACAGTAGAAGTTGCTGTGGATTTTACATTGGAGAATTTTGCGGTAGATTTTAGTCTGGGGAGAATCCCCGGAAAGGAGGTCTGCAAAATGACAGACCAAGAGAAGCGCTATAAGCATCTGACAGAAGAGGACAGGATGGAGATCCAGAACGGCCTGAATGTCGGCATGACATTCAAGCAGATCGCGCGACGAATCCAGAAGGACCAGACGACAGTGTCAAAGGAGGTCAAGAAGCACATTGAGAAGCAGCCGGCGAGAAGCGAAAAAGGCTTGGCAGAACCCGTCTGCGAGAAGAAGCTGAAGCCGCCATTTGTGTGCAACGGCTGCAAGAAGAGCAGTCGCTGCCAGCAGGAACGACACTTCTACGTTGCTCGGAAAGCGCACGCTGCCTACCGCGAGACACTGGTAGCTTCCCGAGAAGGGATTGTCTTGAACAAGGAAACATTTTACAAAGAAGATCAGATTCTCACGGAAGCTGTGCGTAACGGACAGCATCTGTACCATGCTGTTCAGTCCACCGGCGTAAGCATGAGCCTCACCTCTGCTTACCGCTATGCCAAGAAGGGGTATATGTCCTTCTCTGTTCTGGACTTGCCGCGTGCCGTGAAGTTTAAGCCCCGGCGTGTCAGCAGGGAGCCACGCCTTCCGGCAAAGGCCAGGCAAGAGCATTCCTATGAGAAGTTTCTGGAATTCTGTGAGGCAGAGAATGTGCCCAGTTGGGTGGAGATGGATACCGTCATTGGCCGTCCGGGCGGAAAGGTCCTGATGACTTTCATCTTCACCTGCTGCAACTTCATGTTTGCAATTCTGCTGGGCGATAAGACTGCCGCATCAGCCTCGACTGCTGTTCAGGCCTTGAAGGACAGGCTTGGCCGCTCGGGCTTCTCCTTTGGGGAAATCATGCCGGTTATTCTCACGGACAACGGGCTGAGTTCAACCACATCGCGGCCTTTGAGAACGATCTCGAAGGAAAACTTGAATCGCATCTGTTCTTCTGCGAAGCCTATCATTCCAGCGAAAAGCCCCGCGTGGAGAAAAATCACACGCTTCTGCGTGACATTCTCCCGCAGGGCACTTCCTTCGACGATCTGACGCAGGATGACGTGAACCTTGTCTTGTCTCATGTCAATAGCGTTCTCAGAAAAGGATTGCATGGCAAGTCTGCGTTTCAGGTTTTTACAAGCCTGTTTTCCGAACGCCTGGCAAACCTGCTGGGGATTTCTTACGTCGCACCAGGTGATGTCATCCAATCCCCTAACGTCTTGAAAAAGTAACCATCTTTTGTTCACTTCTCAGCCTTATTCCCGTCGTTCCCTTCCCAGACTAACGTCACTCTGCGGACGGACGTTAGTCTGAAAAACTGCCGGAATCAGGCTTGTTTGCCATGCAATCCTTTGCCTTAGTTCGACATCCTTTTTTCCGCTTTCCCTGCTTCGCTAAGTCGCATTCAGCCGTCAGTTATCGTGATTCTGATTTCCCTCTGTCCTGCTTTGCTCTTCTTGTGATGGCATACTTGCTACGTTTTTCACACTAACGTCTTGACTTTTCATACTAACGTCCTCTGCTTTTTATACTGTGGACGTTACTCTGGGAATTTACGCAGGTAAATTCTGCCATCCTGCAGCTTTCTGCCGCGGCGTGGCTGCTGCCGGAGAATGGCGCACGGATGCAGCGGGCGATTGACAATTACCCTTCCCAAATCGGTGAAACTGTGCTATACTGTGCACGGAAATTAAGCTCAAAGGAGGTTATTCCCATGGCCATCGTCACAACTACCGAAATGTTCAGGAAGGCCTATGAGGGCGGCTACGCCATTGGTGCCTTCAATGTCAACAACATGGAAATCATCCAGGGCATCACCGAGGCTGCGAAGGCGGAGAACGCGCCGCTGATTCTGCAGGTTTCCGCCGGCGCCCGCAAGTATGCCAAGCATGTCTACCTCATGAAGATGATCGAGGCCGCTGTGGCGGATACCGATCTGCCCATCGCGGTGCACCTGGACCACGGCCCCGATTTCGAGACCTGCAAGAGCTGCATCGACGGCGGATTCTCCTCCGTGATGATCGACAAGAGCGGCCTGCCCTTTGAAGAGAACATCAAGATCACCCGCCAGGTTGTGGAATACGCGCACGACCACGGCGTGGTGGTGGAAGCTGAGCTGGGCACGCTCGCCGGTGTGGAGGACGATGTGAAGGTCTCCGCTGAGGATTCCTCCTACACCCACCCCGAAGAGGTGGAAGAATTCGTCAGCCGCACGGGCTGCGACTCTCTGGCGATTGCCATCGGCACCAGCCATGGCGCGTACAAGTTCACCGCTGCACAGTGCACCCGCAACGCGGACGGCATCCTGGTGCCCCCGCCCCTGCGCTTTGACGTGCTGGAGGAAGTCTCCAAGCGCCTGCCCGGGTTCCCGATCGTGCTCCACGGCGCGTCCTCCGTGCCGCAGGAGTTTGTGAAGATCATCAATGAGAACGGCGGCAAGCTGCCGGACGCTGTCGGCATTCCCGAGGAGCAGCTGCGCAAGGCGGCCACCATGGCGGTGTGCAAGATCAATATCGACTCCGACCTGCGCCTGGCCTTCACGGCCGCTGTGCGCAAGCACTACGCCGAGCATCCGGACCACTTCGACCCCCGTCAGTACCTCACCGACGCCCGCAACGCCATCCGCTCCATGGTTCAGCACAAGATTGTGGATGTGCTTGGCTGCAACGGCAAGGCGTAATTCATACCAACACAATAGAGCACAGGCGGCGAGAGACTTTCCCTCGCCGCCTGTTTTCTTGTGCGCCGAGGGCGAGAAAAAACCACCAGCAGAGCTGGTGGAATAAAAGAGCT
>CAMJPQ010000134.1 GCA_946407745.1 uncultured Clostridia bacterium
AGCGCCATGCAGCAGCCCTTGAAGCCCGCGCCGGAGAAGCGCCCGCCGTAGATGCCGTCTGTGCCGCGCATGATCTCGTACAGGCGGATCTGCTCCGGCGCGCCGCTCTCCCAGTTGTGTATGGAGGACCAGCCGCTTTCAAACGACAGCCTGCCGTAGGTCTCTATATCCCCGTCGCGCCAGGCCTGCGCGCCGGCCTCCACACGCCGGTATTCGGTGTACCAGTGCTCGCACCTGCGCTGCCAGGTGGCGGGCAGGCGGTCCTTGAACTGCTGGTATACGCTCCAGGGCACGCCTCGCGCGTTGGCCTCGTTGAACTTGCCGTATTCCAGCCCGGCAAAGGCCTGCAGGGCATACACGCCGGCCCGCAGCTCGTCCACGCGCATATTGTATTTACTGCCGGCCAGGCTGTGCTCCAGCCCGGAGAAAAAGATGGCGATGGTGTAGGGCTTCATCTTCGGGCTGGTAGGAATCAGCTCGTAGTGGTTGTCCTGGCAGTCCAGGTAGAGCAGGTGATCCCGCTGGCTGAGCACCTCGCAGCTCTGGTCCAGTGTGCCCACGTTCACGCCCACATAGTTCTTTTCGGCGTCGAACGCGATCTGGATCAGCTCCTGCGGCGTCAGCTGGATTCTGTTCACATCACACAGCGCGCGCAGGAAGGCGAGAATCACCGCCGCCGAGGAGGACAGGCCGCCGATGGGCAGCGTTCCCTCAATCACGCCGCACAGCCCCACGTTCAGCGTGCGGCTTTTGCTCAGCGCCCAGGTGGCGCCGCGCAGGTAGTCCGCCCAGTCGCCGGTTTTCCCACCCACCTCGCGGATGTGCCACTGCGCCCGCTTGGGGAACTGAAGGCTGGTCATCTCCACCACGCCGTTCTGCTTCACGCTGTAGGCGATGTGGATGCCCTTGTCAATGGCCAGGCCGGTGATCTTGCCCAGGTTGTGGTCAGAGTGGGCGCCGATGGGGCAGATGCGGTAGGGGGAGAAGGAAAGGCCGATGGGATCGCGGCCGTATAGCTCGAAGAACTGCTGCTCGCAGCGCATGGGGCAGACTCCTTTCAGATGCGGATGGTGTGATTATAGATGAAGACGGGGTGGATGGCAAGAAGTGGAAAGTCTCGGCACGGATGTGCGAATGCAACTTCTCAGTAAGGATAATTCACCGCCAGGCCGCTCAGGTTTCCGGCGGGGATGAAGCCGCGGGCGGTCTGCCCGTCCACTGCGGTTTCGATGTAGTCAAAGGCGGCGCCGCGCTGGTTCTGCACCGTGGTGAGGTAGGTGACGTAGGTGCCGGAGGAAAGCCGTGCCAGCGCGCTGGACTGGGTCAGCGGGTCGTCGGTCAGCGTGCAGGCCCCGGTGAGGTACGCGCCGCTGTAATCAAAGGACAGGTATCTGCTGAAGGAGGGCACGCTGGTCATGTCGTACCGGCTGACATAGCCCACGCGCAGTCCCCCCTTGTTCAGCTCGTAGAACACCAGCAGCCAGTCCCCCTCCCAGCCGGCGGCCCATACGGCGCCGTTGGTGGAGGTCATCGCCTTGCGGTTGTTGGCGCGGTAGCTGCGCGAGCTCGGCGCGGAATACACCGGCCAGTTCTGGCCCGCGCGCACGGTGATGTACTCAAAGCCGGTCAGCGACCAGCCCCTGGAGGGGGGCAGCTCGTCATACACGCACTTGAGGGAGCGCGAGTGGTAGGGGTGGCCGGAGGCCTCCATCTGGGAAATGACCTTCTTGATGGTGTTGTAGTTATCCCATTCCACCTTGGTCACGCTGGGATAAACGGCCTGCTGGTTGTTGGGGTTGCTGTTGGGCCTGTACCAGGGCTGCGCGCGGAAGTACACGTCAAACTTGCTGCCGCTGTTGAACACATAGCCGTGGCGGGCGAAAATTTCGTTGAACATGAAGCTGAGGGACTCCCTGTCCCAGCGCCACAGCTCTGCCTCGCTGACCGGCTCCCGGTCGCTGGTGGGCAGCAGGTACTGCCTGTCCGCCAGGGCTGTCATGGGCAGCGCAGCCAGAATGGCCAGCGCGCACAGCATCGCGATGATTCTTTTGCGCATGTGTTATCTCTCCCTTCACGTGATGAAAGCTCAGTTCTGCTTCAGCCGCAGCAGTTTGTCCACACAGGCAATGGCCGTGGTGAGCCGCTGGCTGTAATCCCCGTGGATGGACACCATTTTATCCTCAAAGCCGAATTCACAGTACATCTCCCACAGGAGAGTGTGCAGCCGCTCGCGCTTCTCCTGCTCGCCGTTGAGGCGCTGCCCGTCGGCCACCCAGCGCACATCGGGGGTGAGGAACAGCACCACGTCGTACTTTTCCGGCGAAATAAAGGCTTCCACCATCGGGTTGCGGTGGTTCATGTACAGCTCACTGAAATAGTCCGTGACCACGGCGTCGGTGTCAAAGAAGCACACCTTGTTGGCCGAGCGCAGCGCCTGATAGTCCTGCTCAGCCTGCAGGTAGGCCATGCGGGAAAAGTCCTCGTCGGTGTAGATGGTTTCATCGCCGCCCAGGTACTGCGCGGCGTAGTAGCGCCCCACCTCCTCAGACCAGGAGGTGTTGTACAGCTTTGCCAGGCATTTGGTCAGCGTGGTCTTGCCGGTGGATTCCGTGCCGGCGATCAGCACCTTTTTGGCGAAGAAGGGGCGGGCCGGACCCAGAATGTAGTGCCAGTTGTTCAGTATATCGGCGCGGATGGCCGTGGCGGAGATGGGGTAGCGGCTGCGCGCGGGGTCGAACAGCTCGATTTTGCTTTCGGGAAAGTACTTCTGCAGGGTCGCGTCGTAGTCTCCGTCGCCCACGAAAAAGGCGTCAATGGTCTCCGGCACCACCTCGCGCATTTTTGCCGCCCAGTCCGGCCAGCCCTCCGGCGGGGAGGCGATGTCCGTCTCGTCCAGCACGCGCACCTGTATGTGCGGCATGTCCTGCACCTGCTGGGCAAACCACTGCTTGCGCAGCTGGTAGGTCACGGTTTTCATGCCCGCCTCGCGGCAGATCTGCTCGGTCTGTGTCCGGCTGTCGGAAATGACCACCACCAGCTTTTCGCAGCGCGTGCTCGCCTGGATGATCTGGTACAGGTGTCCGCGGTGTGGGGGAAGGAATCGACCGAAATAAACGCCTGTCTGATACATGGCAACCTCCGTGGCGCTGCTCAGCGCCCTTCTCCGCTCCTGCCCGGCCGCTCGGGCTCAACAAACAGTTCAACCTCTGCCGTATACGCGGCGGTACCGATGCGGGTGGACGCCTTCAGCAGGTAGACCCCGGGCGGCGCCGCTTCGCCGCTTGGCAGGCGGCCGCTCCACACCACAGTGGTGCCAGTGGGCTTCAGCTGCTCGGGGCGTGTGGGCTCCGCGGTCAGCAGGCGCTGCACCACCTGCCCGTTTTCATCCTCCACCCACACAGTCAGCTCGCAGGGCAGGCTGTGCCGCACCACGGCGGTCACCTCGTGCCCTGCGAGGTACTGCTCCTCCACGGACAGGGCCAGCCTCGGATTGCCCGAAGAGGGCGGAACACACAGCACCGTGGAGGCGGCCACCGCCGTTTCATCCTCCGTCTGGGTGAACATCTGCACCAGCACATAGCCGTAGGGATCTCCCTCCACACTGGTGGAAAGGGACAGCGTGCGCTCCTTGAAGCCGGGAGACAGCGCGCCGGGGGTGTCACCGTATTCGCCGTACAGCTCCGCGTTGTCCCACTGCCACGCCGCGCCTTCAAAATCCCAGCGGCCGTCCTTCTGGTAAACGATCTGATACCCGACCTGCGCAGGCCGTGTCACGGTGAAGGAAAAGCTCGTTTCCGGAGCCTCTGGCAGCAGCGCGCCCTCCTCAAAGACCACATTGGCCACCGCGCCGCCCAGCAGGTAGCCGCTTCTTGCTGGCCCGGCATAGGTGACCAGCGGTTCGTCGCTCTCCTCGGGCCAGGTGTGCACAGTGGAGGCGCCATGGTGCGAGCGCAGATAGCGCTTCAGCTCACTGAGGGTGATGGCGCCGTCACGGTTCAGATCGGCTGCGTAGCCGTTCTCCTCGCTCAGCCCCGCCACCAGCGCCCCGGAAAAATAGCCCTCGCCGCTGACCTGGTCGCCCGAGGCCCAGAACCAGCTCTCCTCCATGCCGCCGGAGGAGCAGATGACACGGTATTCCGGCTCGCTGAACAGGCTGGTAAACGGCGCGTCTACACCCTTGCCGATCATCGCGCCGGAATGGCAGGCGTCCACGATCAGCACCTTTTGCCCCGGCACGCGGTCAAAGATTGTCTTCAGCTCCGAAGCGGTCAGGCCCACTTCCCGCTCGCCGTCGGAGAGCAGCAGCGTCATGTCCCCGGCCGGCTGACCCTCCTCCCACAGGCCGTGGGTGGCGATGTAGAAGAAGCTGACATCCCCCTCCTGCGCGCCGGAGAAGGTCTCCTCCACCAGCGAGGCCACCTTTTCGGCGGTGTCCAGCCCCTCCGATACCGCCGTCAGGGCAGACAGGGGGGTGCCGCCGCCCTGCAGCGCGGCAGCCACGCGGGTAACGCTGTTGGAAGCAGAGGGCCATGTGCTCTGCTGGCTGACAAAGCGATCGCAGCCGAGCACCAGCGCACGGCGCGCTCCTTCCGCATGGGCGGACGGGGCAAAGAGGCACAGCGCGGCGCAGGCCAGAAAAACGCAAACGCGCCGATGACGCACTGTCGCTGCCTCCTCTCCGCCGCGTGGGCACAATTCTTCATATTAATGATACTCAAACACGCCCCTGTTGTCAATGAGGCCGCTCGCTTTGCCGGCCGCTGTGACGCTGGGCAGCGCCGGTATACCCAAAGCGTATAACCGGACAGCCGGCCGGCCTCAAAACGGAGGTTTTTCCGAAAAAGCGGGAGTGCCCGTGAATCCTGCCTGTTGATTGGGCCGGAGTGTTTTCAGAGCCAAGTCCTTCTTTTCCCGCAACACCCCTTGACAGGCCTGAAAAAAAAGGCTACAATACATTTGTCTGTAAGCCTTGTGGCAAGACGCGGGGCCGTGCAGGTGTAGCTCAATGGCAGAGCCTCGGCTTCCCAAGCCGATCACGTGGGTTCGATTCCCATCACCTGCTCTTCCCGCATTGCCGCGGGTCAACAGCCGCCGATTTTCCCGCCTTGGGAAACGGCAAGGGGCAGGGTTTCCCGCCCGACAATTTTTTTCGCAGTTTCTGCGGACATTTGAGGAGGAGATTCCCATGGCAAAGGAACATTTTAACCGGACGAAGCCCCATGTCAACATCGGCACCA
>CAMJPQ010000135.1 GCA_946407745.1 uncultured Clostridia bacterium
GTGCAGCAGATCATCGACCTGGCGGATGTGGGCAGGACGACCTTCTATACGCATTTCGAGACGAAGGATGCGCTGCTGGAAGCCTTCAGCGGCGAGATCTTCGAGCATGTGTTTTCCGAAAAGCTGGATAAGGAAAAGACCCATGACTTTTCGGGTGAGCACGACACGAAAGCCAGGGTCACACACATCCTCTACCACCTGCAGGAGCACATTGAGTATCTGCCCGGTATCCTGACCGGAGACAGCGATGCGGTTTTTATGGGGTACTTCAAGGAACAGCTGTCTGAGCTCTTCGAGGCATCCGTACGGGAACCGGCGGATGTTCCGCGTGATTACATGATCAACCATATGGTTTGTGATTTTGCTGAAACCATCCGCTGGTGGGCTGAACACAGCCATTATTCGCCGGAGGAGATCAGTGCGTTCTTCTTTGAGACAACGCCGGGAATAAGGTAATACCGCGCAGATGAGACGGTCAGATAGCGCAAAGGGCACCGCCAAATGCGCCCACGAATTGCGGGGTGGTGCCTCATGTCAATACCCTGCGCTGCTGCCGACAGCCTTTGACATATTGCAAAGGTGAAAAACAGGCAGAATAATATGACAGGCCCGCAACGCTTCTGAGCCGGATTGCGGGCCAGCTTTGCGGTTGTGGGTTATACGATGTGATGCAGGATGAGGAAATGCCGGCTGAATCGGAATTCCGGTAGCAATTCAAACCGGCTTCTGATATAATGATGTCACCAGACGGCAGATTATCAATTTACTGAAACCGTGAACCGGATGACCTTCGAGGGACATGGCAGACATTGCCGGAAACGCATGGACAGGAGGCCAACATGAACACAGAAAATCTGCACGAGATCATACAGCGGTATGAAGACGGGCTTGACTGGATCTACGGCCGGGAGCATGATGAGCTTTTCAAGTGGAGGGCCATGGCTACATGGCGCAGGGAATGGCTGAAGCCAGAAGACGCTTTCGCCTCCTTCGGCGAACGGTTTGCCGCTGCAAAAAAGGACTTCGGCTGGTTCACTGACAACAGCAGAATGCATCCTTCTGCCGGCGTTGTAAAGCTTTGGGAGAAGGAACCTGCCGCAATCGAACACCTTTTCACAGATATCCTGTTTGCTGAAACACACGGAGATATTACTACGGTGCAGGAGCACATGGATACATTCCTTGACGATTATGAGGCCCTCCGGCAAAAATACTTTCCGGGAAACTGGTCGTACAAGCAGGATCGGCATTCCGCTTCGGTGTACCTTGCCATGCACGCCCCAGAGCTGAATTATGTTTTCAAGAGCAGTGAAGCGGCCATCATGGCCAGGTACATTAATTTCAGCCTCCATATCGGCACCGGCGCGCACTTCAGCCTGCCCAATTACTATCGGCTTTGCGAGGTGGTCGTCGCTGCGCTGAAGCAGCACGAAAGTCTTCTTGAAAAGCATTTCAGCCGGCTGGATGATCACTGCTACCGCGATGAAAGCCTGCATTTGCTGGCTTTTGACCTGATGTACTGCAATCGCACTTACCATCTCTGTCACGGCCTGCCGATGCCATCCCGGCCGGGTCCGGCAAAGAGAGCCGCTGTGGCCGGCAGGGCGTCGATTGAAAATGAACAAAAGGAAAAAGAGCGTCAGGCGAAGATAGAGGCCATTGAGAGAGAACTGGAAGAACTTGAGAGCGCCCCTGACGACTGTGAAGATATTTCACTGCTGGGCGTGCAGGTCACCATGGCGCAATATGGCACCGGAAGCGTGATTGGCCAGGCGGTGAATAAGATTGATGTTCAATTCCCCGAAGTGAAAAAGACGTTCATACTGAGCAAAAAATATCCTTTGCGCCCACGGTTTGAGGATGATGAAACGATTGTCGGGGCGTTTACCGAATACGATGAACGCATGGAAAAGATCAATGCGCTCAGGGCGCAATTGAAACGGCTCGGTGTATGAGGCTGCGGCGATGACTGCATGCAAAGGAAGCCCCCTGTTACACTGGCCTGCAGAGCTTTTGAAAGCGAGGTAGAAAAGCAGTGAATACCATTCCCAGAGCGGGCCATCCGTGCCCGGACCGGGTGAGAAAAAACTGGCAGACGCTGAACGGCCCCTGGAGATTCCGCTTTGACTGGAACAATGAGGGGAAAAAACAGCGGTGGTATGAAAAGCCTGATTTTGATCTGACCATTCAGGTGCCCTTCGCCTGCCAGGCGGAGCTGTCCGGCATTGCGGAGAAACAGCATTGCGATGTGCTGTGGTACGCCCGCGAAATCACTATCCCCGAAGATATGAAGAACCAGCGGGTGCTGCTGCACTTCGGCGCGGTGGACTATCGGGCCGATGTGTGGCTGGATGGGCAGTACCTGGGCGGCCATGAGGGCGGCTACACACCCTTTACCTTTGACCTGACAGAGCTTGTCGAAGCGGGAAGCGCGTATACGCTGGCAGTTCGCTGCGAGGACCGCCTGGATATGGATCAGCCCCGGGGCAAGCAGAGCTGGAAACCGGAGCCCTTCGCGTGCTGGTATACGCCGGTGTCCGGCATCTGGCAAAGCGTATGGATCGAGGGCGTGGGGCTGTACTATCCGGTGGATTTCCGCCTGACGCCCTGCGTGGAAAGCGGCTCTTTGAAAGCGGAAATCACACTGAACGAGCTTCCCCCAAGCGGCAGTGTACGCCTGACGGCCTCTTTCCGGGGGAAAACCGTTGCCCGGCAGGAAACAGCCGTCCTTTCGGACCGGCTTGTGCGAACAGAGCTGTGCCTGAGCCATGACGACACGCTGGAAGGCATTCATCTGTGGAGCCCGGAGCAGCCGCACCTGTACGACCTGACCATCGAAACGCTGACAGAGGGCCGGGTATGCGATCGAATCGAAACATACTTCGGCATGCGGAAGGTCGAGATCGCGGGGAACCGGATTCTGCTGAACAATCAGGTGCTGTACCAGCGCCTGGTGCTGGATCAGGGCTACTGGCCGGACGGCCTGCTCACCGCCCCGGATGACGAGGCGCTGAAGAAGGACGTGGAGCTGACCAGGGCGCTGGGCTTCAACGGTGCACGGAAGCACCAGAAATTCGAGGATCCGCAATACCTGTACTGGGCGGACCATCTGGGTCTGCTGGTATGGGGAGAGCTGCCCAGCGCCTACTGGCTGAGGGACAGCGAAAAGCGGAACATGATCCGGGACCTGTCCGAAGCCATTCGCAGGGATTACAACCACCCGTCCCTGATCGCCTGGGTGCCGCTGAACGAAAGCTGGGGCGTGCCGTTTATTCACAGCCACAGGGAGGCACAGCAGCTGGCAGACGCGCTGTACCACCTGGCCCACACGCTGGACGGCACCCGGTTCGTTTCCGGCAATGACGGCTGGGAGCAGGCGGCCACCGACGTGGTGACCGTGCATGACTATACGGCCCGGCCGGACCAGCTGAGCCCCTGCTATCAAAATGCGGAGGCGCTGCTGAAAGATGCGCCTGCCTCCCGTGTGATCCGGGCGCAGGGCTACGATCACGCAGACAAGCCCATGCTGATGACCGAATACGGCGGTATCGCCATGCAGAAGGATGCGGGCGGCGAAAACTGGGGCTATAACGGCGCCGTAAAGGACGAAGAAAGCTTCCTGAAGCGGTATGCCGCCATCACGGAAGCTTTCCGGTCGATGCCCTTTTTCTGCGGATACTGCTATACGCAGCTGACGGATGTGTTTCAGGAGGCCAACGGCCTTCTGGACATGCACAGGAAGCCCAAAGTGGATACAGCAAAAATAAAAGCCGCTAACCAGTGACGTGAGCGGGACAGGGGGAGGGCTTGCGGTGGGGCACGCCGAGATCAATTGCTCTTCATTCTCAACAAATAGTGTATGACAAAATGAGATCTCAATCCGGTCAGAACATCAAACCGTTTTCAAAACCGCCAGCTCCTTTGATTTCAAAAGCTGGTGGTTTTAAGAGTACGCAGGTTTTTCTCAAAAGGATACGCAATTCGGGTGAAGCCCATTTTGCTTTGCTTATTGGTTAGCTTTGGCGGATGGGAACAAGGTGCCCGGTTTTCAATAATTCATATATCATTGTCCATCCACCTTGCTTTGGATGCATTTATATTGTTATTCATGTTATAAATTGATGAAAAGCATTTACTTGATACAGTATCTGATTGGCTAATTCTTTTGCTGTTTCTTCTAAGGTCAGGCCAACCGGAGTTTTTAAGGCAATGTATGTAATCCCGTCATGATTCCGCTCAACCATCTGTGCAGGGAGTGTAGCATAATATCTATATACGCTATCATCCTGTTGCCATTTTTCATTATGAAGACTTAACCAAAATGGCGTTTCAATAGATGTAGCTTTTTTCCACAACTCGCGGTAGAAAACAACCCCGATTGGAATTTGCCTAATCTTAAGATACTGTGCATATCCATTCCACAATGGTGTTGCGCGCAGCCCCTTTTTAGAGGCTGGGTATTCTTTATGGTTCATAAGAATCTGTGCCACACTATCGATCACCATATAATAGCGGTCAATGCTTTGGGCAATGTCACTTCCAAGATCTTCAGACTTGAAAGGAATGAAGCTGGTGTTTTCAATCTCATTACAAAAACCAATTAACTGAAGAAGGTCATCTTTCATCTCAGGTGCACTTCTATTTGCTGAAAACAAGAGAGTATCAAGGACATCAGTCCATGAAATGATCGCCATGTGTACACCATTTACATCAACACAAAAGCCATCTATCTTGCGGCTTGTTACCAAAGCTAATAGTTGTTGCCATAGTCCGACTATTCTGGATTGGGGGCAGAAGAAGATCAAACCACCAGAATGATTCATCCGATCAAGATAAGTCTTTGGTTGATTCGAAGTTAAAGCTGCAAAAAATTTGGCCTCACATATTATCCGTTCTTTTCCGCTTTTATCTGTACCCACTATGTCAGGACGTTCTAACTGTTGCCCTGCTACCTGTGTATTGTACCGCAAATCACAAGCATCGATGTGTAATTGCTTTGCTGCAAGAGCAGTAAAAGCAGACCGTAATATGTTTGACTGCTGTAAAAGATAAGTCAAAGCAAGAGTTGCCACATCTTCTTGAGATCCCTTAATTCTAGGGAATAAATAACTCAAACTTCCCACATGCATAATGTGGATCGGACCAAGAAAACTCTATAGGGGC
>CAMJPQ010000136.1 GCA_946407745.1 uncultured Clostridia bacterium
GAATTCCAAATGAAGCATGGGAAGGATTTATAAGGGATACTGACAAATCTTGCTACGGAGGCTATAAACGTGACATTAGAAACGGAACGACTCATTCTCCGCCCATGGGAAGAAAAGGACGCTGAAGAATGCTATAAATACGCAAAGGACCCACGTGTTGGTCCGATTGCCGGATGGCCGGTACATACCAGCGTGGAAAATAGCCGTCAGGTCATCCGGGATGTTCTGATGGTGCCGGAGACGTATGCCATCGTGCTGAAGGAAACAGATCTGCCCATCGGAAGCATTGGCCTGCACCATAATGATCTTGCAGAGAAGGACGACGAGGCGGAGCTTGGCTATTGGCTGGGCGTTCCTTACTGGGGACAAGGGCTTGTGTCGGAGGCATCGAGAGAACTGCTTCGGCATGCCTTTGAGGATCTGAAACTTGCGCGAGTCTGGTGCGGCTACTACGACGGGAACGACAAATCCAAACGGGTGCAGGAGAAGCTCGGATTCAGATATCAGTGGACTTCCGTAGACGCGCCTGTTCCTCAGATGGGCGAGACGCGAAAAGGACACGTCAATCTGCTGACCAGAGAGGATTGGTCAGAGATGATTACTCCATGCGTTCCTTCCCTTGATGATCTGTGGTTCCGTCAGGCCATGATGGCCGATCCTGAGACCATGTCCTACAACCATGCATGGGGCGGCACAATCCCGTTCCCGGAAAACAGCTGGAAAGACTGGTATGATTACTGGATTGTGAACCATGAGAATAAACGATACTACAGATTTTTGAAGAATCCGGCAGATCGTTATGTTGGAGAGATTGCCTATCACTACGATGATGAACGCAGTATTTTTGTTGCGGATGTCATCGTATATGCTCCGTGCCGGGGTGTGGGTTATGGGAGTAGAGGCTTGGATTTGCTGTGTGATGCCGCAAAAAAGAATGGTGTCGCTCTCCTGTACGATGACATTGCCATTGATAATCCGGCTATTACGCTCTTTCTGAAGCATGGGTTTGTCGAAGAATACAGAACAGATGAAATCATCATGTTGAAGAAAGAACTGTAGGAAGATGAAAGATATGGCGTTTCTGAGGGTGCCGTTATGAGAATTGAACTGATTGAGCTATCAGAAAATAACTTGCAGCAGTGCTTTGATCTGAATGTTGCAAGCGATCAAAAACAATACATTGCTTCAAATGAGGAGTCTTGGAAAACGGCCAAAGACAATGAAAAGGTCGCTCGCCCATTTGCTATATACTGTGATGATAGAATTGTTGGATTTACAATGTTCGCCTTTGATGATGACTATGAAGATCCCAATGACAGATATTGGTTATGGAGATTCATGATTGACGAAGGTTTACAGGGAAATGGTTATGGAACGGCCGCATTACAGGTGATCATCCAGTACTTTAAGGATCATGGAGCGAACAATATTCGTTTATCGACTAAAGAAACAAACTTTAATGCGTTATCCATATATCGCAAGGCAGGATTTAGAGATACAGGAGAGATGAATGAGGAAGAAATAGTGCTGCAACTGGAATTATAGAATCCAGTTTGGCGGAAAATAAACATACCTTTTAACGTTTCCATACGTTTTATTATTCCTAAACGATTCAATTATTCCTCAGCACACAGTCCCGGCAGGCAGTTTCCAAAGCGGACGGATACCGCCAACTGACCACATTTCATGAAAGGAGCGGTCTGATGCAAGCGACCACGATAGCAAAAGAGCCCAGAAAACAAGCCATTTCAGGCCGTTTCTGGGCTGGACGCACATATTGGGGACGTATCAAAGACGACCATAAGATAGAGCACGCGTATACCGGCGGCGGGTTTATCGCGCCCATGGCCCTGAGTGCCCTGCCGCCTGAAAAGCAGCCGTCCGCCTGCCTGCAGTGCTGCTCCTGCGAGCAGGAATGCCCGCAGCAGATCAAGATATCCGAGGTGCTGGCAGATTTTTCGGAAAGGCTCGGATAAAACGATTCCAAGGTGAAAGAAAGCGGAAACGACAAAAGCATTTTGCAGGGGGCCTTGAGACGATGAAGAATCTTGGCTTTGGCATGATGCGGCTTCCGGTGAAAAACGGCAATCCCACGGATTTTGACTACGAGCAGCTGAACAGGATTGGACTGCAAGGGTTCACGACTGTGATTGCTCAATTACTCTTATAAAGCGGCAGGCCTGCAGTCTGGTTCATACGAGCCGAGTTGCAGGCCTGCTTTTTTCATGGCTAAAAAAGTTTTGAAAACTTTTGTTGTAACTGTTGACATTACATCGGCGATGTGCTATGATCCTTCCGTCGGATGAAACCACAAAGGTTACATCTCAACAAAAGATCAGGAGGAATCCACCATGACAAACATCGAAAAGGCTCTCGCCCTCATCAACACCTTCGCGACCGGAGACACCGAAAAAGCAGCTTCTCTGCTGGCGGAAGGCTATATCCAGCACAATCTCGCCTACGGAACGGGCCGGGATGCCTTTGTCGGCAGTGTGGCCTGGCTGGCTTCCGCCCCTGTGAAGACCACCGTTCGGAACATCCGCGCCTTCGAGGACGGCGACAAGGTGTTCCTGCAGACCGTCTACAACTTCGCCGGGGCCGGCGAGCAGGTAGCCTTTGATATCTTCCGCTTCGACGCCGACGGCAGGATCGCGGAGCATTGGGATAATCTGGCTGCGAAAGCTGATCCCAATCCCTCCGGCCACACCCAGATCGACGGTACGCTTGAGAAGCAGGACGTTGATAAGGAAGAGACCCGCCGTATCGTTGCGGGCTTTGTGGGAGACGTGCTTCGCGGGGAAAACCCGGATAAGCTGACTTCCTATTACGATGGTGATCGGTACATCCAGCACAACACCTCCATCGCTGACGGACTCTCGGGGCTCGGCGCGGCGCTCGCAGCCATGGCGGAGCAGGGCATTTCCATGGTTTACAATAAGACGCACATGGTGCTTGCCGACGGTGATTACGCGCTTGCCTGCAGCGAAGGCACTTTCGGCGGTGTACCGACCACCTACTATGACCTGTTCCGTGTGGAAAACGGATTTATCGCGGAGCATTGGGATATTATGGAGACGCTCGCCGCGAAGGAGACCTGGCAGAACCAGAACGGAAAGTTCTGATCGCAAAGAAGATTGAGGAGGAAACCGTTATGAAAAAGTTTGTTGCTCTGCTGCTTGCCGCTATGATGATGCTGACCGCTATGACTGCTGTTGCTGAGGAGAAAACTGTTATGAACTGGGCTTATGGCGCGATGCCGCTGAACAATGGAAACGTGGGCACCATCTATTACACCGCCGCCTACTATGATCTGGAAGGCATTGTGAATCCCACCAATCCCGAGTATGCTCCCTACACCGCTGAAGAGATCGCCGCGATCAAGGACGGCGCGGTGGAAGGCGCGGAAGGCTATCGCTTTGATGCCCCTGCCGGTGCGCTGATCGGTGTGGGCGTTGCGGATTCTGACGTGATTTTCTGGTATGATGCGGAGAATGCCGCTGCCATCGTCGGCCATGCTGATCCGCTGACCCTGGATGCTGCCACCGGCGCGTTCGTTACCGCTGAAGGTGAAGCGGTTGCCACGCCTATCACCCTCTGGGCCTATGGCGCGATGCCGCTGAACAACGGCAACGTGGGCACCATCTACTACACCGCCGCCTACTATGAACTGGAAGGCATCGTGAACCCCACCAATCCCGAGTACGCTCCCTATACCGCCGAAGAAATCGCCGCGATCAAGGATGGAGCGGTGGAAGGCGCGGAAGGCTATCGCTTTGATGCCCCTGCCGGTGGGCTGATCGGTGTAAGCGTTGCGGATGCTGACGTGATCTTCTGGTACGATGCGGAGAATGCCGCCGCTATCGTTGGTCACGCCGATCCGCTGACTCTGGACGCTGCGACCGGAAATTTTGTAACTGCCGAGGGTACAGCTGTTGCTTCTCCCATCAAATAAGGGTATAATAGATACGTAAGGAAGCGCCTGCAACACGATAAAAGCAGACGCGGGAGGTGAGCTTATGCAGATTTCCAGTCGATTTACCATCGCGCTGCATATCTTCGCCTGCGTCGAGACCTTCAAAAATGAGCACAAGGTCACCAGCGACTTCCTGGCGGGCAGCATCAACACCAACCCCGTCATCATCCGCCGGATCCTGACGCAGCTGAAAAACGCCGGGCTGATCACAGTGGCCCGGGGCACGGGCGGCATTGAACCGACGAAGCCGTTGGAGGAGATCAGCTTCTATGATGTATATCAGGCCATCGAGCCGGTGGAAAACGGCGACCTGTTTCACTTCCATGAAGCGCCGAACCCCAATTGCCCGGTGGGCCGGAACATTCACACGCTGCTGGATGACAAGCTGACAGCGATCCAGAACGCGATGGAAGACGAGATGAAAAAGTATACCCTCGCGGATCTGCGGGAAGGCATGCACGATCTTCTGGCAAAGGAAAACTGATCAAGGGAGGCTCCGGTGCAGATGACATCGGAGCCTCTTTCAAAGGAGCGGCACATGGAAGCGAAAGATTATCTGGCGTATATCGTGAACGAAATCCACACGACCATCGTGGCGACGGTGGATGATGAGGGCCTTCCGGTCACTGCCGCCATCGACATGATGGACAGCGATGAAAACAGCCTTTACTTCCTGACCGCAAAGGGAAAGGGCTTCTATGACCGGCTAAAGAAGCGCGGGTTCCTGGCACTGACCGCGATCAAAGGGCAGGACACCATGTCCAGCGTCGCCGTATCTGTTCGCGGGAGGGTCAGGGAACTCGGCTATGAGCGGATCCCTGCGCTGTTTGAGAAGAACCCGTATATGCACCAGATCTATCCGACCGAGGACGCGATGCATGCCCTGACGGTTTTTCAGATCTATGAAGGAACCGGCGAATGGTTTGATCTTTCAAAGAAACCGATTGAGCGGGCGTCCTTCACCTTCGGCGGCGCTCAGGAAAAGAAGGAAGGCTTCTTCATCACGGACG
>CAMJPQ010000137.1 GCA_946407745.1 uncultured Clostridia bacterium
TGTATATGCATTCCGTCAACAAAAAGCTTCGGCTGATGGCCAGGGAAGCGGAAGCCGCCAACAAGGCAAAAACTGACTTTCTATCTACGATGTCCCATGATATACGCACTCCGATGAACGCGATCATCGGGCTGACCACGATCGCCGAAAAAAACCTGGGCGACCAGGAAGCTGTAGCGGACAACCTGAGAAAGATCAGCCTGGCCGGCAATCATCTGCTGACGCTGATCAATGATATTCTGGATATTTCCAAGGTGGAGAGCGGAAAGCTCAATCTGAGTCCCATCACCTTTTCCATCGTGGAAACCGTGGAGAATCTCGTGAACCTGTCTCAGCCCATGATCAAGGAGAAAAACATCCTTTTCAGCTTCCGCACCAATCAGATTGAGAAGGAGTATCTTTACGCGGATCAGCTGCGGCTGAACCAGATTTACATCAATATTCTTTCCAATGCCATCAAGTATACCATGCCTGGCGGCTCCGTATCCGTGGATCTGCGGGAAGAAAGCAGCGAAAAGGAGGGCTGCGTTAAGCTGATCTATCGTGTTGAGGACACCGGGATCGGCATGAGCCCTGAGTTCCTGGAAAAAATGTATCAGCCCTTTTCCCGGCAGACGGACAGCCGGGTGAACAGCATTCAGGGAACCGGGCTCGGGCTTGCGATCACCAGGCAGATGGTCGAGCTGATGAACGGGACGATCGAATGCCAGAGCGAACTTGAAAAAGGTACGACCTTCACCATTACGCTGGATCTTCCGGTTGCTGAAAAGCAGCTGGAGGAGATGAGTATCGATGGTGTGGACGCTCTAATCGCAGATGACGATCCGATTCTACTGGAAACCGCTGTGGATACGCTTGAGTCACTGGGGATTCACGCGGAGCGGGCAAACACCGGCCTGGAAGCGCTGGAAATGATCCGTCGCCGACACGAAGCCGGAAAGGATTACAATGTGGTCCTTCTGGACTGGAAGATGCCGGAACCGGACGGCATCGAGACGATCAAGCGCATCCGGAAGGAAATCGGCGCTCCAATCCCCATTCTGCTGACCTCCGCTTACGACTGGTCGGATATTGAAGAGGAAGCGAAAGCGGCAGGGGCGAACGGATTCATCAGCAAACCGCTGTTCCGTTCCGGACTGTATGGGAAAATCAATGAGCTGCTCGGAACGGAAGTAAAGGCTGTGGAGCCGACGGAAGACTATTCCGACCTGGCCGGACTGAACATCCTGATCGCGGAGGACAACGATATCAACTGGGAGATCATCTCCACCATGCTGAGCATGTTTGGCATCACATCCGAGCGGGCGGAAAACGGACGAATCTGCGTGGAAAAAATGGCCGAGGCCACAGAGGGCCGCTATGACCTGATTTTTATGGATGTCCAGATGCCGGAAATGAACGGCCTGGACGCGACGCGGCATATCCGTAAGCAGGAAAACCGCTGGGCGGCCTCCATTCCCATCATTGCCATGACCGCTGACGCTTTCTCTGAAAATGTGGCGGAATGCCTGCAGGCGGGCATGAACGGGCATATCGCAAAACCGATTGATCTGAAACTTGTGATCAAAGAGATTCGCAGAATCAAGGAGGAAAAGAAATGAACAAAATGCTGTGCGTCATCCTGTCCGCTCTACTTGCTGTCGTTTCGGTGACCTGCGCCTGTCCGGTGTACGCGGAATCCGCCGGCGTGTTCCAGCCAAGGCTCAATCCAGATACCAGCTGTGAAATCACTGTGGTCGGAAGCTATTCCAACTTTGAGGCGCTGGAGGCTGAATTCGACAGCTTTAATGAGATTTATCCCAATGTGGAGCTGACCTATTGGAAGCCGGATGACTATGAAAACCTTCTGGGAATGGTGCTGGAAAGCAAGAATCCCCCGAATATTTTCTTCTCCTTTCCGTGGATGTACGGAAATGATAACTATCAGACAGCCTTTGAGCATATGGAGGATCTTTCCAATCCCCAGCTGGGCCTGGATTTGGAATGCATCCGTCCCAACCTGCTGCGATATGACACCGACGGACAATTGCTGACGGTGCCGGTTTTTGCCAGAAACTATGGGATGCTGGTGAACAACGACCTTTTTGAAAAAGAAGGACTACAGGTTCCGACCACATGGGAAGAGCTGCTGACCGTATGTGAGGTGTTTCTGAGCAAGGGCTATGCCAGTCCGATGATGGGCTACAGCACGGGGCCTTCCAGCTGCCTGATGAGCATCCTGGTATATCCGGAGGTTGTGGCTGCCCTGGCCAGCGATTCCGAAGCGCTTCGAGCCGCGAATGGGATGGATCCTGCTGCCGGCGAATGCATGCGCCGGAGTCTGGAATCGATGATGCGGCTGATCGAAAACGGCTACATTAACCTGGACAAATGCAATGAAATCAGCGACAACTATACACAGGTCATTCTTCGCTTCTTTGAGGGGGATGTCCCCATGATGATTTGCACCGGAGATACCGTATCCGGAACAGGCAAACGGGAAAGCCAGTCCGAAGCGTTTTCTAAGAATCCTTTCACCTATTCCTTTGTTCCGATTCCACTCTCGGAAAACGGAGGTTATTTTATCGACAGTCCATCCATAGAGTTCTCGGTGAACAAAACCTGCGACAACCTGGACATGACCAACGAGTTTATGCGCTTCCTGATCAGTCGTGAAGAACTGAACAAAATGGCTTCAGTGAAACGCCTGGTCACGCCGACAAAGGATCTGTCCTTCAGCGCTGTGTATGAGCCCTTCGGCCGGGTGCCTGATGAGCGGATCCTGTGCCCTGAAACAATCGGGATTACAGACGCCCTTTTCGTGCAGGTGCGGAATGCGGCTTATCAGGTTGGAACCGGGGCGGCTACCATTGATGATGTTGTAAGTCAATATGGGTCCCTGAAGTAATAATGACAAAAGGGCGTATTGCTCGTTTCTTTCATTCTGTTACAATCAGCCGTTATGAGCTCTTGCCTGCTGAGTTTCATTTTTCAAGGAACAAACATATGTGGCCTAGCAGATCGCTCTGTTGATGATCTGGACCAGTCTCACGGCGCAGCAGAACTGTTATCAGAAACATATTATCTGGTTGTAAAGTGAAACAGATTCAATAGGTTTTTGATTCTATATTGGAAATCTCAGCACATATGATCGCATTTACTTGATGGAAGCCAAGGAATGTTATATAATGATTCTAGGGGAATAATCCCCGCAATCCACAGCAAAACAGCCTCTTTATCACGCTGATAAAGAAATGATAAAGGGAGGCTGTAGAGCATGGAGAATGCAAATAATCTGTAGAATCAGAACCACCAGAACGAACAGGAGAAACAGAAATTAAGCTAAAAGCGTTAGATTGCATTGAGCGGGAATAAGGTCCGAAATCCCGGAATCTGTATAAAATAAGGGTTTCTAGGCGGTCAAAGTCCCGCGTAGCAACGATTTGGCAACAAAAATCCATCATTCCAAAAATGAGGGCTAACTGATTTTGTGAAAGTCAGTTAGCCCTGTTTCTATGCAGGTTTTTCGGAAGGGTGGAGGTGTCATTCGTGATCATCGTCGGCGCGTTCCTGAAGTCCGGCAGCCAGGTCGTCCGTTAGTCTCTGAGACGGAGCTTTCACCCACCGCCGGGTGGTATCGCCATCGGGGAAATTATAACGCCACCGGTCATAGGCTTCCCGGGTAATCTCGCCCTTCCGCAGCGCGTTGGCCGCTGCCTGCCACTCGTACAGCATCCTGTTGAGCTCTGCAGCCTGCGGATTCTCCAGGAAGTTCACCCGGAGACACACGTCACCGTCAGCTTCCTCCACATGGAAGCCGTAGCGGTCCTCCAGCGTGAAGAGGGGTGCATGAGGCCGTCGTAGGAATCGATATCCAGGAGCTGCTTCGTCTGCCTGCGCCACAGGAATCAGGAACAAAAGCACTGACATCACCGCGCATAGTTTCTTTGCCATTCGATTCATATGTTCCTTTCGCAAAAGCTCTCCCTCCGTTTGTCCAGAGGGAGAGCTGTTTGTTTACTTCAGCATATTCAGCCCGGTGAGCCAATCGGTCAGCAGCGCGCGGGTGCGCTCTTCGTCTTCCTGGGCGGTCTTCCCCTGAATGGCAAGGCCCTGTAGCACGGTGCAATCCGGCAAAGCGTTCTCAATCACCCGCTGGGTGCCGCTCTGACCGCTGCCCTCATGGGTATTGAAGGGAATCACGGTCTTGCCCGCCAGGTCGTAGCTTTCTATAAAGGAATAGATCGCTTGCGGCATTTTGGCGTGCCAGATGGGATAGCCGATGAAAATCACATCGTAGTCCGCCATGTTTTCAACCTGTGCAGCCAGCTCGGGCCGGGCATCGGTGTCGATTTCCTCCTGCGCCACCCGCAGCATGGAGGCGTAATCCTCCGGGTACGGCGTGACGGTGGTGATCTCGAACAGGTCTCCGCCGGTCAGTTCGGCGATCAGCGCCGCCATGATGGCCGTGTTGCCTTTTTCGATATAGCCGGCATAAGCCGCGCTGGCCGAGCCCTCCCGGGTTTCGCCTACATTGTAATTCTCTCCGGCCCGCGAAAGAAAAGCCACCAGGATGCGATGTGCTTCTGACTGTCCTTCCGCAAAGACGGGAACAGAAAAGCAGACAAGGGATAATGCCATCAGCAGAGCAATCACTATTTTCATTTTGATATTCCTCCCATCAATAATCCGCGAAGCGGTCGTCCCGCTCCAGCGCGGTCATTTGCGCCATTTCCTCGTCGGTCAGTTCAAAATTCCACACGTCGTAATCTTCGATGATGTGCTGTTCATTGGACGAGCCGGGGATGCAGATGTTCCCGGCCTGCAGGTGCCAGCGGATGATCACCTGGGCGGAGGACACGCTATGGGCCTGCGCAGTGTTCGCGATCACAGGATCATTGAAAAGGATGCGGGTATTGCCGCGCCCGCCCAGCGGGAACCAGCTCTCCAGCACGGTGCCGTACTGCGCGATATGCGCTTTCATCTCGC
>CAMJPQ010000138.1 GCA_946407745.1 uncultured Clostridia bacterium
TTCATGACCATGGCGATGGTTTACTTCCAGCCCGTGGACATGGCTCCCGCCGAGAATGCCACCCCCAAGGAAGGCTCTGACCTGCACATCGAAGTGGACCTGACTGCCAACGAGAACCCCTATGGCTTCCCCGTGGACGGCTGGGTGCCTTATCTGAGCATTGATTTCGTCATCAAGGATCTGGAAGGTAAGGAAGTGTACTCCGGCTCCATGATGCCCATGGCCGCCAGCGATGGCCCCCACTATGGCAACAACATTCCTCTGGCCGAGGGTGAGTACACTGTGACCCTGTACATCAAGAGCCCTGCCGAGAATGGCTACCTGCTGCACGTGGACGCCGAAACCGGTGTGGAAGCCAAGGAATTCTGGACCGAGCCCCTGGAAGTGACCTGGACCGGATGGAAGTTTGTCAAGGAATGGTAATCTGATTCAAGGGTTCCCATTTACTTCTGTGATGCTGGCGTATCCTCCGCGGGGGAGGATACGCCAGCATTGCGCGTAAAAAAAGATTTCGGGGGTTTGCAGTGTTCAAGTATCTCTGGATGGTGACACAGGATCTGTTTCTGGCCGTCACGCTGGCTACCCTGATGCATGTGATGCTGTACCGGCTGTATGGCCGGAAAGGACGAATGATCCACGGCATCGCTTTAGGCACGGGTGTATTGGCTTCCATTGCCCTGGCCGCGGTAAAATACAATACCAATCTGATTATTTCCAGTCATTGGAATCACTATATCTACGCGGTCATACTGACGCTGACTGCGCTCACTGTGCTGTTTACCCTTCTGTTTGGGCGGAAGGAAAACAGCGTTGCCACAGCGGGCGGCACGCTGCTGTGCGCTGCGGGTTCGCTGCTGTCCGCCACGCTGGTTTTCTACTCCCTGCCCGGGGTACTGCTGTATTCCTTCAGCTTCAATACCATGGGACAGGGCTATCTTTCCTCGTATTATATGGTGCGCATGGCCGGGTGGCTTGGCGCGCTGATTCTGCTGCTCGTCTATTCGCGCCTGCTTTCGCGCTGCGCGCTGTTCATAAAACCCTTTGGGCTGGTACCCTTCACGCTGAACATCGGCTTGCTGTCCTTTGCCGTTTATTGCTTTGGCCGCTTTTTTGTGCCCTGGGTCAACCGGGCAAAATGGCTGAGGTGGCCTGTGAAATACAGCGACGCTGCTTACGGCTGGATCGGCAGCTGGATGATGTTTACCGCCAACCACTCCATGCTGTTTATCTGGATCACAGCGGCCATCGCGGTGCTGCTGGCCATCCTCCTCTTCCGGCAGGGGATGGTGATCAGGGACCCGTACGAAAACCCCGCCCAGCTGCGCAAGCTGAAGGCCCGCAACCGGCACTGGCGGCGTGTGGCCGCGGGGGTGATAGTCTGCATCATTCTGTGCACGGTAATTATGACTGCTGTAAAAACAAACGACACCAAACAGGTGGAGCTATCCGCTCCGGAAACCTTCACTGTGGACGAGGAAGCGGGCGTGATACTGGTGCCTCTGGAAAACGTAAGCGACGGGCACCTGCACCGCTTTGAGTACAAAACGGAAAAGAACATCTCCGTCCGCTGGATCGTGGTCAAGAAACCCAATTCCGCCTCCTTCGGCGTGGGATTGGACGCCTGCGAGGTCTGCGGCAACGCCGGGTATTTCGAACGCAGCGGGCAGATCATCTGCAAGCGGTGCGATGTGGTGATGAACATCAACACCATCGGCTTCAAGGGTGGCTGCAACCCCATCCCCTTGGCTTATGAGATGAAGGACGGAAACCTTGCCTTTAAGCTGAGCGACATCATTGCGGGTGAAAAAGAATTCAGATAAGGAGGGCGCTTCGCCGTGCTATTCCGTATGATTCGTGGCGTGCTCTTGCATCAGAAGGGCAAAATGCTGCTGATCGCGCTGACCATCGCCCTGGGCGCGTCCCTGGCAACGGGGATGCTGAACGTGGTGCTGGGTGTGGAAGAAAAGGTCAATAAGGAGCTCAAGAACTACGGCGCCAATATCACCGTCAAGCCCAAGGATTCCTCGCTGCTCTCCGATATATATGACGTAGGCGAGGGCCAGGAGCTGAACGCGGCCTATCTGCGTGAGGATGAGCTGGGCAGGCTGAAGACCATCTTCTGGGCCTTCAACATTGTCGACTTCACGCCTTTCCTGGACGCGCAGGCGACGCTTCAGGACGGCAGCGCGATCAGGCTGACAGGCACCTGGTTCAATCATCATCTTGATCTGCCCACGGGTGAAAGCCTGGACGCCGGCGTGGTGGGCATGCGCTCCTGGTGGGATATCACCGAGGGCCGCTGGCTGGATGAGAAGGATGAAAACGCGGCCGAGGAAATCATGGCCGGCGCGGTGCTGGCGCAGAAAATGGGCTGGCATGCGGGCGACACGGTGCATCTTTCGGCTTCCCACGGGGAAAAGGACGTGACCATCGCGGGCATCTATGACGCGGGCGGTGAAGAGGATGAACAGGTTTTTGCCATCCTGGACCTGGTGCAGAGCCTGACCGGCCGTGATAATAAAGTAGCCTCCATCGAGGTTTCTGCGCTGACAACACCGGATAACGAGCTGGCCCGCCGGGCGGCCCGCAACCCGGCGGCGCTTTCCTCACGCGACTATGAGACCTGGTACTGTACGGCCTATGTCAGCGCCATCTGCTATCAGATTCAGGAGGTCATCACCGGCTCGGTTGCCAGCGCTGTGCGCAAGGTGGCTGAAAGCGAGGGCACGATACTGAATAAGACCAAGCTGCTGATGATACTGATTACCGCGCTGAGCCTTGTCGGCTCCGCCCTGGGCATCTCCAACCTGGTCACCGCCTCGGTGATGGAGCGCAGCCAGGAGATCGGCCTGCTCAAGGCCATCGGCGCGCGCGATCATTCCATCACAGGCGTTGTGATGACAGAGATACTGATCACCGCCCTTGTGGGCTACGGCCTCGGCTCCCTGATGGGCTTCGGCTTTGCGCAGCTGATCGGGCACAGCGTTTTTGACTCGGCGATTGATATGAATCCGAAGGTGGCGCCGATCGTAGCGGGGCTGATCGCATTGGTGACCATCGCCGGCAGCCTGCCCGCCATCCGGCAGATCCTGCGCCTGCGGCCCGCGGAAGTGCTGCACGGCGGGAGATGAAGAGGTGAAGTGAACCATGACGAAGCGAAGAATGTTCCTGCGCATGATCACCGCGTCCCTGCTGCGCAGGCGGTCTAGGATGCTGATTGCGCTTTTGTCCATCGGTATCGGCGCCACCATCCTGGCGGGCCTGGTGACCATCTACGTGGACGTGCCCCGGCAGATGGGGGCCCAGTTCCGCTCCTACGGCGCGAACATGCTGCTGCTGCCCAAAGACGGGCAGACCCTGAGCAGCGAAAGCCTCGCGGACGCGCTGCAGGCGATCCCGCAGGATGAGCTGGTGGGCGCGGCGCCATACCGCTATGTACGGCTGGATATGACCACTAGGCAGCAGTCCTTCACCGCGGCGGCAACCGATTTTGAACAGATTACCAAAACCAGCCCCTACTTCAGCATTGAGGGAGCCTACCCAAGCGAAAACCGCGAGGTGCTGGTTGGCAAGGAGATCGCGGAAACCATCGGAGTCAGGATCGGCTCCACCATGGAGCTGACCTATCAGCCCACGGGCAACACTGCAGACAGGACACCGGAGGAGAGCCGGGTGCCCGGCGCTGCGCTGTCCGGCCAGGCGGAGGGCTTCGGCGGCGGTGTTGTATATGTCAGCGCGGTACTGGATGAGAAGGCGAACATCGCCTCCGTGACCGTGGATGTCTCGACCCAAACCCCGGAATACGGCGGACGCGTTCCGGAGGATGAGGCATTCATGAACCAGCTGATTGGCAAAGCCCTGCCGCTGACACTGGGCGACGGCGTGGATGCGCTGTCCGGTGCAACCGTGACCTCCTCCGCCATTGTGGAGGCGCTGAATAAGGCGACGGCTGCCACCGCGGCCGCACAGCTCAGGACACAGAACTTCACCGTGACCGGCATACTGACCACAGGCGGTGAGGAAGAAGGCTATGTGTTCCTCTCTCTGAGGGACATGGAAATGATGACCGGCGCGGATCAGCTGGATGTCGCGGAACTGTCTGTTTCCGCGAACGTCGAGCAGCTGGAAGCGTACGCGGACGCGATTACTGAAAACAGCGGCAGCGTCCAGGCGAGACTGGTCAAGCGCGTGGCGCGCTCCGAGGCATCGGTGCTGGAAAAGCTGACCGCGCTGGTTTTCCTGGTTACATTGGTCGTGCTGCTGCTGACCATGATCTGCGTCAGCACCACAATGATGGCTGTCGTATCCGAAAGGCGCAGGGAGATCGGCCTGCGCAAGGCGCTGGGCGCGTCGGACAGTTCCATTCGCGCGGAATTCCTGGGCGAGGGCCTGTTCCTTGGGCTGCTGGGCGGCGTGATGGGCGCGATACTGGGCTTTGTGTTTGCCCAGGTGGTCAGCGTCAACGTGTTCGGCTCCTCCATCACCTTCCAGCCCCTGCTGCTGCCCGCTGCCATTATCGTGTCCATGGCCATTGCGGCGGCTTCCTGCCTGATGCCCATCAAACGCGCTGTGGCGATTGATCCCGCCCTGGTCTTGAAAGGAGAATAACGCTGTGAGCCTGTTGGAACTGAAAAACGTATCGAAGATTTACGGTGAGCTGAAGGCGCTGGACAATGTCAATATCCATGTGGATCAGGGCGAGTGGGTTGCTATCATGGGCCCCTCCGGCAGCGGCAAGAGCACCATGATGAACATCATCGGCTGCATGGACAAGCCCACCAGGGGCGAGGTGCTGCTGGACGGCGTGGACATATCAAAGGAGAGCAGCAAGCGCCTGACCGACATCCGCCGGGACAAGATCGGCCTGATCT
>CAMJPQ010000139.1 GCA_946407745.1 uncultured Clostridia bacterium
GGGATTCCCAGATATCCACCGTCGTTCTTCCCATATTCATGGATCCGGCGCTGACACCCAGAACCATTGCCGGGCCGTCCCGGACGATATCATTGATACCTTTGCCGCGCATCAACTGCATCTGCTCCGCGCAGATCCCGCCGCCCATCAGGAAAAAGCAGTCTGCTTCCCGGGCCCGCTTCTGCGCGTCCGCAGCCGCTGTCCTGTTGTCAATGACGCAGAAGCGTTCAAAGCCGATGCCGTATTCCTCAAACATCCCATGCATCCCGGCAGAATCCTCGTCATTCTGCTGATAGTCTTCCGGGCAGGCAGAGATGAACACGATCCGTTTCCGTATAGTCAGTTCCTTTTTCAGCCGCATGGCAATTTCTTCTGTAAACCGGCGTTCCGGAAATCCGCTGAAAAATGCAATTGCTTTATTACTGTTCATCATTGTATCCTCCATTCAGTTTCGTCTGTAATATGTTTGTTTCCGTCCGATCCAGTTCCCTGTAGAGCGGCTTTCGCAGCCGGGTAAAGCTGATCAGCATCCCGGCAATCCCGATAACAAAGAACATCATCCCGATGCCGGCTCCTTTTCCTGTCCCGAAAAGCCCGGACAGCGCCTGCTGTGCCGGGGAATCCGTCATCATAAACGGTTCAAATACCGTATCCGCAAGCAGGCCACCCAGCAGGAGTGCAGGCGGAATCGTACAATTCTGCAGCGTATTCTTTGCGGAGAATACCCGCCCCTGCATTTCCACCGGAACCTTTTCCCGCATCAGGGTATCCTCGTTCACGTTCATTACGGCCGCCGTCAGATAGCTTCCGAACGCCGCTGCGCACCACAGCCACGGGCGGGATGTAAGGCCCTGGATAATGTTTCCGGAAAAAACCAGGCCTGTAGCAATAAAGATTAACCGGGTCCGTTTCTTTGCCGGCTTCATCAGGGTTGCCAGCAGGCTTCCGGCCAGCACCCCCAGGGCCTTAAAGCTTTCCACCATACCCAGCGCAGACTGGTTATTGCCTGTCCGGCCCAGGGCAAACGGAGAAAGCATTCCATCATTGCCCAGCTTCGCCAGGAAATTGATCACCGCCAGGAACAGGGTGAGCCGCAGGATAGCCGTATGGTCCTTCAGATAGCGGATCCCTGCCAGGCAGGTTTCTGAAAATGGTTCTTCCTCCGATTTCTTCTGTTCCGTCTCCGGAATCCGGATCAGGAACAGCAGCACCAGGAAGGCGACGGCAAAAGTCGACAGATCAACAATCAATACCAGGTCCAGTCCGCCGCATGCCAGCAGCAGTGCGCCCAGCGCCGGAGCCAGAATGGATACGGCGGCCCCGCTGAACCCCTGCAGGCCGCCGGCCCGGGCATAGTACTCCTTCGGAACCAGCATGCTGACAGCGACAAAGGAGGCCGGTTCCTGGAAGGCGTTCATGAGGCTGAGCAGGAAATTGATCACATACAGGTGCCAGATCTCCAGCACTTCAGCGGTATGCAGCACAAACACCGCTAGCGTTCCGCAGGCTGCCAGCAGGTCCGCAATCAGCATAATGCGCTTTTTGTTCTGCCGGTCCACTATACTTCCCGCCAGGAAGCGGAAAAAGATCGTCGGCAGGAAAGTGCATACCGTCAGCAGGGTCACGCTGGACGCGGTACCTCTCTGGCTGTATACCCAGATAATCACCGCATAATCCGTCATGGCCGTCCCAAGCTGGGATACGGTCTGTGATCCCCATAGCAAAAGAAAACTGTGAAGTTGTTTAAAAGAATGTTTATTCATGGCTTTGCTCCTTACATGTTTCTGTTTTCATGCGGCGCAAAGCCTGACCGGACGAAAAGATCCCGATCGCTCCGTGCAGGTTTCGTCCTTTATCAGACCTTGCGCGGAGCAGAAACATCTGCGGCTAACGAGATCCCCCATCTGGTGTGTTTCATAATCTTTTCCCTGTCTGTTCATCAATCTTCCAAGGGTCAAATATCCATGGCTGTGTTTATATATATTCAGGAGCACAGCCTGTTTCTCCTGCTGTCTGATTCATTCGCCCGCCGCATCGATCTGCTTCTTCATTTCTCTGACGACCGCCCGGATGCTCTTATTGTCTGTATCGATCACGATATCCCCCGGGCAGGGAGGAAGACGCAGCCAGAAATAATCCGTTTCGCCTTTGTCGCCGCGCCTGTCGTGGCGCTTTTTCAGCGTTTCCTCCGAGCAGGTGAGCGTGAAGGCGATGGTTTCGTAATCCTTCGCCGTGATCCCATTCAGGATGTTTTCACGGATTTTCGCGTCCGTCAGCACGACGGAGGTGAAAAACACATACGCGAACTCTGAATCCAGATAGTTGGAAAGGACAAAGGACATGCTTCTGTCCCCGTTGCGGAGCCGGCTGTCCGTGACGGAAAAGGGATGCACGCACCAGCACCAGTCCCCGTCCAGATACGCGCTGTTGTCATAGCTTTCAAAGAGCCGCGTGCCCACGGCTGTTTTGCCCACGCAGGGGGAGCCGCTGATGAGGATCAGCTTTTTGTTCATACCATTCCCTCTATTTCTGCTTCTTTTTCACTTCATCCATTTCCGCGATGAGCTCCTCCAGCGGATGGTATTCGCCGCCCCACCATTCAAATACATGCATTCCTTCCTCTTCGAGCACGGATTCCGTGAGCGTCATTTGGATGCCCAATTGTTTCAGCAGCCCTTCGCGATCCACCGCCTGATAATCAAATGGCAGCAGCTTGCAGAACTCTTTGTAGGACACGCCGCACACGATCTGATGCACCCCAAGTGACGCGATGGCCGCCAGACACCGTTCGCAGGGTGCGCAGCTGGTATAAACGACCGCGTGTTCCAGGATTTCATCGGAATACTTGTTGGCGCATTTGTGCACCAGATTGAATTCCGCATGCCCGAAGATCCTGTGGGCATAGTCTGCCGTATTCTCGGCCTCCTCCAGGATTTCCCCGTTGTGCACAAGAACCGCGCCAAAGGTATCATAGCCCTTTTTCCCGGCGCTGATCGCCAGTTCGTAGCATCGTTTCATATACTTCTCATGCTTGTCATCCACAGATATTTCCCTCCTGACAGTTTTCGTTATTTGAGCGGAACCGGAACAGCGGATCGCCGTTTTCTTCCGTCCCATACTGAACCATGCCGCCCTTCGTCATAGCCCGTGCGGAGGCGATGTTCTCTTTGGCACAGCCGCCGTGCACACTGTTCAGCGCATAGTCCTGAGCGGCAATTCGCAGCAGTTCCCTGACGCATTGCGTTCCGTATCCCCGATTTCGGTATGCTTCATCCAGCAGGATGAAGATTTCAGGTTCTTTCGGATTGCGGCTGCCGTCCAGCCCGCACCAGCCCATGATCGTTTCGGGATGATCCTTCCCGCACACCGCAAGGCACAGATGGCAGAAGCGGCCTTTCGTATTCCTTTCGTAATTCCCACGCATATTGGAGAGCGCTTCCCGCGCCTCCGCATCCGAAAGCGGGTGATGATCAGCGGGCCAGGTCCGGGCGACTTCCGATACATCGCCTTCTGTTACGAAATGAAGGATCAGGTTTTCCGTTTGATAATCCATCATCATCCTCCGATATTTGTATCCGTCCGGAATTCTGATATACCCCCTGATATGCGCATCCTTCGGGCGCTCGATGATCCCCGATCTGTTGGCAATATTCCCTTCCGCAGCGAGGATCGTATCTCCCCGGTTTTCAAGGACAATACCGATATGATCATGTTCCCGGTTTTCAAAAACCCGGTCATACAGAACGATGTCGCCCGCTTCCGGCGCAAAACCTTCATGGCCTTTATGATACGTGATTCGGGGATCACCCGCAGCCAATTCTTCCCAGGCGATACAGCCTGCCAGATGGCAGGTTTTGCATGCTTCCGGCCTGATGGGAATCTCAAATCCCGCTTCCCGGCAGCAATAATAGACAAATGCCGCGCACCATAACCCGTCGGCTTCCTTTAGCGTCCATTGTGGGAAAAACCGAATGATCGGTTCAAGATTCGATTCTTCCCCCTCAATATACCCATGAAAAGGGATCTGAGCCGCTTCTTCGGCCACCTTTGCCAGGTTTTTTCTTGTTGCCTTTTCCATGACAAATCTGCCTCCGAGCATTCAATCTTTATTCGCAAGAACCGTATAAGTGCTTTCGCCCCACTGCTTCATGATCCGGACATCCCGGAAGCCTGCCTGGCGCAGGATATCCATTTCATGTTCGACCGTCAGCGGCGTATCATAGTGATAGAAAACATCGTCTGAAAGCCCCTGTTCTTTCTTCAGCGCCGCAAGGTTCTGAAAGTACTCTTTTTCCATTTCCTCCGATTCCGCGAAGTAATCCGTCAGCACAAAGACGCCTTTTTCCGCCAATGCCGAATGCAGCTTTTTGTACAGCGACGTTTTTCTTTCCGCCGGAAAATGGTGCAGCGATTCCACGGATACGGCGGCATCGTACAGCCCGTTCCCAAGTGGCACGTCAAAGTAGGATGCCAGGATCAGCGTCAGGTTTTTCTCCGGGAATTTGGCTTTCAGCGCATTCAGCATGGCTTCGGACAGATCGATCCCTGTAACGGCCGCGTCGGGATTCAGCTTAAAGTATTCCTCCAGTTCAAGGCCGGTGCCGCAGCCGAGATCCAGCACCCGGCTTCCTCCCGCCGAAGGCAGCAGGGAAGCGGTATAGGCATAGAAGCCGGAAGCGCCTTCAATATCGCGTTTCATGTGCTCATCATAGCCGTCGATTCGGGCGGCAAAAAAATCGTCCATTATTTCAAGCTTCATCATTCTACTTTCTCCATGCGGTTCCTATCACAGGGTGTTTCCGATTGTCTTCAGCGTTTCATCG
>CAMJPQ010000140.1 GCA_946407745.1 uncultured Clostridia bacterium
CTATCATCAATATGGCTACCAGAAAGAGAACAACATCTGGTGCAACAAAACGTATTATTGCGACAATCATTACCAGATACAGATCGATTGGGACACGGAGTCCTGAGACAAATCAAGGATGGGAGGCAAAAGTATGGCGCTTGAGTATGCGAAAAGTTTCTGAAACAGGTGATGAATGACGAGGCCCTGCGCGTTAACTTGGCATGGCTATAGCTGGTCGAAGGAGAAAAACATCTGGTGCAATAAGTCGTTTTACTGCAAAGGCAACCATTTGGATGAAAACGGGGTATATCATAGTCTGGATTGCAAGGCTTATTACAACAATTGGCTTTTTGAACAAGAATAACCTGATGTGAGCGGCCAACAACAATGGAGGATGCGCCAGAGATGAAGTACGTTATTGACACGCGCTACCGCCTGCGCGGCTGGCACGGCGCGCCGACGGGCATTTATGACGCGCGAACGCACGAGGCACACTTTGTTGCCCCGACGCTGTATAAGCTCGTCATGAAGTGCGACGCCGCGCAGGACATCGACCCGGAAGCCCTGCCCGAAAAGGAAGGGCTGTTCCTGAAGGAACTGCTGGCGGAAAAGGTCATCCGCCCCGCCGGCCGATGGGATTTCCTGCTGCCGGAGCAGCACTACCACGCCTACCCGGCCCGCTACCGGAAAAACGTACATTGGTCGATCACCGGCGCGTGCAACCTGCGCTGCCGCCACTGCTTCATGTCCGCGCCCCACGCCAAGCACGGCGCGCCGAGCCACGAGGAAATCATGAACATCGCCGATCAGCTGGCGGAGTGCGGCGTGTTCAGCGCCAGCCTCACCGGCGGCGAGCCGCTGATCCGGGAAGACTTTCTGGACATCATCGACGCGCTGACGGAGCGGGAGATCGCCCTGACCACCATCTATACCAACGGCTGGCTGGTGGACGAGGCGCTGCTGGACGCGCTGGAGAAGAGGGGCGCGCATCCCTCCTTCCAGCTGAGCTTCGACGGCATCGGCTGGCACGATTTTCTGCGCGGCGTGCCCGGCGCGGAGGAAAAGACGATCGCCGCGTTGAAACTCTTACAGGAGCGGAAATACGACGTCTCGGTCTCCATGTGCATCCACCGCAAGAGCGCGCACGTGCTGCGCGACTCTGTCCGGCTGCTGGCCTCGCTGGGTGTGCGCAGCCTGAAGTGCGGCGCCATGATGGAGCAGGGCGAGTGGGCTTCCCCGGAGGTGGCGGGCCTCCAGCTCACCAGGGAGGAGGAGCTGGAGATGTTCGAGAAGTATATCCCGCAATATTTCGAGGATGACGCGCCGCTGTCCATCATGATGTCCGGCGCGTTCCTGTACGAGAAGGGCCGCGGGAGCTGGGGCGTCTTCTATCACCGGGAATGCCCGGTGGATCAGGAGGACAGGCGGCTGTCCTGCCCGGTCCTGGGCGAGGCCTTCTACATCGGCGCGGACGGCGTGGTTGCGCCCTGTCAGGGCATGTGCGACTGCGATTTCGGCAGGCGCTTTCCCACCATAAGAGAAACGCCCCTGCGGGAGATCCTCACCGATTCGCCTTACGTGAAGCTGAGTTATGCCACCGTGGGCGACGTGCGCCGGGGCAACGATGCGTGCCGGACATGCGAATTCATCGACCGCTGCGCCGGGAGCTGCCGCAATTCGGCGCTGCTTCATGGCGATAACTACTACGGCGTCGATCCGGACGCCTGCTATTTCTTCAAAAACGGCTGGGAGGAGCGTATCCGCGCCGCCGCCCAGCCCGCCTTCGACGAATACATCAGGCGAAATCCCCCGAGGGGAGAAAAGAAGAACGGAGGGCAGACCCTGCCCGTTTGCCTCTGAGCGGCCTGGAGCGACGGAGTTGGAGCCTGCAAATAACGCAGAGAGAGGAGTGAAAACGCTTGAATCAACTTTCCAATACCCTGAAGCGCCTGATGAAGGTCGGCGCGATCCTCTTCGGCCTGGCCTTCATCGTCTCCGGCGTGATCGGCATCCACCAGGACGATACCTTTCTTCCGACCAAGGGCGTGATCCAGTCTATGGAACGAACCTATGTGGCGACGGATCCAAACGAAACCGACACCTGGGAGGTCATGGTCGAGTATACCGTCGACGGCCAGACCTATGTTTCTGATCTGGGTCAGAAGAAGGACGATTTCACCGTGGGCAAGGAGATCGACATCCTCTACAACCCGAACGCCCCCGAGGGGATCGTCCTGCCGGGCAAGACGATCTGGTTCATCTTCATCATCGCCGGAGCGGTTGTCGCCGCCGTGGCGTCGGTTCTGCTGGTCAGGGATTTACGCAATCGCTAAAGCGCAATGCGCCAAGGAGGAATACACATGGGACTTTTCAATGGACTATTCGGCAAGAAGGATAACGGCAGCGGCAAATCCAGCGTCTCCTACGCGCCGTCCGTCCTGGGCGAGCCGCGCCAGCTGTACTTTCTGAGCGACACCGGCACGGCGAAGGTCGGCCACAGGATCGAGGACGCGGACAGAAAGGTGCTCTATGAGGCGAAGGTCACCAAGTTCTCCCTCGTCGGAGCGACCCAAATGGATTTCATCGACCACGTGAAGGGCACGACGACGCCTCGCCAGGTGGGCCATGTGATCGACACCGATTACCATTCGGTCCTGATCGACAATCACTCCGGCTTCAAGCTCGACGGGGAGGACATCTGGAAGCACCTGAAGCGCAACGGCATCGCCATCGAATCGAGCTTCATGTCCGGAAAGCCTCTCTGGCCGCAGTACCGCGTCCTGCGGGACGGCCAGGAGATCGCCATCATCCAGACGAGCGGCGCGCGCGTCCACGAGGAGGATGCGGCCAAGAGCAGCAAGCTGGGCAGCATGATCCCCGCGCCGGGCTTTTTCCGCATCCAGACGCGGGAAAAGAATCTCGACCTGCTGTTCGTCGTCGCCATGGCCTTTGCCCGGACCAGCGCCCTGGACGGCGAGGGCGGCAGCTTTGGCCTGTTGTTTGGCAAGAAGTAATGGGCGAGGAGATCTGCGGAGAAACCCAGGTGAGGCGTGCGGACGCCGGCCGGATCCAGCGGCAGGAGAATCTGGAGCTTCTCAAGGCGCTTGCCATCGTTGCCATGGTCCTCTGCCACCCCGTCATCCGGCTCGGCATCCGCCACGCGGGGTATCAGCAGGCGTTTCCTTTCTTTTTCGGCGATGTCGTTTTGGGAGTTTACCTGGGCGTTGCCCACGCCTTCATGTTTGCCATGGGCGTGGGCATCACCTATTCGCGCCGGAGCGCGCCGGGGCAGCTGATGGGCCGAGGCCTGCGGATCTTCCTGCTGGGCTACGCGCTCAATTTCTGCCGCTATGGCGTCTATGCGCTGGTCGAAGGGATCATCAGCGGCGCCTTCGAAGCGGAAACGCTGGAAGCGCTGTTCGGCCCGGACATCCTGCAATTCGCGGGCCTCGCGCTGATCGCCACCGGCGTTTTCGAAAAAATGAAGCTGCGCGCGGGGCACCTGCTGGGGATCGGCCTGTTTCTTTCGGCAGTAGGCGCGGCGCTGCCCTTTGTGGACACGGGGAACTATGCGCTCAACCTGCTCGCCGGCCACTTAGTCTATACCACGTGGGATACCTCGTGTTTCCCCTTTTTGCACTGGTATCTCTTTGTGGCGGCGGGGATGCTTTTCGGCGCGATCCTCCACAAAGTGCAGGATAAGGACCGCTTTTACCGGCGGCTGATGCTTGCATCCGGGGGAATAATGGCGGCTTATCTCGCGGCGACCGCGGTCTTTGGTGCGCTGTTTCTCTGCCGGGCGCGCAACTATTACGCCCTCAGCCCTCTGGAGGCGGCCGGGCTCATGTCCATCGATCTGTTTCTGCTGTCCACCTTCCATTTTGGCGCACAGAGGGTCGATGCCGCAAAGCTCCGGGTGTTTTGGGAGATGAGCCGCAATGTGACGCCGATCTACTGCATCCACTGGTGCATCCTCGGCGGGATCGACAGCGTGTGCTCCTACCTGCTGGAGATCACCTTCCCGTGGCCGGCCATCTACGGGATCGGGCTTGTGCTGCTCGTCCTGTCGTTTTACCTGGCGAGGCTGTGGAAAAGAAGATCCTCGGGCTGACCAAAACCGCCGGATCCTACGGGCAGCTTTGGGTGATCGTGGCCGTTCTGCTGCTGGTCTTCAAAAAGACGCGCAGGGCCGGCGCATCCGTTCTGCTCGCTTACCTGATGGTTTTTCTGCTTGGACAGATCGTCCTGAAGAACCTGGTCTCCCGGCCGAGGCCCTGCCAGATCGACCAGGCCTTTGCCATGCTGGTCGCGCGTCCGTCCAGCTCGTCGTTCCCGTCGACGCATTCCGCCTGGGCATTCGGCGCGGCCACGGCCATCTTCCTGCGGCACAGGTGGGCGGGCATCGCGGCCTTCGTCGTCGCCGCGCTGATCGCCTTCAGCCGGATGTATATGTTCCTGCATTTCCCCACGGACGTGCTCTTTGGCACGGCGCTGGGCATTGCGCTGGGCGTGCTGGCCAATTTGATCACCGGCCGCACATGGGAACGATTTGAGAAACCGAAGGCATAGCTTCCGGGCTGCCTGGCACAGGCCGTTCACAACGAGGAGGGATGATGGATGATGTTGCATGATGCGAAACTGAGACGGGCGCTGGCCGCGCTGCTGGTTCTCGTCCTGACCTGCCTGGGAGCGCTTCCGGCGGGCGCGGAGCCCGCGGAAGCGGAGGAGGCAAGCTATGGCGCGCTCCTTGCAGACATGCTGGCGTCTTATGAAGGCCAGAAGC
>CAMJPQ010000141.1 GCA_946407745.1 uncultured Clostridia bacterium
AAAGGCGCTGTCAGCATGGATGATTCCGGACGGGCGAAGAAGTATACTCCGCTGATTACCCGAGAGGAAGCATCCGCGGAGGAAACCCATAAGCTTCTGAACCATGTATTCAGGGGGAAGGCTTCTTTGCTGGTCAATCAACTGGTAGACAACGGTCACCTTTCTGCAGAGGATCTGCAGGAAATCCTGAATGCCCTGCATAATGCAGGAGGTAAAAACAAATGCTCCCGTTGATACTGACAACGATTGAGAACAATGACGACAGGGCCCTTATGGAGGAGCTTTATCTTCGATATCATCATTTGATGTACGCGCAGGCGCTCAGGGTTCTGAATAACAGCTATGCTGCTGAGGACGCAGTAAGCGATGCAATTGAAGCCCTCATCAAAAAAATATCTCTCCTGAGGAATATGGATTGTAACAAACGCAAGGCGTATGCCGTCATTACTGTCAGGCACATGGCGATCAACCTTTATCGTCGGCACAGCCGCGAGACAGTGTTGGAGGATGAATTTCTGGAATTAATCCCCTCGAATAGCCGCGTAGAGGATCATGTGCTGGAAGCCGCCGGCGTGGAAGAAATCAAGGAGGCAATCTATCAGCTGAGCGAGAACGACCGAGACATTTTGATGATGAGATTTTTTCGGGAGATGAGCGATGCGGAAATCAGCAAAGAGCTTGGAATCCTGCCGGCGACAGCCCGGGTGCGGACGAGCCGGGCAAGAAAGCATCTGATCAAGCTGCTGGAAAGAAGGGAGGCGGGATTATGAAGCAGGAAGATAAATTGAAAGAAGCTTTTTCCAGCGTTGCGATGGAGCAAACGGAGCAGCTGGAGAAGAGCCTGACTTACGAAGAACGGAGAAAATCGGAAGCTCTGTACAAACACCATCACGATACCGCCCTCCGCCTAATTCGGAAACAAAAGGTTTCCATCGTGAAATGGGTATCTGGAATAGCAGCAGTTGCCGCAGCTGTCCTTCTAATCGTTTGGGGAGTGAACCGGCCTGCTCCGGATATCATAACGCCAGCAACAGCGCCTGTCAGCACTGTGGTGTCCGCTTACACGAATGAACCACTGCAGACGGAAACAGCGACGCCTGCAGTGCAGACTGTAGAACCCACACCCCATATACCAGAGCTGAAAGCACATCTGGTTAGTTTTCCAGAGGGTATGAGATATGCTGTATATACCGGCCCGGGAGAACGTTATGAACGGGCAAATCATAATAAAGCAGTTGTTTCAACCAATGACTGGATTGAAGTCTTCGGCGTGGAAAACGGGTTCGCCATGATTCAATACGCCATTACATCTACGCAGCGCCGAGTCGGATATATTGATGCGGCTGCGTTACCGACGCATGCATCTGTAACGGCTTTGGAATTTAGCTATCTTCCTGCTGTTATCACACATGAGACAGATCTGACAGATGATCCCTTTGGAGAGAAAACGCCGCTGCATATACTTCCGGCCAGCACGGAGGCCAAGTGGCTGGCAACATTGGATGACTGGGTATATCTGGAATGGTACGGAGGAGACCAGCCTGTACGCGGTTTTGTTCCTGCAGCTGCGGTTCGTCTGAAAAGTGCCGAATAAAAATTTCGCGTGCACTGTAACACCTGCCTCCTCAGGAACGTCATATTGTGTTGACAAGGCAAAAATGATGTCTGACTGTCATCGTGAAAGGCCTGAACCAATGATAAAATGTGGAGGAATCGGATCATGAGAAAGTTCTGTGGTTTTCTGTTGGTTCTTACAGCCGTGTTGTTCATGGCTTGTGCGGCGCTGGCGGAGGATGGTTCCCTTCAGGGGCTCTCTCCTCGAATCGTGCAGATTCTTGCAGATCAGGGATTGGAAAACTGCGCGGAGGATTATATCCGTTTTAGCTGGACTGAATCACCGAAGGGAGTTTATTTGGATCATACGTTTGTCCTGATCAGCAAAGATGGAATACATCATGAGGTCTACCACTTTACGAACGATCAGTCGGATGAAAACGCGGATCAAGGCTGGAAACTGAAAGCACGCTATGACAGCCTGGCACCTCAGGGAAAAGGGATCGTGGCTTTTCGGAGGCATAATGCTTCTGACCGAACGGGAGCAGATATCAGTCTGTATAAGGATGACCAGGGCTTCCTAATTTATCGCATTGATCCGAATCATGAAGAATACTGGATGCAGGGAATCAATGTTCATGTGATAAACTGCCAGTTCCAGGTGGTATCTTGGTTTGACCGGAGCAAAGCGACAACAACAGAAGCATATATCAGAAATGGGAAGATCGTATTCTATGATTGGGATGCGGATAAGAAGCTCGGCGATGTGAATCTGTATACAAGCTTTGGGCTGAACACATCGTTCAGCTCCCTCCCCAAATCATATAAGGAAGCAAAAGCAACCTTCTCCGACCCGCCAGCGATCCCCGGAGGTACATTGACAGCGGAAAGAATCAAGTTTTCGTCCAACAAAAAGTATGCTGTCTATTCCGGCCCCGGTGAAAACTATCTCCGCGGCGGCAATGGAAAAGCCTCTGTTTCCACCAATGACTGGATTCAGGTTTTCGGAAAAGAAAATGGCTGGATTATGATCCAGTACGATATTACCAGCGACCATATGAGAATTGGCTGGATCCGTGAAGACGCGCTGCCTAAGAAAACAAGCGTCAGTGATCTGAGCTTTGGAAATCACAAAGCGCGTACTGCTGTTCAATGTACCATCACAGATGATCCGCTGTTTTCTATGACTGCCATCGCGAATATCTCAGCAGATGCGGAGGTGAGATGGCTGGCGACGATGGGCAGCTGGACTTACGTAGAATACAACACTGGCACACAATCCATCCGTGGCTTCATTCGTTCTGATAATTTGACTTCGTTAACAGAGGAACAGGTCAGAAGTCTGGCGCAATCCGCACTTCTTGCAACGGGGCCGATCGCTGAAGGCAAAGCTGTGACGGCAGATACCTTGAAGAGCTATCGCATTTCCTGCAGCTATGATGCAGCATCCGGGCAATGGAGCGTACGCTTTGATTCCGGAAGAGACTACGGTTATACTGTCATCGTAGAGGACAAGTCCGGCATGGCATGGCTGGCTGAATCAGATAATGGATAAACGACTCATTGCCAGAATACAGTGCCTTACAGATAAGTAGAAGAGGTAATCGTAACATGGTTCGAAGAATCTGGTTGCCGTTTTTTATCGCATGGATGCTCCTGATTGTTCCGACCGCGCTTGCAGCAAATGAAGCGGAGGATTTCGAACAATTCATGAATGAACGATATGTGAACAAAGGATGGTCTGCGGAAAGCGTGACCCAGTGGGGAGACGCCGCAGCAGCGGTTCTGTATCAGGGAGATAAGGGACTATTGGTGGTGCGTAAAGGAGAGCATCTGATAGAGAATACAGATGCAGTACTGTCCTCCGGGTATACCGTTCACATGGATACCGAGGATCTTCTGTACCTTACGGTTGCCGATGGCAAAGAGACCACCACATATGATTTCTATTATGTTCATAATCGCTGGCTGTTGGGTGGCATTCGATATACAGGTCAGGGCCCTTCTGAAAGGGATATCCCTATCATCGAGGAAATTCTGCTGAATATGTTGGATGATGAAATCAGCACTGATTACCTGTTGGAAGATGAAAACGAGAATATACTCTGGCGGGAAACCACCCCTCCGCTTCCGGATGTGCTGACGGAGGATGAACTGGATCTGGCGAACTGGAGCCCCTTTACTTGCCCCGTGTACTGCACCGGATATATGGACAGGGATCTAGGAGATTCTTCTGACATCGTCAGGAAACGGTTGTTTGACAGGATGAAGACCGGTACCTTCTTTGCGGATGATGCCTACGTGAATGGACTGATCAACCGGGACACCTTGCAATTCATTGCTGATAAGCCCAACGGAAGCCGCGTGCTGCTGTGTGGCAGCTTTGCAGAAGATACAGGCTGGCAATTTGTTGAAAGCAGCCCCTTGCCTGCCGGTACAACTATGGGAGTCGAAAACTTCACAAGTAATCTGTATTTCCCCACCATTTATGGAGGTCCCTCTGTACAACGATTTGCTGACGGAATCTGGGGAGTCAGTTCCATGATCTCCTCCCCGGGAGAACTCTATTTCATGGGGCAAAACTGGATTTCTCTGGACGGGAATCCAGTGTGGAGTGAATACAGTTGCTATGGAGAACACCCATGGAGCGACATCACCGCCATAGACTGGAACAGCATTCCGCTGACTGCGGCGGAAGCGCAAGGACAATTGGATCTCGGCAGTTGGGCAACACCCAATAGCAGCAATCCTGAAGACCGTCTGCATTTGCGGGAGAAGGCTGAAAAAGGAAGTCGTTCCTTGGGCAAATTCTATAATGGGGCCCCAGTAAAAGTGCTGAAAAGGGGCCAGGAATGGACGAAAGTTCAGATTGGTCCCATGACAGGCTACATGATGACGAAATATCTTGCTTTCGGTAGTGATATGAAGAAAGTGAAGCTTGCTGTTCCTTACAAGGACACGCTTCATCTGACTACCGCAGTGACCTGGCTTACAGCAGAAGGAAACACGCACACGCAGATACTGCCCGGCGAACGAATTCCATCTCATATTCTGATCGGTATCCATGAAGATCTATGGTTTTTCTGGGAATACATGAGCAACAGTTTTGGGCAGATCCAAGACAGTGATCTATGGGACGGAAACGGCTGAAAATGATAAGAATCATA
>CAMJPQ010000142.1 GCA_946407745.1 uncultured Clostridia bacterium
TCCAGGCCGACCCAGGCGCCGCCGTGGATCTGAACGAACACCGGCATATTCTCCCTCTTTTCGGGATAGTAAAACAGCACCTCCACCGGGTCTTTGCCTTCGCGCTGGATATAACTGCGATCCCCGACGACGGGATCGGTCTTATAATGCTTATTGATTTTATGGAATCGAGCGTTCATCACCGCCCGTTTAATTGCTGTAAATGCCATATCATTGCACCTCGATCTTCAATTCTCCCTCACCGCGCGTTACGATAAGCGCCCGGCCGTGCCAGGTTTTAATGGTTTTGTCGAAATAGTTTTCCTCGCTCTTAGGGTTTGCCGTTCCAAATCCCAGGATCGTGCGCGCTCCCTCTGCTTCCGCAGTGATGGTCAACTCCGCTTCCGGGTTGAGAACACCCTGTTCGTCCATGACGGAGAGCTCAATGATCCCGCCGCCAAGGTCCGTCTGTTCTAAATGTACGTCATCGGAGGCAGTCATCAGCCGCTCCTGTTCCGCGCTCTTTCCGCTTCGAATGTTTATCGCTGTCAGCTCGCCTGGCTCGTAAATCGTATCAAACAGCGCTTTGCAGCGCTCTGTTTTCTGTTTTCCGATCAAGCGGCCATTTACAAGCAGCTCCACTTCGTCTGCGTCGGAATAGACTTCCACCACGATGGGCTTGCCTTCATAGCCCCGGTGATTCCAGCTTCGCAGGGCGTCTGACCACCCCCAGCGGGTGGGAGACTGCTTTTCTCCGTAATGTGCCGGATCCTGTACCGCAAGATAGGGTTCTTTACGAAGCCCCCAGACGATCTGCCGCCAGTAGGACACCGGCCGGCGGTCACCGACCAGGTCGAAGTCGCCGCAGCCCGCACTCCGCCAGGGGTAGGCACCGTACAAATCGTACCCGAGTGCCTCTCCGTAGCGGTGCTGGCCGACGCCGGCCTCTCCCAGGTAGTCCCAGGCCGTCCAGCCGAAGTCCCCAATCAGCTGCGGCAGATTCTTGCATATCTTCCAGTTCTCATAAAGGGCGCCAGGATAGCACTCCGCTCCCAGCATGATTCGATGTGGATACCTCGCAGCGTCCGCTTCATAGCGGAAGGTGGCGTAATTGTAGCCTGCCACATCCAGATAGCTGAAGGCTTCCTCCAGCGGCTCGCCGATCTCCCTGGAGGCCATGAGTCTTTCCAGTTCCTCCGCATTTCCGTTTAAAATGGAATTGATGTCCACTCCGGCTTTGACAGCCAGCTCCGGAATGCGCCCCATCAGGGACAGCACCGGGTTTACGCAGTTGGTGAGATAGCGTGAGGAATCCAGCGCACGTATATAGTCGCAGAGCTGTCTGCCATACTGTACCTCGTGAGGATCGCTGACCTCGCAGATCTCATTTCCGATGGAGTAGAGAATCACCGAGGGATGATTGTATGCCAGATCCACCATGGTCGCGGCGTCCTTTCTCCAATGTGAAAGGAAGTCTGCAGAATAATCAAAATCGACTTTTGGTGCCGTCCATGCATCGCAGAGCTCCATCATGACCAGCATACCGAGCTCATCACAGGCTTCCAGTACTGCCCGGCTGGTGGGAAAGTGGGCACAGCGGATCGCATTATAACCTGCTTCTTTGAGCTTTCGGATGCGCCGGTAAGTCAGCGCCCTGTGTTCCACCGCTCCAATGATACCGTGATCCTGATGAATACATCCGCCCCGGAGCTTGATGGAATCGCCGTTGATGCGCAGCCCCCGCCTTGTATCCAGGGAAAGGGTTCGGACACCGAAACGCGAGTGCTCTGTGTCCAATCCCTCTAACTCAGTCTTGCAGTCGTAAAGGTAAGGACTGTCAATGCTCCAGAGCTTCGGATGTTCCAGTGTAAAGCGCAGCGTCACCGTCTTGGTTTCACCGGCTAAGAGCGTTACCGGAGCGCTGATCTCTGTATCGCCGATCCGGTGGCGCAGACGGAGGTTCTGCTGCTTTGCATCCCGGTTGACAAGCACGGTCTCAATCAGCAGCGCTGCTGTTTCCTCATCCGCTTCCATCACCGTGATTTTTACGCCGTTTGGCGCGATATGGATACTGCCTGACCGAAGCAGCCACACGTCCCTGTATATACCGGTGCCCGTATACCATCGACTGGACGGAACTCCGTTTCGCACCAGCACCTTGACGGTATTCTTTCCTTTCTTCAGGAAAGACGAAATATCGACCGTAAAAGGGGTATAGCCGTTTGGATGCTGCGCCGCCAGGCAGCCGTTGATATAAACCGCAGCGTTGTGATAGACGCCTTCAAACTCCAGGTATGCGTCTCCGGGAAGCTCGTCCATTTCAAATTCCTTGGTATAATGAACGGTCTCAGTAGGATAATACCCGGTCGCATTTCCTGTGGGTGCCTGGGGATCCCGCATCTGGCTGATCATCGCGTCATGGGGCAGCGTCACCGGGACAGGCTTCTTTGCACCGCTTACCGTGCGCTCCAGCGCTGTCCCGCTGCCGTTGCAGAACATCCAGCCGCTGTTAAAACATTCCCTCTTCATCAATACTTCCTCGAAAGTTTAGCTTCACATTCCTCACGGGTGATCTGTCCGGCGTTGCACTTCGCCATCAGCTCCGCGTCCTTGTCCTTCAGGCTGTAGAATGCGAACAGCAGGATTGCCGAGATCCCGAAGCCGATGGCCGGGATCAGATAGCCCAGATTCCAGAGAGCGTTCAGCGCAGTCTCGGACTGGGTCACGCCTTGGGCGGCCAGATCCGCAAAGCTGTCGCCAGTGACCTCCTGCCAACCGAATGTCGCAAGAATATACAGGGCGACAGAGCCTACCACACCGCCCAATGCCTTGTTCAGGAAGGATTGCAGGGAGTAAAAGATGCCTGAGCAGTCCTTGCCGGTTTTATACCGGGTATAGTCGATGGTGTCCGGGGCGATGTAGGTCCGAACGACGCTGACCAGCGCATTGGGGATGGCGCACAGGCCGCCGATCACGATAAACATGGTCTTGTTATCACGGCAGAAGAAATAAATGATCAGGGTTGCCGCCGTCAGCAGCGTGAAGATGAAGGCCAAAAGATTCCGCTTGCCGAATTTGTCCGCAAGCTTGCCGCAGAAGGCACTCAAGATGATGCCAGGGACAAAGCCGATCAGCATAACATACGTGAAGATCATCGAGTCGTGGAAAATATAGAAACCGAGGAAGCTCTCCACCGCGGTGCGGGTGCAGAAGATGGTGGAGATGATGACGGCCAGGAAATAGATCAGGATGTACTTATTCGTGAACACACAGTTGATCATGTCCTTGAAGCTGTAATTCTCCTGGGAGCCCTCGTTCTCCACGTTCTTGAGCTCGGTGTTGTGCTCGTGGACCTTGAACACCATGGGTACCATAAACGCCAGGAAAATCACCGCGCCGCCGACGCCGATGCTTTTCAGCGGAACACCTACCTTTTCGCTCAGCAGAGCCGAGACGACGGTTGCCATACCGATAGCTGCAATGACAGTGATGACGCCTTTCACAGTCAGAATGCTGTTGCGCTCGGAGGGGCTGTCCGTCAACGTCGTGACCATCGACTGCATCGGAACCTCGGTCAGCGTACAGGTGAAGTCATAGAACAGATAAGTCACAAAAAACCAGGCAATCTTCACAGCATCCGGTGCGCCCTTGGGCATCAGGAAAAACAGGATCGTCGCGACTGGAAAGGTCCAGAAGAACAGCCGGTACCAGGGCATATACTTACCTTCACCGGCAAATTTTCGAAACAGCTTCCAGTCCTTGATGTGGATACGGTCTATGATATAGCCAAACAGCACATCATCCACCGAGTCAATGATCTTGACGAGCAGGATCGCCGTGGCCAGGGACGCCGTATTGATACCCTGGAACATCAGGAACATAGTCATGTAGGAGCCAACTAGCGACGTGCAGAAAAGCCGCGCTGTGTCGCCCACATAGTACCAGTTCTTTTCCGACCGACTCAGCCGCCAGTCGGGATGTTTGTTCACTCGTTCTTTTTTTGCCATCACTACATTCTCCTCTTTTTAAATATGCTTTTTTATAAATGCCATCATCCTTTCAAAGGCCTCTTTGGCATGTGGTTCCTGATCCATTTGGTCCATATATCCATGGGGTAAACCGGCTCCGGGGAAGAACACCAGATCATTGGGCACGCCGATCTCGTCCAGCCTCTTTTTAAGTCCGCGTCCTTCTGTGATAAAGTAGCCGGTCTCGTCATTCGGCTCATTGGAGGCGTTGATCCAGCTGGGAATGAAGCTGTCGCGAATGAAGGTTTTCGCGTTGATGATCGCGACGGCCTCCGGAGTGTTGCGTTTCGCACCTGTGGCGCAGCCCAGCATGGCGTACATATTTTTGTCAAAGACGGTGGCGTCCAGCGCGGCCTCGTCGATGGCCAGGACCTTCAGATTGTCCTGCGTCATGACGGGTTTGACGCCGAGCAGGGCGGCGTAATCGGGATTACAGACGCAGGCGGCGTAGATGACCGTCATATTGGCTCCGGCGCTTCCTCCGGAAAGACAAACACGGGACACATCCAAATGAAGTTCCTCTTCATGCGCGATCAGATACCGCATCAATTCATCGCACTGCCGGATCGGCACTGGAAAGCGGTACTGCGGCGCAAGGGCGTAATCCGCATTCACAAGAATGTAGCCGGCCTTCACGATAGCTTCCAGTTTTCCCACACCGCCGCCGGTCT
>CAMJPQ010000143.1 GCA_946407745.1 uncultured Clostridia bacterium
GCCATCGTAACGGCTCCGGCCAGCGCCGCTGTTGCCGCCGCCGCAATCGCCTTTGATCCGGCCTTTAGAACCTTTCCGAACGAGGTTGAAAACGATTTGCCGCCCTCGCTCCCGGCCTTGTCCCCAGCACCACCCAATTCCTTGATGATTGTTTTCTGAGATCCCTTCAAAGATGGCACGATGGTAACGACCGCCTGAGCGACTTCAATCGCCATGTTTCACCACCTCACTTGTGACGGTCTTTATATGCTTTGCGCTTCTGGGCCAGCCAGGAATCCAGCTCCGCCGCCGGAAGCGCGTTCTTTCCGATCTTCTTTTCTTTCTTGGCCTTGTCTCCGGGCCTCGGATACGGTTTGGTCTTCTTTGCGACCTTGTGCGATCCGACCGCAACCAGATTCGCGTTAATCTGTGCCAACATATCGAATATGTCAGCCAGGATCGCGTTGGTCTTGGCCTGAGATGACCAATAGGCCATTTCCGGATCCAGTTCCCGAGCCGTTGCCGACTCCGGACCGAGATTATGCAAAAAAGAGCCGAGAGCGTCCCACGAAAGGACGCTCCCGACATCATCCAGACTGTGACCTGTCGAAACTAGCAGGTCACGCTCTACCGCCTCCCGGTGTTCACTTATGAATCCTGAGAGGCTGAAGATTCCCCCACGTTAGCCCCGCTCGTCGCGGCAGCGTAGGCGTTAAAGATATTCATGTATTCCATTTCACCCACAACGGCCTCCGCAAGATCAGGACAATAGGAAAGCAGAAAGCTCTTGACCGCCGCGCCATGCTTACGGACATCTTCCGTCTCCTGCATTTTCCTGATGCGCTCGACATCCTCAAAACCAAGCTGAGCCGGTGCGGGGATGGTAAATACCTTCTCCGCACCTTCAGCCGGGTATCCTTCGATTTGGAAACTAAATCCGGGGTTTCTCTTCAGAACAAAATCAGCCATTTTTTCGCACTCCTTTTTTTGATCAATCAAGCGGTCTTCTGACCGTCATCCTTCATGAAAGTCCACTTGTCCGCGCTAACGGTGGCGCTCCAAGTGATCGCGTCGCCGGGAGCGAAAGTGATGTCCGCCACATCCGTGATCAGGCCGCTGGTGGTTCCGAGCATCATAGCGTCATCACCATCTTTCATGATGAACAGGAACGCTTCCTCTGCGGAGACGACACCTTCCTCGACATCAACGGACGCGAGCTTGCCATGAGCCGTGGTCGCGGCGGTTTCGGTCGCATTATCCTCACCGAACAGGGTCTTCAGCACTTCGGCGGTTGTGGAGATGATCGGAACCTCGACCGTGCCGGTGCTGTCTTCCTGAAGCTGGCGGCGGATCTTGTTCGCCCAGTCCTTCAGCGGAGTCGCAGTGCGGCCCGTATGCCAAGTGATGCCATCCTGCGCGATGTAACCGACCTCTTCCCAGCCTGTCCCCAGAGTTTCGAGAGGGCTCGCAGGAAGAGCGGTATCCTTAGGCGCATGATAGAAATAGCCGGAAGCATTTCCGATGCCGAGATTTACATCGTGAGTCATTTGTTTTTACCTCCTCAATACTTAGTTGAGATTGTCGTGTTTTCCAGATGTGCAACGACCTGTACGGTCGCGCTGCACATCGCCAAATCAGGCCGTACCGGATCAGCGCCCCAGCTGCCGGAAGAAACAACTTCCAGATGCCGGAGTGCGCTTGACTGATCCTTAACGGCCTTGCGGAGGATGCCGAGCGCATTTCTCAATGTTTCCAGCGCCTCCGCCTCATGCTCTGCCCGTGAGTCCAAAACCACGGTTACAGAGTCAATATGATCCAGTTCCGTGCCGCCAGTCTGAGTGACCAGGACGGACGGAACCGGAAATTTTTCTGGAAGTGGTCTGCAATAGCAGGTCAGATACGGATTGAGCACCTTTCGGATCTCATTCTCGATGTCGTATGACCGTTCGATCTCGATCTCTGCCATCAGCCACCACCACCCACTGCGCTAGTCAGCGCCTTGTCTTCGGATTCAGCCTTTGCACTTTTCGCATCTGTCGAATAAACAAAACCGAGCCAACGACTGCTGCCGTAGGCCCGGGCGATACGTTTTCCGGCTTTAAATCCTTTTCCGCCTCTGCGATTATTCGCGTTTGCCTTGCTCTGGATGGATTTCATTGCCGATTCAACCGCGCTTGCGGTTCCTGGAGCCTGAAGGATGGCTTCAAAGCCCTGATGATTCCATACGATTTCCATCTTTGTAGCCATCTATCAGCCCTCCCATCGCTCAAGGTTGATCTGCATATGCGTCGCTCGGCCTGTCGGGCTCTGCCAGATGCGCGGCTCGCCGTTGATCGTGTAATCGCTTCCCTCGAACCGGATCCTATCTCCCGCCTTGATATCCGCTCCCGGAGGCACATAACAGGTGTATCCATCTGTGATGCCCTGTATACGCCCGTCCTGTGTGAGTGATGTTCCGGCGGGCTGTACGGAACAGCCTCGGATTGTCAGCTGTTCCGGATTCGTCCAGTCGTGGATGTCTGATCCCCGGCTTTCTTTGGTTTTGGCCCTCAGCCTGATAATGGTCTGACTGGCCCAGGATGGGAGCGCCATCAGAACACCCCCTCAAGCCGGTACGGCTGGAGCACCTCTTTGTTGTCATCAGCCAACGCCGTAGATCTTGCGGAATTCGTCCAGTTGGCCGAATAGGTGATAGACACGCCGCCCGCCGTCTCAGACTGGATGCCGTTTGAGCTTGCCAGCGCGTGAGTGATCCGATGCGCGACAAGCTCCCGGATCGCGTCCATCATTCCCGGATCGATCCCGGCCACATACTCCACAACCACCTCCGTCCGCTTATTGATCTTGCAGACCGGGACGGAGAACAGATGCAGGATGCCGCCATGATCCAGCGCGTAATCCGAAAAATCCTCACCGCCGATCTTGACGGAGAGGATTTCAGAAACGAATGTTGCGGGGAGCTGGATGACGAAATTGTCATAGACAGCTTTGATCCGGCCATTACCAAAAAGGAGCCGTTCCGCAAACCTGCACGGAAGCGCTGGCGAGATATGCCATCCGCAATAGTTCCGGATCGCCGCACAGGCCGCTTCAAGGTTTGGCTGGATCCGAACATCTCCGGAATACTTGCCAGCCGTCAAGGCGTTATAGTCGGCCATGGTCAGGAGCGGAGGAAGGCTACCATTTTCCGGCAGCTCATAGCCCCATGTCGTGATCATTTGACCGCCGCCTTCCGGGCCTTATTAGCGGGCTTTACGGCCTTATTTTTGGGTTCGGCCTTTTTCGCTTCAGGCGGTTCGACCGCCTTCACCTCTACAGCTCCGGCAGGCTGTTCGCCCTCGTTGAACTGGAATTGTTTTCCGTTGTACAGGTAATCTTTCAGCATGGTTTCACCGCCTTTCAAATGAGATCGGGGAGAGCGCTTGCCCTCCCCGTGATCTTTAATTAGGTGGTCGCCTTGGTCAGCACCTTGAAGCCAGCGGGCCGACGGATCGCCAGAGCAAGACGCTCTTCGGCGCGGATCGTCATCAGGTTCTTAATGAAATCATCCTGATCCGTGTTGACAGCTTCAACGGTCACGCCGCCGTTACCGACAACGGAGCCGCAAGCCTTGAACGCGCCGATGACGAACTTCTTAGCGGCAATCGCGTTGGTGATGCATACCGGGATCCCCCAAAGGTTCGGAACGTTCTGAGCGCCGAAGGGGCCACCGCCGAAGTATTCATTGGTGGTCAGTTTCAGAGTGCGGAGCTGGAACCAGTCAGCGGGGTTCATGGCGATGGCATCAGCCGCGAAGCCGGAGCCATCCTGCACATCCATAGCCGCCTGCAGGATCGCTTCCGCAACATCCAGATAAGTAGCGGCGGCAGTAATGTTTCCGGTCTGGATGCCGGTCGTGCCGAGCAGATCCGTAACCAAAGTGTTCTGCACAACCAGACCGTGCTGATACATCAGCCGACCATTGATCGCGCTGGCCAGGAAAGCATAATCATTGATATACTCATCGGATTCCTTGATATGGCAGGCGATCTTCTTCAGGCTGACCGTCTTGGGAGTGGGATCCACGAAATGCACCTGAGGCTTCGCATTGCCCTCAGCGGTGACAGCGGGAGCGCCTTCCATCGCGCCCTCAACCAGATACACCAGCGTGCTGCCAGCGATCTGCTCGGAAGCGAACAGGTCACGGATAACCAGCGGGACGCGAGCGCCGGTCACGACATTGCGGTCGAACGTGGTAGCATAGTCCACAATGGCGGCAGGGCTGGTCTGAATGTCAGTCGCGGCCTTAATCGCCGGAGCGGAAATATCGAACCGCTTTCCGGGGTTCGCCGCCTTTACGGCTTCCACGAAATTCTCGCCCAGGGAACGGGCCATTTTCTTTTCTTCCATCGGATTTTCCTCCTCTTTCTTGCCGATCAGATTCAGCAGACCGGCTTTCTTCTCCGCCGCTTCGATCTCGGCGGTTTTGGCTTCGATGTCAGCCTTGAGCTGTACACCTTCATCGATGGCTTCCTGATCGTTCGCTTCGATCCGATCTTTGAGACCGGCGAGCTTGGACTTCAGATCAGCCAATTCAGTCTTGAGACTCATCTTTCTCTTCTCCTTTCCAGATGTTTTCGATATATTCCAGCAGATCAGTCCGTTTCGGATTGCTTTGCTTCAGCTCCTCCGGTGCCCCGTTGGC
>CAMJPQ010000144.1 GCA_946407745.1 uncultured Clostridia bacterium
GCAGCATCAGCTTGCTCGCGCTGTTGAACACGCCCAGCCTGCCAGCCGCAATCGCTCCTACTGCAGTGACGGAAGCCTTGTAGTTGATCCGGTCGTAGTAGTTGGTGGTCGTGTCCTGGTTCCGGTTGATCCACCATCCGGTATAGCTGCCGCTGCCGTTGATGGGCGTGTTCTCCCGGTAGGTCATCAAGGTAATGTTGCCCACCGCCACATGCGTGGTGCAGCGGGTTGTGCCGTTTATATACACGGGCAAAGCGCCGGTTGTTGTTCCATTTGACAGCGTGAGGTTCAGCGTGGCGGACGATGATGTTCCAGCAAACGGCAGCCAGTACAGGATGGTTTGGCCATCCCTCAGCTCTGAGAAAGTAGCGTTGCCTGTCCAAGCGTTGGTAGCCACCGCCTGCGTGCCGACGATGACCTCAGCCGTGGCGTCAGAAAGATCCGCAATCGTGAAATGAGCCTGAGCAATCATGGCTTATTCCACCTCACAGACGAACACCGTCTTCACCGTCACATCGTCACCGTCAACATAGATCACTTTTCCGGTAGCGAAGGCCGCGCCGCTGTCCATGGGGTTGCCGTCCTTGTCCCTGCGGTACCAGGTGTAGGTTTTCTCGTGGCCGTAGGTGGCGTCCGTAGTCACATCCACCCAGGCGGAGCCGCTGTAGCGCATGAGCTTTGTTGCCGCGCCGCTGCTCTGAATCTGATAATAGAAGTCCCCGGCAGAGGGCGAAGAAGGAGCGGTCGTGCTATAGGTTGTGGATTTGAGCGGGTCGACCTCCGCGCCGTTCTGCCACAGGCGGCAGATGAGGCAGGTCTGGCCGACGGTGTTCTTGAACACGTCCCCGGCAGTGCTGTCGATGTCGGCCTGGTAATTGTCGGTCTTGTCGATGATAGTGATCGTGTCATAGTTGTATACTGAGCCGCTGTTGTACCTCGACCGGCAGCGGTAGGTCGCGGAACCCACCACATCTGCAGCATGGACGGTATAGGTGTTGCCGTTATTCCCGGTCGCTTCGGCCTGCACCGTCACCCAGGAGCCGCTCTCGTACTTTTCCCAGAGAAACTGCGCCTTCGTGTTGGCGGTGTAATCCGTCGAGCCGTAGAAATACTGGGCTTTAAGTGTCAGCTCGTCTGAGTCGTTCGCCTGCCCGTTGGTAAACACCGTACCTCCGGGAGCGTAAACGGTCAGCACATACACTGCCGCGCCGGTTGCTCCGGTATTGACCTTGCTCCAATGGATCTGCAGCGCGGTTTCAACAGGAGAAGTCACAGGAACATTTACGACACCGTTCAGCTGGCCTGCCGCGCCCAGCGTGGAATTGGCGGCAACGGCGATAGAAAGCGGAATCTCGTTGTCAGTTGCGGCTCCGACCGTGATCGTCATGCCGGTAGGCATCCCAGTCGGCGTTCCGACCGTGGGCGTGACTTTCGTCGTACCGGTATAGGCCACCACATTGCACACTTTTGTGTTAGCCGCTACCTTGCCGTCTTTCGTTCCAGCGTAAGTGATATTCTCATTCGTCAGGAAAACCACGGAGGCATTCTGTCCGGGAGAACCTTCACCGCCGGGAGCGCCATCCTGCACCTTATAGATGGAGGTCGTATCGCCGATGTTGGCGTCCGAGGTGGTGATGCGCAGCGTAGCGCTCTGGCCCACGAACACGCTGTGCGTCGGTTTCACGATGAGCGTCGTACCTGTGATGCTGGCGTTATCGCTGGTAGTGGGATAATCCGTCCAGTTTCCGGAACTGTTCTTATACTGCCACTTGCCCATGGTGACGTTCTGCAAGTTGGCGGTCAGCGTGATCTGCGCCGGGGAAACCGCTCCGGCAGCGGTGTACTTGAACACCTGCTCGCCGCTGATCCATGCGCTCTTCGCGTCTTCGCCGGTGGTCAGCAGGGCGAAAGTGATATCAGCCGTGGCGTTGATGGTCAGTCCGGTATCCGGATCGGCATAGGCCACATACGCGATATAAGTCAGCTGCTTGCTGGTCGCGGTGGCCAGGTTGTTCTTGTTGACAGTAAGCGCCTTGCCGCTGACGGTTTCGCCGGAGATGAGCGCGGCTTCTGCTGCGGAGCCGTCCTTACGTTTCCAGGTGATCGTCAGCGCGGTGTTGCTCAGGGCGATGGCGGTCTGGTTGGCGTACACTACGGGCGTGACAGTCAGCTTGCCTGCCGTAGTGGTCCAGTCCGGGCTGTAGGTGCTGGCGTTCACGTCATGGATCTGTGTCCGGGGCTGGTTGGCTCCCAGATAAACAGAAAGCGACTTGCCGTCAGACAAGTCGATGATGGTTTTGGAGCCGGTTGCGATGATGGCCATTTACGATTCTTCCTCCTTCAACAGTTCACAGTCATAGGTGGCGCTGTACAGCACGTCCCTGGTGGTGAGGGTGATGCTTTTCATGCCCTTGTGGGCGTTGTTCCATATGGCGTCAGCGGTATCGTCCGCCGATTTCCGTTTCCACTGGAACCGGGACGCTGGCAGGCTGTCCGTTACGTTCTCGCTGCCATGCCATACCCTTGCGGTGAGCGTGGTGGCCTGTATATCCTCTGAAAGGATATCCGATGTCGAAACGATCTCGATGCGGAAGCCCACCAGCTCATCCATATCGGAATAGACCTGCTCCACGCGCTGGTTGATACCTGTGTTGCTGGACAGGTCCAGCGTCTCGCCGAAATTGGACGCCACATGGTTCGTGGTAATCGCTCCGGCTTTTATGTTGGAGCCTTCGATGGTATCGGCGGCAATCTCACCGCCTGTGATCGTGCCTGCCAGAATCTCATTGGATGTGATGGTCCGGGAGGCGATCTCATTGGCGGTGATGGCGTTGGCGACGATCTTGTCTCCCGTGATGCTCCGTTCCGTCAGCACATCGCCGTCCAGGGAGTCAACATTCTGGGAGACCAGCCCTCCGGAATTATTGAGGGCATAGACCACAGAATTATGGGAGCCGACCAGCTCCAGACGTTCGACAGACAGCGTCCCGGCATTGATCTTGTTCGCCGTCAGTTCCACGATCTTGGCGTCTGTAATTGAGCCGTCGGCAATCTGTGTCGTGCCCACCGCCTCCGCGCCGATGAGCGCCTGCGTGATAGCCGCCTGCCCGATCTGGGCCGTGCCGACCGCTGCGTCAGCGATTTGCGCGCGGGTGATGGCGGCGTCCTGAATGTTTGCCGTGCCAATTGCCGCGTGGGCGATCTTGCCGTTCGTGACAGACAGCTCACGCAGGCTGCTGCCCGAAACGGAGCCCGGCGCGATTTTCGTCGCTGTCACCGCGCCTTCCGACAGCTGGTATCCGGCCACTGCGCTGCTTTCCACGGCAAACACGTTCCCGACCGTGATACTCTTGTACCGCTTCGTCAGGGCATCCCATTCATATCCGGACACCTGCGCCTTGGCCACAAAGCCTGTCGGTGCATGCCGGATGCGCACCAGGTCATACAGGAAGACCCGTTCCAGATTCCGGTACTGCCGATATTCCTCCGTATCTCCGATGTGGATGAAGTCGATATCCAGTGTCAGATCGGGCATATCGCAGCCCTTGGCGAACTCATCCGCAGCCGCCTGGCGCATCAGCTCATAGCACTGCTCTTTGGTGAAGGGCTCGATATCGGATGCCGGTTCCTCGTCATCACCGCTTTCTTCTACAATGACTTCTTTCGCGTCCGATACCGTCAGTGTGCCGGTATGGATCACGGGGTACTCGGTGATATGCTGACTGTCGATCCATCTCTCCGGCAGCAGCATCCTGCGCCCATCCGCGTCCTCACCGATAGGCACAATGCGCGTAACCACACCGTCTGTACTTTTGCTCCAGGAGATGCCCGTCATGTTTTTGCCGTAGACGATCTCATATCCCCGGTCTGGTGGGTCGTCATTATCCAGCAGATAGAAATCGGCGTTGTTGCGGACCAACCTGGCCCGTGAGCGCTGCACCAGCCCGATATCCGGATCGAGCAGATACTTGATTGGGTTGACAAAGCTGCGGTCACCCAGGCTGACCCTGCGGACGATGTTGGTGGCCAGGATGCGGCTATCCGGGGACATGAGCGCCTCCCGCATTTTGGTAAGCGCGTTGACCACATACGTTCCGACCTGGATGGACAGTCTGCCGCACATATTGCCCATGAAGTCATAGCTGATATGCCGCGCCTCCACGGTCACCTCATGGTTGGCGGTGTCCACGCTGACAGAATAAATGCGGAAGCACTGCTCGGTGGCCTGTTCTGCCGGGACGATGACCGTTCCGTCATCCTCCAGCGGCCTGTAGGCAGGGACAGGCGCTTTGATGATCCGCTCCTCCTGCAGCTCCTTCCAGCGCAGGTCCTCCGTGATGGGATGCACCAGCGTCAGGCTGAAGTCGCCGCCTGCGATCTCCGTTACGGTGCAGGAGGAAGGCTGGAGGATGCACAGGCCGTTGCCATGCCAGGATGTTGTATTGGCTTCGTAAATGCAGATCGTGGGCGGTCACCTCCTCCCGAAGGACATAAAGAAAGCGTCTCCGAAGAGACGCTCAATGGTTCATATTCATCTCGACAACCTGGAATTTGTGCGATTGACTTCCATCTATACTAACTATTGATTGAAGGCCCTTC
>CAMJPQ010000145.1 GCA_946407745.1 uncultured Clostridia bacterium
TCAATCTGACCGCTCCGCAGTATTCCAAGGTCGCCTGCTACGGCCATTTCGGCAGCAACGCTGCAGAACTGCCCTGGGAGCAGACGGACATCGCCCAGGCACTCCGGCGCTGAGTTGCGCCATGAACGGATATACCAATTACCTTCAGGCTGCGGGAGGCGTTGCAGTTCTTGTCTTATTGCTGGTTTGGATAAAACAGAGAAACAAGAAATGATGGAATTGCTCAGTTCCGCGCAGGTGGAGCAGTTTCTTGAAGCAAAGCTCGCCGACCGGGAGATCGCGGGCCTGATCCAGCAGTTCGCGCTCCCATACCGGGAGTTGATGGCCTACTATCGCTGCGCCATGATGGAGGTCTCCGAGAAGTTCCATGTTCTGAATGAGGAGATGTCTCTGCAATACGACCGCAATCCGATCGAAACCGTCAAAACGAGGCTGAAATCACCGGAAAGCATTGTTGAGAAGCTGCAGCGCAGAGGATACCCGCTGTCCGTGGAGAGCATCGAAGCCAATCTCAACGATGTAGCGGGCGTGCGGGTCATCTGCTCCTACACCTCAGATATCTACATGCTGGCGGATGCCTTGACTCGGCAGGACGACATTCTCCTGATCCAGCGGAAGGATTATATCGAGAATCCAAAGCCGAACGGGTATAGAAGTTTGCATCTGATCGTCGGCGTTCCGATCTTCCTGCGCAGCGAAAAGAAGATCATGAAGGTCGAGGTGCAGTTTCGGACGATCTCCATGGACTTTTGGGCCAGCCTTGAGCACAAGATCCGGTATAAAAAGAATCTGCCAACTGTTGCGGATTTGGAAAGAGAGCTGTTTGAATGCGCTGTGCTGAGCGCCGAGCTGGAGAACAGGATGGAGCGGATCCAAAAAATGGCCGACTGTTATCTGAATGATTCGGGGAAGGAGAAAAAAACATGACGAGCCCCTCAAGAAAAATCATAAAGTGGGGCGGTGTCCTTGCAGGCTCAGCCGCTGTAGCGTCGATCTCCGCCTTTGCTACCACAAAGTACCTGCTGAAGATGGCGGTGGATCGAGAGGAGCCGAAGCTGATGAAGCTGGCGGAGAAGCGTGTCGCTGGGTTTATAGAGGACGATGCCTTTTTCAAAGCGAGGATCGAAGCCGGGGACAGGCTCTCGAAAAAGGCCAGCACGACCGTAGAGACCATCAGCCATGACGGCATCCTTCTGGTCGGACATTGGCTCCCTGTGGAAAACGCGAAACGGATCATCATTGCCGTCCATGGCTGGCGCGCCTCCTGGTACGAAACCTTCGGTATCGTGGCCGACTCCTGGGCGGCGAACGACTGCAGCGTCCTGTATATCGAGCAGCGCGCCCATGACAACAGCGGCGGCGAGTACATGGGCTTCGGCCTGATAGAACGCTTTGACTGCCTCGACTGGGTATCCTGGGTAAACCGAAGTGTCGGCGCAGATCTCCCAATCTATCTCGTAGGCGTTTCCATGGGTGCGGCGACTGTGCTGATGGCGTCAGATCTTTGCCTGCCCGAGAACGTACATGGAATCATCGCCGACTGCGGCTACACCTCGCCGCACGCCATCTGGAAGCACGTGGCCAACAACAATCTGCATATTGCTTACGGCGTGCGCGGCGTGATTGCCAGCGAAATCCTGCGCCATAAGATCCAGGTAGGCTCCAACGACTTCTCCACGACGGAGGCTCTGAAAAACACAAGAATCCCGGTGCTGCTGATTCACGGCACAGGCGACCACTTTGTTCCGGTGGAGATGACCTATGAAAACTATCTCGCCTGCGGCGGGCCGCGACGGCTGCTGATCGTACCCGGGGCGGACCATGGCATGAGTTATTTCACAGATCCGGAACGCTATACGGCCGCTGTTCTGGCTTTCTGGAAAGACTTCGATTCTTGGGAAGGAAGGAATCAGGCATGATAAGAACCAGTACGGTCCAATTGACAACGATCTCCGCCGTTGCTTATCGGCAAAAGCTGGTATCCGGCGGCGCAGGGATTACCATTTGGGGAAACAATGTCCGGCAACCGGGGCTTGCCTCGATCAGCAAGACTTCCGGCGAGGCGATCCCTACTGCAAATACGCCTTTGGAGTATTATCCTCCGGAGGCGTTTGCGGAGGCAATCAAGCTGACTGCCGGGCTGCCTTACAAAAACCTCGGCAAAGTACAGATGCCCGAAGGGCTTGCTGTTGAACCGGAGGAGCCGGAAGAAGCTCCAGCTCAACCTGAGATCGAGGCGGTTATTGACAGCACGGAATATCAGCGCGTTGTCGACGCTTACAGCGACAAAGACGGGCGGCTTTCCTATACGCTCCTGAACAAGGATCTAATCCAGACGGCAAAAGCGAGCGGGCAGGTTCGCCTGATGATCGAAGACCACGCTTCGCTTGAGGAGATCCGCCTTCAGGTCGTAAAGGCCAAGCTTCGCAGTGTTTCAAGAAACCCTGCGCTGACCGACGAGCAAGTGCAGCTGATGATCGAACTGCTGGATGAGATCAGCCCGAAGGGTGTGTTGAGACCGCTGAATGAAGAGATCCGGAAATGGCTCCGGGACGGGAAATTGAAATAAGCAGAAAATGAGTGTTTGACTATGACGATAGCCGTAATCTGTGACGTGCTGGGGAAAGAGAATAACGGTACGACCATCGCCGCCATGAATCTGATCCGCTCCCTGCGGGAAAAGGGGTACGATGTGCGTGTCGTATGCTCGGACCCGGAGAGAGCGGGACAGAAGGACTTTTATGTTGTTCCCACACTGAATCTCGGACCTTTGAACGCGTATGTAGCCAAAAACGGCGTCGCGCTGGCGAATCCGGACAGGAACATCCTGACAGCGGCGCTCAACGGCGTGGATCATGTCCATGTCATGATGCCCTTCGCGCTCGGCTCCGCCGCAGCCAGGCTTGCTCACGAGCTGGGGCTCCCTCTCACGGCGGGATTTCACTGCCAGGCGGAGAACTTCACCGGTCATATCTTTATGAAGAATTTTTCCCCCGCCAATCGGATCGCCTATCACGTGTTTTATCGGAATCTCTATCGCTATTGCGACTGTATCCATTACCCGTCCCAATTTATCTGCGACACCTTTGAAGCGATCGTCGGCCCCACGCCGCATCGGATCATCTCAAACGGCGTGAATCACATTTTTCAGCCGAAACCGGCAGAGAAGCCAAAAGAACTGAAGGACCGGTTTGTCGTGCTGTTCACCGGCCGGTACAGTCCAGAAAAAAGCCACAAGGTTCTGATCGAAGCTGTGGCCAGATCCCGCTACAAAGATGAGATCCAACTGATTTTTGCCGGCGACGGGCCTCTCAGGCAGAGCCTGGCGCGGCAGGCCAAGCGCCGGGGCGTTCACGACCCGATCATGAGGTTTTATAGCCGTGAAGAGCTTGTAAAGGTCATCAACTACGCGGACCTCTATGTCCATCCCGCCGAAATCGAGATCGAAGCCATCGCCTGTCTGGAGGCCATCGCCTGCGGCAAGGTGCCCCTGATCGCCGATTCCCCGCGCAGCGCTACGCGGCATTTTGCCCTGACGGATCACAATCTCTTTCACTACAATGATCCGCAGGATCTCGCGGACAAAATGGACTGGTGGCTGGAGCACCCGGAGGAAAGACTCTCCTGCTCAAAAAGCTATCTGGGCTATGCCGCGCAGTTCAATTTCACAAGCTGTATGGATCAGATGGAGAAGATGATCCTGGACGTATCGGAGGGCAGGCATGAGAGCTGAACGGGTCTACGCCTATTCCGATCCGCTCAACGATGACTTCGCGGGTACGAACATCACCACCTGCCGCGTTGGGAAGGAGTTTCGTTTTGTCCGTTCTTCTCTCCTCTGGCGTGCGGTATCCTTCGTCGTTTACTATGTGATCGCTTTCCCCATCGTCTGGCTGGTGGCCAGACTCTATCTGGGACTGAGGTTTGAGAACAAAAAGGTGCTGCGTCAGCTCCGCGGAAAAGGGTTTTTCCTATACGGGAACCACACGCAGATCCTTGACGCGTTTCTCCCGGCCATCGCCGCGTTTCCCCGGCGGGCGTATATCGTTGCGGGGCCTGACGTGGTGTCCATTCCAGGGATCAAGCATCTGGTGATGCTGCTCGGCGCGCTGCCGATCCCCACGGAGATGTCAGCCATGCGAGGCTTTCTGGACGCCATCTCTCTCCGCTATCGCCAGAATGCCTGTGTCGCCATGTTCCCCGAGGCGCATATCTGGCCGTATTACACGGGGATCCGGCCCTTCCCGGACACCTCTTTTCGCTATCCCGTCAAGGAAAACGCCCCTGCGGTGGCCATGGTCGTCACATACCGGAAACGGAAGGGGCTTTTTCGTTTCCTCAAGCGGCCGGCAATCACGGTCAGCTTTTCCGAGATTATGATGCCCGACCGCTCCCTGACGCCTCGGAAGGCGCAGAGAGCACTGAGAAATCGTGCTCTCGCGTTTATGGAGGCCGTGGCGGGAAGCAAAGATCAAATCTGCTATATTCGCTATGAATACAAACCCAAAACCGACACGGGGGTACCCCGTGAA
>CAMJPQ010000146.1 GCA_946407745.1 uncultured Clostridia bacterium
CCATAAACGCGATGGAATCACCCGTCTTTTCCCGGTACAGATAAATCAAGGCGGGCCGCAAAGGACTTAGCATATCCATGATGCTGCGTACAAATTTAGCCAGCCTCCGGTAATCCGCCCCATTCAGAAGAAAGGTAAAAATCTGATACTGGAAAATGCTGCCGTCCAGGATGTAAATCGTATCGTTCCGCAAGGCCGTATTCACGAAGGTTTCCCATTTTTCAAGCGCTGCTGGTTCATAGCGTTCCAGCGGGAAATCCATCGCGTCATATTGCAAAAGCTCCTGGTACCATTTTGCTTTTTCCTGCCCGGGCATCCTTCTTGCCGCGGTCAGATAATCGATCCCCACGGTGGTCGCCCGGACCTCCGCGATGCTGCCCAGCATGTTTTCGGCTTCCGGATACTTCTCCGTGAAAAGACGGTACTCCTCTTTTGTCAAACAGGACTCGGAAAAGAACAGCGTGGGATGCGGCTGCGAGACTTCATGCAGCCAGCGGACATCCCGTCCGTTCCGGACCAGCTGCTCAAACAGCCTGTATGAATTGGTGGTCTTTCCCGTTCCGGGAAGGCCTTCCAGCAGAATGATTCTGTTCATTCATCATTCCTTATTCTCTTGCCATGTAGGCGTACAGCGTGACCCACTTGTTTTCTTCTCCGATGTTCCCGGCCTTGAAGGCGGGCACTGATTTGGACGCTGTCAGAACATACCGTCCGTTGTCCAACCTGTGCTGATTCAGCACGCTGTACCCGGCCTGCATGGCTTCCGACTCCGGCGCGCAACCAAGCACCCGCAGGGCGTAAACAATCTGGTGTGCCCCAATCTTGATGGGATCGGGCGGATAGAACGTGCCCAGCATCACGTCCACCATGGGCGTTTTCATGTCGTCCGTCCGGTAGAAAATGTTGCGTTTGGTGAAATAATGCTTTAGTGCCTCTTCGCATGCCGCCCTGTATCCCCGCAGATGCAGCTCGGCGACCAGCAGCAGGTATTCCACCGTCAGCCGCGCGCAGCTCTTATGGGGCTTCCTGGGATCATTGATCTTTTTATTGGTACTGATGCACCCAAAGCCACCGTCTTCTTTGATCAGCCCGAGAACACTGTCGATTTCGTTTTTCACGATTTCTTCCTGAGCGTATCCCAGCTTGACCAGATTCCTGAGCAGGAGCGGTTCGCCGCACAGCATTTTGAAGCCGGTGCTTTCGATCAGGGCAAACACTTCGCCGTCGATATCCTCTCCGATATCGGCCTGGGTCAGACCCCATTCCGCAAAGCCCAGGATGGCGTCATACTTTGCCCAGGGCTTGTCCGTCCTGAGCTTTTTCAGCCCGCGCTCGTATATTTTGCTTTGCAGCAGGCGCTTTTTGCATTCAACAACGCGCTCATCGTCGTCCGGCAGCTTTTCGTATTCCTTCAGCGTCCGAAGCCGCACTTCCGGGTTTTCTTCTTCCAGCAGCCATATCAAAATCGAAGGGTCCATGCTTGTTCTCCTCCATTCAACTTACGCGTCGATGCTGTCTTTATACACGATTCTCCGGTCATTCGGCTGGTAAGGATGCGCTTTGCTGACCTGTCCGAGCCATTCATAATCCATATCATCCGCTGTGTTTCCTTTATCCAGGTCCTCCAGCGCCGACAGCAGGGTATCGAACAGTTCAATTCCCGCAGGCTGCCGGCAATGACCGTGCAGGATGATATCAAACGAATCACGCAGCGGCAGCAGGCGTTTCATACTCTCAATCTGGGCGGCAACGGAAAGCGATTCCGGCAGCTGCAGCCACAGATGCTCCAGAATGCCGTCCCCGGAGAACAGAATCCTGTCCTGCCGATCCAGCAGCACGATTTCTCCCGGCGTATGCCCGGGCAGATACAGCACCTCAAGTTCTACTCCGCCCAGGTCAATAACGCGGCCATCCTCGATGTGCTCAAACGGCGGATAGCTGACATGAAGCTGCTCAAGCCCCTCGCGCAACTCCGGCCAATCCATGTATTCCTTCGCAAGCGGCAAATCAGCAAGGTTCATAAACGCCTTCTCGAAGGCCCAGTTGCCGCCAATGTGATCCCCGTGTCCGTGGGTGTTGACACAAATCAGGGGAAGGCTCGTCAGCGCTTCCGCCGTTTCCCGGATGTTGCACAGGCCAATGGATGTATCAATGATAAGCGCGCGCTCCCTGCCGGCGACCACATAGCAGGTGGCTTCGTGGTTATCGTCCAATAACCAGATATGATCGTTGATGGGTAGGATCTCAGGTTTTCTCAGTTTCAGCATTTCGTTTTCCTCCCGATCGTCTATCCTTCCGCCTTCCGCCCATGAAGGATCATGGAAAGCGGAAAACCGCTGTGATCCAGCGCGCCGAAGCCGCCGCTGATATCGTGATCGAATTCCTGAAGGCCGGTCACGACGATCCCGTTTAAGCACATGCCGGAAACGATTTCCGACAGCGGATGGGTGTAGTCCGTAAAGGTCTTTGAGCGATACCTTTTCTGCGTCATGTAGTACATGCCTTCATTGTTTGTCCATTCGTGCTCAAAGTAGGAATAAGGACACGCCGTTCTGTGATTCGGGTCGAACAGTTCTTCGCCCTCCGTGGCAAGCATGTTCGTGCAGGGGTGCTGCTCGTTGATCACGATAATTGCCCCCGGCTTCATGCATTTTGAGACGACCGCGAAAAAGCGGTTCAGATCGGCAAACCAGCAAAGGGCTCCGATGGTGATGATCACCAGATCAAACTGTTCCCGTTGGCGGTCATCGATGTCATAGATATTCACCGCTTCAAACGTGCAGGGCAAACCCAGTTCTCTGGCCTTTTCATTGGCAAACGCCACCTGGTTTTCGGCGATGTCAAAGCCGATTCCCTTCTTTGCCCTGCCGCTTTTGACCAGAGAAAGCAGTTCCCGCCCGTTGTTGCAGCAGAACTGGCCGACCACAGCGCCTTCTGTATGGATTTTTTTCAGCACGCTTATCGTTTCCTCGTTGAAGAACGGATAATCTTCCGTTTGGACGCGCTCTGTAATATCGGCTCCCCAGGAAGCGTCCTTGTTCTCAAATGCTTCTTCCCATGCAGCTTTGTTTCCTTCGATATACTTATCCATAAAGCCCTCCATTAATTCTTTCTGACATAGATCAGGACAAAGTTCAGTATCCCGTCCAGTCCTTTTTGCAGAAATTCCCTGTCGCGGATGCCGTATTCGTGCCCCGAATCAAACCACTCCTGCCAGGCGATGTCAAAGCATTCCGCTTCCTTCACGGTGATCTCGCATGTTCTGCCGCATTCGTTTTTCAGGAGTTCTTCCCACCATGCCACCGTTTTGAACAGCTGCGCGTCATCCCCTTCGGCCCATGTTTCAAACAGCTGCTTCAAGTCACCCTCTGGCTGTTCCTTTAATCCCGGAACAGCGATCATCACATAACCGCCTGATTTGACAAACGGCAGGATCTTTTCGGCAAATACGCCTTCCCTGCAGCCGAAGTAATGATAGGCGTCAACGCTGACAATCGCGTCAAAGTATTCATGGGCAAAAGGCATATCCATGGCGTCGCCGTGGATTGGAATGACCCGGTCCTCCAGATGGCTGTCACGAATCCTCCGGTAGTTTTCCGTTGCGGGAATCCACAGATCATAGGCGTACACAGTATCCGCGTCTGTTTCATGGGCGAGAAAAATGGAGGTTAGGGCAAAGCCGCATCCCAGATCCAGCGTCCGGTGAAACCGGGCGTCCGCCGGTTTTCTGCGAATCAGTTCATCCAGCAGGCGGAATGAATTCGGCCCCATCAGATAGTCCTTTGTGAAGTATTGCCGGTATTTCTCGATGTTGCTCATTTTTGTTTTCTCCTTTATTCCGTCAGTCCGGTGATAAACGCCGTGATCATCTCTGCGGTTTCATCCGGCGACTGGCCTTCGGTGTCGATAAACAACTGATACTTGCCCCGGTTTTTGCCGATCCACTGATTGTATTCGATTTGGGGACGGATGGCTTCGTCCGTGGTGAAGCCCCGCTCCTTGGGCCGGGCCCGCAGGCGTTGGTCAATGATCTGATCCCTAGCCCACAGCGCGATAGAAAAGGTGGCGGTCAATCCCTCCGGTACGGCGGCTTTCGTGATGTAATCATGAGGCGCCATACAGGTAACAAAGACCAGATTTATACCATGGGCGATCCTGAACGCTTCCCGCAGGCTGTCCGCGCCATACTGCCCTTCCCGTTCGGTGCCGGCATAGTCCCACCAGTTGAGGCCTGTTTCGTCCGAATCAACGCAGGCATACCGATTCGGGTCCAGTCGAAACGCCAGCTCATCCTTCATGGTGGATTTCCCGGCCCCGCAGGTGCCGGTGATGATAAACAGTTTCATTGCCTTTTACCCCCTTATCGCCGGATCACGGTGCAGTCCTTCACGTACTCCCCGTACTTTGACAGGAAGTCATCCTTTTCCGCTTCCTCTGTGATCCAGAGGATGGCCCACGCGTTTTCGATGCCCAGGTTTTCATACGCCTGGTGGCGGTGGTTGCCGTCGTTGA
>CAMJPQ010000147.1 GCA_946407745.1 uncultured Clostridia bacterium
TCATTATCGCTCCATGCTGTTCTTCCTGCAACTCTGTCGCCGGGACAAATCCACGATTTCAAGTTCAGGCTTCACGATGGGTTTCAGCCCGAAGGCAGCGGAGATTTTCTCAACAGCCTGATCGCGTTTTGCCTCCATACCGGCAGCCAATGCGTTTGCTTCATCCTTTGTCAGAAGTGTAAGCCTCTCGTCTTCTGCCCGGACAATCATCACGTTCCCGACGATTGCGTCTCCGTGACGGTCTGCACCATACAGATCACTGGCAAGACAGTTGATCGAAACCGGTCCTTTTTTCAGCTTGCCTTCCTCATCAATCAGCATCAGATATCCATCCTTGGCCAGCGGCTCAGCCTCCACCAGCTCGATCCATTCACAGCCGATGGTGCCGCGGGCAATCTCAAAAAGTTCTTCCTGAGGATCACATTCCAGTGTCTTGATTTCCTGCGTGTCGGTCAGCATGACCGCAAATTTCTTTTCGTCCATTCGGATCCCTCCTCAGCGTTCCATGCTGTGTGTTTTCTTTTTCTGCGGTTTTGCTGATGCGACAGCCTCCGCCACAGGAGTGCGTGCTTCCTTACCGGCAGGCTGCTCCAGTTCCCGGATCTTCTGCCGGGCCAGGTTGATGAACCCGTCCAGAATCGCGGGATGGGATGTCACCGCATAGTTGTCTCTGCGATCAAAGCCCAGATCATCTTTGGCTTCCGGGAAGTCAAAGGTGAAGGCCCAATCCTTATTGGCAGAAGAAAAGCGGCCGTCCCAGGATTTCACCTGAACTGTCGCCGCAAGCACAAGGCTGACCCGTTCCGGGCCGTACTTCTCCATCACTTCATCGATGCATTTCCGATCCAGTCGGAAGCCATCAAAGTGACTGGAAATGGCTTTCTCAATATCCTTCTTGCAGTCGATATTCGCCCAGTGGGAAGCCTTGAATTGTTCAAGCTCGCCAAACTTACGGGCATGGCTGCCGGATTCATGATAAATGGGTGTATTGACGATCGGTTCCATCAGGTGACCCTCCTGTTCACGTTTTTCTCTGATGAAGTCATCAGCGATCTGTTTCTTATCTTCGTCTGTTCCTTCTTGCAGCACATCCAGCCGATACTCTGTAAGCTCCAGCTGGGCAATAGCATCCAGAAAAACCGGATGCCATTCCTCCTCCTGGGATTTCGGCGCATACTGTTCCCGCTGCATGACCAGCTGGTTTCTGTAATCCATCAGCTCACGAAAGCAATAAGACAGCCTGTGATCCATGATCTCATCAGAACTGATCTCATGGACTCTTCTGACCGGACGGACCGGCTGATGCTCGTCATACTGAATGCCGAAATCATCTGCCAGCTTCAGCGCTGCTTCTCTGGGAGACAGACTGAAAAGGCGGCTGGTGAAATCAATCACATCACCATCCGCCTGGCATCCGAAGCAATGGAAGCGTTTATCAACCTTCATGCTCGGATTCCTGTCATTGTGGAAAGGACATTTGCACATGCCTCCGCGTCCCACCTTCAGGCCGTAGCGTTCTGCGGCCTGAAGAGTGGTCACGGTGTTCTTCACCGCATCATAGAGCGTCATTCACATCACCGTTCCTGTTCCGGCTTTTTCTTTTCCGCCTGCGCTGCGGGACGATCCAGATTCAGCTTCGCGTCCAGCTCAGCCAGACGGGCACTCTTGGTTTTCAGCTCTTCCTCCTGCGGGAAGGGCTTGCCCAGCTCTGCCTTTGCGGTGGTCATCTGCTGATTCAGATCATTCAGTTTGTTTTCCACATTCTGAATGCGTCTCGGAATTCCGGCCAAAGCATTATCGATTCTCGTGATGTTGCCGCGCGGGTCAGAACCCAGCTCCACCTGATGGGACATAGCTCCCTTCAGGGTCAGCTGGTACATCTGAGACATAGGATTGTACATGACGCTCATGGAGAAGCCGCGATACTCGCCAAGAGCATGATCCTTCTCATTGCTCACATGCTTGCAGGCATCCAGGATCGCCTCGCCGGCATCCTTGGCTTCGGTGAAGGTTTCACCGCCAATCGTCATGCCAATGAAGTCCTTTTCCGGAAGTGGATGTGCGGCAGCTGTCGCCAGATCCTGCTCAAAGCCGGACAGGTAGCCCTTGTTGCGCTCAATCTCCTGCGGGAAGTATTTCAGCAGCCGGTCTTCCAAACGATACTGCTGGCTTTGGTGGTCAGCCTTCATCAGGCGAAGACGAGCCACATCCACATCCAGATCCATCTTTTCCTTGATGGCCGGATCCCCAGCGCACAGGGCTTTGATTTCCGCATAGGACAGAGCAGCTTCATCAATGTCATCACAGGAACGCACAGGGCTCTTGCTCGTCATGATCTGCGAAATGAACTTCTGCTTGTTCTCCACCGTCTGCCAGAGATAGGAATCGAAGGTGCCTTCCGTTGCGTACCGATAGATCTGAACATCCGGATTCATGTTGCCCTGACGGACAATACGACCGGAGCGCTGCTCCAGATCCCCGGGACGCCAGGGACAGTCCAGATCGTGAAGGGCAATCAGCCGATCCTGGCAGTTGGTGCCCGCACCCATCTTGGCAGTGCTGCCGATCAGTACGCGAACCTGTCCGGCACGAACCTTGGCAAAAAGCTCCTTCTTTTTCACTTCGGTATTGGCGTCGTGAATGAAAGCGATCTCTTCAGGCGGCACGCCACGGGCGATCAGCTTGCTCCGGATATCCTCATACACATTGAAGTCACTCACGACCGCTTCGCTGGATGAACCGGCCAATTCCGTCTGATCATCGACTGGTTCCAGCGGCGGAAGTTCATCTTCGTCCCTGGGACTATCTGTCTTTTCCGCTGTGTCTGTCTGCTGGGATGTTCTCTCCATGCCCTTCGGGGTAGAGATGTCGCAGAATACCAGCTGTGTCAGCCGGTCGTCTGCGCCTTCCTGCCAAATGCGGAAGATGTTTTTGACGCAGGCATTGACCTTGCTCCCCGGGTCATCCGGCAGCAGAGGATTGATCAGGCGCTGATCCAGTCCCAGCTTTCTTCCGTCGCTGGTAATCTTCAGCATGTTGTCCACCCTCGGATCAACGCTGCCGGAGTGTACCTTCCCGGCACGCTCGGACAGGCTCTGCACCATAGCCTTCTGGATTTCTGTCGGCTGAACGACAACGGTCTCATAGTGCGGTGTCGGCGTAGGCAGCTTCAGCTGATCCGCCGTTTTGATGTCCGCGACCTCCTTGAACATCGACATCAGCTCAGGAAGGTTGAAGAACTTGCTGAAACGGGTTCGCGCCCGGTAACCTGTTCCTTCCGGAGCCAGCTCAATGGCTGTGGAAGTCTCACCGAAGGTAGAAGCCCAGGCATCGAAGTGGGTCATGTTGTTCCTCTTCAGGGTGCCGTACTGCAGATACCGCTGCATGGTGTACATCTCCGTCATGCTGTTGCTGATGGGAGTACCGGTCGCAAAGATCACGCCGCGTCCTCCGGTCAGCTCATCCATATACCGGCATTTCAGGAACATGTCCGTGGATTTCTGCGCTTCGGAAGTGGAAAGACCGGCTACATTCCGCATTTTCGTCGTCAGGAAGAGGTTCTTGTAGGCATGCGCCTCGTCCACAAAGAGCCGATCCACACCCAGCTCCTCAAAGGTGACCACGTCATCCTTCCTCTCTTCCGCCTGCAGCTTCCGCAGACGGCCTTCCAGCTGCTTACGGGTGCGCTCCATCTGCTTGATGGAGAACTGCTCGCCCCGCATGAACTTCAGCTCCTGGATGCCCTGGGTGATCTCCTCGATCTGCTCCTGCAGAAGACGTTCCTGCCGTGCCTTCGACATGGGAATCTTCTCAAACTGGCTGTGACCGATAATGATCGCGTCATAGTCGCCGGTGGCGATCCGGGAACAGAAACGACGGCGGTTGTTCTTTTCAAAATCCTTTTTGGTCGTGACCAGGATCTTGGCAGACGGATACAGGCGCAGGAACTCAGAGGCCCACTGCTCAGTCAGGTGATTGGGCACCACGAACATGGATTTGCTGCACAGGCCAAGCCGCTTGCTCTCCATGGCGGAAGCAACCATCTCATAGGTCTTGCCAGCGCCGACCACATGAGCCAGCAGCGTGTTGCCGCCATAGAGCGTGTGCGCAATCGCGTTCCGCTGATGCTCTCTGAGCACAATCTCCGGGTTCATGCCGGAGAATGTAATGTGCTGTCCGTCATATTCGCGGGGGCGGACGCTGTTGAACAGCTCATTGTATTGGGTAACGAGCGCTTCCCGACGATCAGGATCCTTCCAGATCCAGTCCCGGAAGGCATCCTTAATAGCCTGCTGCTTCTGCTGCGCCAGTGTGGTTGCCTTCTGATTCAGCACACGCTTTTCCTTACCCTCGGCATCCTCGATGGTATCGTAGATACGGACATCACGGAGATTCAGCGTGTCTTCCAGAATTCGCAGACCGCTGGCCCGATCAGTACGCTGAAGCAGTTTCGAGTATTTCAGGTACAGGTCATAGTGGGGCTTGACTTTGA
>CAMJPQ010000148.1 GCA_946407745.1 uncultured Clostridia bacterium
GGCTGTCGCTGAGGATGCAGATCCTGAAAACAGTGACGCCGGAAAGAGCGCGCAGCCGGAGGAGACCGTTTCAGCGCCTGATGCTCTTAAGGCCCCTGAACCGGTCGTGCTCAACAAAGGCGCGGCGGACGAGATCGTGGTTTCGGTGGAAGATGCTGCGCCGGGTTCGTCGCTGTCTGCCAGCATAGCGATACCCTCTAGCTATGACGAACAGATCAAGCTCGTGGCCGGTGAGGACTATGAACTGCTGCTCGCTCTCGATATTCATCTTGACCCGATCGGGGATTGGGTACAGGTAAAGCTTCAAAGCCCGCTGCTTGCATATGCCGCCGATGAACGCGGCGAACAGCCGGCGCTCTATCATGTTTATGAAGAAAACGGCGTAAAGCGTGCGATCCAGATCGATTTTGAAGCGGATTGGATCAAGGGAGAGATCACGTTTAGAACGAAGGATTTCTCTCCGTTTGTGCTTGCCTGTCCTTCCGGCGGGCAGTCCTCAAAAAAGCTGGAGATCATGACTGCCAATGCGCCCGATGAACCGCCGATGCGGTCAAGCAGCCTCAGCGACACGAACTACGGCGACCTCAACTACGGCTGGAACATCCAGTGGAATGTTGCGGACGACGGAACAAACTACACGTACGACGAGGACGGAACGCTTCTGCTCCATCCGCATGACCGTTCTGCCCTGAACGCCTCCATTTCCATCGAGATGAGCGTTTCTGCGCCGGACACCGAAACACAGCAGACCATTCCCGCCGGCGCGGTCGAATTCCATATCCCCGCCCATCTCTTTTACGGATGGAACGGCAATCCGGCCGACGTCCTCTCAACACAAGTTGCGACTGATCCCGCCGCGGCGGCCAATAACAAGGTGTCCTTTATCTATCGCATTGACGGAGACGAAATCATCGTCAGCAATTATGAGCCTCTGGAGGGCGGCACCTTTTTCGCTGCCGATTTTGCCTATATCGCCAACCCGCTTGACGTGAACGGCGGTTACCCGGACGACACGAAAGATCACGAAAACTGGTGGGACAACTACCTGAACTGCTACGAAAAGGCTTTTACCGCCCGCTTCTTCATCAGTGACGGCAGCGATACGGAGCAGGGAGAGAAGAGTTTTTCTCTGCGGCTGATGACCAGACCCATTACAGCCACATACGTCGCGGTCATGCCGGATGCCAACAAGGGCGTGTATCTGGCGTGGCAGAGCAACTGGGGGGATAAGCCGGAGAATGCCGATCAGTTCTTTTACGTTCTTTGGAACGTGCAGTACGGACGTGATGCCTCCAATCAGTCCACCCAGGGCGTAAAAGGTATCTGCGATTTCCGACCGGAGGAGAATCGACTCAGCTTCAACGGGCAGACCTTCACACCGCAGTTGGTTGGCGTGAAGAAATCCGGAAACGTCCACGGAATCATGGGCTTCCTTCCGACCTCCTTTTCCTATTATGGCTGGCTGGGCGCTCCTTCGGATATCGCGGGGAAGGATGCTCAGGAAACCAGACTCATCGGTTCCTCCTATCATCCGGATTACCGCTTTTCCAAGAGCGGCTACAATGGCGGCTATGCCACGCACTACGCCGTGTTGCTGCGCTATCCGTGGGAGGCTTTCGAGGCAGCCCGGGAAGACGGGATCGATCTTGCCAACGACGGGTTGCCGGTGACAGGTACATTCCATGTGATCGAGACCTGGGACAGCGGTTACCAGCGCGACTATCCCGGCTCTGCTACTACTCCTGTTTTTCTGAGGGACGGACAAGGCCAGGCCGTCTATAAAAAACAGGCCGGATGTACCGTTTACGGCGGGCAGACCCTGATCTCCAACGGTGATTATCTTGACTGTGGGACGGCTTACACTTTCTCTATCTCTTATGATGGGCACTCTGAAAGAAACGGTTCGACTCTGTTGGGGCAGCATATTGAATTTAGCGACGACACCATGTGGGCTTTTTCCGACAAGGCGAGAAATCCCTGGGGCTGGTATCCCTCGGACAAGGAGTACCTGGAAACGGGAGACTTCACTTATCGTGCCTTTTGGATCGGTTTCTCGGAGCGATCCGGCCAGTATGTGAATGGCTACTGGGTGGAAGACGATACCAATTCCACGGACTATGAACAGTTCGCCCCCCTGTACATCTACATTAAGGGCGTGTCCGACACGGATTATCAGCCATACTGCGCCGTTACGTACTCCGACTCCGGGGCAAAGCAGGTGAACCGTTGGAATGGGACGGATATTCTGGAGCAGCTTCCCGCGAGCGCTCCTTCCAGCGGGTTTGCGCTGCCTGAGAACACCGTCGGTATAAAGCTGTCCCATGACAGCGCATTTTACCGCAGCGCCTTCAGCCTGCAGCTTGGCGTGAGGCTCCATCCCACCAGTCACCTTCAGGACATCGTTGCAAGGCATATGAGCAATAATGCCCTGACCTATATCCGCAACGACTCGCTGTGCACCGTGACCACGCTGGACGGTACGCCAGTCCATAGCTTCACCAGTGAAAACGGCGGCTATGATCGCAACCACAATCGTATCATCCTCACTCCTCTGGACGCTGCCTTGAGCGTCAGCAAGACCAGCATCACGCCTGACGACACCGATTCCCGCCAAAAGGCTGCCGCCGCTCAGGACAAAGAGATCTCCTATGTGATGCTCACCGCCCAGATGCTGGTGGATATGAATCCGGAGGACGCGCTTCACACCAATGCCGAGGACTCCTATAAGATGCTGGAAGGGACCTTCTACGAGCTGCTTCCCAAGGGAACGAGGGTTCAGACAGATACGATCAGCGGAATCTATGACCGATACCGGGTCATGTCTCCGGTCACGCTGGAAAGCTGGATCGCGGGGGGATACCGCTTTCGTTCGAGCGGCAACTACAGCTATGAGATTCCGGCGGACTGTGTGGACTACAGTACCTATGCTGACGAAGCGACAGGCCAGACCATGTTGGTCATCCACTATAAGTTTGAAGACCCCGAATGCGTGCAGTATGACGGAAAATGGTTCAACCGAGTGCATTTTGCCTTCGTCATGGAAAACACCTTCGACAACGTGCAGGACAGGGGTACGCAGACGCCCAACGCCCTGGCCTTCAGCATCCCTCAAAAGCCCACGCCTCTTTCCGTCCTTCCGGCCAACCAGTTCGAGGCTGTGGACATGGGTTCCCGTGGCGGCGCTTTTGAGGGACTCCGCAACTCCGGCGACTATGCCGCGTATACGCAGGTCAATATCAACTGGAACGCCGTTCGTGTGCTGGAAGCGGGATTCAAAAAGTCTATCAGCAATCAGGAGACGAAAAACGGATTGCCTGCGGACAATTCCTATACGGCGGAAACTCACGTTACGGTAGGAAACGGCTACTCCTACCGCCTCAAGTTTTCCAACAATCCCAAGACGAAAGCGGATCATATCGTTTTTTACGATATCCTTGAGCAAGGAACGGCAGACAGACCGGATTCCGCATGGCGCGGAGTCTTTCAGGGCGTTGATCTCAGCAGCATCTGCGAAACGCCGACAGACGGCGGAACGGCGGTGTGCGCTCCTGTGGTCTATTACTCCACAAAGACCGATTTCGGGCCGGTTGCGCCGAATAATGACTTTGGCGATCTGCAGGACGCGTCAGTCTGGACGACGCTCATGCCGGAGGACAAGGGGTCCATCACCGCTATCGCGATCGACTGCAGCAAAGCAAGCGACGGCAGCAACTTTATACTCGGCCGTGAAAAGACTCTCGTTGCCTATGTGCTGATGGCCTCGCCGAATGAATATGTTCCGGGCAAGGCGATCAACGGGGCGGTTGCCAGAGCAAGGCTGTTTGAAAACGAGCCGCCGGAGGGCGAACCGGACGCGCAGAATCATAACGGGGTCGCGTCCGATGCTTCCGGGATCCTGGACCCCATCGTCCTTTCCCTTCATAAGCAATCCGATCCTGAAACCGGGACGGCCGAGGATCCGCGCATTGTTCCGGGCGACGGAAGCGGTACCATCGATTATACTGTCACCGTGGAAAACAGCGGGACCTACGATGTGCGGAATGTGACCGTTGCTGACGTCATTCCCGCCCATCTGACGATCACCGGCATACAGGCGTCGCTCAACGGAGCAGCGGCGAAAGACATTGGGGAAATACCCGGCATCAATCTGGACAGAGACGGAAACAGCCTCAGCTTCGTTATCGCTCAGCAGCACCCCGGTTCAGACAGGAAGACCGTCTTTTATATCAGCACGAGCGTTGACAAGCTCACGGAGCCGGCTGAACACTTTTTTGAAAACACGGCTGCCATTACCTCTGCAAACGGCCTTCCGCAGAACATCACAAGCGAGACCACCTATCATCTGGCTGCGGTCGTCAGTGTTGACGTCGATATTCCTGTCGAAAAGGTCTGGGAAGGCACAGATAAACAGAAAGCTGAGCT
>CAMJPQ010000149.1 GCA_946407745.1 uncultured Clostridia bacterium
AAATGGCCGGCCTTTCGACTAATGTGATTGCCAAAATGGGTAAGAACGGAGATGTTTCCACGGAAGTTCTCCGGAAGATTTGCAAAGCCTTAGACTGTGGGTTGGATGATATTGTGGAAATAGTGCCAGATCCCGAACCGAGTACAAAAAATGGGACAGCTGGATCTGTACAATAGATAATGGAGAATTGCGAGATGAACAGAAAAGAATACAGCGCCGGTGCTGTAAAACATTCTTTCTGGTTTATGGAATTCCGCAAGGTCGTATCTCTCCGCCTGGAGGGAAAGACGTGGGAAGAAATAAAGCGTCTGAATGAGGAAGAGAATATCTTCGGAGCGCCGACGACGCTGCGGGCAACGCAGATTTTCAATACGGTTTCGGCCCGTGTAAAAAGCATGGACGATAGCTTCTATCCTGTCTTTGAGGCTTGTGATCTGGCCTCTCAGAAGCTCTTTGCGCTTGTGGCTGCCATGACTTATGACGTGCTCTTTGGTGAACTGGTCTATGAGCTTATCCGGGAGAAAATGATCATCGGCAGCAATGAACTGGCAGACAGTGATCTGAGGATTTTCTTTAAGGATAAACAGCAGCAAAGCGATAAGGCCGCCAAGTGGACGGAGGCCACAATCAAGAAGATGATGGTTTCCTACAAATCCATGCTGTATGAGGCGGGCGTGACCAATAAGGCAAAGAATGTCCGTGAGATTTACAAGCCTTTACCCGATCCGGCAATGGAACGCTGGATGAAGGATCAGGGAATGAATTATCAGCTGAAAGCAATTACGGGGGTGAGATGATGGCAGGATTACAGGAACGATTAGATCAGATGGAAGCTGCCATCCATAAACCGTCATTCCGGGAAAGCAGCGGAAGGGCAAACGAGGTCAACTATTGGGTGTTTGACTACGATCCGGCAAAGGAACTGGAAGTCCGGGAGCGTGTCGAATACATGAGGAAAAAGAATGCGAAAGGCACTGACGGCTTTGAGCTGGTGGTCTTTGATCTGTATGACATGATCATGGACTATCTGGAGGAAAAGGACTTCGTGAATTCCTATGTCCGCTATGAACAGCGCCGCGGCTTCGACTATATTATCCGGGCAGCATCCACGTCAATGAAGATGAATGAGGACGACAGCATCCTGATCAAGAAGATCGTGGAGCTGACCCCGGAAAACGCGATTGTGTTTTTAATCGGCGTGGGCAAATGCTACCCACTCCTTCGGTCACATAAGATACTGAACAACCTGCATCAATCTGTGCTGAAAGCACCGGTGGTATTGTTCTTCCCCGGAACATATACCGAGCAGGAGCTGATTCTTTTCAACGAAATTAAAGACGATAATTACTATCGCGCATTCAAACTTGTGAAGTGAGGTACGGATATGCAGATCAAGGAAATGTTCAAAAAGTCGATCACCCGTGACATCCAGGGCGTCGTTATTGCCGGACAGGGTGAGAAAACCAATATAGCCACAGAGCTTGAAGAGTACGTAGTAACGCCGGAGCTGCAGCGGCATTTTGCAGATTTCTTCTCTGCATACGCCAAGGGTATCAATGGCGAGACCACCAAGATGGGCGTGTGGATTTCGGGCTTCTTCGGAAGTGGTAAATCTCACTTGCTGAAGATCCTCTCCTACATTCTGGATAATGAAGTTGTCGGCGGCAAGAGAGCCATTGATTATTTCATAGATGACAAGAAGATCACCGATCCGATGGTGCTTGCGGATATGCAGCTGGCGGCCAATACCCCGTCTGACATCATCATTTTCAACATTGATGCGAAGAGCGAATCTGATGGTAAATCCAATAAGGATGCTATCGTAAATGTCTTCCTGAAAGTGTTTAATAACTCCCTCGGATTCTGCGGAGCGATTCCGTATCTGGCTGACCTTGAGCGGAAACTCACCGAGGACGGGAAATATGAGCAGTTCAAGGAGACCTACCAGAGAGTGACTGGTCACGACTGGTATGAGGAACGCCATGAATTCCTTTCCAGACAGGACGGCGTAGTGGATACCCTGATCGAGATGGGTTACATGAGCGAGAAGGCCGCCTGGAACTGGTGCGATGCTGCAATCGGAGAATATCAGATCAGCATCGAAGACTTTGCAAAGCGCGTGAAGTCATACATTGACCGACAGGGCAATAATCATCACGTTGTATTCCTGGTAGATGAGATTGGCCAGTACATCGGTGATGATTCCAAGCTGATGCTGAACCTTCAGACGGTAACGGAAGAACTGGGAAAAGAATGCAAGGGCAAGGCATGGGTTATCGTAACCAGCCAGCAGGATATCGACTCCATCACCAAAGTGAAGGGTAACGACTTCTCCAAGATTCAGGGACGCTTTGACACAAGGCTTTCCCTTTCTTCCGCGAACGTGGATACCGTCATCAAGAAAAGAATCCTGGACAAGACCGATACAGCTGCGCAGACTCTCCGCCTGTTGTATGAGCAAAAAGCAACGATCATCAAGAACCTGATCGTATTCAATGACGGTGTAGAGAAAAAGCTGTATGCAAATGACAGGGATTTCTCGGAAGTCTATCCGTTTATTCCGTATCAGTTCAATCTGCTGGCAAGTGTGCTGACTTCGATTCGTACCCACGGTGCATCCGGTAAGCATTTGTCCGAGGGCGAGCGTTCCATGCTGGCTCTATTCAAAGAGTCCGCTATGGCAATCAAGGATGAAAGCGTCGGGGCAATCGTACCGTTCCACCGCTTCTATGATGCGCTGGAAAATTTCCTGGATCACAGCCATAAAGGCGTCATTATCAAGGCTTACGACAACAGCTATATCAATCCGGATCATAAGGACAAGGACGTTTTCGCCATCAACGTGCTGAAGACCCTGTTCATGATCAAGTACGTCCTTGAGATAGAATCTAACATCGACAATATCACCAGCCTTATGATCGAGAACATCGACGATGACCGCATTGAAATCAAAGGGCGTGTTGAGGAAGCCCTGAAGGTTCTGATGCGTCAGATGCTCGTTCAGAAGAATGGTTCCCATTATGTTTTCCTTACCGATGAGGAGCAGGAAATCAATCGTGAGATCGACAGCCAGAACGTTGAAATGGCCGAGGTCATCAATAAAGTATCCGAGATGATCTATGAGGATATCTTCACGGATAAGAAGTACCGGTATCCCGCGTTCAATGGCCGCTACTCCTTCAGCTTTAACCAGGCCGTGGATGACAGACCTTACAAAGCAAGCCAGAATTTCGATATTGGCGTCCGGGTGCTTACTCCCTGGTATGAAGGCGGCAACGATGACCTGACACTGCGGATGCTCTCCGGTCAGAAGAGTGAAGTACTGGTGGTGTTGCCTAACGATGCAGCGTTCCTGGATGAAATCCGCCAGTACCTGAAGATTGAAAAATTCCTGCGCCTGAATACGTCTACGCAGCTTGCCAAGTATGAAACGATCAAAGAGGCAAAGCGTGTGGAAATGCGGGAGCGCAATGCAAATGCCAAGCTGTATCTGACGGACAGCCTGAAGGAAGCGACTATCTATGTGAACGGCGATGTTGCCCGCGTTTCCGCAAAGGAAGTTTCTTCCCGCATCACGGAGGCTCTGGGCAGGCTCGTTCAGACTGTTTATAACAAGCTCTCCTATATTGATGCGGCAATGGGTGAAGCAGAGATTCGGAAGATGTTCCACTCTTCAAATCAGCTGACTCTTGGCCTTGAAGGTGGTACGGATGCCAACACCCATGCGCTGGATGACGTGCTGCAGTTCATCGCTACCAATACCCATATGCACATGAAGACTTCCATGAAGACAGTCAAGGATCGTTTTATGAAAGCCCCCTACGGTTTCGTGGAAGATGATGTGCATTGGCTTGTTGCACGTCTGTTCAAGCGCGGTGACCTCGCATTCACGGTCAATGGCGCAAGTGTCAATCAGAACAACAAAACGGATGAAGAACTAATCAGCTTTATCACGAAGAAAGCCTTTGTGGAAAAGCTCCTTCTGGAAGAGCGTATCCGTGTTAACGAAAAGGACAAAAAGGCTGTCCGTGATGTGATGAAAGAACTCTTCGGCACTGCCGGTGTGGCAGAGGACGAAGACAGCATCATGAAGAACTTCCAGAGATACGCGCAGAATACCATCAATGAAATACTGCGTCTGGAACCGCAGTATCAGAATTATAATTACCCCGGCAGGAAAGCCCTGGATACCGGCAAGAAGTTGATGCAGAACGTAATTCAGCTTCAGTCTCCGCTGGAATTCTTCAAGTATGTCTCTCAGAACAGAGAAGACTTCTACGACTTTGCCGAGGATTATGAACCGGTAAAGGCATTCTTCAACGGTGAACAGCAGCAGATCTTCACCAGAGCATTGGATATGCTTGCAATCTATGATGACAGCA
>CAMJPQ010000150.1 GCA_946407745.1 uncultured Clostridia bacterium
GGAGAACGGGCGGCAGCCCCGGAGAGATGTCGCGCAAGCGACAGAGGGGCCGTCGGCGCAGGGTATTTTCCAAATTTCCTTCTTGACAGCGCTTTTGATTTGTGGTATCTTTTCTCTGTTCAAGAAGAGACCTGCCCGTCTCTCACCTTGCGCGGCGAAGGCTGCCGGGTTGATGGCAATGCTTTTTCAGAGGCGACGGGCTGTGTCCGCCGCCTTTTTCGCGGCTGAACCAAACTCAACCTTGTATGCGGGAGGTGCATTCACATCGCAGTCGATCTGATGATCAACGAGGAGATCCGCGACCGTGAGGTGCGCGTGATTGACGAAAACGGCGTTCAGCTCGGTGTTATGCCGACACAGCGCGCGCTTGCCCTGGCGGAAGAGCGCGGGCTGGATCTGGCCAACATTCAGCCCACGGCGAGGCCGGCAGTGTGCAAGCTGCTGGACTACGACAAATGGCGCTATGAGCAGAGCCGCCGCGAGCGCGAAAATCGGAAGAATCAGCGCGTTGTGGAAGTGAAGGAAGTCCAGCTCTCCGCCACCATTGAGGAAAATGATGTGCAGACCAAGGCAAAGAACGCCATCAAATTCCTTGAAAACGGTGACAAGGTACGCGTGTCCATCCGCTTCAGGGGACGGCAGATTACCCACAGTGAAATTGGCCTGCAGGTGATGCGCAATTTTGCGGACCGCTGCGCCGAGGTATCTGTGGTGGAGCGCCGCCCGATGCTGGATGGCCGCAACATGATCATGATTCTTGCGCCCAAGGCCGCTAAAGCCTCCTTCGCCGAGAAGAAGGCTGCCCGCGAAAAAGCCCGCCAGGAGGCGGAGGACAATAAGCAGGCACCCGCAGCGGACACACAGGCCAACGAATAATCGGCAGACGCGCCATATCTGTGCGCAGCCCCTGCCACCCATCAGGAAGGAGGAAACCCCATGCCCAAGCAAAAGTCTCACCGCGGCGCTGCCAAGCGCTTCTCTTTCACCAAGAGCGGCATCGTACGGCATAAGCAGATGAACGCCAACCACCAGGTTCGCCTCAAGACCACCAAGCGCACCCGTCATCTGAGGAATCTCGGCGTTGTGGACAATGCTGCGGAGGCCCGCACCATCCACAAGCTGCTGCCCTACAAATAATCAGCGTTTGGCTGTCTAAGGAGGAACAAAGAAATGGCACGTATTAAGAGAGCAGTTAACGCTCAGAAGAAACGCCGCAAGACGATGAAGCTCGCCAAGGGCTACTTTGGCGCAAAATCCAAGCAGTACCGCGCCGCGAAGGAGCAGGTTCGCCGCTCCCTGCGCTATGCCTATATCGGCCGCAAGCTGCGCAAGCGTGAATTCCGCCGCCTGTGGATCACCCGTATCAACGCTGCTGCCCGCCTGAACGGCATGAGCTATTCCACCTTCATGAACGGTCTGAAGAAGAACGGCATCGAGCTGAACCGCAAGATGCTGGCTGATATGGCCGTGAACGACCCCGCCGGCTTCGCCAAGCTGGTCGAGTCCGTGAAGAAGGCCTGATCGGATCCTGTTTTCACTAGCCGCCTGTTCTGTGGAACGGGCGGTTTTTTCGGAGGATGAGCAGTTGACGGTACAGATCGGTGTCGCCCTGCACAAAGAGTACACCCTTTTTGAGGACCCCCTCTACCTGCCCGTATGGGTGGGCGCCGCGCTGCGCGGCAAGGCGCCCGAGGGCTGGCAGCGCGACGACAAGGGAGAAAACATCAGCGAAAAAAACCCGGGGTACTGTGAGCTGACCGCCCATTACTGGCTGTGGAAGCACTCCGGCGCGGACGGCATCGGGCTGTGCCACTACCGGCGCTACTTTTCCACGCGCAGGCTGGGCCCAAGGGAAAAGCGCGTGCTGACCCTTGCGCAGGCGCAGGTGCTGCTGGGGGACGCGGACGCGCTGCTGCCCAAAAAGAGGCACTACTGGATTGAGACCAACGAATCCCATTACATTCACGCCCACCGCGCGGAGGATCTCGCGGCCTGCAGGCGGGCGGTGGCTGCCGTGGGCGGCGGGGCCTACCTGGCCGCCTTTGACACGGTCATGCGCAGGCGCAGCGGCCACCGCTTCAACATGCTGGTGATGCGGCGCAGCCTGTTCTGCGCCTACTCTGAATGGCTGTTTTCCGTGCTGGCGGAGACCGAGAGGGAGCTGGAGGGCGCCGGCCGCGGCACACCCAGGGTCTACGGCTTCCTGGCGGAGCGCCTGCTGGATGTGTGGCTGGAGGTGAACCGCCCCCGGGTGAAGGAGCTGCCTGTGATGAACCTGGAAAGCCAGCACTGGCCGAAAAAGATCGCGGCGTTTCTGAAAAGAAAGCTGAGGGCGGGAAGGTAATCTTGGCTGCTTTATGCTGCTCCCGGATGAACGTGCCAGGCAAAGCCTCATCCACCGCAGCGGCGGCCGCGTTCCACCACTCCTGAAAGGCGAGGGGCCGGAGTGAGTTTTTTGCAGCGGCGTATGCCGCCAAGCATTCTGACCAGAGTATATAATACCAATATAAAACCTCCCGCGAAGGGAGGCTTTTCTTGTGCCGCGGGGCGGATGATCACCCCAGCCGGTATTTCAGGTTTTTCATGATGTGGAAGTAGCAGGGGAAGAGGAAGAGATCGGCCATGATCCACGCGGCGGGGTTGGCCAGGCACGCGCCGGTGAAGCCAATCAGCGGCACCAGCAGCAGCGCCACTGCCGCGCGGGCGGCCATCTCGCACACGCCGGCGAGCATGGCGGCCTTGGTGAAGCCCATGCCCTGTATGCACAGGCGCACAATGTTCACAAACAGCAGCGGAATGTAGAACGCGCCGTTGATGAGCAGGAACTGGCTGCCCAGCTCCATCACGTCCGCGTCGGTCTGGCTGTTGATGAACAGCCCCAGCAAGGGGCGGCGGAACAGCGCGATCACCGCAAAGGCCAGCAGGCAGTACACGGTGCCGATCAGGGCCATGTCCTTCAGCCCCTCGCCCACGCGGTTCAGCTTGCGGGCGCCCATGTTCTGCCCGGCAAAGGTGGCCATGGTGGTGGCCAGCGCGTCAAACACGCAGGAGAAGAACATGCTCAGCTTTCCGGCGGAGGAAACAGCCGCCACCGCGTTGACGCCCAGGCCGTTCACAGACCACTGCACCAGCACCGAGCCGATGGCGGTGATGGAGAACTGCAGCCCCATGGGCAGGCCGATGCCGATGAGGGATTTGGCCAGCTTCGGGTCAAAGCGGCGGTCCTCCTCGGTGAGGTGAAGGATGGGGAAGCGGCGCACCATCACCCACACGCAGCCGATACCGCTGACCAGCTGGCTGACCGCCGTGGCGATGGCCGCGCCGGCCACATCCAGCTTCGCGCCGAGAATCAGCGCAAGGTCCAGCACGATGTTGATCAGGGAGGCCACCACAAGGAACACCACCGGTGTGCGGCTGTCTCCCAGCGAGCGGAGGATGCCGGCGGCCATGTTGTACAGCACCGTGCAGGGAATGGCCATAAAGATGATGCGGATGTAGCTGACCGCGCCGGGCATGATTTCCTCTGGGGTATTCATCCAACGCAGCAGCAGCGGGCAGGCCAGCGCCGTGAGCACGGCCATGGCAATGCTCATCACCGTGCACAGGTACACAGAATGCGAGACCGCGCGGCGCAGGCTTTTCTCATCCTTTGCGCCGAAGGCCTGCGCGATGGGAATGGCAAAGCCGGAGCAGAAGCCCATGCACAGCCCGTTGACCAGGAAGTTGACCGAACCGGTTGCGCCCACCGCGGCCAGCTTGGCGGCGCCGAGATAGCGGCCGACGATGGCGGTATCTACAAAGCTGTACAGCTGCTGGAACAACACGCCGAACAGCAGCGGCAGGGTGAAGGAAATGATCAGCCCCATCGGTTTGCCCACGGTCAGGTCACGGGTGACCGAGCGGGACTTGGAAGCCTTCACGCCACGGATGGCGGAGGCGGAGGCAGTGGCAGCTTTCATGGAAAAAATCCTCCTGCGGCGGATACAGTCTGCCGCAGGAGGGTTATAGCACAACAGGGGTTGCTGCGCAAGCGTTTTTTTCGGAAGATGTGTGGACAAAATAGACATTTTTTAACAGGTGAGGGGGCGCGCTGCGCGGCCTTTCCCCTGCGGGGGCTTGCGCTGCGCGCGGCTTTTTTACAGTGCCTGTTTCGCGGCGCTGATACCCGCCTGCGGCGGGCGCTCATATAGAAGTGGGTTCTATGTTTAGCGGACTTTTCGTCCGGGCGAAAAGTCCGGGAAAAGCCCGCCGGGGGGACTCGAAAGTGTGATCGGTCCCCCCGGACCCCCAGGTTCTCCGTCACACGCGGGGCAAACCGTATTGCATAACCTTGTGTGGTGATG
>CAMJPQ010000151.1 GCA_946407745.1 uncultured Clostridia bacterium
TTGCTCCAGCGGCATTCGAGGTCTTCCGGGGTGGTGGGGTTCGGGAGTCTGTAGGTTCTCATTGCTTCGTTGATTGTCATGGCTTTTACCTCCGTTGTGTGTTTTCCCTTTCGGTACGTACATATATCACTCTGAAGGCCGATAATAGCAAGTCAATTCTGCAGAAGTTCCGCACATATAATGAACAAAAAGCGGAGGGTCAAATTGTGTAGTTTACTACGACCAAAAGAGCCGTCCGGCTCCCTTGGCGTCATCCTTATTCGGCTTCGCCGGTGAGGATGAAGTGCGCGTATTCCTTCCGGTGGTCTTCGAGGTACAAGGCCAGCTCGTAGTAGCCTCTGTCGTAGGCCAGCCGCTGCACCATCGGGACATCAAACATGTTGGTCAGGCCGGTGTCCCGGATGGCGAGGATCTGCTCGCGGATGGTATCAGTCATTTCCGGCCACCACCTTCCTGACTACATCGACGCCCCAGATCACGTTGAGGCCGCTTCCGTTATCCCAGTTCACCAGAAGGCTCCCGGTGTCATCGACCCCGATCACGGTGCCGCAGGTGCCGGTGGGCGGTGCCTGTGCATCGTCCATCTGGATAAGCTCGACGCGTGTCCCGGCAGGGTAGGTTTCGCGCAGGCGCTTTAGCTGTTCAGGCCTGATCATCCTCATGAGCGCACCTCCTTTGCTGCAGCAGCCTTGGCCTTCTGCGCGGCGTTAAAGGCATCGGCCTTTTCCCTGTTCGGGAAGGCTGCGCTTCCGGAGAGGCGGCGCATCAGGATCTTGCGCTGCGGCTTGTAGTCGTTTCCAATGAAGCCCAACCGGAGGAGGAAGCAGCGGAAGGCGTATTTCTCGCTTTCTACCTCGGTCTCCTTGGCGGTTACGCGCTTGGCTTCCTTGGCCATCTTGCAGAGGGCGGCGAGGAAGGCCATGTAGCTCTGGGTTTCTTCGGGTTCCGGCTGCCTGTCCCACCAAGGGAAGCTCACGCGGTCGCCGTCCGTGTCGATGGTGATCCGGTCTGCGCCGAGCGCCTTCTTGATCAGGGTGGCTTTCGATTCGACCAGCTTCCGCAGGTTCTCGATGGAGCCGTCCGTGAAGCCGTCTTTCGGGAGGGCAATCGTCAGGCGGTCGCCTTCCTCGGCGTCGTCGGTTTCTTCGGCGTCCTCGGCCTCGTGCGCGGCTTCCTGCAATCCCTCGGTCTCCGGTGCGGCCTCGCCCTCGATCTCGGCAGTAAAGCCTGCTGCGGCAAGGGCGGCGATGACTGCCTGAATGGTAGCCTCGTCGGTGCGCTCATCCCAGACCATCGTGCCGTCCTTCTCAACGGTGATGGCTCCGATCTCGAAGGCGCAGGTGGGCATGAACTTGTAGACCGGCTTTGTGCCGAGGGTGCTTCCGATGACCTTCACCAGCTCTTTTCTGGCTGCTCCTGTTACGTTGTAAGTTGCTTTCATGGTATGTACCTCCTTTGTTTTGGTACGTACATATATCACTCTGAAGGCCTGTAATAGCAAGCGGATTCTGAGGATATATGTGACAAAAATCGCCGGAGGAATCTGTGCTTAATTGTCAGTATCCGGTACCTCGTCAAAGCGGTAGGTCAGGCCGTCACGAAGCACCGTCACGCCATCAGCGGAGCCGACCTGTTCGATGTAGCGCCTCACGATGACGTCGCAGAATTTCTCGTCCAGCTCCACGGTATAGCAGACGCGACCGGTCTGTTCGCAGGCAATGAGGGTCGAGCCGGAACCGCCGAAGGGGTCAAGGACAAGGCAGCCGGTCATGGTGGAATTCATGATCGGATACGACACCAGCGCAATCGGCTTCATAGTCGGGTGATCCTTGTTTTTCTTCGGCTTGTCAAATTCCCAGATGGTGGATTCCTTACGCCCGGTGTACCACTGGTGCTTGCCTTTCTTCTTCCAGCCAAAGAGCACCGGCTCGTGCTGCCACTGGTAGGGGCTTCTGCCCAGCACCAGCGACTGCTTCTTCCAGATGCAGCATCCGGAGAGATAGAAGCCAGCCTCTTCAAAGGCCTTACGGAAGGCAAGACCGTGGGAGTCAGAATGGAACACGTAGATCGAGGCGTCATCCGCCATCGCTGCCTCCATCTGCTGGTAGGCAGCAAGCAGGAACTGCTCGAACTGATCCTCGGCCATGCTGTCATTCTTGATCTTCCCGGCGCTGCCTTTGTAGTCCACGTTGTACGGGGGATCGGTCACCACGAGGTTTGCCTTCTTGCCGTTCATCAGAAGGTCGAAGGTTTCAGGCTTCGTGGAGTCCCCACAGAAAAGGCGGTGCTCGCCGAGCATCCAGAGGTCACCGGCCTTGGAGAAGGTGGGCTTTTTAAGCTCCGCCTCCACATCGAAGTCGTCCTCCTTGACGCCACCCTTTACATCGTCCCGGAACAGATCCTCCAGCTCCTCCGGATCAAAGCCGGTGAGGGAGACGTCGAAGTCCGTGCCCTGCAGGTCGGCGATGACCAGAGCGAGCTTTTCCGTATCCCATTCACCGCTGATCTTGTTCAGGGCGATGTTGAGCGCCTTTTCCTTCTCGGTATCCATATCAACGACCACGACATCCACCTCGGTGATGCCCATGTCCGTCAGCACCTTCAGGCGCTGGTGGCCGCCGACCACGCGACCGGTCTTTTCATTCCAGATGACCGGCTCCACATAGCCAAACTGCTCGATGGAGCGCTTCAGCTTTTCATATTCCGGATCTCCGGGCTTCAAATCCTTACGCGGATTGTAGTCAGCCGGGAGCAGGTCTTTTACATTTTTCTTTTCAATATTCATACCAAACCCCACTCAGCGAACTTCTCAAAACCGCCGATGGAGCGGATGTAGTCCCTCGCTGTTTCTACAATTTCTCTGTACGGAACACCGTCAATGCTGGTATCGCCAATGGCGCAGCAGACCTCGACCGGAATGCCCGTTTCCTGTGCCTGCAGCCAAGCGTAAATGTTCACGCTGACATCAGCCTTGCTGAGATCCTTTCCATGCAGGCCGCCGCCCGTGACGGAGTCTGCCATGTCGGAACCGAGCTTTCTGTTGGTCGCTCCGGAATCCACATCCGTGCCGCCAGACCAGTCACCGAGGGGATTGACCTCGGCTCCGGGATAGAGGCTTTTCAGTTCCTCTGTCGAAGCGTTGCTCTGGCAGATGATCAGCCTTGCCTCGTCAACAATGTACTTTCCATCCGTGCCGTACTTCTGGTAGATGCTTCTGGCGATGGCGGAGAGGGCTTTCTGCTCCCTTGTCACCGGGACGCCTTTGAAGATCCCGTTGTCACCGCAGCGGATACCGTCCTTCTGGTTATCTGACAGGTGGGCATCCTGCGGTACCTCGCGGTAATCGGCTACAAGGTTTCCGGCGATGCGGTTTACGACAGCCTCCACCTCATCACGGGAGAGGGAGACCGAGGTTTCTGCAATGATGTGGCAGATGCCGTGGCCGATCAGGACTTCCACTGCGATCCTCGGATCAGCTTCCTTTTCATAGGCCAGATCCACAAGGGCACCGGCGATGCGGTCGGCAACTTTATCCGGGTGTGCCGGATTCACTTTCTCAAACATAATCATTCCTCCGATCCTATGCGTCGCCTCGTCGAGCACGGAGCAGCCGTTCCATCACGTCATCCTGCGGATTGCTGCCGGTGTACTCGGAGGCACAGTTTTCTTTCACGATCTGGTAGATCTCCATCCAGAGCCGGTTGGTCTGGCTCATGTAGTTCTGTCCCATAGCGACGTAGGGACTCTGGATGGCATTCCCGGTAGTAGGGTGCTTGGCGAGGAAGCCAAACTCCGTCACGGCCTCCTCACACTGAATCCACCGGGCGCAGCTCATGGCATAGCGCTCCAAGAGCTGGGGTGAAACCAAAGAGGAGCAGCCGCGTTCATGCAGCCACTCCCATGTGTTCTTATAGATTTCTGCCGCCTGCAGCTTTTTCCCGTCCTTCTGCTTTGCGGACAGGAGCCGCGACGGTTTGGGCATCGGTTGACCTTCCAAATCGGCTGCGTGAGAATCGAAGTCGATGACAGTCAGCGCTCGCTTGCCCGGATTGCCCTCAGCGATCTTGTCAGCTAAGGGCTTCTTTTTGGCTCCGGCACCCATCCGGGCACCGCCTCGGTTTGTACCGTCCTTAGCCATAAAAATCACCTCGCTTATCTGGGGGTATATTCCCCGTTTGAAAACGCGCACGCACACACGCGACCCCACGCCCGTTCCACGGGGCACAGGGCGTAGAGATTTGACCCGCCCCTACC
>CAMJPQ010000152.1 GCA_946407745.1 uncultured Clostridia bacterium
TCCGAGAGCACGGTGGGCGGCAGCGGCGAGACCATCCTGCAGCAGTACCGCCAGGCCAACCTGCTACGGTACGTATCCGTGATCGTTTCCAGCCTGCCTGTTCTGTGCCTCTATCCCTTTGTCCAGAAGTACTTTGCCCAGGGCGTCATGATTGGCTCCCTGAAGGGCTGATGGGAGGTATCTTCGCATGAAAAACATCAAGAAACTGCTCGCACTGCTGATGGCGGCGGCACTGATTCTCACCCTGACCGCCTGCAGCAGCAACAACGGCAGCAACAACACTGCCACCAATGCACCTGCCGCCGCCGCGACGGACGCTCCCGCGCCTGCCGCTGAAACCAAGGCGGAAGACCCCGCACCTGCCGCAGCCGAGACCAAGGCGGAAGAACCCGCCAAGGAAGAGAAGCCCGCTGACGCCGCTCCGGTGAATGACCATCCACTGAACGCCGAGTACGGCTTCCAGTGGACTGATCCCACCGCGCCGATCCTGAATGAAAAGGGCGCGCAGGAGCTGTCCTTCCGGGTGTATTCCTCCAAGAACGCCTCCGCCCTGGACTACAACGACATGAAAATCATGGCGGATCTGTATGCGCAGACGGGCGTGCAGGTCAACTGGGAAAACGTATCCGAATCTGTTTATTCCCAGCAGAAGAACCTGATCTTCGGAAACAAGGACAACCGGCCTGACGCCATCTACCACGCAGGCATGGGCGCGGGCGAAATCATCAAGTATGCCAAGCGCAAGGTGCTGGTGCCCATCAGCGATTATCTGGACTACATGCCCAACTTCAAAAAGCTGCTGGAGGACCGCCCTGACATCAAGGCCCAGCTGCTGAACACCGAAGACGGCAAAATCTACTCCCTGCCCCGCATTGAGGAGATGGGCCTGCTGCAGAGCCCGAACCTGCTGTTCCTGAATGTCGCCTGGACAAAGGCGGCGATTGCCGACGGCGCCGTGGAAAGTCTGACTGAGGACCAGCTGAAGGACGGCCTGACCCTGACCGCCGCCCAGATGGAGCAGCTGCTGGTCTACTTCCGCGACCATGACATGAACGGCAACGGCAAGACCGACGACGAGCGCCCCATGAACTTTGTCTACAACAACTGGCAGGGCAACCAGTGCGACCTGTTTGGCATGTTCGGCCTGAACGACAACCTGGAGCACCGGGTGGTCGTCGATGGCAAGATTACCTACACCATTCAGGACGAGCGCTTCCGCGATGCGGTGAATTTCATCGCGAACTGGGTCGATCAGGGCCTGATCGACAAGGTTTCCTTTGAACAGAGCCAGGACAACTTCCTGGCCAATGGCAAGGGCATGGAAACTTACGGCGCGTTCTACTGGTGGGAGAGCGAAACCGTGGTGTCCAATCCGGAGAACTACATTGTCTTGAGCCCGCTGGTGGGTCCGAACGGCGACCAGACCATTTGTGTTTCCAACAACCCTGAAATCAGCGCCGGCGAAGTTGTCCTCTTCTCCAACTGCAAGTATCCCGAGGTGCTGCTGGCCTACTTCGACCGCTACTATGACCCCGTCATCTCCGCTCAGATCAACTATGGCCCCATCGGGATTGTGTATGAGGAAGAGCGGGACGAAAAGGGCATGCTGGTGCAGAAGCCCCTGCCCGAGGGCGTGACCTCCGACGAACTGAGACTGCAGAACGCGCCGCTTGGCATCATCTACCTGGGTGAGTACGCCTGGAACAACGTGGTGCACATGGAGCCCCGCGCTCAGCTGCGCCTGGAACGCCTGCAGCTCTGCGCAAAGCCCTTCGTACCGGCCAATGTGACGCCCTGCCCCAACCTGCAGTTTACCCTGGAAGAGCTGAACACGCTGAGCAGCTATGAAACCAACCTGAACGACTATGTCCGTACCAACCTGATCGCCTGGCTGATGAAGGGCGGCGTGAACGATGCCGCCTGGACTTCCTTCCAGAACGACCTGAATGGCAAGGTCAACCTGGCGGGTATCCAGAAGGTCTATCAGGACGCCTATGACCGTTATATCGCGAAGTAAGGAGGGCGTATCATGAGCATGCTGAAGAAAATCGCTGCGCTTCTGCTGACTGTTTGCATGCTGGCTGTTACCGTGCTGGCCGCCGCCGATGGCGACCCCACCCTGGACGGAGTACATGACCAGAGCGTGATGGCCGGAACGGAGTTTGACGCCCTAGCCGGCGTCACCGCCACCGACAGTGAAGGTAATGACCTGACGGGGATGATCATGGTTGAATCCACCCCCGTGCTGGATTTCAAGAACGGCAAAGCGACCCCCGAGAACCCCGGAGACTACGAACTGGTGTACTCTGTGACCGACAAAAACGGCGTGACCGTGGAGGATTACGCCACCCTGACGGTCACCAAGAAGACCGGTGAGGAAGTGGTCTACAGGGCCTTCGATTTCAGCACCGTCGAGGTGACGGACAACCATGGCTGGGAGGCCAAAATCGGTGAGGCCGCCCAGGCAGCTGCCGCCCTCAAAAACGGCGCGTATGTGATCGACATCCAGAACCCCGGCAACGGCGACGGCGACATCCAGCTGGCCAAGGCCGGCTATGCCCTCAAAGCCGCGGATTACAAGCTGAAGATCTGGGCTAAGTCCACCAAGCCCACCTATGCCCACATTCTGGCCCGCAACGAGAATGCGGAGGGCTGGGAAACCTTTGGCGGCGCCTTCAACGTGCGCATCGGGGAAACTGTTGCGCCGCTGGAGCTGAGCTTCACCTCTCCTGCAGATGGCAGTGCCGAGCTGTTGTTCAACCTGGGCAAGATCACCCCGAACCCCGACAATGCCGAGGACACCACCCCGGAAGACTTCACTGTGACCATCGACAAGATTGAGCTGTATGAGATCTCCGGCGAGGAGCACCAGGTGCCCGTTTACACCGCCGACTTTGCTGCCGGCGAGGGCGTGACTGCGGATGCCGGCGACGGTGCCAGCGCCAGCGCCTCCTTTGCGGACGGCAAGGCCGTTGTAACCATCGACAGCTATGCCGGCGAGGGCGGCGGCGTGTGGAGCGTCAAGGCTGATATCGCACTGCCTGGTGTGCAGATCGTCAAGGGCGAGAAGTACTATTACACCTTCACCGTGAATGCGCAGAACGGCCAGGGCGGTGAGGCGCTGGTGGAAAGCGCGGCCCGCGGCTGGGAAGCGCGCGCCAACTTCAACGGACTGGGCGTGCCCGCGGGCGAGGACAGCGTCGTCTCCGCGACCTTCACAGCAGAAGCGGATATCGATGATCCCGTGATCCGCCTGCAGATCGGCAACGCTCCCGAAGGCGCCACCGGCAATGTGATCACCATCAGCAATGTGGAATTCGGCAAGCTGGAGGGCGACAAGGAGACAAAGAAGACCATTGAGGCCTTCATGCCCTTCGGCCCCGCCACCGCCAACGCCGAAAACACCGAGTATCCCTGGCAGACCTTCAACGGCACTGACGAGGATAACGAGCGCGGTGTAGGCACCATCTGGACTGACAACGGCAGCTTCTTCTACCGCATTGACAACGGCGGCACGGTGGACTGGCACAACAAGCTGATCTGCGGCTTTGGCGGCAACCCGCTGACCCTCGCTTCCGACAGCTATTTCATCGTGGAAATTACCGCCAGGGCGGATAAGCCCGTTTCCTGCGGCGTGTTCCTGAACCCGATGGGCGGCTGGGATCCGCGCTTCTCCGAGGGAATGGACCTGACGGATGAGTTCCAGACCTTCCGCTTTGCGACCACGGACACCTTCATCATGGATATGGACTTCGAGCTGCTGTTCCAGTTCGGCTCCGAGGCTCTGTCCAAGCTGGATGAAGTGACCATTGAATTCAGCAATGTGACGATCTATCAAATGCAGGTTATGTAATGATCCGGCAGGGAGAATGGTTTTCCCGTTCTCCCTGCCCTTTCTTTCAGGAGGCATATGCATGAAGAGAAAACACTGCGCGGCGCTGGCTATCTTGTGTGTACTTTGCCTGGCACTAACGGGCTGTGGCAGCAGGGATGCCCAGCCGGCCGCTACAGAGGCGGCCGCCACGGATGTGCCTGCCACTGCAGCGCCGCAGGAGCAGGGCGAGCCCTTCGCCGAAGGAATTGAGGATAAGGATTTCTCTGCGCTGCGCACACCGGGCAGCCAGGAGGCCGCCTACGAATACCGGGCCTTTTTCCAGCCCGCTGTTGACGGCATCAAGCAGCCTTATGTGGGCGACACCATGCCCTACTATGAGGACGGCACCTATTACATCTATTACC
>CAMJPQ010000153.1 GCA_946407745.1 uncultured Clostridia bacterium
CGAGGCATAAACAGCGCACTTTTGCGCTTTTGGGGCGCCCATGGGTTGTTCTTTGTTTGCGCATACGGGGATGTGTGATGATTGGGAATTCGGAGCAGCCCCCCACTGGCGCTGCGCGCCGGTCTCCCCGGGAGGGGAGACTGGACAAACTGCGCCTTCCCCTTTTGGGGCCGTAGCGCCCGGAAAACAGCCCGGTGGGCTGTTTTCAGCGGAGGCCGGGCGGCAGCCCCGGAGAAGGTGGCAGCGCCGTCAGGCGCTGACGGATGAGGTCGTGACGCCGGTTAGCAATCCCGCTGCTGGCAGGTGACCCAAATCGCCCCAGCTTGCTGGGGAGATGTCGCGCAAGCGACAGAGGGGCCGTCCGGAGAGAATCCACTATGTGTCTCAAAGTGCCACAGCCTCCCCTGCGAGGGAGGCTGCGCATATCAAAAGCTCTTATTCCTGCAGGGCAATGCCGTAGATGTTCGAGGTCTTGTTGCCCGTGGTCGCAATGACAAGGATGTCCTTGTACACCGCGGGGGAGGCGGTCAGGGTGCCGTCCAGCTTCAGGGTGGATATTTCCTCGCCGACGCCGCCGTCCAGCAGGTACAGCGTGCCGTCCGAGCAGCCCTGCACCACCCAGGCCGCGCCTTCTTCATTATAGACAGCCACGGGGGAGGAATAGCTGTAGGCCGGCAGCGCGGTAGCCCAGGCGATCTCGCCCGTCTCCTTGTCCAGCGCGATCACGGCGCTGGGCAGGGCTGAGCTGCCCAGGTCCAGCTGCTCCGCCTGGGCCGCGGTCAGCCCGGACAGCGTGAAGATGACCACATCCTCCATGCTGTTTGTGCCCACCACGGGGGAAGCCATCGCGCCGGGGATGTAGGTGTTGTTTTTCGGCTTGGCCACAGAGAAGGGCACTGCCCACGCTTCCTCGCCGGTCAGCGCGTTGTAGCGGCGCACGGTGACCTCGCCCTTGCTGCGGTTCTGCAGCGTGTTGGCGGTATAGAGCCACAGGCCGCCGTCCTCGTCCAGGTCCAGCGCCACGGCGGCCTGCACCGCGTCGCCTGTGTCCACCGCCCACATCACCGTCAGGGTATCTGTATCCACGCAGCGGAGGATGCCGCCCATATCCGCGTAGAAGGCGTAGTTCTGGTACATGGCCAGGCTGCTTTCCACGGCGGTGTGCTTGTTGGACTGATCCTCCGCCTTGCTCTTCAGCATGGCGTAGGCGGGCGCGATGGAGAAGCTCTTGGCGTTCAGGTCCAGTGTGGAGTTCAGCTTGGCCAGGTACAGCATGCCGTTGGTGCCGACCGACACCAGCGAGTCCGAGTTGATATCGATCAGCGCGCTCGTCTCAAAGCTGCCCACTTCACAGTAGGGACGGTTCATTTTGCCGTCCAGGCCGTCGATCATGCCGAGGGCCTTCTGGTTCAGCAGGTTGTAGAATCTCAGACCGATGGAGCCTGTACCGGAGGCCATTTTGCGGGCATACTGGCCCACGGCCATGAAGGGCAGGCCGCCGGTGGAAATACTGGGCGCGCCGCGCATCGGGTAGCCGAGGTTAACTTCGTCGCGGGTGTTCTCGCCGTCCACCAGGTCCAGGAAGTAGATGCGCCCGTCGTCACCGGCCACGATGACCTCGCGCAGGGCAGAGGTGGCGCGCTTTTCCTCCACAATATTGGAGAGCTCGCGCACCTCCTTGCTCCACTTCACAATCACCGGCTGCGAGGGATAAACCGCTCCGTAAAAGGTGGTCTTGCCGCTGCCCTTCACAGAGCCCATTTCCTTCTGCCACAGCACCGACAGGCCGTTCACCTGCCCCGCAACCTCGCCCAGCGCGGCGTTCTGCCGGAAGGAGGAGCCGCGGAAGGTCAGCACGCCGAAGGGGCGGCGCGTGTAGTTCTCCGCGTCCGGCATGTTGATTAGGTCCTTCAGGTCCCGGTAATAGCTGGACAGAGAGGCGGTCGCGTTGTTCTGATAGCGCACGTTGCTGCTCAGAAGGGACGGGTCGGCCGAGGCTGCGGCGGCGACAGTCACCCTTGTGTCCTCCGCGGGCTGCTCCGCGTTTTCTTCTCCCTCGCCGTCAGCGGCGGGGGCGCCCTCCTCTGGCTGTCCGTCCGCGGGCAGTTCTTCCGCCGCGGCGCTTTCATCCGTCGGGCTGTCTTCCGCCGCGGTGCCCTCATCGGCGGGCATCGTCCCGTCGGATTCCGCGGTGGCGGCGGGCACGGTCAGCGCGCTGTAATTCGGCGCGGGCGTGTTGCTGGGAGAAAGTGTCGCCAGCAGGGAAAGGTCCTGCGTCGGCGCGGGAGAGGCGGTGGGCTCCTCTGTGGGCTCGGGGGTGGCGGTGGGGGTGGGCGTCGCGGTGGGCGCGGTGCCGATGGCCTCCATCCGCACAGACAGCTGCGTGGGCTGCCAGCTGCCGTTCTGGGCGATTTCCACATACACCAGCCCGGTGTAGGGCACCTCCTGAATGAGGTTCAGCAGCCACACGTTTTCCGTGCCGCCCTCGGAAACCAGGTGGGCGCGCACATCAAACACGTCGCCGTTCTCGTTGGTCAGCCGCACGTCGTCCACCATGCTGTTGGTCGACACAGTAAAGTCTACCGCCAGGGGCACATCACCCACGGTGTTGCCCGCGGACAGGTCGTACGCCTCGGGGTTGGAGCTCACCGGGGGCAGGGTTGCCGCGGGGGCTTCCACGTTCAGCGTCAGCCGCTGGTTGGTGGACACCCAGCCCTCGCCGTTGAACAGCTCCACGGTCACCGTGCCTGTGTATGCAGTGTTAAAGCTGCCGCTGAGGATCCACACCGCCATGCTGTTGCTGTTTTCGGTGCGGCTGAGGGTCAGCGTGGGCAGCACAGCGCCGCTCTCATCCAGCAGGCGCACATCATCCGCGCTGCCGCGGGTGGTCAGGGTGAAGGTGATGTCCATCGGCGCAACGCCGGAGGCCGGGGCCGCGGAGAAGTCCTGCACGGAGCCCGCGGGCTGAGAAGTCGTCTGTGAGCCGAGGCCGAACAGGCCGGAGCCACTGCCGCGGAACAGCAGCAGGCCCAGCACCACCAGCGCCAGCGCCAGCACCGACACCAGGGCGATCATCAGCCACTTCTGCGGGCGTGCCGGGGCGCCGTCCTGATTCTCCTGCGGCTTCTCCGCGGCGCGCGTGCGGCTGTCGGTGGTGGCCATGGGGGAGGACTCGCGGGTGAATCTCGGCCGGTCAATGTCCACCGCCGCCGGGCGGGTCTGCTCCCCGCGGGGCGTAAAGGCCGCCTGGGTCTGCGCGCGTGTTTCCGCGCTGCGCTGCAGCACGGCCGGCCTGGGCACATTGCTTCCGCCCGGGCTCATGCCGGCGGCCTGCTGGGTGCGCACGCGGCTGCCCCTGGGCGCGGTGTGACGGGGCGCGGCCTGCTCCAGCTGGTCCAGCAGCGCCTTCTCCCCGTCGGTCATCTGCCGCTTCGGGGTGGTTTCCGCTTTCGGGGCCTCCTGCGGCTGCACAGCGGGTGCTTCACCGGTCAGCTGATGCCTTTCCGTCCGCCTGTGCCTTACGGTGGCCTGGGTCGTTTCCTGATTCTGGATGGGTTTATTCTCAAACTCGCTCAAGAGGACATCTCCTTTGCGTCACAGCCTCAGCCGGAATAAAGGATACAGCTAATTGTATCCATTCTTATTATAGCGCAATTGCAATGCACAGGCAAGCCCCGCCGCATGAATTGAGGCGCGCAGGCGCCATGTTGTTACAAATTGGAGTATTCAGACGCCTGCTGCGGCGACTCACCGTGCAGCCCCTCGTCGCCTGCGCGACAACTCCCCAGAGCTGCCGCACGGCTTCCTTGCCCCTCCACCGCAAGCGGTCCCCCTCCCCAACGAGTTGGGGAGGTTTTGACGCTGATAAGCCAAGGATTGCCTTGCCGTGGCTTACCTCATCCACCACCGCCTGACAGCGGCGGTCCCCCTTCCCGCTTTCAGGGGAAGGAGTCTCCCCTCCCGGGGAGACCGGCGCGCAGCGCCAGTGGGGTTGCTCCGCATCCCCGCACAACACACATCTCCGTATGCCCCCGCAAAGAACAACCCATGGGCGCCCCAAAAGCGCAAAAGTGCGCTGTTTATGCCTCGCGGCACAACACACGCACTTCACACAAGGTTATGCACTACGGTTTACCCCGCGTGTGACGGAGAACCTG
>CAMJPQ010000154.1 GCA_946407745.1 uncultured Clostridia bacterium
AAGCACAGTTTATTTGCCGTGCTTTTTTTCTGCCGCTCTTTTAAGATGAGAGTATGCCTGTTACCTGATCATCTGCCGTTTCGAAAGCCAGGCGGAGCTGCGAAATCGCCCTTTGCACCTGGATAGCGACCTTTCCTGCTTCACTCAGTGACGCTGCACCGCACTCAGAAAGCTCCGCGCGCGTTCCGACTGGGGATGAAGGAAAAAGGCCTCCGGATCAGACTCTTCGACAATCCTGCCCTCATCCATAAAAATGATCCGGTCGGCGACGTTCCGGGCAAATCCCATCTCGTGCGTCACGATCAGCATGGTCATCCCGTCTGTGGCAAGTTCTGAGATCACTTGCAGCACTTCCTCGATCATCTCGGGATCCAGTGCGCTGGTAGGTTCGTCAAAGAGCATGGCCTTGGGGCGCATGGCCAGTGCCCTGGCGATCGCCGCCCGCTGCTGCTGACCGCCGGAGAGCTGGGCAGGCACTTTGTGCGCCTGATCGGCGACACCTACCCGCTCCAGCAGCCGCATCGCTTCCGCCCGCGCTTCTTTTTTGTCCCGTTTCAGCACATCCACCGGCGCAAGGGTCATATTGTCCAGGATACTCATATGCGCAAACAGATTGAAGGACTGAAACACCATGCCCACCTGTGATCGTACGGCAGCCAGCTTCTTTCCCTCCTCCGGCAATGCAACGCCGTCGATCAGGATTTCTCCGGAATCGATCGTCTCCAGCCGGTTGATGGTACGGCAGAGCGTCGATTTTCCTGAGCCGGAGGGGCCGACAATCACCACGACCTCGCCCTGATGCACACGAAGGGAGATATCCCGGAGTACATGCAGTGGGCCATAGTGCTTATCGACATGGCGAAGCTCAATGATCGGAGAATCCGTTTGAGTCATACGGCGCTCCTTCCCGCTCCTGTCCTCCCGGATCCGGCAGCCAGCCGGTCCGAAAGTCTGTTAAGCAGATAGTTGATCAGAATATAAAGGACCGCTACAACCAGATAGACCGAAAGCATGGCGTCATAGTTGGATATCAGCACTTTGGCGTTCTGCATCAGGTCTGCGCAGGTGACAATATAGGCGAATGTGGTATCCTTGAGCACAATGACCAGTTCGGCAATCAGGGAGGGAATCACAAACCGGATTGCCTGGGGAAAGACCACCTTGTAAAACAGCCGCGTATCTGTCAGGCCGAGGGAAAGGGCGGCCTCCGTCTGTCCCCTGGGCACCGCGTTGACACCGGAACGGAGTGCTTCCGCCACCACACCGCAGGCAGAAATGGCGCAGGGCAGAGTAATTTTCCAGAAGGCGCTCAGCTTCCAGCCGGTCTGTGGCACGACCAGGAAAAAGAAATAAATGAACAGGAGGGTGGGCACGCCCCGTGTGAATTCAATCAGCACCGTGCTGATAAACCGCAGCGGCCTGTTTTTCCGCAGCTTTCCGCGCATCATCAGAAAACCCAGTGCAAAAGCGATACCGGCGCCGGTGACAGCCGCCTCCAGTGTGGTCAGCAGCCCCTCTCCCAAAAAGCGCCAGGTGGTCGCCCGGGCAAAAAAAGACCAATACCTGGCATCCAGCTGCCCGGTAACGGCAAACTGCCGGATAACGAGCGCGGTCAGCACGACAAGCGCCGCCATAGCGAGCCACGTCAAAATGCTGATCCGCTTCCGCGCTGCAGGTCCCGGCGGTTCATACAACATTTCCCGGATCGATGTCGGTTTCATCGGAGGATCCTCACTTTTTTATCAATCAGGCTGCCCGCCAGCCCGATCAGAAGCGCCGTCGCGCAGTACAGCGCTGCGGAGATGGCAAAGGCTGCCACGCCGCCCGCGGCGCGGGTGTTGATATAGGAGACCAGTCCTGTCAGCTCCATAGGCCGCAGGGGGACCTGAGAAGCCAGAGACGTGGTGAGCATCGTGGCCACCAGTAGGTTGGTCATCGGCAGGACCGTGGACCGCAGCGCCTGGGGAATGACAATCCGGCGGATCATTTGGAAGAACGTCAGGCCAAGCGCCCGGGCAGCTTCAATCTGCCCGGGCGCAATGGTATTCATGCCGCTCATCAGGTGCTCCGAACAGAAGGCGGAGGGGATCAGGGAAGTGGCAATCAGAACACAGGCCCCATAGGAAAAGAGGATCTTCAGGTAGGGCAGCGCGTAAACCAGCAGGATCAGCAGCGCCGCCCCGGGAATATTCCGAAAGATCTGGACATAGAAATCTCCCGCGGATCGTAGCGGTCTGATTGGACAGACTCTGAGAACCGTAATGAACACACCCAGCGCAAAAGCGGCGGCAAATGAGAAAGCTGTCAGTTTCCAGGTGGTCAGAAGCGCCTGGATATACCGGTCACCGTACTGTAACAGCAGATTTGAGATGCTCATATCTGTCTCCCCTGAAAAGGGGCCTCAGGACCAGTGTCCGAGGCCCGTGCATCATAGGATCCGTTGCTGTTATTCGCCGACCGCAGGAGCTTCCGGTGCGGTGTCGATGCCTGTCCGGTCGCCCAGGCTGATCTGCCAGAGTTTGGCCCAGGTGCCGTCCTCAATGATCGTCTGAAGGAACGCATTGACGAAAGCAACGCCGTCAGAGTCTTTCGGCAGACCGATACCGTAGGGATCCACCGGCCCGAATACATCGCCGGCAATGGCGTAAGCGCCGGGGTTCTTCACGATGGAGTTCAGAATCAGCGTGTAGTCCGTCACATAAGCATCCGCTCTGCCCTGTTCCACAGCAGTGCGGGCCTGGATATCGTCCTCGAACTCCTGCACAATGGCATCTGGTGCGTACTCTGCCAGAATGCTCGGGCCGGTGGAACCGGACTGGGTCGCGACAATTTTGTCGTCCAGGCTGTCAATGCCGGTAATTTCAGTATTGCCTGCCTTGACCAGTACGGCCTGCTGAGAAGTGTAATACGGCCCGGCAAAGGAGATCACTTCCTGGCGGGAAGGCGTGATGGAATAGGTGGCAAAGACCGCGTCCACCTGCCCACTGGTCAGCACCGATTCGCGGGTGGAGGAGGTGACCTGGGTCAGCTCGAATTTGGTCTCATCGCCCAGAATATAACGTGCAAGCAGCTGATAGAGTCCGGCGTCGAAGCCGCGGATCCCATTATCGGTTTCGTCCAGCTGGCTGAACAGGAAGGAGGTACGGGTACCGCCGACCCTCAGAACGCCGGCTTCCTTCACCGCGGCAGCCCATTGGCTGGCCGCGATCGTATCCACGTCAGCGACAGGACCAGAGGCGATCAGTGCGTCAAAGGCTTCCTTATCGATGGCGACGGATGTACTCTCCTCTGCCAGAGCGGAAAAAGAAACGGTAAGCAGCAGAATGGCCGCAAGCACGAGGGAAAAAGACTTTGCAATGGTAGTTTTCATGAGTCAATCCTTCTTTCTGTCTGTTTTTGTTGATTTATGTCAGCCGTGAATCCTGATTCATTTTTCTGCAATTTCCGGACATCGGTCACACACCGATCCCACATGACAAGCCCGCATTTCCTTCACCTCGCTAAAAAAGAAATGTCCGCATGTTTCAGCCACTGCCTTCACCTGCGGACGCGTTCGTGCCCATGAACAGTAAAAGCAGGTGCGCGATGCCCCTGCTTTCATAAACGATCAGTTCCGTTTATATACGCAAAGTGGACATGACGCAGGCCAGCACATGCACATACGACACATACACATCAGGTTCAGCTTCATCATGACCACTCCTTTCTGCCGAATAAATAAATTATAAGCGTAATTGTCTATATTGTCAATAGACAAAATGTTAAATAAACAACGCGAAAAAAAGAGGGAGTGTGCTTCACTTTTCCCCCAAGCAATATGATTAAGGTCAACCCCGTTTCCTCATGAACACCCACGTGAACACCCGACGGATGGAGTGGGAAGCGTGGAATCCCTGTAAAATCAAGGCTTTTGCTCATGTGAACACCCTACATCTGTTTTTCGCAAACTTTACCGCCTGCTGCGACCAACCCGTTCACGCGAGTCGATGTGAACGGGTACCCTGCTCGATGTGAACGGTTTGCCGGACAGACACACTTCCTATAAGGATAGAAATCGGTGTGGCTTAAGAGCTCGAAATCGTGTATAACAATGGGGTGGCATCGGAAAAGCCACTCCAAAAAAGTTTTTCTGGAAAATTT
>CAMJPQ010000155.1 GCA_946407745.1 uncultured Clostridia bacterium
TATGTGGGCGACACCATGCCCTACTATGAGGACGGCACCTATTACATCTATTACCTCAAGGAGGGCGGCGACAGCTACAACCACTCCATCTATCTGGCCACAACGAAGGATTTCGTGACGTACACCGAGTATGACGAACCCATTGTGGAATCCTCCCGCAGCGGCGGACAGGACGGCTGGGCGGGCACCGGCTCTGTGGTAAAAGTGAAGGATGAGTACCTCTTCTTCTATACCGGCCACGCCTCCGCCGAAACCTATGAGTATATGGAGAAGATCATGCTGGCCAGGGGCAGTGACCCCACCCATTTTGAAAAGGTGGAAGACTGGGCCATCACGCCCCCTGATGAAATCGGCCAGAAGCGCGATTTCCGGGATCCCCAGGCGTATTATGACGCGGAAACCGACACCATCACCATGACGGTCACCGCCTCCCAGGGCGGTGTGGCCCGCATCCTCAAATACACCCTCAGCGGCGATCTGAGCAGCGTCACCTATGACGGTGTGATCTTCACCAACGCAGTGGGCAATTTCTGGAATTTGGAATGCAGCGATACTTTCAGGCTGGGCGACAAGTATTATCTGACTTATTCCGCCCAGGATGACACGCTCTGGTATGCCATGTCCGATACGCCCTACGGTCCCTATGGCGAGGCCCGGCGGCTGGATGGCAAGCTGTTCTACGCCGCCAAGCATGTGGAAAGCCCCGAAGGCGCGTACATGGTGGGCTGGGCACGGCGCAGCGAGTCGCCTTCCTCCATGTCGGAGGTGTCCGGCTGGGCAGGCAATCTGGCGGTGCAGAAGCTGATACAGAGGGAAAACGGCGATCTGGCCCTGGCACCCGTGGAAGCCCTGACGGGCCGGTACACAGCGCGCCGCCATCTGGCAGTGGAGGAGGACAGCATCCAGGTGCAGGCCGGTTCCCGCTTTGGCTACACCGAGGCCTTTACCGCCTATGAAAGCTTCCTGCTGAAGGGCAAATTTACCTACACCGGAAAGGGCTGCTTCGGCCTGGCCTTCGATTACAACGGGCAGGCGGGCAGCTACAAGCTGATCACCCTGGATCCCTCAAAGCAGAAGCTTCAGCTGCAGTTCAACGAGGGCAGCACGCTGATTACCGAGACGGAGGTTCAGCTGGAGGCAGGCAAGGAGTATTCCTTCACCTACCTGCAGGAGGGCTCCGCCGGTATCTTCTGGCTGGAGGACGCTTCCCTGACCGTGCGCCTTTATGGCGTCAGCGGCAAGCCCATCCGGCTGTATGCTGAAAGCAATACCGTGAGCTTTACCGATCTGCGGGAATATACAAGACAGGATTGAAGCAACATGATGAAGCACAGCCTGATTTTTGCCCGGGCATATGAAGGCGAGGAGGGTGGGAAGATTCCCCCCTCCGCCCGCCCGCTCTTCCATCTGACGCCCCGGGTCGGATGGATGAACGACCCCAACGGCTTTTCATATTATCACGGGCAATACCATCTGTTTTACCAGTATTATCCTTACGATACCGAATGGAACTCCATGCACTGGGGCCATGCTGTGAGTCATGACCTGCTGCACTGGACGTACCTGCCTGCTGCCCTGGCGCCTGACGCGCCTTATGATTCCTTCGGCTGCTTTTCCGGCAGCGCGATTGAATTGCCGGACGGAAAGCAGCTGCTGCTCTATACCGGCGTGCGCAAGGAGGGCGGCGACAGCGGCAAGGAGCTGCAGACGCAGTGCGTCGCTGTGGGCGACGGAGTGGACTACGTCAAGCATCCACAAAATCCTGTGCTGGATGTGAAGGACCTGCCGGAGGGCCTGAGCCCGTACGATTTCCGCGATCCCAAGATCTGGCGCAGGAAAGAGGGCGGGTACCGCTGCGTAGTAGGCGCGCGCCGGATGGACAAGCGCGGTGTGCTGCTGCTGTTTGACAGTGAGGATGGCTTCCGCTGGCATTTTGTCAGCATTCTGGCGGAAAACGACGGACGCTTCGGCCTCATGTGGGAATGCCCTGATTTCTTCCCACTGGATGGGAAGGATGTGCTGTTTGTCAGCCCGCAGGATATGCTGCCGGAGGGCTTTGAGTACCACAACGGCAATGGCACGGTATGCCAGATCGGCACGTTCGATGAAGATGCCAAGCGCTTTATCCCGGAGCACCACCAGGCCATCGACTACGGCATCGACTTCTACGCCCCTCAGACCCTGCTGACCCCGGATGGCCGGCGTGTGATGATCGGCTGGATGCAGAACTGGGACACCTGTAAAAACACCGGCTACGAGGACAGGATGTGGTTTGGCCAGATGAGCCTGCCCCGGGAGCTGTCCATCCGCAGCGGCAGGCTGTACCAGCAGCCCATCCGGGAACTGGCGCTTTACCGGAGCCAAACAGTGGAATACAAAAACGTGCCCGTCAGCGAGCGAATGACACTGCCCGGTGTGGAAGGCCGCAGTGTGGAAATGGATATCCATATCCGCCCGGAGGACACAGAGAGTCCGTACCACAAATTCACCATGCGCTTTGCGCAGGATGATCAGTACTATTCCATCCTCAGCTACCGCCCGCATGAGTCGCTGCTGAAAATCGACCGGAAATTCTCCGGCTCCCGCCGCGCCTACATCCACCAGCGCCGCTGCCAGGTGGCATCCAATCACGGTGAGATCCATCTGCATGTGATTCTGGACCGGTTCAGCGTTGAGGTGTTCGTCAACGACGGCGAGCAGGTGATGACCGCCACGATCCTCACAGATCCCTCTGCCCGGCGCATCAGCTTTGAGGCCGATGGCAAAGCCGTGATGGATATCACCAAGTACAGCCTGTTTTCGGAGGACTGAGCCATGAAGCAATATGATGTTGCTGCCCTGGGCGAGCTGCTGATCGACTTTGCGCCGCAGGGCGCCAACGAAGCGGGCTATCCGGTTCTTTCCGCCAACCCCGGCGGTGCGCCCGGAAATTTCCTCGCCGCCCTGACAAAATACGGCTGCAAAACCGCCATGATCGGCAAAGTGGGGGACGATGCCTTTGGACGCCTGCTGGTGAAGACCCTGAAGGCTGCCGGCATCGGGACAGAGGGTATCCTGCTCGATCCGGACGTATTCACCACGCTGGCCTTTGTTTCCCTGGACGCCTCTGGAAACCGGGATTTCAGCTTCGCCCGCAAGCCCGGCGCTGACACCTGTCTCCGTCCGGAGGAGGTGGACGAGGCTTTGCTCGCCTCAGCAAGGGTGTTTCATTTCGGCACGCTCTCCCTGACAGATGAGCCAGCCGCCTCCGCCACCCGCAGGGCAATTGAGCTGGCAAAGAAGCACGGCTTGCTGATCAGCCTGGACCCTAACCTCCGCAAGCCTTTGTGGAAACGGGAGGAGGACGCGAAGGCCGCCATTGAGTGGAGCCTGCACCAGGCGGACATCGTCAAGATCAGCGATGAGGAGGTTGCCTTCCTGTGGGGCATCTCCCCGGAGGAGGGAGCGCGGAAGCTTCTGGAGGAATACGGCGTTTCGCTTGTGTATGTTACGCTGGGGCCCAGGGGCTGCTATGCCGCGACAGCTGCCTGCAGTGTCACCGTCAGCAGTCCAGCCGGTATTCATGTGGTGGACACCACCGGTGCGGGCGACATCTTCGGCGGCAGCGCCATGAGCCAGCTCCTGCAATGCGGGAAGGCTCCGGCGGAGCTTGCGGAGGAGGAGCTGACCCGCATCGTCCGCTTCGCCTGCACGGCGGCAAGCCTCTCTACTCAGAAGCACGGCGGCATCACCAGTGTGCCGGACAGGGAAGCTGTAGACAGCTGCATGTAAACCATACGAATCGGGAGGAAGGCGTCTTCGGCGTGCAAGCGTAATTAAGCGTTTGTCCAGTCCCTGACCGCTGGATGCGTCAAAGCTGCCTGTAAGACGCTTCTGCAGGTGATAGTCCCGAACATCCCCAGGTTCATTCCAGGCGCAGCGCCTGAGGCCCGATCCCACATTTTGCAGCTGTATCCCTGACGAAACTCTTTGTTTTCAGAAAACAACGGATTTAAAACAGCGGACCGGAGCCAGCCAGAGGCATCTCGGGCATGGCTCCGGTCCGCTTTGTTTGCGTGCGCCCGGCGGCGCACGTTTCTAACGGGTGAAAGACCCGAATCCACCCGGCAG
>CAMJPQ010000156.1 GCA_946407745.1 uncultured Clostridia bacterium
TTCAACATCCTCCCGCTGATGCTAGTGTTGATGCCGACACGGGTGGGCGGCTCGGGCAACTGGGCCGGGGCAGTTATGTTCCTGGGACTCATGTTTCTTCTGTAATGATTGAAGCATCTGGAGGATACGGGTTATGCACAGCTACTATTCGGAAAACAAAGAGAAGCTCAAAAAGGGCTTAAGCCGTTTCATGCAATTGGTCAAGCCCGAACTGGAAAAGATAGGCGGCAAGCCATATGCCACGCTCCTTGCGGAGATCTGGGAGTATTACGAAAAGGATCTCCTGGAACGCTTCCCCTATATCGGCGGAGACAAGGTCAGCGGAACAAGAAATCTGACCGGCGCGTACTGCTTTGTCGCGATGGGCGAAGTACTGAAGCGGTATGGCGCTTCCATGGAAGAAATCGGCCGCATCATGGTGCTTTGTTACGAACGGTATTATCTGAACATGCCCGGTCTTGTACGAAAAGCCATGGGAAAGATCTATAATAGTCCCAAACTGCTCAACAAAATGCTCTTGAAAAAGGACGCAAAGAATGCTGCCAATGCAGCAAAGAATCCCGGCAGCTTTGAGACGAAGACGCAGATCCCGCCGGAGGCGGTTTATGACTTCAGCTATCACAATCTGGTCTGTCCTCTTGCAAACTTTGCGAAGAAATACGGCTATGAGGAATACATGCCGTATCTGTGCAATCTGGACTACGTGATGTTTGGGGTGCTCGGCGCGCCGCTCTACCGGGAGCACACCTGCTTTAAGGACGGGGATTACTGTGATTTCAAACTGAAGATCGGCGCGGAGTCGATGCCGTACTGGCCGCCGGTATTCCGGCAGGACAATCCGTATAAATAACGGACGGAAAGGAGGGACCGACAGATGAAAAAGTATGAATCGGAAGCCCTGGTGGCCGTCAGCCGGTACCGGAAGTACTTCCCTTCGCTGCCGGAGGAGATCCGGCGGGATGTGTACAAGCGCATGCGCGTTCTGCTGGAAGAGGAAAAGCGCTGGTGCGACAAGGGGAATTACAAGCATATCGCCCAGATCCTCACGTCCATCGCGCTGTATGAGGTGCTGCAGCAGCATGGCAAGACTGAGGAGGAGGCTTTCAGGATCGTCGCCACCGAAATGTGGAAGCAGCTGACGCCGGAACCCTACCGAAGACTGGCGCGTCACAGCTGGTTCCTGCCGGTGATGAAAAAGGTCCTGCCCTTCGGTTTCCGGCACGGTTCCGGTGCGGGCTGGAAATACGACTGGCACCTGGGTGAAGACCCCAAAGAGCGTTTTCATTTTGAATGCAGGGAGTGCCTTTACCGTCACATCTTTGAGGAGCGCGGCCTGATGAAACTCGGGGCCATGTTCTGCCATTCCGATGTGATCAACTTCGGGAACCTGCCCTACACGGATTTCAAGCGGACAAAAACCCTCTGCCAGGGTGGAGACTGCTGCGATTTCGACTTTGTCCGCCATCCGACCGACGCCGGAAACGGTTGGGAAAGAACCAAAAGTGTTTGAAAGGAGCAAGAAGTATGGGACTGTTCAGAAAGTTTGTCAGCCAGACAAGGAAACCGGAAGGCTTCCTCGGGAAAGTGATGCTGAGCGGTATGAACTCCGGCCACGCCGTCATGGCCGACTGGGGCTTTTCCCACCTGCCGCCCATCACGCCTGAGAAGGCTGTAGACCTGGGCTGCGGCGGCGGACGCAACGCCGGCGAACTGCTGAAAAAGTATCCGAAGGCGCATGTCACAGCCATCGACTATTCCGACCTGTCCGTGGAAAAGGCAAAAGCCTTCAACCGGGCGGCCATTGCCGCGGGACGGTGTGAAGTGCGGCAGGGCGATGTGTCCGACCTTCGTCTCCCGGACAGTTCCTTCGATTTGGTGACCGCCTTTGAGACAGTCTATTTCTGGCCGGGGTTGGACAGATGCTTCGCCCAGGTCGCCCGCATCCTGAAGCCGGGCGGGATTTTCATGATCTGCAACGAATCAGACGGCGCGGATGATACAGGGAAGAAATACGAGGGCATCATTGAAGGGATGAAATGCTATACGTCGGAGCAGATTGAAGCGGCGCTGAAAGCGGCAGGCTTTTCCAAGGTGAGCAGCGATCATCATCCGTCGAAACCGTGGATCACTGTTATTGCGAAAAAGTAAGGGGTTGAAATTAGCATGAAACCTGATTACAAAAACTGGATGCCCAAGGGCATGGTGTATGCTTTCCTGTTTACGTTCCTGGGATGCACCGTCGCGGTGGCGGCGTTTCAGCTGCTTCCGGGCGGCACGCTGAGAACGGTGCTGACGATTGCCTTTGGGGTGATCTCGGTCATCTTCTGCGGGCTGAGCATTTGGGCTATCAGCATGTACCGTGCCTTTGATTACAACGGAAAACGTCAGATGGCCCGGCAGATCATCGAGGGGACGGCGTCCTGTGTGAATCTGCCGGAAGGCGGCAAGGTTCTGGACGTGGGCTGCGGCAGCGGAGCGCTGGGGATCGCCGTGGGCAAGCGGAATCCCGGAGCCGAGATCATCGGCATCGACCGCTGGGGCAAGGAATATGCCTCCTTCAGCAAGAGTCTGTGCGAAAGCAACGCCCGGGCCGAGGGCGTCAGCCGGATCACCTTCCGGCAGAAAGACGCCACCCATCTGGATTTCCCGGACGAAAGCTTTGACGCCGTGGTGAGCAATTATGTGTACCACAACATCCCCGGCGACCGGCAGCAATACCTGCTGGAAACCCTGCGCACCCTAAAAAAAGGCGGCACCTTCGCGCTGCACGATATCTTCTCCAAATCCAAGTACGGCGATATGCAGACTTTCGTGAAAAGGCTCCGGGATATGGGCTATGAAAAGGTGGAGCTGATCGACATGACCAACGGAAAGTTCATGAAGAAATCCGAGGCCGGCTGGATGGGGCTGAGCGGCTCCGCGCTGCTGACAGGACGGAAATGAGGAGGCGGAAAGATGGCACGGAAGGATTCGGAAAACCAGAAGAAATCCATGAGCAAGCTGTTCCGCGGCAGGGCCATTTTCAAGCCGCTGAACACCGGTCGCATCGACGAGCATGTGGCCTGCGTGCGGGAGTGGATTGCCAATATCTTCTTTTACACCAAGGACAGTGCGACCATCATGATCGACGCCGGTTACAATTACGGGCGGTTGAAGGAGAAAATGGGCTGGCTGGACATTGATCCCGCCTCCATCCGGCATATCCTCATCACCCATCAGGATACCGACCACGTCGGCGCACTGGAGCGTGACAGCGAGCTGCTCTTCAGGGACGCCACCATCTACCTCAGCGAGATCGAAAACCGCTATCTCACCGGCGAAAAGCGGCGCAGGGTCTTCCACAAGCTGTATCCGCTGCCGATGGTGAAAACAGACAATCAGCGGGTGCTTCTCAAAGACGGTCAGATTCTGCACATCGACGGCATCAAGATCGAGTGCATTCTTGTTCCGGGCCACACCTGGGGGCACATGGTGTACCTAATCGACGATCAATATCTGTTCACCGGCGATACCATCTGGTTTGGCGCGGACGGCGGGTACAGCTTCATCAGCACCTTGGCGGAGGATAACAGGCTGGCTGTACGTTCCCTGGAAAAGCTGGAGAAAAATATCCGGTCACGGAAGAAGCCGATCAGTGTCATCACCGGCCATACCGGCTGGACGGATGACCTGGACTTCGCCTTCCGCCATCGGACAGAGGTCTGCAAACCTTTCACAAAGAAGTATTCCGACCCGGAAGCGCCCTATGACGGCTACATTGAGGATGATGACACAGAGGAGAAAGCCCGGACCATCCTCCTTATGAAAAAGAGGGAAGCGCGATGAAGTATGCGGGAATGCCGGCTGGCATGTGGCTGCTGTTTGCCGGCTCTTTCAGAAAACACCTGAGCTCTGTCTTCAGCTATGACCAAGAAACTGCCAGGATTGTCTCAGCGAAAGCAAAGCCGAAGTACCGGGAGATCATCGGAAAGCTTCCGGAGTTCGAGAAAACAGACCGTTTCAAAATGAACATCGTCAACTGCGCCATGCTCTCAGCTTTTGTGCT
>CAMJPQ010000157.1 GCA_946407745.1 uncultured Clostridia bacterium
CCTCCCAGCGGCTGCCGGTCCCGGTGAAGTCCGGGAGATACATCACAGCGCCGGGTAAGAAGTCCTCGATATGGATCCCTTCGCCTGCAAAGTCAAAGGATGACTTAGCGGTTGTTTCTCCACAAGCTGCTCCTGCGCATCCCATCACCAGGCACAAGGCCAGAAGCAAAGCAAGAGTTTTCTTCATCTGATGCACCTCCTGCCCTCGACTATGCTTTACTATGTTCCTATTATATGGCCGAACCGCATCATCCGCAAGATACTGGGCAAGAGTTTACAGATCCATGAAAATTAACCGGATGCGGCAGCGGGCAAACCATCTTCCCGCAAGAGTATCAGGGAGGGTACCGCAGTAGACCTTTGTTTGATATTTGCCCTTGAGAGCCGCTTTCCGCCCGGCAGCTGATCCATCGCCCGTTTTTCTGCTTTTCGACGGCTCAGAATCGAAAATGGACGTTATCTATGCAGATACCTTGTGAACGCGATCTTTCTGTGCGATGACAAGATGGTGATGACGTTCAACTTCAAAGAAGGGAAGGAGACCATACGGCTCAGCGAACTGGAGGAAGCGCAGAAAGACCAAGGGAACGGTTCGGATATGGATTGCTCAGGGGAGCGCAAAGCCTCACGCATCGATTGCGTGGGGTTTTTTGCTGCCTTCCCCCTTCTGCCTCCCTCTTCACCTGACCTTGCGCAGAAGGGCGCTTTGCGGTATAATCTGCCTTGAATGAAGGCACAGCTTCAAAAGGTTCAGGCGGCCGGCCGCCGCGAAATTCAAAAAATATATGATGCATATGTGAAGGCAGGGGTGAATCACGATGACAGAGGAACGAAAGGCATTGGAGCGTCTTCTTGCCCTGCTGGGCGGAGCGCTGCTGCTGGCGGCGGTTCTCTTTTTCGCGCTGCCGCTTGTATGGAATTATCTCTCCCCCTTCATCATCGCCCTGGCGATTGCGGCGCTGCTGCAGCCGGCCATCCGCTGGCTGGAGAAAAAGCTTCACTTCCACCGCACGCCGGCCACCCTCGTCTGCGTGCTGCTGGTGGTGCTGGTGCTGGTGGCCCTGCTGGTCTGGTTCCTCTCCTATGGCGTGGGGCAGCTGGTGCTGCTGCTGAACAACTTCGGCCCGATCCTGAACGACGTCACCGGCAGGCTGAACGGGGCGATCAACGGCATGCTCAGCGCGATGAGCACCATGTCCGACAGCAATGTGCAGTGGATACAGACCACCGCCAACAACGCCATCAGTTGGCTGACCAATCAGCTGACGGTCGCCGCGCGCTGGCTGCTGACGCAGACGCTGAACATGGCTTCCTCCGTGCCGTACGCCCTCATCTACGCCAACTTCCTGTTCATCGGCCTGTACTTCGTGTCGAAAAATTATGACACGATCCGCTCGCGCCTGCCGGGTGGGAAGCAGCGGCTGAATTATGAGACCCGCGCGTCGCACGAGCTGGCAAACTCCGCCATCGGCGGGCTGATGGGCTTTTTGAAGGTGCAGGGCATCTACAGCCTGGTGGCGCTGGCGCTTTCGGCCATTTACTGGACGGTACTGGGCTACACCTACGGCGCGGTGGCCGCCATTGTGGCGGGCGTGCTGGAATTCATCCCCTTCTTCGGCATGGGTGTGCTGTACATCCCCTGGTTCGTGATCGCGCTCATCATTGGCGATACCGCCTCCGCCGTCGCGGCCATTGTGCTGTATCTGGTGTTCCTGCTGTTCCGCCGCATCACCGAGCCGAAAATCATGAGCAATTCCCTGGGGCTGACGCCGCTGGAAAGCCTGGTCGGCATGTTTGTGGGCCTCTCCTCCGGCGGCATTGCCGGCCTGATTGGCGGCCCGGTGGTGATGACTGTGGTGATGAGTGTGGTGCACGGCCACTATCTTGATTTTGCGGTGAAGGATGTGCAGACGCTGGCCGCGTTCCTGCGCAGGCGCTGGGCCGTGGGCAGCGCGGCGCCCGTTGAAAAGACTGAGACCGCGGAGAAAAAGGCTTCCACTGAAACGGCGGAAGCGGAGGAGGTTGAAAAGAAATGAGCGCGACGGCAGCTTTTCGCCGCGCATGGCAGCTTTTGTGGTCTCGCCCCGCGGACAGCCTCTGCTTCCTGCTGATTGAGCTGGCGCTGAGGGGGATGGTGCTGTCACCGCTGCTTTTTCTCGCGGCAGAGGAGGGGCAATACCTGGCGCTTTTGTGCGTGCCGCTGTTTTTCCTGATTGTGCCGCCTGCCCGCGCCAACGCGGCGGAGGTCTATCAGCAGGCGCTCAGGGGCGGCCGTCTGCTTTCGCTGCGCCTGGTGATCTGCCCGGACTGGGGCAGGAAGGTGCTTCGGGGGCTGAGGCAGGGCCTTTTGCTGCTGCTGTGGGGCCTGCCCTTTTTGGGCGTCACCCTGTGGCTTATGTACCTTTACTCACTGGAAGGCAGCGCAGGCTCCACCGATGCGCTGACACTGTATTCGCCGCTCGTGTCGCTTGGCGGAGATGCCGTGCGGGGCGGTCTGTATGCCCTGGGCATCTATGCCGCGCTGCTGGTGCCGTTTTTGTTCGGCTGCGCCTTTCACTCGGGAAGGCGGCATGAGCTGGCGCTGGGCAGCGCGCGCGTGCTGAAGGGCCGGCGCGCCGGCCTGATCTGGTGCTGGCTGCTTGGCGCGCTGACACTGCTGCCGTTTTTTGCCGTCTGCGCCTGGGCAGCGGGCAGCGCCCTCGGCGGCCTGAAAAACCTGCTGGACAGGAGCGGTGACGCGCCTGCGCTGACGGTTTCCGTCTGGCCTGTTGCCGCCGCGTTTGTGCTGCTGCTTCTGCCGGCCATGCCTCTTCGCGGCCTGGCGCAGGCGGCCTGGGTGCGGTCGCGCTGGGAGGGAAAGGCATGATGCGCCTGGACCGCTGGCTGGTAACCATTGGCATCGGTAGCCGCACGCAGGTGCAGAAGCTGATCCGCCAGGGGCAGGTGACGGTGAACGCCGTGCGCGTGACGGACCCGTCTCATGCCTGCGGCCTGAGCGAGGCGCTGACCGTATCCGGCAGGTCGGTGGACGGCCGCCTGACAAGGCACCTGATGCTGAACAAGCCCGCGGGGCTGCTCACGGCCGCCAGGGACAGCCGCCAGCCCACCGTGATGAACCTGCTGCCGCCCTGGTGCCAGAGCCTTGGCTGCATGCCGGTGGGTCGGCTGGACAAGGACACCACGGGGCTGCTGCTGCTGACCACGGATGGTGAGCTGAGCCACCGCCTCCTCTCCCCTGCCCGGCACGTGGACAAGGTCTACCTGGCCGTGGTGGAGGGCAGCCTGACGCAGGCGGATGTGGCCGCCTTTGCCGCCGGATTGGATCTGGGCGATTTCATCGCGGCCCCGGCGCTGCTGGAGCTGCTGGCCCCATCCACCGCGTGGGTCACGGTGCACGAGGGCAAGTTCCACCAGGTGAAGCGCATGTTTGAGGCAGTGGGCCACCCGGTGACACAGCTGCACCGCGAGCGCTTCGGCCCCCTGAGTTTAGAGGATGAGCTGGAAGAGGGCCGGTGGAGAGAGCTGAGTGAGGAGGAAACAGAGGCGCTGTATGCGGCAGCGGGGATGGGGGAAAGGTGACCCCTGTGAAGGCGCTGCGCGCGGCTTTCCCCTGCGGGGGGCTTGCGCTGCGCGCGGCTTTTTCCCCTACGGGGGGCTTGCGCTGCGCGCGGCTTTTTCCCCTACGGGGGGCTTGCGCTGCGCGCGGCTTTTTCCCCTACGGGGCTATAGCGCTGCGCGCGGCTTTTTCCCCTACGGGGCTATAGCGCTGCGCGCGGCCTTTTTTTGTAGTGCCCGTTTCGCGGCGCTGATACCCGCCTGCGGCGGGCGCTCATATGTAAGTGGGTTCTATGTTTAGCGGACTTTTCGTCCGGGCGAAAAGTCCGGGAAAAGCCCGCCGGGGGGACTCAAAAGTGTGATTGGTCCCCCCGGACCCCCAGGTTCTCCGTCACACGCGGGGTAAACCGTAGTGCATAACCTTGTGTGAAGTGCATGTGTTGTGCCGCGAGGCATAGA
>CAMJPQ010000158.1 GCA_946407745.1 uncultured Clostridia bacterium
TATTATCTAAATGACATTGGTCCGGGGGGACCGATCACACTTTCGAGTCCCCCCGGCGGGCTTTTCCCGGACTTTTCGCCCGGACGAAAAGTCCGCTAAACATAGAACCCACTTACATACGAGCGCCCGCCGCAGGCGGGTATCAGCGCCGCGCAACGGGCAGAGCGCACAAGCCCCCCCACAGGGGAAAAGCCGCGCAGCGCAACTCCCCAGGGCTGCCGCCCGGCCTTCGCTGAAAACAGCCCACCGGGCTGTTTTCCGGGCGCTACGGCCCCCACAGAAAAAACAGCCCTGCGGCTGTTTTCTGTAAAGTGCAGGCGGCTGTGCCGCCTTGTTTTTGATTTTCAGCTGCTTTTCTCTTCCGTACCCTTCAGCCTCGCCTGCGGATAGATGCCCATGATGCGCAGCTCAAGGCAGAATTCGCGCGCACGGTCCATGGCGCTGCGGAGGGACCGGCTGTCCATTTGCCCCACAAAATCCGCGGAGAAGAAGTACTCAAAAGGCGTCTGCGGCAGCGGACGGCTCTCGATATGGGTCATGTTCAGCCCGCTTTCCGCGAAGGAGGACAGCACGCGCACCAGCGCGCCCACCTCGTGCCGCACGCGGAACACCACCGTGGCCTTGTCCGGCTGGCCCAGCGGCTCCTCCCTTCTGCTGACGACCAGGAAGCGTGTTGTGTTGCTCTGCACCGTCTGGATGCCGCTGCGCAGCACCTGCAGGCCGTACAGCTCCGCCGCGGCCGCGCTGGCAATCGCGCCGCACGCGGGGTCGCCCGCCTCCGCCACGTCCCTGGCGGAAATGGCCGTGTTGGCGGAGGGCAGCAGGCGCACGCCCTTCAGCCCGGCCAGGAAGCTGTCGCACTGGGCGATGGCCTGCGGGTGGCTGGAAATGCTCCTCAGCCCCTCCATCGTGGCGCCCTTCACCCCCAGCAGCATGTGCCGCACGGGCAGCAGCGCCTCACCGACAATGAACAGCGGCAGCCGCTCCAGCAGGGTATAGGTGGCCAGCACCACCCCGGCAAAGGAGTTTTCCACAGGCAGCACGCCGTAGTCTGTTTCACCCAGGGCCACCGCGCGGGCCGCCTGCTCAAAGGTGCCGAAGCCTGTCAGCGTTTTTCCGGAAAAAAGCTGACGCGCCGCCTCCCAGGAAAAGCTGCCCGGCACGCCCGGATAGGCTACGCTTTCAGGCATGCTTCCCTCTCCTTCCACAGTTCCATCAGGCCGATGGCGCACATCGCTTCCACCACCACCGCCGCGCGGGGCAGAATGCAGGGGTCGTGCCGGCCGTGTATCTCTGTCTCCGTTTCGCGCATGTCCTTCAGGCTCACCGTGCGCTGCGCCTTCGCGATGGAGGGCGTCGGGCGGAAGGCGCACTGCACGAGGATCGGCATCCCGTTGGTGATGCCCCCGTTGATGCCCCCAGCGCGGTTTGTTTCCGTGCGGATCTGCCCGTCCCTGATCACGAAGGCGTCGTTCGCCTGGCTGCCCCGCAGGGCGGCCAGGTCAAAGCCCGCGCCGAAGGAGACCCCCTTCACCGCCGGCACAGAAAACAGCAGGTGCGACAGCACGCTCTCCACACTGTCAAAAAAGGGCGCGCCCAGGCCGGCCGGCACACCGTCCACCCGGCAGGCGATGACACCGCCCACGGAATCGCCGTCCGCTCTCGCGGTGAGTATGGCCGCCTCCATGGCCTGTTCCGCAGCGCCGCTCAGCACAGGCAGTTGCTTGCGCTTCAGCACGGCAAGGCGGTCGGTGTCCTCCACCGCGGCGATGTCCTCATCGCGGCAGTCCCCAAGGCGGGCAATGTGCGCCCAGATGCGCACCCCCCGCGCCTCCAGCCACTGCGCGCACAGCGCGCCGCAGGTCACCAGCGGCGCGGTCAGCCGCCCGGAGAAGCTGCCGCCGCCGCGCCAGTCCTCAAAGCCGAAGTAGCGCACATGGCCGGTGTAGTCCGCGTGGGAGGGCCGGAGCACATCCACACCCTGCCCGTAGTCCTGCGAGTGCATGCCCGCGGAGCGGATAACCGCGCAGATGGGCTGGCCCGTGGTTCGCCCGTTCAGCACCCCGGAGAGGAATTCCACCTCATCCGTCTCCTGCCTCGCGGTGGAAAGCGGGCTGCGGCCGGGGGCGCGGCGGGAGAGCGCCAGTGCCAGCGCCTCCGTGTCGATCAGCATACCGGCGGGCAGGCCGTCCATGGTCAGCCCGACCGCTGGGCCATGGCTCTGCCCGAACAGGCTCAGGCGAAGATACTGGCCAAACACACTGCTCATTCAGCCAGCCCTCCCAGCGCGCGGTAGGCATCGAGATAGTCCGGCCAGCTCTTGTTCAGGGCTTCCACCCCGGTGACCGTCACAGGCTGTTCGCACTGCAGCGCGGCGATGGAGGCCAGCATGACCATCCTGTGATCGTCATAGCCGGATACCGTAACGCCGCCCTTCAGCCGCCGCACACCGTGCAGCACCAGGTCGTCGCCCTGCACCGCGGCGTTTCCGCCCAGGGTGTTGAGCAGCTCACAGGTGGCCGCGAGCCTGTCGCACTCCTTCAGGCGCAGGCGGCCGCAGCCTGACAGGCGGGTCTCACCCTGGGCCAGCTGCCCCACCAGCGCCAGTATGGGGGCAATGTCCGGGGTGTTGCGCATGTCCAGCACCGTGCCGCGCAGGAAACCGTTTCCTTCCACCCGTACACAGTCTCCCTCCTGGGTCACCTTTGCGCCAAAGGCGGTGAGTGCCTCTGTGATTCGCCTGTCCCCCTGCAGGCTGCGGGTGAACAGGCGCTCCACCTGCACCTCACTGCCAAGGGCCGAGGCGCACAGCCACACCGCCGCCTGGCTCCAGTCCCCTTCCAGCATGCCGCCGGCCGCCCGATAGCGCTGCCCGCCGGGAATTTTCCAGCAAAACGGCTCTTTTTCTTCCATATAAATGCCGCTGTCGAGCAGCGCCTGCACCGTCATGCGGATATAGGCGGAGGATTCCACCGGCGGCTCGACCTTCAGGGTGGAATCACCCGCGCGCAGCGGCAGGGCAAACAGCAGCCCGCTCACAAACTGGCTGGATACCGAGCCGGGCAGAACATAATCTCCCGCGGGCAGGCTGCCGATCACGGTCAGCTCCGCCGCGCCGTCCGTGCCGGGGCGCATGCGCCAGGTGACGCCGCGGGGCACAAACAGGTCCCTGTACACATCCATCGGCCGGCGGCTCAGGTGTCCGCGCATGCGAAAAATACCGCCGCCGGTCAGCGCCAGGGCGATGGGAACCATAAACCGCAGGGTGGAGCCGCTCTCACCGCATTCATACACCGGCAGCAGCTCGTGGCTCTCGCCCAGCCCGGTCACACGCAGCGCTCCCTCCTCCCGCACGGTTTCCGCGCCAAGCGCGCGCAGGCATTTTTCTGTTGCCTCCATGTCACCGGAGGGCATATAGCCCTGCAGCACGGTTTCCCCACGGGTCAGACCTGCGCAGATCATCCGGCGGTGCGCTTCCGATTTGGAGGGCGGCGCCTGAGTACGTCCCATCAGCCTGGTGGGAGAGAAGGTCTGTTGCATACCGAATGCGCTCCTTTTCAGAGATGATTGCTTTCATCATAGCACATTTTTCTCACCCTATCCGTTTTCTTTCTGTTCTTTTTGTTTTGGCAGAACGCATCTGCGGCGGGGGGTATCTCCCCTGCGGGGGGCATGCGCTGCGCGCGGCTTCCTTCCCCTGCGGGGGGGCTATACGCTGCGCGCGGCTTCCTTCCCTTGAAAGGGGAAGGGGGACCGCTTGCGGTGGATGAGGTCCTTCCGTCGGGCAGCAACCTCAATGCTGGCATGCGACCTAAGTCGCCCCAGTTCACTGGGTTCGAAGCGCCCGGAAAACAGCCCAGTGGGCTGTTTTCAGCGGAGAACGGGCGGCAGCCCCGGAGAGATGTCGCGCAAGCGACAGAGGGGGCGTCGCTCTGCCCGTTGCGCGGTGCGGATACCCGCCTGCGGCGGGCGCTCGTATGTAAATGGGTTCTATGTTTAGCGGACT
>CAMJPQ010000159.1 GCA_946407745.1 uncultured Clostridia bacterium
TTGAAAAAGCCGGACACGACAAGAACGGTATTCCCCATGCGGATTTCCGTCACGCGGTTGCTGCGGCGGGTGGTACGGCTCAAAGGTCTGGCACAGCAACGACAAGTACCGCAGGGTTATCTGGCAGTGCAATTCCAAGTTCAAAGACAAGACCCGCTGCAAGACGCCGCACATGACCGAGGATGAGGTGAAGGCCGCGTTCATCCGGCTGGTGAACAAGCTGAGCACGGACCGGGAGTTTTACATCACGGAGCTCACGGCCATCAAGAATCGGCTGGGCGACACCACGGCGATGGAGAAAGAGCGCCGGATTCTGGACGAGCAGCTGGGCATCGACGCCAAAGCGGTCAACGACCTGATTGCCCAGAATGCACGGGTGGCTCAAAACCAGACCGAGTACAAGGAGCGCTACGATGCGCTGGTGAGCCGGTACGAAGAAACCGAGCGCAGGCGTGATGAGGTAGCGGACCGGATCAACCAGATCATGGTTCGGCGCAGGAAACTGGAGCGATTCATCGAAACCGTCGATGGCCTGCCGGAGCTCTACACCGAATTCGACGTAGGCCAGTGGGCTGCGCTGGTTGACAGCATGACGGTCCACGCCAAGGACCGGATCACGTTCACCCTGACCTGCGGGATGGAGATCGAGGCATAAAGACTGCTTCTGGTTTCTCTCCCACGTGGAGAGAAACTGGACGTGTAAAACAAAGGTTAAGAATGGCGTCGGGCCTCGTGGCACGGCGCTTTTTCTTGCTTTTAGGATTGCGAAAACCGCCGTATTTATGATATACTTAAGAGTAATGTGTCACCCTACCATACATGGTCAGTCCCTATCCCTCTCATGGGCGTTAGATGCCTTGACGCCATCGAATTTTTTCACGTTCGGAGAAAAAAGTGAATAAGAGTGACATAATATGTCTATGTTGCGTGCTATACTGCAACCATAGCATTGGAGGTGGCTTATGAGAGAAGATGTGAAGGGCGATCAGATCAGCCGGGTTCTACAGATATACACCAAACTGACTGACGGCTATGTTGTGAACAAGTCAGAAGAAGCTGCGCGATATGGCGTTAACGAGCGTAGTATCCAGCGTGACATTGACAGCATCCGCAATTTTCTGGATGAAGATTCCGAAAGAACGGGTGTTATCAATACAATCGTCTATGATCGGGTCGCAAAGGGCTACAGGCTTGAAACCATTTATCAGATGCGGCTTCAGAACAGCGAGATTCTGGCTCTCTGTAAAATCCTGCTTGACAGCAGGGCTTTCACCAAAGACGAGATGGTAGAGCTTCTCGATAAACTCGTCACATGCTGCGTTCCGAAGGTCAATCAGAAACTGGTGAAAGAGCTTATCATGAATGAAGAATTCCACTATGTGGAGCCAAGGCATAAGATGCGGTTCATCGAAACGATGTGGGAAATCGGCACAGCGATCCATGAGTGCAAATACATCGAAATAGACTACTTTCGCACGAAAGACAAGTCGGTTGTTCACAGGAAACTGCGTCCAGCGGCTATTATGTTTTCAGAGTACTACTTTTATTTGACCGCTTTCATCGATGATGAGGAGGTCAAAAAAGATTTCAATGTATTGAACGATTCCTTCCCGACCATCTATCGCATCGACCGCATCCGGTCAATGCGGATAACAGATGAAAAATTCCACATTCCATACAGCAGCAGATTTGAAGAGGGTGAATTCAGAAAGCGGATTCAATTCATGTACGGCGGCAAGTTGCAAAAAGTACAGTTCAGATATACTGGCCCGGATGTTGACGCTATTCTGGATCGCCTGCCTACGGCAAAGATTCTGGATGAGGAGGATGGAGCGTACATCATCAGCGCAGAGGTGTTTGGCACGGGAATCAATATGTGGTTACGGAGCCAGGGGCCTTATGTTGAACTGATTCAGTGAAAGGAGTAGTCTCATGCTGAGCATCATTTTTATTGTTGCACTCGTCTGGGTGGCTGTGAAAATGCTCATATGGGGCATCAAGGCTGCTTGGGGAATTGCAAGAGTTCTCGCGGTAATAGTTCTTCTTCCACTGTTTATCATAGGGCTTGCCTGGATAGGATTATTCTACATGGCAATCGCAGTCCTAATCATTGCTGGAATCGTTGCTTTAATTGGAGGCGTGGCTGAAGCGTGACTCTGTTGGAAGGGAGTGAGCATATGAATGACTCCTATTAAGAAAACAAGCTGCCAAGTGAGGTGTAGCGCAAATCAAACCGCTTGTGCCGGGGTATCAGCGGTATTGATTTCAATGTACTCCGCAATCCTGCGGAGCTCGTCGGCAAACTTAAACTTGACGCTGATATTGCCGTTTTCGTAGACCTTGATATGGTCTACCAGTTCAACGAGGATGTCTCGGGTCAGCTTGTCGATGTTTTGATACTTCATAAAGGCCACCAGTGCGGGATGCTCCTTGTCCACGCCGTTTGCCAGTTCCGTCCGTTCAGCGGTCAGCCGGGTCAGCACATCGGACAGGGCTATTGTCTGTCGCTCATAGTCGGCCTTCATATCCCGGTATTCCTGCTGGGTAATTTCCCCGTCTTTCCAGTCTTGATAGAGAGATTGCTTGTAGCGGGTGACTTTGGCAAGCTCCCGTTCTTTGGCCGCGATCAGATCATCCAGTCGGAAAGACTGGCTTTTTTTGATTGGAGCCGAATTGATACGGGCCACCAGCTCCGAGTAGGAAACGGCCAAATGCACTTGCTGCTGGATGGCGAACAGGACAGCGGCCTCCAAGCGGTTGTGCTTGATGGAGTGCATGGAGCAGGCCAGCCGGGAACGGCTTTTATAGGTCGAACAGGCGTAGTAGACGTGTTTCCCGCTCACGCTCCGAGTAATGGCCTTGCCACAGTCGGCGCACCGCAGGAAACCGCTAAACAGGTGGAGCTCCCGCTTCTTTGGGGCTGTGCGGGTGTCCCGCTTCAAGAGCCCCTGCACCTTATCAAAGGTTTCATGCTCAATGATGGCCTCGTGGGTATCGGACACCCGTACCCACTCCTCCTCCGGCACCGCCTCGATCTGGTGTACCTTGTAGCTCTTTACCCGGCGGCGGCCCTGCACCAAGTCTCCCGTGTAAATGGGGTTCGTGAGTATTTCATGGATCATCCGGGAGCCCCACATGGGATCGTCAGCCACCGAGGACGAGCAGGGCAGGCCCTTCATGCGGCGGTAGGCCGTGGGGCTGGGTATGCCGTGTTCGTTCAGATAGAGGGCGATCCCGTGTTTGGATGTCCCTTGCAGGAGCAGGGAGTAGACCAGCTTCACCGTTTCGGCGGCGTCGGGATCGACGATCAGTTGGTGCTTGTCCTTGGGGTGCTTGACATAGCCATAGGGGGCAAAGGAGCCGATGTACTGGCCGTTGCGCCGCTTGTAGTCAAACACCTGCCGGATCTTCTTTGAGGTCTGAAAGCAATAGTTGTCGTTCATGACGTTGGTGATCGGGACAATGATATTGGAAACGCTGTCCGGGTCTTTATAGCTGTCCACATTTTCGGCAAGGCTGATAAAGCGGACATTCATCTGAACGAACAGATTTTCAATCAAGCTCCCCGCGTCGCTGTAATTCCGGGCGAAGCGGGAGAGGTCTTTCACGATTACGCAGTTGATTTTGCCGCTCATTACGTCGGCCAGAAGCCGCTGGAAGTTTTCGCGGTTGGCGTCCGTCCCGGTGTGCCCGTCATCAACGTACTCGTCCTCGCTTTCAAACTCGTCGCTGTGCCGCTCGTAGTATTCGTTGAGCAAGTCCCGCTGGTTTTTGACGCTGTTGCTGTCATCCTTGCCCTCTTTGGGTTGCCGGGAAACGATATGGAGGGTGGCGGGGAGCGACACCCAGGGGAGCCGCCCCGCACCTTGGGACAGCTTGACCCAAAGCTGGGCAAACAAAAAACGCTTGCGCAGCAAAATACCACGCAAGCGCATAAAGTGAGACGATTATCTAAATTACAACAAATTTCGCATTGTATAACAGAATATACTTGTCTTGGGC
>CAMJPQ010000160.1 GCA_946407745.1 uncultured Clostridia bacterium
CAAGAGGCCTGCAGCCACAAGCTTGCAGACCTCCTGGTTTTCTATGCAGATTTTGATGACCTGGTTATCATCAGTCAAGCTACTTGCTTAACGCCGCACCCATGCTGTCACTCTCCGATCGCAGCGGTACGGTAGATGAAGCGGAGCTCGCCCTCCGCGTCATCGGACAGGTCAGTGTAAGCGGAACGGTATTCCTTTCCAATCGAGGCGATCGCTTTCAGACGTTCCGCAAAGCCTGCGCCGTCTACTGTAACGAGCTGAGACAGCTTCTGAATCCCGTCCGCATTGAACTGCTCCATACCGGTACGAAGCGCGTCGGAACCATCCCGCAGCTGCGTAATGCCATCGATCAGATCGGGAAGGCTGTCCTTCATCGTATGTGCGCCGGTAGCCAACTGGGTGGTTCCGCCAGAGAGCGTCGCCGCGCCGCTTGACAGGGAGTCGGCTCCTTCGGAAAGGGTCTTGGTTCCGGACGCAAGCGCAGCGCTGCCGTCAGCCAGGCTAGCCGCGCCGGTCTTCAGCTGAGCTGCGCCGGAGCTGAGATCCTTTGCCCCTTTCGCCGCGGCGTCCACGCCGGCAGTATAGCTTTGGATTCCGAGATAGAATGCGTTGTACTGGTCCAGAGAGGTCTTCAGCGCGATGACGGATTTTGCGCCTTCCGCAGCTGTGGCCAGCTTGCCCTGGACCTCGGGCCCCGCCATGGTGTCGGCAATGGCCTTCTGAACCTGGGCCTCAGTGTTGTCGGCAATGGCCGCCCGAATCTCCTCCGAGGCCATCTGCGCTTCAATATTCTGCGCAATCAGCGCCTGTACTTCATCAGAGGCCATTTGTTCCTCGATTGCTGCATCGATCTGTGCCTGGATCTCAGAGGAGGCCAGCTTTGCCTGAACGGCTTCCTCGATCTTCTGCTCTGTGGTGGATGAGATCAGAGCTTTGACCTCTTCCGAATTCATCTTTGCGGTGATTTGCCCGTCAATGGCGGCGGCCACCTCATCGGATGCCATCTGTGCCTCAATGGTCGCAGTAATCTGGGCCTGGATTTCTTCGCTGACCTCGCCTGCGGAGACAGCCTGCTCGTAGTCATCCACGCTCATTCCGGTAACGGTCTGAATGACCTCAGCACGGACCTGTGCGGCCGCCGCAGCGGTGACCTGTTCCCCGACCTGCGCTTCCACAGCGGCCCTCACCTCGGCTTCGATCATCGGGCGGTTCTCTTCCACCGCAGCCTGGATCTGAGCCGTTACAGCTGCATGCACCTGTTCGGAAACAGTTTGCCGAGCCGAGGCCGTAACGGCCGCCGTGACCTGCTCTCGTACCGAAGCAGTGACAAGGGCCTCAATTTCCGGACGCTTTGCTTCAACACCTGCCGTGACCTGTGCCAGGGCCTGGGCGTATACCGCGTCAGGGTCCAGGGATGCAATCACCTGATTGAGCTGGGTCTGGTAGTTGGAGATGGTCAGCGTGGAAACGCTCAGCCCGTTGGCCTTGAGCTGGGCTTCCGCAGCCGACAGCAGAGAGGCGAACACGTTTTCCGCGCCGTTGTTGATTGCGGCAGAGTTGGCGCTGAGCTGATCCAGCCCTGCGCTCAGCTGGGCCGCGCCGCCTGCCAGCTGATCCGCGCCGGAGAGCAGACTGCCTGCCCCGGCTGCCAATTGATCAGCTCCGTTTTTGACGTCCCTCGTGCCGGAGGCAAGCTTTTCCGCGCCGGTTTTCAGCGTGCCTGCGCCGCTTGCCACCTGATCCGCGCCGTCGCACAGCGCGCTGACGCCGTTTGTGAGATCCTCAGATTTCGCCAGAAGCGTATCAAGACCGTCATTCAGTGCCTTGGCTCCGTCCAGTAGCTGGTCCATCGCATCGGTCAGCTCGTTCATGGAGGAGATGAGCTTCTGCAGGGCGTCGGGGTCCTTCTCGTCATAATCCCGGAACAGGTTGTTTGCAACAAGGGTATATACGGAGCCAAGGGCAAAGTCCTTTGCATCCGCAGTGACTGTCACGTGATCGGGGATCGTCAGATCCAGCTCCTCCGGGAGCGCCAGGCTTTCGCCCATGCCGGGGAGGGCATAGCCCACGACCACGGTGCGGGTCCCGTCATTCACCAGCTTGCCGTTCTCTACGGTCACGTTGGAGAAATGCTCGTTGTCCAGCAGAAGGGCGGACAGGGTCAGGAAGGGGACGCAGAGGTTTTCCTCCTTGCCGCTGATTTCCTTTACGGCCCAGGCGTTATTTGTATAGTCGATCCGGATCTCGACTCTGCCGCTTTTCCCGGCAAGCTCCTCCGGAGCGATCTCCCGTCCGTCCAGCCGATAGGTGAAGTGCACATCCACAGGCAGGTCCTTCTGTTCCTGCGTCTTTGTTACGCTCTCTTCCCCGTTCGCTTCCTGGATGCGGTCGCTGACGATAATGTTTTCCACGGTACCGGCGGCATCCGTCAGCACATACACAGCTTCGTCATCGGAGATTGTATCGGGCGGTAATTCCGTCTCTACTGGAGCTTCCGCTGCCTCCGTGGTCTGTTTCCCGCTGTCGTCGGCATAGGCGATGCCGGCACAGTCCAATACCAGCGTCAGGCACAAAACAAGGGCCAGAACGCGATTTCTCTTGGTTTTCATACCAAAACACCCTCCTTGAGATCTTTACTATCATTATTGTTACGGTTGGAACGGTTTTTATGATTCAGATGCCGCATGCCGATTGTCGTTGCGCAGATGAGCCGGTCGAAGACCAGCAGCAGCGCGGGCAGGACAAGGATGACGCAGATCATGCTGATCAGTGCGCCTCTAGCCATGAGCATACACATGGAACTGACGATGTCGATGTTGGAGTAGACTGCCACGCCGAAGGTCGACGCGAACAGGCCCATGCCGGAGACCAGGATCGACGGAATGGAAGTGGAAAGGGCGGTCAGAACCGCGGCCTTCCGATCAGATCCGGCAATCCGCTCGTTCTTATAGCGCGTCGTCATCAGGATCGCGTAGTCGACGGTGGCGCCGAGCTGGATCGTGGAGATGGCGATTGGCGCAATAAAGGGCAGCGCACTTCCCAGATAATGCGGCAGGCCCAGGTTGATGAAGATGGCGACCTCGATCACTGAGATCAGCAGGATGGGCAGGGTGACGCTCTTCGCCACGAAGAAGATGATCAGGAAGACCAGCGCGATGGAAATGGCGTTTACCACGGTGAAATCGTGGCCGGTGGTTTCGATCAGGTCTTTCATGCAGGGTGCCTCACCGATCAACATGCCGCCCTTGTCATATTTTTTCAGAATGCCGTTCAGTGCTGTGATCTGTTCGTTCACCTCATCGCTTGCCGCTCTGTATTCAGAGACAATCAGCAGAAGCTTCCAGCGGTCGCTCTCCAGGATCTGCCGCAGGTGGTCCGGAAGGATTTCCAGCGGCACGTCTTCGCCCACCAGTGTCTCCAGACCGAGAACGGTTTTTACACCCTCGACGGACTCCATCTCGCGGCACATGGCGCGGACGTCTTTCTCTGGCGTGGAGGCGTCCACCAGAATCATATGGGTGGAGGCAATATCGAACTGATCCTGAAGCTTGGAATTGGCGATCACATACTCCATATCCTCCGGCAGACACTCACCCATATCGTAGTAGACCTCGTCATTGGTCTTCTGATATCCATACCAGGCCGGAAACGCAATCAGCACGAACACAACCAGCAGAACCGGCGCAATTTTCAAAAGGCTCTTGGAGGCCGTCGTCATATCCGGGATCAGGCAGCGGTGTTTTGTCTTCTGCAAAGGCTTATCCAGAAGCAGAATCATGGCCGGCAGAACGGTCACACAGCCGACGACGCCCAGGATAACGCCCTTGGCCATCACGATGCCGAGATCCCGGCCCATGGTGAAAGACATGAAGCACAGTGCAATGAAGCCGGCCACCGTGGTGATGGAGCTGCCCAGCACGCTGGTAAAGGTCTGATGGATCGCACAGGCCATCGCTTCTTTGTGATCCTCCGGATGGATTCTCAGCTGTTCGTTGTA
>CAMJPQ010000161.1 GCA_946407745.1 uncultured Clostridia bacterium
AAAGAACAACCCATGGGCGCCCCAAAAGCGCAAAAGTGTGCTGTTTATGCCTCGCGGCACAACACAAGCACCAGTACGAACGGTTATGCAATACGGTTTACCCCGTGTGTGACGGAGAACCTGGGGGTCCGGGGGGACCGATCACACTTTCGAGTCCCCCCGGCGGGCTTTTCCCGGACTTTTCGCCCGGACGAAAAGTCCGCTAAACATAGAACCCACTTCCATACGAGCGCCCGCCGCAGGCGGGTTTCAGCGCCGCACAACGGGCAGAGCAGCAGCCCCTCTGTCGCTTACGCGACATCTCCCCAGTAAACTGGGGCGACTTAGGTCGCATGCCAGCATTGAGGTTGCTGCCCGACGGAAGGACCTCATCCACCGCAAGCGGTCCGCTTCTCCTTTCAGGGGAAGGAAGCTGTGCGCAGCGCAAGCCCCCCGCAGGGGAAAACCCGCGCAGCGCAAAAGTCCCCGCCTCTTTGCAGAGGCGGGGCAATTCTTTATCTCGGCAGCGCGATGCTGTACACCTCACTGCCGCAGGCCACAATGGCGCAGGGCTCGCTGGTCACGCCGAGCAATCGCGTGACGGCGGTGCCTTCCGGCAGGGGCAGGCGGTAGCCGTAGAAGCGCTGCTCGTCCACATCCGCCACATACAGGTAGGAGGAGGAAATGCCGTAAATCTTCCTCCCGCTCACGGCGGCCCCCACGCAGGAGGAGGGCAGGTGATAGCGCCGGTCCTGCCCGTCGTTGAGCAGGCGCAGCTCTGTGATGGTGGAGGACACCGCCGTGGAGGACAGCTGTGAGGTCGGCGCCAGCAGCATATAGGCGCCGCCGCGCTCCGGCTGGGCCCAGTCAATCAGCTGCCAGCCGTACACCAGCATGGTGCCGCTGACGTTCTGCACGCCCTTGTAGTCGTAGGTGTACATCTGCTGCGTGGTGAAAACCCGCAGGCGGTTGTTTTCAAAGAGGACCTTGTAGGCCAGGAACTCACCCAGGTCCACCACGCCGGTGTTCATTTTGCCCACCTGGAAGGTATTCATGACCGAGTTGATGGCTGTGCCGTACACATCCAGGCACAGCGTCCACAGGTACTGGTCGTTTTCCCCGTAGAAGCCGGTGTCCATCAGCAGCATGTTGGCAAAGGCTTCCCGCTCCTCATCCACCGAGGTGCCGTCCATGTTGCGCACCAGCAGTGTGGCGGAGGTGTCCTCGCCCACCACAGCGGCGAAGAACTTCCTGCCCAGGCGCACAAACTGTACATTCTCGCCCAGGTTGTCCTTATAGGTGGCGTTGCCGCCCTCCCCCATGATGGTCAGGTCCGACCCGTACCAGGCAGCGATGCCGTTGTCGCCTACGGCAAAGCGCCTGCCGGGGCCCAGGTTCTGATGCCAGCGCACGCTGCCGCCGCTGGTCAGGCTGTACAGCGTGGAGCCGTCATAGTAAAGGATGCTGCGGCCGAAGGGCGTCACGTCCTGGTCGGCGGTGCAGGGCAGCTTGTGCACTGTCAGCTCCGCCGCGGAGCGCGTGCGGATAAAGAACCAGTAGCATGCCACCAGCAGCAGCGCAACCAGGGCCAGGATCAGATACGTGCGCAGATTAACGCGCTTCCGCCTGCCCTGGCCTGCCCCCTGTCTGCTTCGGGATATCCGTCCACCGCCCTGCATCCTGCCTGAAACCTCCAATCTGTTCCGGTCTGCCTATTATAGCAAGAGGAACGGTTTTGCGCAAGCGCGGGGAAATTGTTTCTCCTCAGGCGCAGCCTTTCCGCCGCAAAAGCGCGCGGGCAATTCGCATCGGCCCGCGCGCTGTATATTCTGTTATTCTGTTATCTCTCACACCCCGGCGGCGATCCTTTCTTCCACCTCTTCCAGCTCCGGCACAGAGGTGATCCCGCCGTGCTTCTGTGTGGAGAGGCTGGCGGCGGTGCAGGCGAAGGTGACAATGCCACGCAGCTCCGTCTCCGTCAGCTCAGAGGGCGCCTTGCCGGTCTTCAGCAGGCGGGACATGGCGCTTCCGCCGAAAATATCGCCGGCGCCGGTGGTGTCCACCACCCTGATGCCCGAGGGCGATGAGACCGTGACGCAGACGCGGCCGTTGGTGGCATAGCAGCCCTTCGGCCCCAGCGTGGCGTACACAAGGGACACGCCGTATTCCTCCAGCAGCTTTTTCGCGCCCTCCTCGGGGGTCAGGCCCCAGAGGAAAGCGATTTCCTCATCGCTGATTTTCACCACATCCGCCTGGCGCAGGCTCCACTCCATGGCCGCTTTGGCCGCGCCCTCATCCGGCCAGAGGGGCTTGCGCAGGTTGGGATCCAGGCTCACGGTCACACCGTGCTTTTTGGCCAGCTCCAGTGCCCGCTTTGTCGCCGAGGCCACCGGCTCGTCGGTGAGGGAAAGGGTGCCGAAGTGGAAAACACGGCTTTGCGCAATCACATCCTCCGGCACCTCCTCCGGTGTGAGGCACGTGTCCGCGCCGGGCTTGCGGGCGAAGGAAAAGTCGCGGTTTCCGCTTTCATCCAGCGAAACAAAGGCCAGTGTGGTAAATACCCTTTCGTCCCTGATCACGGCACGGGTGTCGATGCCGGCCTGCTTCAGCGTATCGGTCAGCAGGCGGCCAAAGCGGTCCTCACCCACCTTGCCGATCATGGCCGTGGCACAGCCGTACTTGGTCAGCGCCGCCAGAAAATTGCCAGGCGCGCCGCCCGGGTTCGCGGACAGTACAGGGTAGCCCCCCGCGTTGACGGAGTGGGGCGCAAAGTCGATCAGCAATTCTCCCAGGGCTGTGACATCAAACATGGGTTTTTACCGCCTTTCTGCGCGGCTGCCGCGGGGTGAACCGCGCGCCTTTACTCGTGAGCCGTTTGTGTGTAAAGCTTTTTGTCCTCCGTGAAATGAATATAGCATATTCATGAAACGATGTCAAGGAATATCAGGCGTTTTCACGGGCGCGTGCGGCTGCCGGGGACTGCGCTTCAACAGGCGCCCAAAGCCGCGCGCCGCACCCGCTGATCCGCCTGAATTCAGCTATTGACAAAACTCCCGCAAGATGGTACAATTTCAAGCTGTCAGCAGTAGCTGCTGATCCGAGGGGTCTCATGGCAACCTGCGCCTGTAGCTCAGTTGGATAGAGCAACAGCCTTCTAAGCTGTGGGCCGGGGGTTCGAGACCCTCCAGGCGCGCTGTGGTGGGTATAGTTCAGTGGTAGAGCGTCAGATTGTGGCTCTGAATGGCGTGGGTTCGAGTCCCACTACTCACCCTTTTTTCTTTTTATATCGTTACTGTTTGAGCGGGAGCTGCGCAGGCGCAGTGTGCTGGTCAGCAGTAGCTTACCTGCGTTGGGGTGTAGCCAAGTGGTAAGGCAAGGGACTTTGACTCCCTGACGCGCAGGTTCGAGCCCTGCCACCCCAGTTTGACCCATTAGCTCAGTTGGCAGAGCACTTGACTTTTAATCAAGGTGTCTGGAGTTCGAATCTCCAATGGGTCAGCCTTCTTTTTTGCGGGCGTGGCGGAATGGCAGACGCGCCAGACTTAGGATCTGGTGCCGCACGGCGTATGAGTTCAAGTCTCTTCGCCCGCACATCTTTCCCCTCGCCTCTCTGCGGGTGTAACTCAATGGTAGAGTTCCAGCCTTCCAAGCTGGCTACGTGGGTTCGATTCCCATCACCCGCTGATAAAAAACCGTCCTCGATGTGGGGGCGGTTTTTTGCGCTGCGCGCGGCTTTCCCCTGCGGGGCTTGCGCTGCGCGCGGCTTTTTCCCCTGCGGGGCTTGCGCTGCGCGCGGCTTTCCCCTGCGGGGCTTGCGCTGCGCGCGGCTTTCCCCTGCGGGGCTTGCGCTGCGCGCGGCTTTTCCCCTGTGGGGGCTTGCGCTGCGCGCAGTTTCTTTTGCAGTGCCCGTTTCGCGGCGCTGATACCCGCCTGCGGCAGGCGCTCGTATGTAAATGGGTACTATGTTTAGCGGACTTTTCGTCCGGGCGAAAAGTCCGGGAAAAGCCCGCCGGGG
>CAMJPQ010000162.1 GCA_946407745.1 uncultured Clostridia bacterium
TTCCTACGAAGGTACCAGTAGGTACTCCGCATGTAGTAGGATTGTGCCAGAGAGCGATGTGCACACCAAAGCCCGAGAAACCTCATAAAATAAGCCATGTCCGATTGATCTGTAATGCAGAATGCCCTTTCTGCTACTCAGCCCGGCGTGCCTTCAGAAGCACTCTCACCCTGTAGTCAGTGAAGGTTTTTTCAGAGTTCTCTCGGTTTTCCTCTGTTCATTCTCGTTGATCTGTGCTATGCTTGTTCTGGCAAAAGTCTCCTTGGTATAGTTGTTGGTTGGCGCTTACATTATACCATTCCTGTCCTGGCAGGAGGGGGATGCGCCTTCTTTGGAAAGCGCGGCCTTGCTGATGAAATGAAGGAATCAAGCGGAGGATTTCTATGAATTCCAAAGAACTGCTGACCACGACGATATGGGAGCTGCTGGAATCACTTCAGTGGGAAAAACAGATGGAAAGCGCCTTGACAGCCTGCCTGCTTACCATTCGGAAAGCGACCGGCGCAGAGGCGGGTTTCGTCTGGCTGCTGAACCGTGACACCGAACGGCTGACGATCGCAGCCTGTGCCACGGAAATCGATGTGACGGGTATGACCATCGAAAGAGACCAGGGTGCCGTCGGACAGGTGTTGACTGCTGGACAAAGCCTGATCCTGTCTTCCCCTGTTCAGGAGGGAAACCCGCTGTTCGGATCTGACGAGGCGACGGGAATCCGGATCTGGAATCAGATGATTGTTCCGTTGCGAACGCCCGGATCCGACCCCTTCGGCTGCATCCAGCTGGTCAACAAGCGGGACGGCTGTTTTGAAGCGGACGAATTGCATATCACGGAAAAGCTGACAGCCCTGATCTCTATGGATCTGGACGACAAGGGCTACGATCTGCCGGAAAAGAAGACGTGTCCTCCCATGATTTCCCTGCGCAACGTGGTGAAAGAATTCGCTTCCGGCGAAGGAAAGATCCGTGTGCTGAAAGGGATCTGTCTGGATATTTATCCGCAGGAATTCCTGGTGATTCTGGGCGAGAGCGGCTGCGGAAAGACGACGCTGATGAACATTATCGGCGGAATGGATTCGCTGACCGAAGGAACGATGCTGGTAGACGGAAAGGATTTCTCTCACCCGGGCAGTGCGGAGCTGACGGCCTATCGCCGGAATGAGATCGGATACATCTTCCAGGCGTATCATCTGATGCCCAACCTGTCCGCCCTGGAGAATCTGGAATTCATCGCGGAGATTGTGAAAAACCCGATGCTTCCCCGGAAGGCCCTGGAGCTTGTGGGTCTGACGGATCGGGCAAACAACTTTCCCTCCCAGATGAGTGGCGGACAGCAGCAGCGTGTTTCCATCGCCCGGGCCCTGGTCAAGCAGCCGAGGCTGATCCTGGCGGACGAGCCGACCGCGGCGCTGGATTACGCGACCAGCATTGAGGTGCTGACCATTGTGGAGGATATCGTCCGGAACCAAGGAAAGACGGTGGTCATGATCACGCACAATCCTGAAATCGCGAAGATGGCGGATCGGGTTGTCCGGCTCAGCAACGGCAGGATTTCCAGCATCCAGCTGAATATGAACCCGCTGCCGGCAAAGGAGCTCAGCTGGTAATGAAAAAAACACAGATCAAGGATATCCTCCGGAACATCCGGGCAAACTGCATCTCATGGCTGGCGGTATCGATCGTGACGATGATCGCCTGCGGCGTTTACTGCGGCGCGTTTTTTTACGCGGACGAACTGGAAAGTACCGCGGCGGATTTCTTTGCCCGGACAAATGTGGAAGATTTCACGGTCATGTCGGCAAAAGGCCTGACGGAACCGGAAATCCGGCAGCTGCTTTCTGTGCCCGGCATTACGGATGCGGAAGGCAGCTACTGGCTCAGCGGCGTATCGCTGTATACGGCAGAACAGCAGCTTTCTGTCGACCTGTTCGCAGTGACAGAGCGGGTGTCGGTTCCGGAACCCGTGGAAGGGAGTCTGCCCTCGGCGTCCACGGAATGTGCGCTGACCGCCGATATGATGCAGAAATACGGGCTCCGGCCCGGCGATACGGTTTCCCTGAAGCTGAATGACGCGATACCCGCGATTTCCTTTACCGTGACAGGCAGCGTACTGCATGCAGAAAACTACTTCCAGGGGGAAACGCTGCGCGTATTCGTACCCAAAGCGACGTTCCGGGAGATTCTCCGCGCGGACAGTTTCCCCCGCGTTCTGGTGGATGCGGAGGGGATCGGCGGCCTGCTGTCCGATGACTATTTTTCGGGGATTGCTCCCGTCCGGCAGGGAATTCTGGATGCGATGGACGGCCTGAATGCGGCGACGGAAAAAGCCGAAACGATGGGCTTTGCGATTACGACCCGCTCGGAAATGGAAGGCTATCAGGCGCTGAAGCAGATTGCGGAAATGCTGCGGAAACTCGCGACCATTTTCGTTATCATCTTCATGGGTGTGGGTACAATTGTTGTCTTTTCCACCATCACCGTCGTGATCGACGGTCAGAAAAAGCTGATCGGCAGCATGAAAGCAAATGGCTTTCGGAACGGTGAAATCATGCGCCGCTATCTGGTCTACGGCGAGTCCGCCGTTCTTTTCGGCATGCTGTGTACGGTCGGCGTAGCCTTCCTGCTGCAGATGGTTATCCGTCATGTATTGTCCGGGCTGTTCTGCCTCGAGATTCACGGTTTCAGCTTTCAGCCCGTGTCTTTCCTTGTACTGCTTCTGGCGCAGACAGCTCTGACAGGTCTCGTGACCGCTGTCGTAACCGAAGTAAACGCGAACAGGTATTCCGCGGTGGAACTGATGAACTGGAACGGCGAACATCCGGCGGTATCCCGGAAATCAGATAATACCGGCATTCCTGAAAAGAAGAGACATCTGTCCCTGTATTCCCGGCTGATCCTCCGGAATATGCACTCGGACAGGGCCCGTGTCCTGGCTTCCGTGATCATTATCGGCTGCAGCTGCGGCATGATTGGTGTCGGGCTGACGCTGAACAGTTCATATCACAGCATGACAGAGAATACCCGGCAGGAGATTCGACGCTATGATCTGGAATGCGCCGTTCCTGCCGGCACGGAGATCCGTGATGCGCTGGAAGCGGTGCTCGGCTGCGGTGCGGACTGTGTGGCGGTAACCAGTACGCAGACCGTCTACGGCTACGGAGACAAAACGGAGTATGTAACCGTCATAACAGCGGACAATTCCGTTTATTCGGACTACATCCGGCTGACGGAAATGGATGGGAACATCTTGCAGGGCCCGGATTCCGGCGTGCTGATCCAGAACCGGATTTCCGAACGGTTCGGGATTCGCCCCGGGGATGAACTGACAATCTTCGACGGAGTTTTGAACACTCACACGGTCCGGGTGGACGGGAGTGTGAAGAACTATATCGGGCGTGTCATCTATATGTCTGAGGAATTGTATGAGACCGTATTCGGCTTTCCTCCCGCTGCCAATAACCTGCTGATCCGGCTGAACGGAACGGATCCAGACAACTTGGCGGCCTTCCTGCGGGAACGATTCCCCGGAGCTGCAGTCTCTCGCACCGACACGATGCCGCCCCTGTTTTCCGGGCTTACGGACGCCTTTAATGCCCTGATCTATGTGATGATCACGCTTTCCGTGATCATGTCCTTTTTCGTCCTGCTGAATCTGGTGAATATCTTTGTGAGCCGCCGCCGGAACGAACTGATCGTCATGGGGATCAACGGTTTCAGCTACCGGGAAGAGATCGGGTACCTGATCCGCGAAACGGTTTTCACCACGCTGGCGGGCCTGGGAATCGGAATGCTGGTGATCGTGCTGATCACGGAAACCCTGGTACGGATTATCGAAGCGCCGGATACGATGTGCGTCCGTTCCGTCAACTGGCCTGCCTGCGCGGTTGCCGCGGCGGTGGAAGCAATGTTTGCGCTGGTGATTAACAGCCTGGCTTTTCGTCGGGTAAAGCATCTTGGGAAGGACGATCTGAAATGAGCAT
>CAMJPQ010000163.1 GCA_946407745.1 uncultured Clostridia bacterium
GAAAGGAGGGAGACCGGATGGACTGGATCAGGACAATCAACAATGCCATTGCGTATATGGAGAATCATTTGACGGATGAGATCACGCTGGCGGATATCTCGAAGCACGTACACCTTTCCGCTTTTCATTTCCAGAGGGCGTTTTCCCTGCTGACAGAAATGTCTCCGGCGGAATACCTGCGGAAAAGGCGTCTTTCACAGGCCGGGGCGGATCTGATCGGCGGTGATGTAAAAGTCATCGATGTTGCGATGAGGTACTGTTATGAATCTCCGGAAAGCTTTGCCAAAGCCTTTACACGGTTCCACGGCGTTTCACCGATGCAGGTGAAAAAGGGCAGTTCCATTCAGTTTATGAACCGGTTTACTGTCCGAATCACCATTGAAGGAGGCTGTATCATGGAGTACAAAATTGAAAAATGGGAAGCGATGGATCTTCTCATGCATGCAGAGGACTTTCCTGCAGAAACAAGCGAAGCCGAGATTCCGAAGTTCTGGGATGCGTATTATGCGAATGCGGAATATCGGAAAATTCCTGGGTATCTCGGACTGTGTGCCCAGCAGAAAGCCGGCGGCGATACGTTCCGTTACGGCATCGGCTGCAAGGCATCCGATGTGGAAGGCGTTCCGGAGGGATTCGAGATCATTCATATTCCGGAATACACCTGGGCGGTTTTCAAGTGTGTCGGGCCGACACCCACGGCGATTCAGACCATGTGGGAACGGATTTACAAAGAGTGGCTGCCGGTTTCCGATTATGAACTGATTCCTGATTATGATATTGAAAACTACCTGCCGGGTGATGCTTCTTCCTCGGATTATGTCAGTGAAATCTGTATACCTGTCAGGAAAAAGTGATGCGGAGGGAAAAGAATCATGCAGAAGAATGATCATCCGCAGGCGCGCCGGTTTCTTGCCTGAATGGGGCAGATAGATCAATTCCCGCTTATGGAGGAACGATCATGAATGCTGGTCAAGGAAAAATGATCATCAGGCAGGCATCAAAAGAGGATGCCTGGCAGATCGCGGACATTCTTGTGGAAGACTGGAAAATGGCCTACCGGGGGATCATCGACAGTGATTACCTGGATTCCATGAGCGTGGAGGAGCGATACCAGCGCGAATCACAGCGATACCAGATCTACAGGGTGGCCGCTGTTGAAAAGGAAATCCTGGGGTTCACCTGGAACGAGATGACCGGTGACGAAGATTCGGACTGCGAAATCATCGCCATCTATATCCGGTACGGCAAAAGAAAAGGCGGTATCGGAAAGGCTCTTTTCCATGATTCCGTGGATCTGTTCAAGGCAGCGGGCAGGAAAAGAATGATCGTCTGGTGCCTCAGGGAAAATGCGGAAGCCCGGAAATTCTACGAGAAAATGGGCGGGACAGCGTATAAAACCGGCACCCACAGATGGGGCAGCCGGGAGTACGATATGATCTCCTATCTCTATCAGCTGGATGAATCCCCATGGAACAGGCGGTCAATCGCCAACTAAAGTGAATGAGGGATGGACATCCAAGCGGCCCGGCGCGCCGCGATGGGGCTGAACGGTTAGGCCTTGCAAGGCACAGGAATTCTGACGACAAACAACGGCTGAGAGGACTTCCCTCCCGGCCGTTTTGTATGCCTTTCAGCCCGAAATGACTTCGCCCGGGGCTCCGCCGCCGGAAATATGTAAAGCAAATTGACCGGCCGATGATTTTATGGCATAATGAGGATCACAGACGTTGATACAATAATGTTTCACAGAAGGGAGGCAGGAAAGCAATGAAGATTGAAAAAGCGTCCAAAGATTCGTTTGTGGTGATCGGAAAAGAGGGATCGACCCGGGATGGGGACGGCTTCATCCAGCGGCTCTGGCAGGATGCCAATTCCCATTTTGATGAAATCGCTGATCTGGCCAAGAGAGACGAATCCGGGAATCTCGTCGGCATATGGGGAGCCATGACAGACTTTTCCCGTTCCTTTCAGCCGTGGGATGATTTCAGCCGCGGGCTTTATCTGGCGGGTGCGGAGTGCCGGGATGACGCGGAAGCTCCGGAAGGATGGGTCAAATGGGTGCTTCCTGCATACGACTATCTGGTCGTCGAATGCGAGGGAAACAATACGTTTTCTGACATGTGGCAATATATGAAAGAGAACGGCATTCCGCTTGCAGGCGCCGTGTACGATTATTCCTGCCCCAAAACCGGGAAGGATTATATGTTTTTCCCGATCCGAAAACGATGAGCCGGAAAACCGGAATAGGTCGAAGAGATAGAATATCATGATATGACAGGCAGGGCTGGACAGCCCTTGCTGCCGGGAAAAAGCCCTGGTAAAACAATGACACGATTCGTATCGCAGATGTGACGGAGCAATTCTTTCATTTTTCATGACCGTCCATTACACTCTGTCTGACCAAGCGTCACAGAAAGGATGGATTGAAAATGAAAGAGATCAGAAAAAAAGAACTGTTGGCAGGAATCGTGCTGCTGGCGGCCTTTGCACTATGGACTGTATTGATCCGGCATATCGACATACAGAATGCAGGCCCAAATGGAACGGAAATCGGATTTGCGACGGTCAATGTATGGTTTCACCGACTGATCGGTGTACATTTGTTGGTCTATACGATTACAGATTGGCTTGGTCTTGTCCCGATCATCATATGCATGTGCTTTGGAACGCTGGGACTTGCCCAGTTGGTAAAACGTAGAAGCCTGTTGAAAGTCGATTTCGATATCCTGCTGCTGGGCGCCTATTACGTGGTGGTCATTCTGGGCTACCTGCTGTTCGAGATGGTTCCGATCAATTACAGGCCGATCCTGATAGATGGAAATCTGGAAGCGTCCTATCCGTCTTCAACGACGCTTCTGGTCCTGACGGTGATGCCGACATTGAAGTATCAGTCAGATCGAAGAATTGCAAATCCAGTGGCACGGAAAGCGGTAGCAGTATTTGTAATTGTATTCACCGCGTTCATGGTGATCGGAAGATTGATCGCAGGTGTTCATTGGATAACTGATATCATAGGCTCCGTTTTCTTAAGTTCCGGTCTGTTTATGATTTATCGGTTCATGGCAGATACACCAGTCAAAGGAAAACACATCTGAAGGCGGGGGCATCAAATGGAGTTCAGTGAAAAGCTGCAGGAATTACGAAAAAGCAGGTCGATGACGCAGGAGGAGCTTGCTGAGTCCCTGTTTGTTTCGAGAACGGCTGTTTCGAAGTGGGAATCCGGCAGGGGGTATCCGAGTATCGACTCGCTCAAAGAGATATCCCGGTTCTTCTCCGTAACGATTGACGATCTGATCTGTTCAGACGAGATGATCACCGTGGCAGAAAACGACAAGAAGGAGTTCGCCAGCAAATACATTTCGCTCATATGTAATGCGCTGGACATCCTTCTGGCCATACTGCTGTTCATACCTGCGTTTGGAAATGGCCCAGCCTCTCCCGAAACGGTATCCCTGTTTGGGCTGAGCCGGATTGCTCCGTGGCTGAAGACTGTGTTTGTCGTGATCATAAGCATCACGATCCTGAATGGGATCTGTGGAGCGATCATCGCTCATTTCAACAAATCGGTCTGGAACAGGCACAGGCTTGTTACAGGGGTCGTGCTGTCAATACTCTCGGTCACAGTATTTATTGCAACGAGGCAGCCATATGCCGGTATCATTTGTTTTGCATTTCTGGTCATAAAAGTCTTTCTGATAGCCAAAGTAAAACAACAATATTGAACGGGCAGAATTCATGGTGCAAGAATTCGCTGCCAAATCCAGTTTGTATGGACCGCGGAAAATCGGGTCTTGCCGAAGCCAAGTCAGCATTGAATGGAATGAACGATCGGCAACTCGGAATTTGTACCAGAGAGGTAAATACAGTGATGTTATGTGC
>CAMJPQ010000164.1 GCA_946407745.1 uncultured Clostridia bacterium
GAGCTCCCCCGCTGCTCTGATTCGGAGGCCTGAAGCAAAGTTTTTTGACAGCCTCCGGCAAAGAGCCCGCCTTTTGGCGGGCTCTTTGCCGTATTACAGCATAATTGTTTGAAGTTCCCGGTCGAGTACAATGACGGGCGGTCCGCTCTCCGGCCAGGCACGGAGGCTCCGGGAAAACATCTGTTGGAGCTGTTCCCCGTTTCCCGCCGGAAACGGCAGATGATACACGACGATCGTCTCCGCCGGCAGCGTGCCGTGAAAGAAACGCCTGCGCTGAAGATCGCTGAAGAACAGGGGGTTGACAAAGGCGGCCCGCAGCGGCTCTTCCCCAAGAAAAGAAAACGTCTCCCGGGTATAGTCTGCATCCGATGTAAACAAGAGCCTTTTTCCCCCGCAGGCGATCAGATAGCAAAAGTGCAGGACGTAGTGGTACTTCTCGTCCAGGTGCAGGGTCCGGAACGCAGAAACCTGCACCTCGTCCGAGAGAGTAAAAACGGTTTTCACGATCTGGCCGGACAAAACAGAACAAGGAGTTCCGGTCTCTCTCACAAAATCAAAAAAGCCCTGCCGCTCCAATCGCTCCGACACGGGGAGCATCAGCCCCTTCACCGTGTGACGACGGAGAAAAGTCCGGGTCATGTCCTCGGAGAAATGGTCCTCGTGCAGGTGCGTAAACAGCACGTAATCCACTTCGTCAAAAGGCGGGAGATCGGACATGAGCCTTTCCCTCGTCTCCGGCGACAGCCCGCAGCCGGAAGTATCTGCAAAGAGCGCGTCAATCAGAATGGACGTATTCCGGACCCGCAGCAGAACGCCGGCGTTTGCCGCAAGGGTGACCTGTATCGGCGGCTCCATAGGCTTTCAGGCTCCTCTCTCTCCGTTCTGTGTTCCGCGCATCTCCCACTTTCCTTCAGGCCTTCACATACACGGTCAGTCCGGCGATCACGATCATGATCTGATCCCCTTCCCCGAACTCATCCCGGTGGATTCCGTTGAGCATCATGCCGCCCTGCACGACCTCCACGTCCACATTGTCGGTGATCAGCAGCTTCTTCAGCGGCTCCGGGTCAATACTGTCCGGATTCGGCGCGCCGATCTTCATGCTGACGCGGATCTCAGACCGCAGATCCTTGACCCCCAGCGTCTCCACCAGGCCGCACATGCAGCAGTGGGACACGGCGTCCCTGACCGCGCGCGCAGCGGCCTCCATGCCATCCATCCCGTGCAGATCGGCTCCATAGCCGATTTCAACAAGATATCTTTTCCACATGTTGAGCGCCTCCTTTTGTTTTGTCGGAACGGTCTCTGCAGCGGCTTAGGGGCTCAGTTCTCCCGCCGAGACCTTTTCGTGGATGATCTGCGCGATGCCGACTTCCTCATTGGTGGGAAGCACCAGAACCTCCGCAGGCGAATCCGATGTTGAAATCCTGCCCTCTCCGCGAACAGCCAGATTGGCTTCCCGGTCAAACTTCACACCGAGGCAGGAAAGGCGCGAGCAGATTTTTTCACGGACGAGCACGGAGTTTTCCCCGATGCCGCCGGTAAAAACCAGATAGTCCATGCCGCCAAGCTCCGCGTAAAACGCGCCGATGTATTTCACCACCGAATCGCAGAAAGCGTCAATGGCAAGGGCGGCCCGCTCATTGCCGTTCTCGGCGGCATCCTGAATATCCCGCAAATCGTTGCTGACGCCGGAGATACCCAGCAGTCCGCCCTTTTTGCCGATTCCCTCCATGATCTGGTCCATGGTCAGCCCCTGGGTCAGCAGGAAGGGGATCACACAGGCGTCCATGTCCCCGGCCCGGTTGGCGTGGGGAATGCCGGTCTGCAGGGAAAAGCCGAAGGAGGTGTCCACGGACTTTCCGTCTTCTATGGCGCAGATGGATCCGCTGCCGCCCATGTGGCAGGAGATCAGCCGGAAGTGTTCGCCCGCGCGCTTTCGGATCTGACGGGCAATATAGCCGTGAGACGCGCCGTGGTAGCCCAGCCGGCAGATGCCGTACTGTTCGTACCACTCATAGGGCAGGGCGTAGATCCGGCGGGACAGCGGAATGGTCGTGTGAAACGCCGTTTCAAAGCAGCCCACCATCAGCTTGTCCGGAAGCAGGGAGCGGAACACGCGGATCGCCTCAATATAGGGCGGATTGTGCGCCGGCGCCACAGTGACATAAGCCTCCATGGCGGCGAGGACCTCGTCTGTCAGCTCGTGCACGCCGTAGTAGCCTTTCGCCAGCACGGTCTTGAAGCCGATGGCTTCCAGCTCGTCCATGCTTTTGAGCGCGCCGGACTTTTCGCCCAGCAGATAGCGCAGAAACAGCCGGATCCCGTCCGCATAGCCGGGAACGGAGAGTCCCTCCAGCTTTTCCGAAAAGCCGTTTTGGTTGTTTCGATAGGTAAAGATCGCGTCATTGCGGCCGACGCGCTCGGTTTTTGCTTCCACCAGAATGTCCGTGCACGGCATGTCAAAGAGCTTGTATTTCAGGGACGTGCTGCCCACATTGCACACCAGAATTAACATGAAGTCCCTCCCCTTCTACCGCGCCGCGGCCAGCGCGAAGACCCGGCGGATGCCCTCAATGGGGTAATCCACGAAGCGTCCGTCGGCGATCATGGCGGTGACCTCATCCAGACTGAACCAGCGCGCGTCGGCCACCTCGTCCTCCTGCAGGGTGAGCGCCGCGGGGTCCGCCTCCGCCCGGGCCAGGAAGTAATCGTCCAGTACATACGAGAAGGGCTCGGTAAACACGAAGCGCAGATCCTCCGGCTTCAGCGCAAGGCCCATCTCCTCCTCCAGCTCCCGCAGCGCGGAGATTTCGGGGTCCTCCCCGCTCAGGACAAAGCCCCCGGCGGTCAGATCCCAGCGGCCGCCGTAGTGGCCCTTGGCCGTGGACCGCAGCTGACAGAGCAACTCATTCTTTCCGTTGAGCACGCACACATGGGCGACCAGCAGGCGATCGTCCCCGGTGATGGGATCGCCACGGCGCACACTGCGTCCGGTGCGCTCGTGTTGTGGGGTATAGATGTCGAGGATTTCGCCCTCGGCGTTTTTGTCGCGGATCTCATCCATGCCGATCTCTCCTTTTTCGCCGCAGGGAGCTTCCGAAATCCGGAAGCTCCCTGCTTTTCTCAATTACAGGAAAATCTCGTCGCCGCTCTTGTTGTCAAGGCCGGGGTGCAGGTCGAAGCGGACCGCGCCGATGCGGGCCTTGCCCGCCACCGCCTTGTCGATCAGCGCCGTGCCCTGGATGCCGAAGCCGCCGCAGAGCTCGATGGCGCCGCATCCGGCGTCCGCCATTTCCTTGGCGACCGCCACCGCCTGGTCGATGGTCTCCACACCGATAGCCGTGAGCGCCACGCCCGGGGTCTCAACGGTCTTGCGGTGGATTGCCGGATCCGCGCCCGGCGCAAGGAAAATGAAAGCTGCAACCAACATGATGTGTCTCCTCCTTATTTATTGGGAATATGAATGGCCTTCTTGTCGATGTTCAGCGCCGCCTCACGCACGGACTCGGCCACGGTGGGATGGCAGTGGATGGTTTCCACGAACTCCTTGACGGTGCACTCCAGCTTGATGGCGAGGGCGGCCTCTTCGATCAGCTCCGTGGCGCTGGGGGCCAGGATATGCACGCCCAGGATCTCGCCGTACTTCTCGCCCGCCAGGATCTTGATCATGCCGTCCGTGTGTCCGGCCACCAGGCTGCGTCCGCTGCCGCTGGTGGGGAACTTGCCGACCTTATAGGCGATGCCCAGCTCCTTGGCCCGCTCCTCGGTGTAGCCGACGCCTGCGAACTCCGGTCCGACATAGGCGCAGGAGGGGCTCATCTCCGGCTTGAAGATGCGGTCGCCGCCCATGGCGT
>CAMJPQ010000165.1 GCA_946407745.1 uncultured Clostridia bacterium
AGCATGAGCTTACTATCAAGCCCACACCTGTTATTTCGCCGCAAACGGAAAAACTCCTGTCAATGCGACAGGAGCGAAAGGGGGTATGATCGGATCGTCAGATCTCGATGCCGTTGCGGAAGGTGAAGCGGATGCTGCCGTCGGTGCAAACCGTTGCATGATCCAACAGTTTTCCCCAGGTCTCCGGGTTAAATGCTGTCACCTTCTGCGGCAGGCCGCGCAAAGTGCCGATGAACTGCTGCGCTGCGGTCTTGGTGGAAACCAGGGTGGCGATCTGCCCGGCCACCTTGTCGTGCTCGGCCTTGACGCCATCGTACCGGCTGGCCAGTTCATCATACCGCTTCTGGTACTCCTTCTGGTCGAGGGCGACGTGCGCGTTTTCGTTGATTGCCGCCTGCACCATCTCTGCCAGCACGCACATTTCATCCCACAGGCGTTTCTTCTCTGCTTCAAGGGGCGTCGTATCGTACAGGATTTCCGCGCCTTCCGTCAGCCCGGCAATGATGTCATCCCGTTTGGAGATGAGCTTGTTCAGGGCGGCAACAAATCCCTGCTTCAGCTGCTCCTCGGTCACATGCGGTGTGGAGCAGGGCTTGTCACCGCCGTACTTCTGATTGCAGCGGTAAATGATCCGGCGGTACTTGGCCTGATTGGAATGCCAGATCTTTGAGCCGTAGTAAGCGCCGCATTCACCGCAGACGATCCGGGAGGCGAAAATGTCCACTCCGCTGTAGCGGCCTCCTTTGGATTTCCGACGCTCAAGCTCCAGCTGTACCAATTCAAAGGTCTCCGGCGGGATGATCGCCTCATGGTTGCCCTCCACGTAGTACTGCGGCAGGACACCCTTGTTGGGAATCTGCCGTTTGGTCAGAAAATCTTCGGTGTAGAACTTCTGCATCAGGGCATCGCCCTTGTACTTTTCATTACTCAGGATGCTTCTCACCGTGCCCTGATGCCACACCTCCTTGCCGCGAGGCGACGGAACACCGTTTTCCATCAGCCTGGCAGCAATGGCGTGTGGCGTCAGCCCTTCGAGGAACCAATCGTAGATGTCCCGGACGGTTTTCGCCTGCTCCTCATCCACCAGAATCTCACCCTTGGGGCCGCGCTTGAAGCCCAGGGTGTGCTTGAAGGGAATGGCCACCTTGCCGTCGGCCATGCGCTTCCGCTGGCCCCAGGTGACGTTTTCGGAAATGCTCCGGCTTTCCTCCTGGGCCAGGCTGCTCATGATGGTGATCAGCAGTTCGCCCTTCCCATCGAACGTCCAGATGTTTTCCTTCTCAAAGTAGCACTCGATGCCTTTTTCCTTCAGCTGTCGGATGGTAGTCAGGCTGTCGACAGTGTTCCGGGCAAAGCGGCTGACGGACTTGGTGACGATAAGATCGATCTTCCCGGCCAGTGCATCCGCCACCATGGCCTTGAAGCCCTCTCGGTGTTTGGTGCTGGTGCCGGTGATGCCCTCGTCGGTGTACACCTTCACGAATTCCCAGTCGTCCCGCGCCTTAATGTACTGGGTGTAGTAGTCGATCTGCGCTTCATAGCTGGTGAACTGCTCATCGCTGTCTGTGGAGACGCGGGCGTAGGCAGCGACCCGGCGCTTTTTCTGAGCCGCGATGGGTGAAGCCGTAAAGCGGCTGACCGTCGGCGGGATGGTTACGACTTTCCTTTGCTGCTCCAATGCTTGTTCCTCCTGACTTCCTTCATGTGCTCGCTCATCCGTTTCCTCTGCTCCGGGGAGTAGGTTCTCTTCGGCTGACTCTCAAACTGTGCCCGGCGCTCCGCTGACCACTTCGGCATGTGCCGTTTCGTGTCCCATTTCCGTTCAACGGTGTGACCGTCCTTGAACACGTAGGTCAGGATCATTTCCGCGTTTACATCGATGTGATCAATCTGCTCCAGGAAAAGGGCTTCATCAAAGGCCTCGAGACCAAGCACCTCTGCGGTAGCCTGCCGGAGCTCTTCATCGCGGATGCCCCTGGTGCCGCACTGCGTGGGATGCGGGCAGCGCCAGTAGTAAACGGTCTCGTTTTCAACGGAAGCGAGGTGCTGCATCTGCCGCCTGAAATTCTCCCCGCAAACCGTGCACTTCAGCTTTGTCGTAAAGCATGAGCAGCCATTCCGGTTTGGCGCATGCTGGCGACGGTACGCGGAGGCCTCAGCCCGGTACTCAGCTGTCCAGCAATCCTTCTTGGAGGTATTGACCCAGTGCCGGATGTCCGTGTGTCCATCCCTGAAATGGAAGGTCAGCTCCCGTGCGCCGGTCACCTCGATATGGTCGATCCGCTCGGTAAAGGCCTGCTCATCAAATGCTTCAAGGCCCATTGCGCTGGCGGCTTCCTGCAGGATGATCCTGTGTGGGATCTCCTTTCCGATGCATCGTCCGCCCTTCTTTTTTCGCGACCCGCATGCCCAGGTTTCCATCTTTTCTGGCTGAAGAGTACGCTTTGCCCGGTTGAGCCGCTGGCTGTGCATGTAGCTCTGCCCGCAGAAGGCGCATTTGATTTTTCCCGTCAGGAAGCTGGTGTTCAGTGCCTTGTTGGCCAGCGGGCCAAGCTCCCTGCGCCGGGCCATTTCGGATTGCACATAATCGAAGGTCTCTTTGTCGATGATCGCTTCATGGGTGTTGGGCACAAAGTACTGCGGAAGCTCCCCGCGATTCTTCTTCTTTTTCTTCGAGATGGGATCGGCGGTAAATTCCTTCTGCAGGAGCAGGTTCCCTGTGTAGGTGACGTTGCACAGGACGCTCTTGATGTTCGAATCCACCCAGCGGCATCCGTCCCGGGTGGTAATGCCCTCCGCAGCAAACTCACGCTCGGTTTCCAGCCTGGACTTTCCGTCGAGAAAGTTCTGAAAAATGCGCTTCACGATGGCTGCTTCCTCCGGGGTGGGCACCAGCGTGTCACCCTCCCAATGGTATCCGTAAACCCTGAAGTGTCCCGGAGGGATGCCTTGCTCCATGCGCTTCCGCTGTCCCCATTTGACGTTGTCCGAAATGCTCCGGCTTTCCTCCTGGGCAAAAGAGGCCAATAAAGAAAGCATCAGCTCTCCGTCGTCGCTCAGAGAGCTGATGTGCTCTTTTTCAAACTGAACCTCGATGCCCAGCTCCTTCAGGTGACGGACGGTCTCCAGCAGATCCACCGTGTTTCGCGCAAAGCGGGAGATGGATTTGGTCAGGACGATGTCGATGTTTCCCGCTTCGCATTCAGCCAGCATTTTCTGAAACTCCGGCCTGTTTACCTTGGTGCCGGAGATGCCGTCATCGGCATACACGCCTGCGTACACCCAGCCGGGATGCTTTTGGATGAGCTCGCTGTAGTAGCTGACCTGTGCGGAGAGCGAATGGTTCAGGCGTTCTGTTTCCATGGACACCCGCGCATATGCGGCGACCCGCTTCAGCTTGACCGGCGCTGGCGCAGCCGCCTCGATTTTCCTTACAACTTTGGCCATTTCACGACCTCCTTTCGGTCGACATTACTCACTCTAAAAGCCAATAAAGTCAAGCGGTTACGAGCTCTTCTTTGATACAACGCGACCGATGGGCGGGTTATATTTTTGCGTCATGTGCCGGAGCCATTTTTCGTAATCCTCCTGCCCGATGATCCCTTTCTCCAGCATCTCATCCACCAACGCCATGGATACCTGAAACTTCAGCTCCCGATCAAACTGCTCTTCACTCATGCTGGTCACCTCCATAGCGGGCGGCGATGTAGCACGGGTGGGAGCAGTATTTTCTATGCCGGTTTGCGTAATCCGTGAAGGGCTTCCCGCAATGCTGGCAGATTACCTTTTTGCCTGCACGGCTGGCGGTGGCTTCATGGTGCGTCAGCCAGTATTT
>CAMJPQ010000166.1 GCA_946407745.1 uncultured Clostridia bacterium
CTGTTCCTGCACTTCAAGACCGTGGCCGAGGCCATCCCCGAGACCCCGGTCCTGCTCTACAACAATCCCGGACGCGTCGGCTACGGCATGACCGCGGCGCTGATTACCCGGCTTGCCCATGAGGTCGACAACATCGTCGGCATGAAGGACACCTCCGGCGACATCACGCTCACCGAGGAGTGCGTGCGTCTCAACCGCGATATCGGCTTCAAGGTATTCGGCGGCAAGGACACGCTCCTGTATGCCAGTCTCTGTATCGGCGCGGTAGGCGGCGTTTGCACCGCGGGCAACTTTATGCCCGAGCTCATCGGCGCTGTGTACGAGCGCTATGCCGCGGGCGATATGCAGGGCTCGCTGGAGGCGCAGTTCAAGCTCAATCCCGTGCGCCTTTCGATGGACCCCGCCTCCTTCCCAGTGGCGGCGAAGGACATGGCGAAGCTTCGCGGCCTTGAGGTCGGCGATCCTTATCGTCCGAACCTTCCGACACCCGAGGGCCCGGTTCTTGAGAATATCCGCAAAGCCATGCGCGAAGCGGGCCTGATCGAATAACAAAACAACGGGTCGGTGTTTTCCCGACCCGTTTTCAGGAGGCAGCTATGGAAGCACTCAGTATCAAAATCAACGAACGCGACAATGTCGCCGTCGCCATCCGTGATCTTGCAAAGGGAACAGCGCTTCCCGACGGGACCGTGCTGCAGCAGGACATCCCCCAGGCGCACAAGATCGCCCTCTGCGATATCCCGGCAGGCGGTGAGGTCGTGCGCTACGGCGTCGTGCTCGGCACCATGCGCGAAGATATGCCCCGCGGCAGCTGGATCAACGAGACCAACCTTCTCATGGCCCCCGCGCCGGACCTGGACGCCATGCGTTTTGCACAGAATATCGTGACGGACCTGCCTGAGCCGCCCGTTAAAACCTGGATGGGCTATCCCAATCCCTGGGGCGAGGGCCCCGGCGGCACCCGCAACATCCTCTGCATCAATACCACGGTCCAGTGCGTCATCGGCGTGGTGAACGACGCTATCTCCCGCATCCGCCGGGACCTTCTTCCAAAGTACCCCAACGTGGACGATGTGGTCACGGTCAATCATCAGTACGGCTGCGGCGTCGCCATCGACGCGCCGGAAGCAAAGGTGCCGCAGCGCCTCATCCGCAACATTGCCCTGCACCCGAACTTCGGCGGGCAGTTCATGCTTGTCGGCCTCGGCTGCGAGAAGTTTACGCCCGAGCGCTTCTGCGCACTCTGGCCGGAGCTGAATACGCCCGAGAATGTCATCATACTCCAGGATCACAAGGGCCACGACGCCGTGATGAACGCAATATTGGACATGGCGGAAAAGAAACTTCAGAAGCTCAACGAGCGCAGGCGTGTTACGCTGCCCCTCAGCGATCTGCTGGTCGGAATGCAGTGCGGCGGGTCGGACGCCTTTTCCGGCATCACCGCCAATCCCACCGCGGGCTATGCCGCCGACCTCATTGTCTCCGGCGGAGGCACCGTCATGTTCTCCGAGGTGACCGAGGTGCGCGACGGCGTGCAGTTCATCGCCGAGCGCTGCATCGACGATCAGGTCGGCGCGCGGCTCGTGGAGGAGATGAAGTGGTACGACGAGTACCTCCGCGCGGGCGGTGTGGACCGCGGCGCGAACACCACCCCCGGCAACAAGAAGGGCGGGCTTTCCAACATCATCGAAAAGTCCATGGGCTCTATCGCAAAGTCCGGCACCTCGCCCATCGTGGAGGTGCTGTCCCCCGGCGAGAGGCCCACAAAGCACGGAGAGATTTTTGCCGCAACGCCCGCCTCCGACCTCTTCTGCGGCACCAGCCAGCTTGCAAGCGGCATGGGCCTGCAGGTCTTCATGACCGGCCGCGGCACCCCCTACGGCCTCGCCGCGGCTCCGGTGATCAAGGTCTGCTCAAGAAGTGAAATGAAGGAGCAGTGGCCCGACATCATCGACTATGACGCGGGCCCCGCCGCCCTCGGGAAGGCCACCATCGCCGAGCAGGGTGAGGAGATGTTCCGTTATATCCTCGATGTCGCGAGCGGCCGCAGGCAGCCCTATTCGGAGCAATACCGCTGGCACAACGATATCTGCATTTTCAATCCTGCTCCTATCACCTGATAACTCGGTAACGGAGGACAGACGCCATGAACGCTTCGCTCAGAAAAGACGCAGATCAGATCGTCAGGGAGAGCATCGCAGCCGTATTGCCTGATGAGGCTGTGCGCCGCACGCTCAAAGATTATCGTCCCGGAGCTGGAAAAACGCTGCTGGTCGCCGCCGGCAAGGCCGCCTGGCAGATGGCGAAGGCCGCCGTGGATACGCTGGGACAGGTGGACGGCGGCGTTGTCATCACCAAATATGGTCATGTCATTGGCGAAATCCCGGGTGTTGTCTGCTATGAGGCCGGGCACCCCGTACCGGATGAGAACAGCTTTGCCGCGACCAAGAAAGCGCTGGAATTAGTGGAAAACCGCAGCGCCGGGGATACGGTGATCTTTCTGCTCTCCGGCGGCGGCAGCGCCCTCTTTGAATTGCCGCTTATCTCCGGGGAAGAGCTGCAGGACATTACCCGTCAGCTGCTCGCGAGCGGCGCGGATATCGTGGAGATGAACACGATCCGCAAGCGCCTTTCCGCCGTCAAGGGCGGCCGTTTTGCCCTCGCCTGCGCCCCGGCAAAGGTTCTCAGCATTGTGCTGAGCGATATCCTGGGTGATCCTCTGGACATGATCGCAAGCGGTCCTGCATATCCGGACAGCAGTACCTGCAAACAGGCTAAGAACATCGCCGCAAAATATGAACTGAAGTTCAGCCCGGATGCTGAAAAGCTTCTGAACGAGGAGACACCCAAGGAGCTTCATAATGTGGAGACGCACATCAACGGCTCTGTGCGTGAGCTGTGTGCCGCCGCTGCTGCCGCTGCGCAAAAGCTCGGATATGATCCCATCATCCTGACCGATCAGCTCTGCTGCGAGGCGCGGGAGGCGGGCAGCTTCCTTGCAAGTATTCTCAAAAGCCACTTTCAGTCCGACAGATCTCTCGCGTTTATCGCAGGCGGTGAAACTATCGTACACCTGACCGGGCACGGCCTCGGAGGGCGAAATCAGGAATTGGCGCTTGCTGCGGCTCCCGGCATTGCAGACATTCCCGGTGCGGCGGTCTTCTCCGTGGGCAGCGACGGAACGGACGGCCCCACCGATGCCGCCGGCGGCTATGTTGATGGCGAAACCTGCGCGGCGCTGGCGGAGCGCGGGATCTCCGTATTCGATATGCTGAGGGACAACGACGCCTATCACGCGCTCCAAGCGGTGAGCGGGCTGATCGTCACCGGGCCGACCGGTACAAACGTCAATGATGTCGCTGTTGCGCTGCTGAAGATTTGAAGCTTGGGTGAAAGGAATTTTTTGAACTGCAAAGATTTATCAGTTCAAAAACCCTTGATGGAAACAATTTGTCAATAAAAGTCTATCCCACGAGCGATTGCAACCTAATCATTTGTGGGATAGCGCTTTTCAAAGAAGTTTTATTTCGTCCCAGTTTTTACTGCATCTCAGAGGAAGCATATCACTGCCACAGCAATTCGACTGCCTCTATTTTTCGTTCAAATCCTGTTTCAGCTTGGCGATAATCCATAGACGGTCATCGTCCTGCACAAGCTCATACTCTGAGAGGGCTTTATCACGGAGCTTCTCAGCGTCCTTTGCCCACGTGGTGAATTCTTCTTTTGTCATATTGTTTTTCAGCACACGGGCATACCCATCCCCGTTTCCCCATAACTATATCATGCTTATCGCAATTGAAATGCCATAATCCAAA
>CAMJPQ010000167.1 GCA_946407745.1 uncultured Clostridia bacterium
GATGCATGTGTTGTGCCGCGAGGCATAGACAGCGCACTTTTGCGCTTTTGGGGCGTCCATGGATTGTTCTATGGTTACACATACGGAAATGTGTGGGGCGCGGGGATGCGAGGCAGACCTCATCCGGCCTTCGGCCACCTTCCCCAAATGGGAAGGCTGACTGGCAGGCGATAGTGCAGGCCTTCCCCTTCAGGGGAAGGTGGCAGCGCCGTCAGGCGCTGACGGATGAGGTCGTGCTGCCGGTTAGCAACCCCGCTGCTGGCATGTGACCCAAATCTCCCCAGTTCACTGGGGAGATGTCGCGCATGCGACAGAGGGGCCGTCCTGTGTGTTGTGCTGGGATGCGGAGCAGCCCCACTGGCGCTGCGCGCCGGTCTCCCCGGGAGGGGAGACCGGACAAAATGAGCCTTCCTATTTATGTTTCGGAGCGCCCGCAGGGGAAAAGCTGAGTGTTAGCGTTTTTTCACACAACGTTCAAATTCCAATCAGCTCGCGCTCAAAGCGGCGGAATAGAATCAAACCGTACCCGCGAAGGATACGGAAAGGACGGTGAGCCCGATGGCAGAACAGGCATTTGCCAGGGTTGAAAAGAAATACCTGCTGAATGAACAGCAGTTTTCCGCGTTGACCGCTGCCCTCAGCGAGAGGGGCTTTGCAAAGCAGCTCTTTGGCTCCTCTACCATACAGAGCATCTATTATGACACGGATGATTATCAGCTGATCCGCCGTTCGCTGGAGCGGCCAGCATATAAGGAAAAGCTGCGGCTGCGCTGCTATGGCGCGCCGAACGGCAATTCCATGGCCTACGCGGAAATCAAGAAAAAGTACGGCGGCGTGGTCTACAAGCGCCGCACAGGCCTGCCGCTGAATCAGGCGCTGAGCGCCATCGGCATGGGCGCCCTGCCGGAGGAATGCGGGCAGATCGGTCGGGAAATCAACTGGTTTCTGAAAAGGTACAGCGTGTCGCCGAAGGCGATGATCATCTATGAGAGGGACGCGTGGCTGAACACCGCCACCGACGAGGCGCGCATCACCTTTGACCGCAACATCCGCTTCCGCAGCGACTGCTTTGATATGACCCTGCCGACGCGGGGCGCGCCGCTGATCGGGGATCATCAGATACTGATGGAGATCAAGATTGAGCAGGCCTGGCCAATGTGGCTGAACCGCCTCATCTGGTCACTGGATATCAGGCCGGCGCATTTTTCCAAGTACGGCACGGCGTACAGGGAATACCTTTCAAAGGGAAAAGGCGCATCCTACTATTATTATCACGGGGAGGGCAAAAAAAGTGCTTAATTCGATCATTTCCGTCAGCGGCCTGACGCTGACAACTGTGCTGATACTCATGGGCGCCGCGATGGTGCTGGGTGTGCTGGGCGCCCTGCTGTATATGAAGCTGAACCGCTGTTCGAAATCCTTCGCGATGACGCTGGCCATCCTGCCGCTGGTGGCGGGCACGGTGATCCTCGCGGTGAACGGCAACCTCGGCGCTGGCATCGCGGTGGCCGGTTCCTTCTCACTGGTGCGCTTCCGCTCGGTACAGGGCAGCGCAAAGGAGATCCTGGCGGTTTTCCTCGCCATGGCGGTGGGGCTGTGCCTCGGGGCCGGCTATGTGGCCATTGCCTGCCTGCTGTTTGTGCTCTACGCGGTGATGACGCTTGCGCTGGGCGCGCTGCACTTCGGCGAGGCGGCGGACAACGAGCGCATGCTGAGAATTTCCGTGCCCGAGGCGCTGGATTATGACGGACTGTTTGAAGAAGTGCTGAAGGAAAAGACAGCCGCCTATGAGCTGGAAACGGTGCGCACCGCGGAAATGGGCAGCGTGTACCAGCTGTTCTACAGGGTGAAGCTGAAAACCACCGGGGACAGCAAGGTCCTGCTGGACGCACTGAGGGAGAGAAACGGCAACCTGCCCATCACACTGGGGCATGCCGGCCCTGTGAAGGAAGAAATGTAAGGACATAAATCAAAAAAAGAAAGAATCCGTGCTTTCACAAGTGTGGATTCTTTCTTTTCTGCAGCAGCACCGGTCAACCCGGCTGTTTTTTTTTTTGCCATCCGAACACCTCATTTGCGCGGTGTTCTCCCTGCATTCAGGCAGATGGCTCATTCAGTTTTTGCATAAAAACAGAAGGTGAGCAGACAGGGATCGGAGATATTCTGAAATGCTCAGTGTTTCTTGTTACAATGCAGTCAATTCCGGTTCGCACCGCACTTTCAATCATGATGGCGTCTTCATAGTCATTGTTTTCAATCGCAATTGCTCTCTCACAGTCGATGCCGAGGGTATCAATCACCTCGAAGAGCGCATACAGCTTTGACATCACCTGCCTGGCCTTTGCATCGACATTTCCCTGCCCCGTGAACTGCTTTCTGGAAAAGAAATAAATATCGGCAGCTTCCTTTGCGGTGATGCACCCCGTGATCTGCTGCTTTGCAATCGCATAGAAGATTTTCTGACCATCCTCAAACCAGGGCTCACGCCTTTGAAGGACATCGACAATGACATTCGTATCAAGCAGCACTCTCATACCTCGTTCAACCTTGCCTCTCGTGCTTCTTCAAGTGTCATCGTCTGTGGAAGGGTACCGAAGAGGGATTCTGCGATCTCTACACGGCTCTGGAACGGATTAGTCAGTTTAGCGACAATCTTTCCATACTGTGTAATGTAAACATCTTCTGTTGCGGCGAGCGCGAGATACTTACCGAGGTTGGCTTTCAGATCGGTAGCTGTGATCGACACCAAATCAACCTCCTTTCACTGTATTGAGAATAGCAGAATCGGACGATATTGTCAATAAAGCAGGACGATGATTTGCAATTTATTGGACGATCAGTAAGGAAAACACCGCTGCAGACCGGCAGTGCATCTGGCGGTACCCTTTGTGCCATTCACTTCCTGCAGCTTTTTCGACTGGTCTTAATTAAGCAAAGCCTTTAAAAGCTGCAACCGTGTCTGACGCAGAATTCTCTCGCCATCTGACCACCTCATTTGCGCGGTGTTACGCTGGCTTTATTTCTGCCGGGCCTGCACGTGGCGGAACTGCATCAGGGCGTTCAGCAGGCTCAGCACCATTATCAGCACGGAGAAAACAAGAACCACCGGCTGCGTGATCATGACGCAGCGCGCGTCCGCGTGATGGCATACGCCGATGAGCAGGGTGGGCATGGCCATCGCAGCCAGCGCCACAGGCAGCACCGCGACGGACAGCCCAATTTTAATGCGGCGGCTGATGAAGCACATGGACATGAAGTTGATGGCGGTCATGGCCAGCGCGAGGCCGAAAACCGCCTGCGCCATCCAGTGGCAGGTCATCCAGGAGGAAGCGCCGTCACTGCCGATTACCTCTTCACAGGGCGAGGCAAAGGTGAACACGCTCACGGCGAGGATGAGGGAAAACAGCATCGACACGGATTCAAAAGGGGAAATCTTCAGGCTTCTCATCAAAAAGTTCCTCCGGAAGGGTATAGAGTTTCCACGCTATATTCAACAGATATTGAAAAAACCCTGCCTGGGGGAAGAATAAAACATATGGCAAATAAACAAGCAGAGCGAAAATCCCTCCGGGGCTGCTGCCCGTTCTCCTTGCCCCTCCACCGCAAGCGGTCCCCCTCTCCGGGGCTGCCGCCCGTTCTCCGCTGAAAACAGCCCACCGGGCTGTTTTCCGGGCGCTTCGAACCCAGTAAACTGGGGCGATTTTGGTCACATGCCAGCAGCGGGGTTGCTAACCGGCGGCACGACCTCATCCGTCAGCG
>CAMJPQ010000168.1 GCA_946407745.1 uncultured Clostridia bacterium
GGAAGATCTTCGTGGCATGGCTCGTGCTCACGTCATGGCTCTGCAGAAAGAGCATGATGTTCTTGATCTCCTTCTGCTCCTGCCAGCTCTGTTTGATCTTCTCCACACGCACGCTGCCGATGCCGGGCACCTGCAGCAGCCTGTCCGGCTCGTCCTCGATCACCTGCAGGGTATCCGATCCGAACTCCTGCACGATCCGCTTGGCAAATTTCGGGCCGATGCCCTTCACAAGTCCGGAGCCGAGATATTTCTCGATTCCGAGCACTGTGGCGGGCAAGGTCTCCTCAAAACTCTCAATGTTGAACTGTCTTCCGTATTTGGAATCCATTTTCCATTCGCCGGTGAGGGAGAGGACAGCGCCCACATGGACCTCCGGCATGGCGCCGACGACCGTGACAAGGTCTGAATAGCCCTTTGCCCTGCACTTGATCACGGAATACCCGTTTTGCTCATTTTGATAGGTGATCCTCTCAACCACGCACCGCAGCCGCTCCATGTGTCCGCCTCCCTTCCGGTTTTCTTTTGTTCAGATTATACCTGAAATGTCTTCGATAATCCACCAAATCTTTGCTGACTTTCGTCCGCACAAAAAAGGACCGGAGCTGCAATTTCTTAATCTGCAAACTCCGATCCGTTTTCATGTTTTACTCTTCTTCCCTGATAGCCGAAACCGGGCAGCCTTCAATGGCGGTCATGACATCGTCGTGATTGCTGTCAGTCGTATCGGCAACAGCTTCGGCCTTTCCCTCGTCGTTCAGTTCAAAAACCTCCGGACATGCTGCATTGCACATCCCGCAGCCAATGCAAAGATCCTGATCTACAAATGCTCTCATGTTTTGATACCTCCTGCTGTAGTATATCCAATTGCTATTCTTTTAGCGGAACAGAATCCGGATTCTTTCAGACCTTCACATCCGGATTCTTTTCGCCGAACTTTTCCTTGAGTACCTCGCAGATTTCTCTGCGCAGTTTTTCCTGCTTCTCCATATTTTTGATGGTCTTATAGGCTGCAAAAAGTGTGGACGGGCCGATTTCAGAGCTGAAATAACCTATGCCCTGATTCCAGGCCAGAAGCTCAAAGACATCATCGAGTGCCGCGCTGTCCAGGCCGTGGATGTACGCCTTCACAAGCTCGCGGGTCGCCTGACGCATACGGCCGGCGCCGACTGCGTTGGTAAGGGAGAGAAGCAAACGCATCTCATAGGGCAGATGGCGGTGTTCGTCGTTCCATGTCAGATTCCAGAAGCTTACTGCAAGATTGCCGAGCTTTTCATCAATCAGCGGCATATTGGTCAGCGCTGCCGGGCGCATCGGAATATCCTTTTCCTCCTGCTTCACATGGACACGATAGAAATAAGCGTGATATTCCGCGTCGCCTTTTTTCTCCGTGAAATGCTCAAAGCCCAGCCCCTCCATCACCTCATACAGGGGAATCGGTTCAAAGGACTGTACGATTTCCAGTCCCTCTCCTGCGGGGAGCTGCATGGCCTGCTTTTTCAGCCCAGGAAAGAAATTGCCCTGAACCCCGCGTACATCGATCTGCCTGAAGGTGCTGATTCTATCTTTCCACTCCATGATAAAGCTCTCCTTACTCCAAAATCTTACCGTCGCAGGAAATCGTAACGACCTGCCACGGGATAAACTTGCCGCTGCTGCGCAGGGCCGTTTCTGCAGCCCGCTGGAGTCCTCCGCAGCAGGGCACCTCCATCCGGACGATCGTGACGCTCTTGATGTCGTTATCCCGGATGATCGCGGTCAGCTTTTCGCTGTAGTCGACCGCGTCCAGCTTGGGACATCCAATGATCGTGATTTTACCGCGCATGAACTCCTCATGCATATTGGCGTATGCGTAGGCGGTACAATCGGCGGCAATCAGGAGCTTCGCGCCGTCAAAGAAGTCTGCCTTCGTCGGCACCAGCTTGATCTGGCACGGCCACTGAGCCAAACGGGAAACCGGCTTGCCGACAGCTATGGGCGCATTCTCTGCTTCGCTACGCTTGAACTGCGCCATTCGTGAACCGGGGCAGCCGCCCTCATGCGGCGCGTGTGCCATTGCTCTCAGCTTCTTTTCCGCCTGCGCCTTCTTTACCGCCGCCTCATCATAGGCGGGGGCTTCTCTTTCCTCAAACGTAATGGCTCCGGTTGGGCAGTTGGGCAGACAGTCGCCAAACCCGTCGCAGAAATGCTCCCGCATGAGCTTTGCCTTGCCGTCTACGATGTCGATTGCGCCCTCATGACATGCTTTTGCGCACAGCCCGCAGCCGTTGCATTTTTCCTCGTCTATATGAATGATTTTACGGATCATGGTGGAACCCTCCTTTTCTGTTCTGCTTTGAGTATACAGGCATCAGTCCAAAAAATCTGTATCTGGAGATACACAGGAAAAGTTTTTTGGTGTATAATAGCTTAGGCCACCGGAAGGGAGAAAGGCAATGGATTACACGATACTTGAAAAAAGCGCGCTGTTTTCAGGCATTCCGACAAAAGAGCTGTGCGATGATCTTGACGCGGTGCCACACCATATTCAGCGCTATGACAAAGGGGAAACCGTATTCCATCTGATGGAGGACGCAAACCGGATCGGGTTTATTCTGGAAGGAATTGTTCAGGTACAAAAGCTATTCCCAAACGGGAGTCAGATCAATGTTTCTGTCCGAAGAGCTGGTGAATTGATCGGCCCTGCCGCTGTTTTTTCCAAAAGCCAGAAGTATCCCTGTGATGTTGTGGCGTTGGAATCGGCCACGATCCTGTTTTTCCAAAGAGAAGATATCCTTCTACTTTTACAGAAGGATTTGCGGATCATGAAAAATTTCATGACAGAGCTTGCTACCGCAAGCTTTATGCTCCAGCAGCGTCTCGAGTTGCTGTCTTACAATGGAATTGCGCAAAAGGCCGCATTTTATCTTCTGATCCAGGCACGGCAATCCGGCAAAAACGTGATCAGGATACCCGGTTCGGTCTCAAATTGGGCAATGATCATGAACGTTTCCAGGTCCTCTCTTCATCGGGAGCTCAAGAAGCTCGAAGCTGATGGGCTCATCTCTTATGCCCCGCCGGTCATCGAGATCCTTGATTTTGATGCGCTGCAAAACGTATTGAGCAAATAAGGAACGTGTACTCTTCCTGTTATCACCGGAGGCATCAATCCTTCCAGCCCAACATAAATATGGCACTTTTTTGGCACCTTCATGGCACTGACACGGGAATCCTTCCGTGCTATAATGCTTCTATCCGGCAGTGGGATCTTTCGATCCCGCTGCATTTTTATTGTCTGAAGGAGGATTTCCATGAAAAGATGCCCTGAATGCGGAGCAAGGATAAAAAACCGCTCTGCTGTCCGCTGCCCGGCCTGTACCGCTCCCCTGCCTGTGACCAAATCCCGCGTCGGCAAGCATGAGATTCAAAGCAAGTCCGGAAGAAAGCCGTTGATCGTCAGTGATCGGCGGATAAGTTCCGAGAATGATAGCAAAACGAACCGCAAACGTAAAGCACAGGAGAATACAAATGAAGAGAGGCTGCCAGGATCTCCCCAAAAGCCCACGCCGGGCAGGCCTCCCCGTTATGATTCTTTCTATGACGGCTACTATGACGATGTACTGCCGACTGACAGCGGCGAATACCGTCAGGCGCTTGATACCCGAACAATGAAAAATATAGCG
>CAMJPQ010000169.1 GCA_946407745.1 uncultured Clostridia bacterium
CATACCACTCTCTTCATTGTCATCACCTCTGTCTGCATCTTGAGTTCATGAGCATTCCCAGTACATCCGGGATGGCGTTTTCGTCACCCTCCTCCGAGAAGGTCAACTTGACCCTGCAGGTTGGATGTGTGGGCGAAACGCCAGCTTTTACAAGGGGTTTCGGCGTTTCGGTGACAGTAGTAATCACTCTGTTTTCGCTTTCAGTCAAGTTGTTTTCAGGCAAACTTTCAGCAGGCTTTGAGCCGGAAAGATGGCTCCTCCTGCAGAAAGTTTTGACAGAATTCACAGACACATGAAGGGCGTCGGCAATGGCCCCGTAACTCTGACCCTGGCTGCGCAGGACGGCAACTTTCTGCTTTTCCAGATCTGTCATTCGTATCACTCCAATCTGAAGGAGTTCTCCTTCAGTGCCTTACGGACAGTTGGAGCGGCACTTTTCCGGTTTTACCAATAAAAAAGTTGGGGCTCTGCCCGAAGGCAAAACCCCGTAATCGTTTATTCAGTTGTGATCTCGCTGAACTCCCCGGACACCCAGCCGACCTGACTTCCAATCTTAACAGCCTGCCAGCCGTTGAAGGCGCTGGCCACATACTCCAGCGTTGTGCCCGGCGCAACAGCGGTGATGCGGCTGTAGCTGGTGCCATTTCCTGTGCGGATGTTGACCTTCCCGCCAGAGGACTTGATCAAAACCCGGATGGTGGTCTGCCCATCAATGGGCTGTTCCTGTTCCGGTTCAGGCTGTGTTTCTGTCATGGCCTGCTGCCCGGCATCGTCCTCCGCCACAGCAGCCATCAGGGCGGCATGGGTCTGATCGCCGTACTTGCCGTCCTGTTTTATTCCGGCCTTCTTCTGGAAAGCCTTCACAGCGGCTTCCGTCTTGCTGCCGAACTGGCCGTCCACCTCAAGAGCAGCGCCCAGCTGGTTCAGCAGTTCCTGCAAGGCCTTCACGTCGGAGCCAGAGGAGCCGTTCTTCAGCAGTCGACTTCCCAGCGTATACACGGTCACTGCCTCCACGGCGGGCTGTGCACCGCTGGTATCGCCGTAGTCGATAAACGGCAGCTTATACCAGTGTGTCCAAGGACGCTTTTTCACCTGCGTTTTTGCGCATCCGGCGTTGAAGCCCTGCCACTCAACAGCCCAGCCCTCACCGACATAGTATCCGGCGTGGCCGTCCTTGTACAGCGCAACACCGGGGATTTCGGGCAGGGTATCGATGGTTCCCCAGTCCATTCCCTTCTTCTTGGCCCAGGTGAACATGGAATTGGCCCCGTAATCCGGACACCCATTGGAACCATATTTGCTGGAGATGCTTTTATCCGTCCCGATGGCTTCCAGCACACCCTGACCGCCACCCGTCCAGGCATACCCTTTGCAGCCGCCGATGCAGTCGGAAACGACCGCCTTGTTGGCGATGTCCTGCTTATAACGGGAAGTGCGGCTGGAGCCGTAGTGGGAAGGATACTGGTTGGATTTCCGGGACAACAGGCTGCTGGTGGCTTTGTAAACACAGGTGCCATACCAGTATGGCTGGCCCACCATCTTCTGGCACCAGTCGGCAAAATGCTCATTGGTGAAAGGAGTATTGATTCTTTCAGACATTTTCGTCACCTCTGGAAAAGAAATGGGCGGCGGTTATTCGCCGTCGCCCTGGTCGGTCGTTCTCTCTTTGTCGTGCAGCTGCGCCAGGATATCCCTGAGCTTGTCCGGGATGGGCAGACCGATGTGAGCAGCGTTCTCCAGCAGGCTCAGTCCTTCATTGCTCATGTAGAAGCAGATCACGGCACCGCGCAGTGCGCTGCCCGTACCTACCACATGAAGGTCAATGATGTGAGCGACGCCCACCAGCATCAGGATGAACACCTTTTTGCAGACGCCCTTGAAGCCGACTGCCGATGACAGCTTCCTGTCGATAATGGCGCACATGACCCCGCTGACATAGTCCAGGGTCATCAGCACGATCAGAGCGATCATCAGGCCGTCCAAGCCGCCCAGGAAGTAACCAAGCCATCCCCCGATGGCTGTGATGGCGATCTGGATCTTTGCCCAGATCAGGTCAATGGAAAAATCCCTCATAGTCGTTTCCTCCGTTTCTTTTTGTAATATGGAAAAACCCGCTCCCATCACGAGAGCGGGCTGAACCCGAGAGTGATATTGCCTCCTGGTCATGTTCCGATAGCGATCCAGTCAATGACGCGGGAATTGTTGAAGCTGCCGCCAACGATGATGGTCGCGCCTGTCGTTGTTTTTGCGTATATCTTCAGAGCGCCGTTGTCGCCCGACCAGTTGGAACCGGTGGTGGAATAGCTGGCCACCACACAGGGGACTGATGTGAACCCGGCGCTGCTGTAGTTGATCGATAAGGCGCTGCTGCCGGATACATTGCCGGAACCGTATGCAACCTTGAACGGCAGACGGGCCATTGGAAGTGTGCCCGTGGTGAGGTTCCCGGCGTTGTTCGCGCCGAGGTTGGCCCTGGCATTGGCTGCTGTGGTGGCTCCTGTACCTCCGTTGGCAATGGGCACTCCCGTCGGCATGCCCGCGTGAAAGATACGGTAGTTTGACCACACACCCGCGTCAGCGACACGGAGCATGACCGCGTTGTCCAGGCTGGATTCATACTTCTTTGTCCTGACTTCCAGCATCCGGCGGTTCTGCCCGGTATCGTCCTCCCAGGCGGCGAAGGAAGAAGCACCGACATAACTGCCCTCGAAAACCGTCCGGTTGGTGGTGTCGTTGTATACTGGCAGCAGAAGCAGGGACGGATATAAATAGCTCTGGATCGACAGGTTGCCCGTCATGGTATCGCCGGATTTCTTCACTCCACCAAGGGCAGCGATGGCAGCGGCGGCGGACGTCGCGCCTGTTCCACCATAGGCAACTGCCAGCGGCGAGGACAGCTTCAGCGGCCAGCCGAAATCCGCGCATTCGGATTCTTCGGCCACCTTGCCGAAAGCGATGCCGTTTCCGCTGGCCAGGAAGTCCATGATGACGCCCTTGGTGCCGATGCTGACGGCCTGTTCCACATAGTAGAAATAGTCTGTCAGACGCACCTTGATGTCATAGCTGGAGAGCGCGGCAAAGGTCTGGGTCAGCTTTTTATTCGTGGCGGTTACGGTGTAGGACGTGATGGTCATTTGTTCGCCCACAGTCCAGGATGTCGCACTTTTCAGCTTGTAGTACACGACGCAGGACAGGCCGTTCTTATTGTTCAGCGCCGCAACCTTGCCCGAGAAGGAGTACCGCACGTTCGTGCCGTCCACCTGAGCCGCGCTGCCATCCGCGTTGCATCGTTCAGCTTTGAACAGCGTAATGGACGGATAGGTGTAATCCAGCACCGTGAAGGTCGTGGTGTACGTCGCTGTCCGGCCCCGGCTGTCAGTGACAGTGACCGTCAGCGTCATCTCCCCAGCTGTTGAAAGCCGCTTGCTGGCGGTAAAGGATGACGTCGTATACTGAACCCCGTCTAACATTGAACGGTAAGATGAAATGGTGCTTCCATACGAGCCCGCCGCCGTAATCGATACGGAGAGCTGACTCAGCAGCC
>CAMJPQ010000170.1 GCA_946407745.1 uncultured Clostridia bacterium
AGTTCCAGTTCTCTTTCCGTCTTTCTTATCTGAATGACATTGGTCCGGGGGGACCGATCACACTTTCGAGTCCCCCCGGTGGGCTTTTGGTGCTTTTCGCCCAGACGAAAAGCACGCCAGACAAAGAACCCACATGCATACAAGCCCCGCCGCAGGCGGTTAACCGCGCCGCGCAACGGGCAGAGCGCACAAGTCCCCCGCAGGGGAAGGCCCCGCGCAGTGCTTTTTTACACATATCTTACGTTAAAGCGTTGAAGTATTCTCAAAAATGTGATATGCTATACCCTGATCACCGCAGCTGCCTCGGCAGTGGAAGGAGGGCATATGGCAAAAAGCGCGAAAAAGAAGCTGAGTCTGCCCCTGTACAAGGCCATTCTGAGCCTTGAGAGCATAGACGAATGCGTTCAGTTCTTTGAGGATCTGTGCACACCGGGCGAGCTGCGCAGCATGGAGCAGCGCTTTGATGTTGCCACACAGCTTCTGCAGGGCAGAATCTATCTGGATATACTTGAAAAAACGGGGGCTTCCAGCGCCACCATCAGCCGCGTGCGCCGCAACATCATCGACAATGAAAACGGCGGCACCATGGCCGCGGTCATCAGCAGGCTGACGCCGGATGAGACGGAGGAGGAATAACAGAATGAAACAACTGATGCTTGGCAACACCGCCGCCGCAAGGGGCCTGTGGGAGGCCGGCTGCAGCGTGGTGTCCAGCTATCCCGGCACACCTTCCACTGAAATCACAGAGGAAGCCGCCAAGTACGACGAAATCTACTGCGAATGGGCGCCCAACGAAAAGGTTGCGATGGAAACTGCCTTTGGCGCGAGCCTGGCAGGTAAGCGTTCCTTCTGCGGCATGAAGCACGTGGGGCTGAACGTGGCGGCAGATCCCCTGTTCACCATCAGCTATACCGGCGTCAACGCGGGCATGGTCATCGCCGTGGCTGACGACGCGGGCATGCACTCCTCACAGAACGAACAGGACAGCCGTCACTACGCCAAATCCGCCAAGGTGCCCATGCTGGAGCCCTCTGATGCGGCGGAAGCCCTTTGCTTTGCCAAGGAGGCCTACGAGCTGTCCGAGACTTTTGACACGCCCGTTTTCCTGAAGATGTGCACGCGTATCGCCCACTCCCAGTCGGTGGTGGAAACCGGCGACCGCGTGGTGCCGCCCGTACGCCCCTATGAGAAGAACATCGCGAAGTATGTAATGATGCCCGGCAACGCCATCCGCCGCCACCCGGTGGTGGAGGAGCGCACCCGCCGCCTGACCACCTTTGCGGAGGAAACCCCGCTGAACCGCGTGGAAGAGGGCGCGGATCACTCCAGGGGCATCATCACCTCCTCCACCTGCTACCAGTATGTGAAGGAAGTGTGCGGCGACCGCTATCCCGTGCTGAAGTTGGGCATGATCTGGCCCCTGCCGGTGAAGAAGATCCTCGACTTCGCCGCGGGCGTAGACGAGCTGATTGTGGTAGAGGAGCTGGATCCCTTCATTGAGGAGCACTGCCGCTGCCTCGGGCTGAATCCCAGGGGCAAGGATCTGTTCCCGCTGGAGGGCGAGCTGAGCCAGAACCGCATCGCTGAGAAGCTGGGCCTGCCCGTCGTCAAGGGCCCCGCGCTGGAGGAAGCCATTCCCGCCCGGCCCCCGGTGATGTGCGCCGGCTGTCCCCACCGCGGCCTGTTTTACACGCTCAGCCGCAACAAGTGCACCGTGCTGGGCGACATCGGCTGCTATACCCTCGGCGCGGTGGCTCCCCTGTCCGCCATTGAGATGACGGCCTGCATGGGCGCGTCCGTCAGCGCCATCCACGGCTTCAATAAAGCCCTGGGCGCGGAGAGCGAGCATAAGACCGTCGCGGTCATCGGTGATTCGACCTTCATGCATTCCGGCATGACCGGCCTGGCCAACATCGCCTACAACCAGTCGAATTCCACCGTGATCATACTGGATAACTCCATCACCGGCATGACCGGCCACCAGCAGAACCCGACGACCGGCTACAATATCAAGGGCGACCCGGCAGGCAAGATCGATCTGGAAAGCCTGTGCCGCGCCATGGGCTTTGAGCGCGTGCGCGTGGTGGATCCCTACAACCTGGAGGAGTGCGACCGCGCTCTCAAGGAGGAGCTGGCCGCGGATGAGCCCTCCGTGATCATTTCCCGCCGCCCCTGCGCACTGCTGAAGTATGTAAAGCACAGCGCGCCGCTGCGGGTGAAAACCGAGAAATGCCGCAACTGCCAGATGTGCATGCGCATCGGCTGCCCGGCCATCTCCATCAAGGAGGGCAAGGCGCGCGTGGACGCGACCCTCTGCGTCGGCTGCGGCGTGTGCACACAGCTTTGCCGCTTTGACGCCTTTGAATCCACCTCGAAGGAGGGCTGACGATGGAAACGACGAATATCATGATTGTCGGCGTGGGCGGCCAGGGCAGCCTGCTGGCCAGCAAGCTGCTGGGACGCCTGCTGCTCTCCGAGGGATATGACGTGAAGGTCAGCGAGGTACACGGCATGAGCCAGCGCGGCGGCTCCGTGGTGACCTACGTGCGCTACGGCGACAGGGTCGCTTCCCCGGTGATCGATCAGGGCGAGGCGGACTTCATCGTGTCCTTTGAGCTGCTGGAGGCAGCCCGCTGGCTGAGCTATCTCAAGCCGGATGGCCAGATTGTCACCTCCACCCAGCAGGTGGACCCCATGCCCGTGGTGACCGGCAAGGCCGATTACCCGCAGAACCTGGTGGAGAAAATGCGCGCCGCCGGAGCCAAGGTGGACGCGCTGGATTGCCTGGCCCTGGCCGAGCAGGCCGGCTCCGCCAAGGCCGTGAACATTGTGCTGATGGGGCGCCTGTCCCATTACTTTGACCTGCCGGAGGAGAAGTGGCAGCTTGCGCTGGAAGCCTCTGTGCCGGCCAAATTCCTCGATCTGAACCGCAAGGCCTTCGCACTGGGCGCAAAGGCCGAATGACACCCGCAGCAGCGCGCGGGCGGGAAATACTCCCGCCCGCGGCTGCCCCACTCACCTTGCTTGTATGGAGCGATTGTATACAGTATACAGTCTGCCAAAGAAAGGATTGATTCACATGGAGAGGTATTACCAGCCGGAGATCGAGACCGCCTCACGCGAGCAGCTGACAGCCTGGCAGAATGAGCGCCTGGTGCAGCAGGTACGCCATGTATGGGACAACGTGCCCTACTACCGCCAGAAGATGCAGGCCGCGGGGCTGACCCCCGATGACATTCACGGCATCGAGGACCTGCACAAGCTGCCCTTCCTGTCCAAGGCCGACCTGCGGGAAGCCTATCCCTACGGCCTGGTGGGCGTGCCGCTGAAGGACTGCGTGCGCATCCAGTCCACCTCCGGCACCACCGGCAAGCGCGTGGTCGCCTTCTACACCCAGGCGGATATCGATCTTTGGGAGGACTGCTGCGCCCGCGCCATCACCGCGGCCGGCGGCACCAATGAGGATGTGTGCCAGGTTTCCTACGGCTACGGCCTGTTCACCGGCGGCCCCGGCCTGAACGGCGGCAGCCACA
>CAMJPQ010000171.1 GCA_946407745.1 uncultured Clostridia bacterium
ATCCGCCAGCACATAGAGATAGTGCCGGTAAGTCACGCCCAGATAGGCGGCGGCCTCTGTGTGTTTTTCCCGATAGACGCCGTCCGGCGCGGCCTGGAGAATAAACCGCGCCATCCGTGCCTTCAGCGGGTAGGACTGGCTCTGCGCCGACTTCTCCGCGTTCTGCACAAAGCGCCTGCCCTGCATGACGCACATCTTCCTCAGGAACGTGGCGTCGTTCAGGATCCGTTCCCTGCATCCGGCGCCTTCGATCCGCCAGCACGCGCAGGGCAGCACCGCCGTCACGCCGTTGGTCAGCTCTCGTGCACCCAGAAATTCCAATTCTCCCAGGAATGCCGGCGCATCGATAAAGCTGACGATCAACACCTTGCCGTTGGGCTGGGTCACGCAGACCTTCACCCTGCCCCGCTCAAGAAAGAACAGGGCATCGTTCGCCTCGCCCTCTGACAGGATGATGTCGCCTGATTCAAACTGCACCGGCACCGTAAAGGAACGAATGTCGAAGCCAAAGTAATCCTCCAATGGAAAGTGCGCGTCCGCCATGCCATCACCGCCAGACATATGAGATTTCTCATACCCATCATACCCGGATTCATGCTAAAATGCAAGCGAAACAAAAACCTTCTGGGAGGAGGATGAATATGTTTTACGATGAAGTCATGAATGCCGTCTATTACATCCAGGCACGCGTCGCCTGCCGTCCGCGGAACGCGGTCATACTTGGCAGCGGCCTGGGCAGCATCGCAGACCAGCTGGAGAACCGGGAATTGCTGAGCTATGCCGATATCCCCGGTTTTCCGAAGTCGGATGTCAGCGGCCATGCCGCACGGTTCGTGTTCGGCACGCTGAACGGCCGGCCTATCGTCGCCATGCAGGGACGCTTTCACTACTATGAGGGGCTGTCCATGCGGCAGCTCAGCTTCCCGATCTACGTGCTCAAACAGCTGGGTGTGGAGAAGATCGTCGTGACCAACGCCTGCGGCGGCATCAATCCCGACTTCAACCCGGGCGACCTGATGCTCATCACCGACCACATCAACTTTGCAGGAAACAACCCGTTGATCGGCGCCAACGACGAGCGCTTCGGCCCCCGCTTTCCGGACATGACGGAGGTCTACGACCGCACTCTGAACGACCTGGCACGGCGAGTGGCCGCATCCCTGTCCATTCCGCTGCGGGAGGGCGTCTACGCCTTCTTCACCGGCCCCTGCTATGAGACCGCGGCGGAGATTCGCGCCTATCACATCCTCGGCGCGGACGCCATCGGCATGTCCACCGTGCCGGAGACCACCGTGGCCAACTACCTGGGCATGCGGGTGCTGGGGATCGCCTGCATCACCAACATGGCCACCGGCATCGCCAGGACGCCCCACTCCCACGAGGAGGTGCTGGCCATCGCCAACGCCTCCAGCAAGCGGTTCTGCCGTCTTCTGGAACAGGTTCTCTCTGAAATGCCTGTAAAAGGTGGTGAACCTGCGTGAAGCAATACGATATTCTCATTATCGGCGCAGGACCGGGCGGTATCTTTTCCGCTTTCGAACTCATTCACAGAAATCCTTCGTTGCGGGTTGCGGTTTTTGAGACGGGTAAGGTGCTTGAAAAGCGCAGATGTCCTATCGATGGAAAGCACGTCAAGGAGTGTATCCACTGTCCGACATGTTCCATCATGACGGGATTCGGAGGAGCAGGCGCGTTTTCTGATGGCAAATACAACATTACAACCGCCTTCGGCGGCACACTGCACAGGTACATTGGCAGGGAAAAGGCCCTGGAGCTGATGAACCAGGTAGATTCGCTGAACGTTCGCTTTGGCGGTGAAAACACCCGACTGTACTCGACGGCGGATGCCTCGCTGTCTACGCTGTGCCTGCAAAATAACCTGCACCTGTTGGATGCTTCCGTGCGGCACCTGGGTACAGACATCAATTACAGGGTACTGACCGCCCTTTTCGATGTTCTGAAGGATCGGGTGGATTTCTATTTCAATTGTCCCGTGGGTGATATTCGCACGACGCCAGGCGGCTTTATGATCACCACACCTGAAGGAGAATTCAGCGGCCGCGCCTGCGTTGCATCCGTGGGGCGCAGCGGCAGCACTTGGATGGAGCGTGTTTGCAGGACGCTTGGCATACCGACACAATCAAATCGCGTGGACATCGGCGTGCGCGTGGAGCTGCCCGCAGCGGTATTCAGCCACATTACCGATAAGGTGTATGAAAGTAAAATCGTCTATAAGACCGAGAAGTATCAGGATTTAGTGCGAACCTTTTGCATGAATCCACGAGGGGCCGTAGTCAATGAAAATACCAATGGCATCGTGACGGTGAACGGCCACTCCTATGAAGATCCTGCAAAGCAGACTGACAACACGAATTTTGCGCTGTTGGTCTCGAAACACTTCACTGAGCCTTTCAAGGACAGCAATGGCTATGGCGAAAGCATCGCGCGTCTGTCCAATATGCTGGGCGGCGGCGTCATCATCCAGCGTTTCGGGGATTTAATCCGCGGACAGCGCAGCACGCCTTCCCGCATTGGCAACTCCTTCGTCGAACCAACGCTGTCCGCAACGCCGGGCGACCTGAGCCTGGTCATCCCCAAGCGAATACTGGACGGAATCATCGAGATGATCTACGCACTGGACAAGATCGCACCAGGTACAGCCAATGACGATACGCTGCTCTATGGCGTGGAGGTTAAGTTTTATAATATGGAGGTGGCGCTGGACGAGCATCTCGAGACCTGTCATCCAGGATTGTTCATCATCGGAGACGGCAGCGGTGTGACCCATTCTCTATCCCAGGCATCCGCCAGCGGCATCTATGTTGCGGATCAGATTCTTGAACGATATATGTAAAGGAGCGGCGCACCATGCAGATCCGAACGGCGACGCAGGCGGATCATCCAAACGTCATGGTCTTCTATGATGCCATGAACGCGGAGATCGGCAGGCAGGCGTTTCTCCACATCCAATACAGGGGCGGGTTTCCTCCGAATGATATGATCGTGTCCGCCATCGACAATAAGGAACTGTTCGTGGGCGAGGAAGATGGAAGGATCGTCGCCGCCTGCATCATGAACAGTGAAGCGAACGCCTCTTACAAAGCAGTACAATGGCGCAGCGCATGGAGGATCAGGTCTGTATCCTCCATGCGCTGCGCGTCGATCCAGCCTATAGACACCGTGGCTTCGCCCGCCGACTGGTACTGCACAGCATCGAGACGGCGACACGGCGCGGAAAGAAGGCCATTCGTCTGGACTGCCTCGATGAGAATGAAGCGCCTCAGAAAATGTATCTTTCCCTGGGGTTCCGGTATATCGGCACTGTACCAATCCTGTATGAGGATATCGGAGAATCCAGGGATTTCAGGCTGTATGAGCTGGTTTTAAGCAATTAATGATACTTGGTATCGCTGATAATATGCTGCCATGTTTCGTCACCCAT
>CAMJPQ010000172.1 GCA_946407745.1 uncultured Clostridia bacterium
CCTCCGTGGTCTGGGTCTGGGTGGCCATCAGCGCCAGCGCGATGTCATGCATCAGACGGTCAGCGGGATAGTTGTCGTAGACCTCATCCGGCGTGAACTGATTGTTGAACAGGATGCAGAACCACTTCACCATGGTGTCCAGGGCATCGGTCACGGTCAGCTGCTCCTGGGAGACATCCTTGCCCTCAGTCGCGTCCTGGGACAGGCGCACCAGCCTGCCGTACATTTTGGAAGCGGGCTCCATTTCGCGCAGGGCCCTGCCGGAAACGAAGTCCACAGTGTATTTCTTTTCACCGAGCGTACAGGTGATCATATTCATACCTCCAAAACTTCAAAAGTAGCTGCCGCACAGCGTCATGGCCGTGCGGCAGCGGGGTGATGATTATGGATTAGGGCGTGAAGGTAGGCGCGTACACGGACTGCAGGAAGGTTTCGCCCATGGCGGCGGTGAAGCCGTTCTCACCCTCATCGGCGACCGCCTGGTAGCGACCGTCGTTGGTGCGCTTGATGGCCGTCCACTCCACATCGCCCGTCTGGCGGGTAATGGTTGTGCCTTCCTTGGTGGCGTAGTTCTCGGTGAGGGGCTTGGCCCGCACCTTGTACAGCCATACATAGCGGAACTTGCCGTTGGACTTTTCGCTCTTGAAGCCGACCGCGAAATACGGAGGCTTGTCGGCAGCGGAGCGGATCAGGACACCGTTGTCATCGATCTGGTTGCCGAAGATCTGCTCCTGGATGGCCAGCGGAATGTCCGCCATCTTCGTGGTGAAGGTCAGTTCCGGATCGGGATACAGCACATCGAACTCGATGTCGTCCGCGTACTGGATGTCCGGATCGGCGTTCTCAGGGGCGATGCTGGCTTCAATCGCGCCAGCCACCAGCTGGAGATCGCCGTAGGTCAGGGTTTCCTCGGTGTCGACCGTCAGCGGGGCGATCACCATGTTTTTGAGTCCGACGGTAGAAGATACGGTCGGAGAAGCGGCAGGATTAGGCATCGTAAAATTCCTCCAATTCATCTGTTCTTGAGCTCGTCCCGCAGGACGCGCTTGATTTCGGAAAAGGCCTCATCGGCCCGGGTGTCGAAGGCAGGCCGCACAAAAGGATGCGCGGGAGCTGGAGCAGGCCCGCCGTGCCCAAACTCCACAGGGTTGGCGTAATATGCGCCGTTCTCGGAGTGATGGACACCGATGGTGATCTGCTTGCCGCCTCCGCGCTTCTGTTTGACCTTGCCCGTATGGATGGACGAGTGCAGGGCATCCGTGATGATCTTCGGGTCGGTGCTGGCATTGTGGAGCATTTGCTCCTCAATGGGCACAGCGCCCGCCTTCAGGGCACGGTTCACGCCCGGCCCCTGATCCAGCGCGTAGGCCATGTTGACCATGTCGTTCTGGAGATCATCAAAGCCCCTCAGTTCAATTGCCATAGTCCACATCCTCCCTCCAGCACCATGTCCACTGCACCGTGTACTGCCGGGTGGCCGTGTCGTAGGCAGGCTGGTTGTAGCCCTTGTCAGATTCCTCCACCATGGTGAAGCCATAGGCATACATGGCCTGCCGGATCGTATCCGCCATATCGGTCGGATCGATGTCGCTCCACAGATTCAGGTACACATAAGTGCGGAAGCTGGTCACATGATCGTCATGATGGCTGGCTTCCGTGGTGGTCGTGGAATAGACGCAGTACTGCACGGGCGGATTCTGGTTGGGCGAAGTGGCCCGCCAGACGCCTGCGTAAACCGGAATGCCGATATCCTTGAGCGCCGCGTTGACCTGCTTCATCCGCTCACCCCCTTGGCAATAGAAGCCTTCAGGCCCAGATAGGTGCGCTTGAAGCTGTACTCGCCCAGAGTGGAGATGTTCCATTTATCTCCCTGAAAGCGCACCCACATGCCGGGCTTGATGTCCTCCCGGTACCGGATGGTGAAGTTGATGACGGCCTCGGTGTTCATGACGTCAGCGCTGCGGTAGTGCTGGTTCCCAGCGTCCGTCACAGCGGCCCATACGCGGCATACCACTACATCCGTCGGTTCCGGATAGCCATTTTCATTGATCTGGTTCTCGGTGTAGCCGATCTCGATCATGTGTCGCAGGTCTCCGGGATGCGGATCGCTGTCGAAGTTTTTATAACCGCGCACAGGTCATCGCCTCCTCAGAACATCTTTTCCGGATCGCGGTACGGATACAGCAGACTGTCGAAGGCCATCCGGGTAGCCTTGTAGGTGGTCATGTCCGGGATGTCCCGGTTTTCATAGTAGAAGCTGGTCATGAGGATGACCGCCAGACGGACGGGTTCCGGTGCTTCCGGCACATTTCCATCCTCGTCAGGTTCCTCAAAGGAAACCCGGCAGTAATCCTCGGCGGCGGTCTGCGCCTGTTTGATCAGGCTTTCGATGTAGTCGTCCTCCTCATCGTGCTGGATGCGCAGATGGGTTTTGACCTCATCGACCGTGACGATCATCAGGAACCACCGCCCTCAGTTCCCTCGGCAGGCGTTTCAGGGTCAGTGGTTTCAGGCTCCGTCGCGGCAGGCGCGGTCGCGGACAGCACTCCGGCGGTGCGCAGCGCGGCCAGCAGGGCGTTGAAGTCATTCTTCAGGTTGGCTACGGTGGTCGCCTCGCTGTCAGCCACATAAGGAGCGGTGCCGGAAGCCGCGTTTCCGCTGGCGCTGCCGGGAAAATTCTCGACCTCCGCGCCGTCCAGAAAGGTCAGCTTGCCGCCGATCACCAGCTGTTCGCCGCCGTGAGCAAAGTAGTTCTTGGTGTTGTAAGTGTTCGCCATAAGTCATTCCTCCTTATCAAAGGGAGCCGCCTGGCATCAGACGGCTCCCTGGATCACGGCTTACGCCTGCTGGAGCACCTTCACGGCCTCCGGCAGGATCAGCTTACCGTCGACACGCTGGGAAGCAAGGAAGCCAACCTGGCCCGTGGGAGCATAGAGCTCGTTCAGGCGCTTGAAGGAGCGGCCTTCACGATCAGCCACCCAGTAGTAGCCCAGGTCGCCGAACAGGATGGTCTTGTTCCCAGTCGCCAGGGTGGGCATGAAGGTGGAGGTGTACACCGGGCGGTTCAGGATGGTATCCGGAGTCGCGGCGGTGACAGCGGGCTGCCACAGGTACTGGCCCTGGCCGTCCTTCAGTTTCCGCAGCGCCTTGACGGTGCTGTCGTTCATGATGAACACGGAGTTGCGGCGGTAAGGAGCACGCAGGCTGTAGAACAGATCCATCACCTCATCAAAGGTCACGGCATCCGCCTTCGCAGCGGTCACGCCAACCCCGGCACCACCCGTCGCGGCCAGGATGCCCAGAGGACGTCCAGTGCCGTTCCCGGTGAAGAAGGCTTCCTCCTCGGCAGCGCCGATCCGGCGGGCAA
>CAMJPQ010000173.1 GCA_946407745.1 uncultured Clostridia bacterium
CCTTCCCCTTCAGGGGAAGGTGGCAGCGCCGTCAGGCGCTGACGGATGAGGTCGTCCCCGGCAGGCAAACTCTTTCATTGCCTGGCAAGATAACCTCCCCGGCTCGCCGGGGAGGGGGACCGCTTGCGGTGGATGGGCAAGAAGGCCAGCGGCCGCCTGGAGAAGGGGGACTGCTTGCGGTGCCTCTTACTGCTTCCTCTCCGCGTCGCAGTACAGGCACCTGTACAGCCTGCGGGCAGGGTCCCGCAGAATGAAAATCTGCTCAAGGCCCTTTTCCTGGGTGGTGATGCAGCGCGGATTCTTGCATGCGATGACACCGCTGACCCGCTCCGGCAGGGCCAGGTGCTTTTTCTGCGTGATTCTGCCGCCCTCAATGATGTTCACCGTGATGCCCGGGTCCAGGAAGCCCAGCACCTCCAGGTCGATGTCGATGTCGTCGTCGATCTTGATGATGTCCTTTTTGCCCATTTTTCCGCTTTTCACATTGCGGATGATGGCGACCGAGCAGGGCAGCTCCTCCAGGCGGAGGGCGTGATAAATATCCAGGCTGTGGCCGGCGCGGATATGGTCCAGCACAATGCCGCGCTCAATGGAGTCAATATTCATGCGTTCACCTCCAGCAGGCGGGTAATCAGCGCCATGCGCACATACCGGCCGTTTCGCACCTGGTCAAAATACACGGCCCTTGGGTCATCGTCCACGCGGGTGGAAATCTCGTTCACGCGGGGCAGCGGGTGCATCACAATCATGTCGCGCCGCGCGTTTTCCAGCTTTTCCGGGTCGAGGATGTAGGTGTCCTTCAGGCGCACATAGTCCGCCTCGTTGAAGAAGCGCTCGCGCTGCACGCGGGTCATGTACAGCACGTCCAGCTCCGGCATAACCTCCTCCATGCGCTCCACCTCGGCAAAGGGGATGCCCTTTTCCCGCAGCATGTCCGTCAGGTAGGCGGGCACCCTCAGCTCCTGCGGGGAGATGAGCACAAAGCGGTTGCCCTCGTACCGGCTCATGGCGTTGATGAGGGAATGGACGGTGCGGCCGAATTTCAGGTCGCCGCACAGGCCGATGGTGTGGCCGGAAAGCTCGCCGAGGTGCCGGCGGATGGTCATCAGGTCGGTCAGGGTTTGCGTGGGGTGGTTATGGCCGCCGTCGCCCGCGTTGATGATGGGCACAAAGCTGCGGAAGGAGGCCGCCACCGGCGCGCCCTCGCGCGGGTGCCGCATGGCGATGATGTCGCAGTAGCAGCTGACCGTGCGGATGGTGTCCTGCAGGGATTCGCCCTTGGAGGTGGAGGAGGCGTCCGGCGAGGCAAAGCCCAGCACGCTGCCGCCCATGGACAGCATGGCCGACTCAAACGAGAGGCGGGTGCGCGTGGAGGGCTCGAAGAAGAGCGTGGCCAGGATGCGTCCCCGCTGGCTGTCGCGGTAGTCCTGCGGGCGGGCGATCATCTCCTCCCCCAGGGTGAGCAGGCTGTCCAGCTCCTGTACGGATAAATCGGTGATATCGATCAGGTTGCGCATGGCAAAACGGCTCCTTATATTTGGTTTTATCTGTTCATCCAGCTCTCGTCGGAGGGGTTGGCGCGGAAGCGCAGCAGGCGGTCAATGTCCTCCGGGCGGATGTAGCCCTCCTCCGCCGCCACCTGGCACAGGGTGTCAAAATCGCTCAGGCTGTGGTTTTCCGCCTGGGCCGCCGCCAGGCGATCCAGCCCCTTCTGCATGCCGTAGGTAAAGATGGAGGCGATGCCCAGCACCTGCGCGCCGGCCTCCCGCAGCACATCCACCACCTCCAGCACAGAGCCGCCGGTGGAAATCAGGTCCTCCACCACCACCACCTTCTGGCCGGCCTCCAGCCGGCCCTCAATCTGGTTGCCGCGCCCGTGGTCCTTGTGGCCGGAGCGAACGTAGCCCATGGGCAGGCCCATCAGGTGGGCGGTGATCGCCGCGTGGGCAATGCCGGCAGTGGAGGTGCCCATCAGCACCTGCGCGTCCGGGTAATACTGCTCAATGGTCTCCTTCAGCCCCTGCTCCACATGGGTGCGCACCTCGGGCGCGGTGAGGGTGAGGCGGTTGTCGCAGTAGATGGGGGAATGGATGCCGCTGGCCCAGGTGAAGGGCTGCTCCGGGCGCAGGAAAACCGCGCCGATGGACAAAAGATCATGAGCAATGGTTCTGGACAGCATGGGAAACTCCTTTCTTAACAATAACGCGTGGAGTGTGGAATGCCTGGTCTTGCCCCTCTGCCGCGGCATCTCCCTCTTTCAATGGGAGAGGGGATGTGCGTTGCACGGGGCAGTCCCTTCCCCGGAAGGAGCCGCTGCGCCTCTCCGGGGCGGCTGGTTACATCATGTAACTCGAGGCGCCCTGCGCAGCAGCGTTTTCCAGGGGGTCCGGGGGGAGCTTTCCCGCGGAAAAACTCCCCCCGGGCTGTCTTTATTTCTCCCCCTTCCCCCGAGGGGGAAGGGGGAAGGGGGGTTGGGGGCCTTCCCCTCACCCCAGGAACTCCTTCACACACCTGCGGTAGGCCGCCACGGGATCCTCCGCCGCGGTGATGGGCCGCCCGACAACGATGTAGTCGCTGCCTGCCTCACGGGCCCTGGCGGGGGTCATCACGCGCACCTGGTCGCCCGTGTCGCCGTCCGCAAAGCGGATGCCCGGTGTCACCGTCACAAAGTCCGCGCCGCACGCTTCCTTCACCAGGGCGGCCTCCAGCGGGGAGCAGACCACACCGTGCAGCCCGGCGGCCTTCGCGTTCAGGGCATAGCGGCGCACGGTGTCCGGCATGGAGGCGTTGATCAGCAGCTCACTGCGCATGCGTTCCTCGCTGGTGGAGGTCAGCTGGGTCACCGCCAGCAGCACGGGACAGGTGCCGTCCGGCCGGGTGAGGCCCTCTTTGGCGGCCTCCATCATGGCGATGGTGCCCGCCGCGTGCAGATTGGTCATATCCACATCCAGCGAGGAAAGCACGCGCATGGCCTTCATCACCGTGTTGGGAATGTCGTGCAGTTTCAGGTCCAGGAAAATCCTGTGTCCGCGCCGCTTGATTTCCCGAACAATGTCCGGCCCCTCGGCGTAGTACAGCTCCATGCCGATTTTCACAAAGGGCTTTTCCTCGTCGAAGCGGTCGAGAAAGGCCAGGGTTTTTTCGCGGTCCGGGAAATCGAGGGCAATGATGACATCCTTGGGCATGGGGATACCTCCTTTGTATTGATACTGAGGATGAGGTCGTGAGCGGCTGTTCCCCTGCGGGGGAATTGCGCTGCGCGCGGGTTGCCCCTGCGGGGGGGCTTGTGCGCTCTGCCCGTTGCGCGGCGCGGATACCCGCCTGCGGCGGGCGCTCGTATG
>CAMJPQ010000174.1 GCA_946407745.1 uncultured Clostridia bacterium
CTGACGGAGATCGGGATCGAGCCGAAATCCACGTATAAAGCATACGGTAAGGAACGGATCGAGATGAAGGGCGGAGGAATCGCAGAATTCCGCACCCGGACAAGCTCGGGCTCCCTGGGATCCGGCTATGATCTGCTGATCATCGACGAGGCGCAGGAATACACCCACGCGCAGCAGACCGCGCTGAATTACGTCGTCAGCTCGTCCAGGAACCCGCAGACGATCATGTGCGGGACGCCGCCGACGGCGGTGTCATCTGGCGATGTCTTCCGGGAATACAGGGACGCATGCCTCCGCGGTGACACACCAAACGGCGGATGGGCTGAGTGGTCCGTGGATCACAAGACCGATGTCCGGGATAAGGATGCATGGTATCTGACTTCCCCGTCATTGGGAACGATCATAACGGAGCGGATTGTCCAGGACGAGATCAACGGTGACGACATCGACTTCAACATCCAGCGCCTGGGGCTCTGGATCCGGTACAACCAGCAGTCAGCGATCAGCGAACCGCAATGGGACGCTCTGAAGGCGGAAGCACTTCCGAAACTGACTGGCCGGGTGTTCGCCGGTGTGAAGTTCGGGAAGGACGGGCAGAATGTATCGCTGAGTGTAGCGATCAAGACGGATGACGGGCGAATCTTCTCGGAGGCCATCGACTGCAGAGATCAGCGCGATGGCAATGACTGGATGATCAATTTCCTTCTGAAGTGCGACCTTCAGTGCGTTTACATTGACGGTGCTTCCGGGGTTGAAGGCTTCACGAAACAAGCCAAGGACCAAAAGCTGAAAGGCCTGAAGATAGCAACGACAAAGGACATTATGGCAGCGTCATCCGAATTCGAGCGACTCATTGCCGCAAAGGGACTGGTCCACATGGGCCAGCCTTCCCTCCGGCAATCGGTTTGCAACTGCCAACACCGCGCCATCGGATCGGGCGGAGGATACGGCTATAAGACCCTCGACGATGACATTGACGTCTCGCTGATGGAGTCTTTAACATTAGCGGTTCACGCGTGTGCGTCGGCCAAAGAGCCGAAACAGCAGCGCGTTTTTTATTGAACCAATATCACGCAACCATGCGGAAAAATGGGAGGAACGAAAATGGCAGACTTTCAGGCAATTACGACTCAGGAAGAGCTGGATTCCATCATAAAGGACCGGCTCAAGCGTGACCGCGAGGCGCAGACCAAGAAGTACGAGGGCTGGATTTCTCCGGAAGATCACCAGAAGGCGATCAACGAAGTGACCAAGGCCCTGGATGACTACAAGGCAGCGCACGCCGGTGACGAACAGACGATTGCAGAGCTCAGGGCAAAAACTCAGGAATACGAGACGGCCTCGTTGAAGAGCCGGATTGCCCATGAGGTCGGCCTGTCGTATGAGTGGATCGGCCGAATCAGCGGGACCGATGAGAAATCGATCCGGGCTGACGCCGAATCGCTCAAAAATCTTGTGGGCAGCCAGACAACGCCGGCGCCGCTGCCTCCGAGAACCGCAGAGACACCGCCGGCAGATGCAAAGACGGCAGCTTACAAAAGCATGCTGTCAGGATTGAATTTAGGAGGTAATTAATTATGGCGACTGTGAATGCGAGCACCCTTTTCCCCCGTGAACTGGTAACTGAACTGTTCTCCAAGGTCTCCGGCAAGAGCTCCGTTGCGAGGCTGGCCGATCAGATCCCGGTGTCTTTCTCCGGCACCGACGTGATGACCTTCTCCCTGGACTCCGAAGTGTCCATCGTCGGTGAAGGCGCTGCGAAGCCCGCCGGCGGAGCGACCGTTGGCTCTGTGACCATCCGGCCCGTCAAGGTTGTGTACCAGAGCCGCGTGAGTGACGAATTCCTGCACTGCGCCGAAGAAAAGAAACTGGTGTATCTGCAGGCCTTCACTGATGGCTATGCCAAGAAGATCGCCCGCGGCCTGGACATCATGGTCTTCCACGGCCTGGATCCCAAGACCAGCACGACCTCTTCCATCATCGGCGCGAACTGCCTCGACCGCGCTGCCTCTGTGGCTCTGGAAGCCTACACCAGCGCCGCCGTTGAAGGCGACGTTACCGCGGCGATCGGCGCCCTGGGTGATGGCTATGTCTGCAACGGCATTGCGATGTCTCCCGCTTTCGCGACCGCCCTGTCTCAGGTGACTCTGGCCGGCGGACAGCGGCCCTATGAGGATTTCATGTGGGGCGGCAACCCCGGCGCGATCCGCGGCATTCCTGCCGATGTGAATCAGACCGTCGCTGTCAGCGCTTCCACCGCGTCCCTGCTGCCCTATGCTTACCTGGGCGACTGGTCTGCGTTCCGTTGGGGCTATGCTTCCAACATGCCTCTCGAGGTTATCGAGTACGGCAATCCGGACGGCGGCACCTACGACCTGAAACAGGCCAACGAGGTCCTGCTGCGGACCGAGGCCTACATCGGCTGGGGCATCCTGGATCCGAAGGCGTTCGCGCGTATCGCGACCACGGCTTGATGAAATTCATCAATCGCCGGAACGGCATCGTGATCGACATGCCGGACGATTGGCACGGGGACAACTGGGAGCCGGTTGAAAAACCGGCCCCGGCCCCCAAGGCCACGCCGAAAGCGAGCGCGGCGAAGAAGCCGGCAGAAAAGAAAACCAAGAAATGAGGTGAGCGCATGGCCAGTTCTGATTTTGCGACTGTGGACGATATCATCCACCTGAAGCGTGCGCTGACCGCATCCGAACAGGGGCGGGCTGAGTATCTTCTTCCGGTTGTGTCGGATACGATCCGCTTTGAAGCGCAGAAGGTCGGAAAAGACGCGGACGCGCTTGTCGCCGATGATCCCGTTTTTGCCAATGTGGTGAAAGCGGTCACAGTTGACGTGGTCATGCGTGAACTGAATACGCCCGGCACGCAGCTGCCTGCCACCCAGTACGCTGAGAGCGCCGGCAGCGTGAGCTTGTCCTATTCACTTCCGAACGGGTCCGGCCGGATTGCACTCTGGCCGTCCGATCTCAAGTCGCTGGGTTTCCGGCGGCAGCAGATCGGGTCCCTTCCGCTCTGGAATGGCGGTGGTCACTGATGGCGCTGCCTTCCTGGTCTAACGACACAGTGACGCGGATCCGCGCCGGCATCATTATCGAGCGCGGCACGGTTTACCCTGATTGGGACAATCCGGACGAACTGGATATAAGCGGCTGCTCCATGCAGCCTGCCGGGACGTCTCTCTCCCAGGACGGACGTATACAGGGCATCACTGACGGATACACCTGCTATATGCCGCCCGGGTCTGACG
>CAMJPQ010000175.1 GCA_946407745.1 uncultured Clostridia bacterium
CGAGGCATAGACAGCGCACTTTTGCGCTTTTGGGGCGCCCATGGGTTGTTCTTTGCGGGGGCATACGGAGATGTGTGTTGTGCGGGGATGCGAGGGCAGCCCCCCACTGGCGCTGCGCGCCGGTCTCCCCGGGAGGGGAGACTGGACAAACTGCGCCTTCCCTCTTTAGGGGAAGGTGGCAGCGCCGTGAGGCGCTGACGGATGAGGTCATACCGCCGGACAGCAAACCCGATGCTGGCATGTGACCAAAATCGCCCCAGTTCACTGGGTTCGTAGCGCCCGGAAAACAGCCCAGTGGGCTGTTTTCAGCGGAGAACGGGCGGCAGCCCCGGAGAGATGTCGCGCACGCGACAGAGGGGCCGTCCGGAGAGGGGGACCGCTTGCCGTGGAGGGGTTCAGAGAATGGTTTATTACCTGTGGAAAACCACAGCCGCAAAAGCGGCTGCCCAAATCATAACGTCATCACTTTTTCCATTTTTCCTTCTTCCACAGTTTGTGGAAACTGTGGAAAAGCTCCCCTTCCGGCTGATTTTTTTACATGATTTCGGCAGGAAATGTCAGCCGAGTGAAGAATTTATATCCTTATGGGGCTGCGAGGAGCAGAAGCAAAGACACCCTTTTTCCGCCGCAGCGGCGAAAACCGGGTCACGGATGTGGATAAACCGTCCCTTTTCCACAAAACCATTCACAGCCTTCTGCCTTTGCGCTGCGCGGTCCTGGGCGCTTTTCCACAGTTTCCACATGCCCTACTGACTGCTTCTGAAATATAAATATATTATTATCGTCTGTCCGCTGCCGAGGCGGCCGGCGGAAGATGATCCGGAGGTCATAACACACAATGAAAACAATCATCCAGGTTTCCACCCTTCAGGAGGCGCTCAGCAACGTCACGCGCGCGCTGGCCGCACGTTCGGCCAAGCCGATTTTAGAGGGCGTAATGATCGAAAGCGGCAAGGAAGAAAATACACTTTCACTCACCTGCTCCGACGGGAGCCTGTCGATTCAGTCAGTCATTCCCGCTGAAATCATGGAAGGCGGGCAGGTTGTGCTGCCCGGTCGCTTCTTTTTCGAAGCGGCCAGAAAAATGACGGGCGGAGAGCTGAAGCTGACGGCCAACCGTGAAGGAAAGGCAAAGTTGGAAAACTGGCGCATGGTGTCCAATATCACCGGTATGGACCCGTACGAATACCCTGAAATGGCGGAGGTCAGCGCCGCCTCGACGATGATCGCGCTCCCGCAGGTCAAGTTCAAGGACATGATTAACAAGGTCGCCTTTTCCATCGCGACGGATGAAAACAGGAAGATCCTCACAGGCTGCCTGCTGGAGGTTACCGCGGACGAGGCGCGCCTTGTCGCGCTGGACGGCTTCCGCCTCGCGCTGCAGAAGTATGAGCAGTCCTTCTCCCTGCCCGCCGGAAAGGAAAAAATCAGGGTCGTCATCCCAGGTCGGGTGATGAACGAGCTCAGCCGCCTGCTGAGCGACACAGAGGATCCCTGCGTGATGGAATTTGATTCCAGCCGCATCACCATCACCTTCAACAATACCCGGATCAACTCGGTGCTGCTGGCCGGTGAATTCATCGACTATGCCCGCATACTGCCTGCGGAGTTCAAAACAGAGGTGCTCATCCGCAGGGAAGAGCTGCTGCAGGCGATCGATCAGGCCTCTCTGTACGCCAGAGAGGGAAAGAACAACCTGATCCGGATCAAAATACAGGAAAAGCAGTCCGTGCTGTCGGCCAATTCCGAAATTGCGAATGTTTCGGTCGAGCTGGACCTGTCCCTGACGGGCGATCCGCTGGATATCGCCTTCAACGCGAAGTATCTCTCCGATGCTGTGCGTTCCATCACGGAGGAGGAGATTGTGATGCACTTCAACTCGCCGATTTCCCCCTGCGTCATTTCCGCGAAGGAAGGCAATCAGTATCTCTACCTGATTCTGCCGGTGAGGGTTTCACAGTAAAAATGCTGATCAAAGAGCTGGCGCTGCGGCAGTTCCGCAATTACAAACAGCTGAAATTGACGCCTCATCCGGGCGTCAATTTGCTGTTCGGGCAGAATGGGGCGGGAAAGACCAACCTGATTGAGGGAATCCATTACTGCGCGCTGGGCCGCAGCCACCGCACCAGCCAGGACAGGGAGGTCGTTCAGAAGGGCCAGGCCTTTGCCGTGTGCGAGGTGAAGGTGCAAAAGGGAGGCGTGACGGAGGAAATCAGCGTGCGCCTCACACCGGATGAAGCGAGAAAAAAGCAGGTATTTATTGGAAAAAAGAGGGCGGCCAGGCTGTCTGAGCTGATGGGCCTGCTGCAGTGCGTTGTGTTTTCACCGGAGGACCTGGAGCTGGTGAAGGGCGGACCCGGCGAGCGCCGCCGCTTTGCGGACATGCTGATATCTCAGCTTTCTCCGGCATATTTTCTGTCACTGCAGCAGTACCAGCGGGCACTGGAGCAGAGAAACGCGCTGCTGCGCGAGTGCAGGCGGGAATCGGACATCAGCGAGGGTGTGTTTGAAGCCTTTGAAATGAAAATGGCGGAGGCGCTGGCGGTCATCGTACCCAAAAGGCGGCTGATCCTTTCCAGGCTGAACGAGCTGGCAGCGGAAAAATACCGGAATATCAGCGGAAAAGACAGCGAGGCCTTCCAGGCGCTGTATCAGTGCTGCCTGAGGGAAGACGCAAATATCGCGGAGGCCGCTGCGGAAAGGTGGAAAAACGCGCGCGGCGAGGATGTGTTCCGCGCATCGACCGGCTTCGGCTGCCATCGGGAGGAAATCAGGCTCACGCTGAACGGCCGCGAGATGAAAACCTTTGCCAGCCAGGGACAGATGCGGACCGCCGCGCTGAGCCTGAAGATGGCGCAGCTGGCCTTGTATGAGGAAAAAACGGGTGAAATGCCCGTGCTGCTGCTGGATGACGTGATGAGCGAGCTGGATATGAACCGGCGCACACAGCTGCTCAGGGAGCTGAAGAATGTGCAGACCTTTGTGACCTGCACAGATGAGAGCGACCTGCAGGGCTGCGAAAACAGGCGGGTATATCAGGTCGCGGCGGGTGAGGATGCGTGCGCCGAGGTGACGGAAACCAGCGAAGGCGAAGCGGCGGCGGAGACCGACGGGGAAAAGGATCCGATTTTTCTGTAAAAAAACTGAAAAAAAGGTATTGACAAAGCCCCGGGGAGATGATATTATACTCAAGCTGACCGCGCGGGGAAC
>CAMJPQ010000176.1 GCA_946407745.1 uncultured Clostridia bacterium
CCCCGTCCGGGACAGGAGCCATGGCCGGGCTGGCTGGCGCTCTGACGGCCTATGACATGAGTGGCGCTGGCACAACGGTATCTGCCAATGTAAAGAACGCCGTTTCTCGCAGCCTGACCGCCACCAGCCTGAAATCCATAGGCACCAATGCCATGGCGGGCCTGAAAGCAGGCATTACCGCCGGGCGCTCCGGTGTGGTCAGTGCCATGCAGTCCGCAGCCCGCGCTGCCGTGAACGCCGCCAAGAAAGAACTGAAGATTGCTTCTCCTTCGCGTGTATTCCGGGATGAGATCGGCTCCATGACCATGAAGGGCTTTGGAGAAGGCGTCCTGCAGGAAAGCCGGGTGCAGGCGCGGACAATCCGCAATGCCGCCCGCTTCCTGACGGGTGAAGCCAAGGAAGGCGCGATTGCCTTCGGAAACAACGACAACCGGAAGACCTACAACCAGACGAGCTCCGTCAACCTGTCCGGCAACAATTTCTATGTGCGGGATGAGCAGGATATCCGCTCCCTTGCCATTGAGATTGCCACCCTGACGAAACGCCAGCAGCGCGGCAGAGGGCTCCGGATGGCCTGATTTAACTTGACTTTCAGGGCGGGCAGAGTGAGTAATACTGCTACCCCAACGGAAGGAGGAAACGCCATGGGATTCATGATGCAGATCAGGCCGGAGGTGCTGAAAAAGCTCCGGGAGGATTACCCGACCGGATGCCGCGTGGAGCTTGTTCAGATGTTTGAGGAACCGCGCAAGGACATGGTTCCCGGACTGACCGGAGAGGTCATGTTCGTGGATGACGCGGGCGGCATTCATGTCGCCTGGTCGAACGGCTCAACCCTCGCGGCGATCCACGGCATCGACGTCATCCGCAGAATTGACTGATCACAATCAACCGCCAAAGGGCCACCCGTCAAAAGGTGGCCTTTTGACGTCTTTGGAGGAATTCTCATGCAGGACTATTTTTTCTGGAACGGAGTGGACTGCCGCACGTACGGCATCCATGTGACGGAGCAGCCGCCCATCACCATTCCGCTGGAGCGCAGCACACAGACCAATGTGCCCGGCAGGCCGGGAAGCCTGACACAGTTGGAAGGCGAAGACGTCTATGACGATATGATCCTCACCGCCACCTGCTTTATCTCTGATCCATCGCAGATCCCGGCCATCGCCGCCTGGCTGAAGGGCAGCGGCACAGTCACCTTTGCCAATCGGACGGGCGGCTACTACAAAGCGCGGATCGCCAACCAGATCCCCTTTGAAAAGGTACTGCGCGGCAATCCGCACTGTACTTTCGCGGTCAATTTCCGCTGCTATCCGTTTTTCTATGCCGATGCCGCTGCTGACATCACGGTCACCGCGTCCGGAACGGTCATCACGAATCCGGGCAGTGTGTATTCCGAGCCAATCCTGACAGTCACAGGTTCCGGAAATATTACGCTCATGGTGGGGACAACCATTGTGAAACTGGAGAATATCTCCGGGAGCATCGTCATTGATTCCGTGCTGCAGGAAGCCTACCTGGGCACCACCCTGATGAATGATCACATGAATGGCGAGTTCCCTGTGCTGAAGCCCGGCGCGAATGCCATCAGTTGGACTGGAACGGTGACGAGGGTGGTTGTTAGGCCGAATTGGCGATTCCTTTGACGCCTTTTTCGTGATATTCTTTTCATGTCCCGCTGATGAAAACTATTTTCAAAATTCTCAGCAGTTTTTCCTCTTCGCCTCGTCTAATAGGTGAAAGGAGTTGGTAAGGTGACTAACGGAAGCCAATTGGCCAGCCGATCTGAACTGGATCGGCTCATGGAACAGTACGGCAGTAGTCTCTTGAGAATGAGCGCAATCTACCTGAAGGACGCTGATCTTGCACAGGACGCTGTGCAGGAAACATTCATCAAGGCATACCGGCACATGAATGATTATCGCGGAGATAGCTCAGAGAAAACATGGTTGACTACAATTTGTGTCAACACCTGCAGGGATATTCTGAGAACCGCATGGTTTCGCCACACAAGCCGGATGGATCTGGATACGCTGCCTGAAAAACCTGCCGAATTTGAGTTTCCTGACAACACCGTGCTGACCGAGGTCATGCGCCTTCCCGCAAAATACCGTGAGGTCATTCTCCTTCGATATTACGAGGGTATGAAGCTGAAAGAGGTCTCAAGCGCGCTTGGACTCTCGGACGGTAAACTTCGTACACGACTGAACAAAGCAAACGAGATTTTACGGGACAGGCTGAAGGAGTGGTATTACGATGAAGAATCATGAATTTCAAGAGCTCGTTGACCAGAACCTTTCCGGGCTCGTATGGGATGAGCCGAAGCGCCAGAAGGTGCATCACGCCATCAGCGAGGAGGAAAAACCTGTGAAAAAGATTTCAACAACATTCATTCTGGTTGCTGCAATTGTCTGCCTCAGTGCTACTGCCTTGGCTGCGGGATTGCTTTTCTCTCCGAAATATGATGCAGTTCGGGTGGCCAATCAGGCGATGGAAGAAAACTACGGTATCACATCCGATCTTCTCAGCCTGTTCTACCGGGAAGCAAAGGAAAACGAAGACGGAACCACTACTATCACCTTTTCTATCCCAGACAAGGTCTCTTTCCCGACGGATCGCATGGGCGAGTATACCGTGATCGTGAAAGGAAATCAGGCCGAGGCAAGCTGGTCGAACGACGGGATGAATACTTCGGGCGGTCTGGAAGCAGAAGCCTATGGTCCGGAACAGCTTCATATGCTCTCCTATGATTACGCTGGAACAATGGACAAGCTTGTCAAAATGGGTGTTATGCCGCATCCTGCTGGCGTAAAAACTCCTAATCCGCGTCTGGCTGGTGGCGAAATTACTGATTGGACGAAGGAAGATCAGGCGGAGGCGGATCGGGCACAGGCGGAAGCAGATGCGGAAAACGAAGCACGACTGGCAGAAATCGCCAAGGCTGAAAAAGAAGGCTCCATGACTGTTGAGGAAGCTGTCAAGTCAGCGAAAGAGGCCATTGTCCAGGAATATAAGCTGACAGATGCTCAGGCGAAGAAGTTGACATACGAGGCTGATCAGACAACCTATGTGACCTATCAGGAAGGTCAGCCTCTGGTTCATCTGATGTTCTGGCTGTGGCAGGAGGATGAAGGCCCCTTTACCGAAAAGGATGGGCAGTACTGGGTGACCATCAA
>CAMJPQ010000177.1 GCA_946407745.1 uncultured Clostridia bacterium
CCCTGCGCGGTCCGATCACAGCCAGGCGCCCCGCGGACGCAGAAGTTCTCTGTGTCCGCGGGGCGCCTGGCATTGAAGTGTTTGAGTTGTTTGATTATGAATTATGATTACGGGAAATATGGAAAATGTCGTCAGCGGGCCTTCTTGGTGATGCTGATACGCTTATAGATGCTGAGTGCTGCAAGCAGGCCTGTTACGATCTCCAGTGCCAGGATGGCTGTCTTCCACCAGGGGGTCACTTCCACCACCTGCATGTTGGCGGAGGTGCCGTTCATGGCGTTGGAATTTGCGACGGTGTACAGGATGTGTTTCGTTGCCTCCCGCATCGCGGAGACGACATTCGGATCATCCTTGTATTCCATCAGCTTGGCTGTCCACTTGGCGGCGTCGTTGCAGTCCCATGCGTCACTGCCTGCCATAACACCGTTCAGGACATCCATGTAGTTGTTGCTGTTGGAGAAATCTGTCAGTGCAAATCCGGGCATGCCCCATTCTCCGCGCATAATGCCGGTGAGGAGCCCCTTGTCCGCGCCCGTCCAGGTGCAGCCCAGGCGGTTGAAGGACGTCATGACCGAGTAGGCGCCGGATTCAACGATCGGATACTCGAACGCCTGCAGATAGATCTCTCTTGCCGCCTGCTCATTGGTCCAGACCGCAATACCGTCACGGGCGGTCTCCTGATCATTGAGGGCAAAATGCTTCATGTAGACATACACGCCCTTGGACTGGATGCCTCTGACCTCAGCGGCACAGGTCTTTCCGGAGATAAAAGGATCTTCCGAGTAGTACTCGAAGTTTCGTCCGGAGTAAGGTGTTCTGTGGATGTTGACGCCCGGTCCGTAGATGCCGGAATACTGCTGTCCGTTTGCAAGGAGGCAGTCATTGCCGACAGAGCGGCCCATGTTCTCGGCGATCTGTCCGTCAAAGCTTGCCGCCAGAAGGTCCTCCGAAGTATAGCTGGTGGAGGATCCGCCGCCGGTGAGCGTGGCGGTGATACCCTGCGGCCCGTTCTCATCCTTGGTCCCGGGCTTGGAGATCGAGCTCATCGGTGTCGTCGTGTGGTACGCCTGGCCGATGACCTTGGCCATCTCATTGAATGTGACCTGATCCAGAAGATCATCCCACGTGTAGGTCCCGCCGTCAAATTCGATGGAACCGTCGAGCGGCACGCCGATGAACTGCGCCAGGTTCAGCTTGCCTTCCTTGCCGAAGGTCGGCATGGTTCCGGAAGTGTTCTTCTGGTACTGCGCGTTCATCTCCGCGACCATGTCGTCCGACGCGGACATCTGGTGGGCTGCCTTGTACTTTTTCTCTGTGATCTCCGCCTTCGGCATGGTGCCTTCCCAGTCAGAACGGGTCAGGTAGACGATGCTGTCGGTCTCGCCTTCCCTGCGGTTGGGATCCGCATGGTCCAGCTGGTTCACGATCTCATTTCCGGTCACACCCTTGGAGAAAACTTCATTGTCCTGCTCCGCGACCGTATAGGCCGCCGTCAGCCCGGTACGGCCTTCGACGTCAGCGCCCTTCGCTGCCAGAATATTGTTCAGCGCCGCATGTGCGCCGTTTCCTGCGGCAAAATAGTACTGTCCGGCATCCAGAATGTACGTCCCTTCGCCTGCCGCATCGTATGTGCGCAGCTCGGTCTTCGGAACCGTCACCCGGAAAGTCACTGTTTCCCCGGCGGGAACCGTCTGCTTGTCGAATCCGACCAGCTCAACGGCTGCCTTCTCGATCCCGTTCTGCTTATCATAGTCCGTATAAGGGGACTGCATGAAGATCTCGACGACTTCCCTGCCTTCCACGTCCGAATCGTTGGTCACGTCGACGGTAAATACCAGATCGTCTCCGCTCTCCTCCATCTGCAGATCGCCATAGCTGAAATCGCTGTAGGACAGGCCGTATCCGAAAGGAAATGCCACCGTGGAATCATAGTCGAACGCACCGGCGTTCCCCTGTCCGAGGATTACATCCTCGTAGCGGGTCTCATAATAGCGGTAGCCGACATAGATGCCTTCCTGATAAGCCACATAATACTCGTTGTTGGTCGACTTGAACGCGAGGCCTTTCTCCGCCGCGTTCGTGTAGCTCGTGGCATGTGCGTTCTGCAGGGCCGGTGATGTCAGGTTGTCATAACAATAGGTGTCCACCAGCTTGCCGGAAGGATTCACAGTACCGTTCAGGAGGTCTCCGATCGCCCGGATGCCCTGGCCCGGTTCGCCGATCCACATGCAGGCGTCGATCTGATAATCGGTCCCGCAGATCTTCGGATCGAGGAAGTCCACTTCCACCGCGTTGGCCACATTGAGGAGGACGATGATCTTTTTCAGGCTTCCGCTCTGCTTCAGCTCTGCCAGCTTGCCGAGCATCGCCTGTTCCTCGTCCGAGAGCTCCAGCAGATTGCCTTTGCCGTCTCCCGCGCCGTACCAGGGCATGTCCGCACCTTCACCGCAGACACGGCTGATCACGACGACGGCTGCATCTCCGTACTCACCGACCGAATCCCACTCCGCATCGGAATAGGCGCTCAGCGGCACTTCGTTCACTTTGAATTCTTCATTGTTGAAAACATAGTTGTTGAGGGATCCGGAGGCCTGCGTCCGTCCGTACTCGCTGCCCTTGCCCTCCGTGTAGAAGCTCCACATCGTGGGATTCACGGAGAAGCCTTTTGCCTCCAGCGCATCCTTCAGCGAGTCGATGTTGGACGTGTTCATACCGCCCGAGCCGGTGCCGCCGTACACGAACCTGGCGGCGTTGATGCTCATCAGCGTGATCCGGGCATCCGCCGCAAGCGGAAGCGCCTGCTCTCTGTTCAGCAGAAGGACCGAACCGCCCGCAACGATGCTCTCAACGACTTTCCTGCCTTCCTCCACCTGCTCCGCAGATGTATAATCCGCGGTAAAGTAGTCCTTACCGGGATCTCCGATCACCTTGGATGACTCCGTGCCGAGCACCATGTTGATGATGCCCTCGTAGTTGTTGGTGACCGGGCGGGCGACCAGAGAGAGGATGAACAGGAGGGTGAACAGCACGGAGAGCACTGTCCACAGCCCTTTTCCTTTCACCTTCGTCTTGTCCATTGCTATTCTCCTTTACAGATCCGGAAGAGATCGATGATCACTCTTCCGCCATGAGCTTCAGGGCA
>CAMJPQ010000178.1 GCA_946407745.1 uncultured Clostridia bacterium
GTGAGTACCGATGCGTTCTGGATTGGCGATAAGGTGAACCGGCTTTACCCAGATGCCCAAGGCCTGGTACAACGTCCGTGCCGGGATTGACGAGGGGCGCGGGCTTTTTCTTCATGTCGGCGCGGACGTTGTACCAGGCCTTGGGCATCTCGGATTCTTCGAGGTAAATTTTGTAGGGGATTTCTGTTGCTGCCGTCATTTTATTTTCCTTTTGCGGGGGGAGCTTTTTCTTTTGTGCCAAAAGAAAAAGTTCCCCCCGCGCCCCCCTCAAAAAGAAAAGCAATGTGGGTGAGCTCGGCCTTTTTCTTTGGCTTGGATAATTGATGAGGTTTTATCTATTCGGGATGGCCATCCTGGAATATTCGGTTTGCTCCCATTCCCCTCGCCAAACTGGAGAGGGGAGAGGGGGAAAGCTTGCGATAGCAAGCAGGGGGAGAGGGGGGAGGTCAAAAAAAAAGCCCAGTTACACGGATCGCATAACTGGGCACAAAACATGGTTCAGGGCTGCCTGAGGTTATCAGGTAACCAATCGATTTGAACCTATGCTTCGTACCCAGCTACGCCACATACCGTCTAACTAAGCCTTTGAAAAATGCTGTGTTGAGTGATTGGCAAAGATGCCAGAAAATCGACGAAAAAATTTCCGCCGTCGAATGAGGGCAGTTTAGGCACAAAAATAATTGATTTGCAAGAAAAAAATGCACAGGATGAAAATTGTAGCTATTTGCCTTGATTTCGTATGATGCACGTGACTTTACAGGCAAACGGCCCCCCAAAAAAACGATGTCCGGGTTAAAATCGCAGCACGGATGGCAATTTTGAAGCGGTATATTCGCGTTTTCTTCGGCGATGGATGAGAATCGCAATGACCAGCGCGACAACCGACGGGATGACCATAAAAAACACATTCAGCTGCCACTCCTTGGGATGGTTTTTCAGCCTTCTAATGAGCAAGTCCTGGTCGTACAAAACGACCGTCGGGTTGTCAGGCGAATAGAATAGCTGGATTTCATCGCCTTCTTTCAACGCCGGCAGCGTAATATTCTGATCATAGCGCGGCACCTTGTTAAAAGTTTGTTTGGAAAAGGCTTCAAGCGTGCCGGAATAGGTTTCGCCGTCGATTGTATACTCGATTTCAGCCAAATCGGTCTTGGAAAGCGTCAATATGTAACCCCCGGATCTTCGCGATCTCGAACGCTTTATCTGCAATTCGTCTACGGTATTGCCGCTGTTCACTGCGGTGACCTCGGCGGTGACGCTTGCCTTATGCTCCAGAATACTCTCGTAAAATCGTTGATAACTGCCCGCATGATATGCCTGAATGGCGAAGACAAACATCACAACGCAAAGAATGCACGCGCCGATTTCGCCCGCCAGCCATCGCAGGTCTAACATCGTGTCAATGTCAGCGATTTCATCCGCGCTTTTTTCGGTGATTTCGGCGTTTCGAAGACTGATTTCTGATGCGCCATCTTTGATATCTGCAGCGGAAGAATCGATGCTTTTTGCAGTTGGCCTGATTTCATCCGCAGTTGTGTTGTTGTTCGGCATGCAGGTGCTCCTCTCGTGAATTGCCCGCGCGCACTCTAACAAAAAACGCATCTAAAGCAAATGATTCGATTCAGGTCGTGCATGTATGTCTGATTATTGCGCAGCCTATGCGGCTTTGCCGCATACGGCGTGCGCATGGCTCGCCTTGCGACGTGCCGATTGCACGTCGTTACGGCTCGCCGGCGCCGTCTATTTCGCTTCGCTCAATACGCCGGCGCATTTTTGTGTTCGTCCGGGCGAGCGTGACATCACCAGCGCCCTGAATGGGCGCAATATCACAGCCCGGGGTGAAACCCCGGGTTACGGCGACCCCGTGTGCCCGCCCCATATAATCCGACGCGGCTGGAAGCCGCATCATCTGTAGCAATAACCGGGTGCATACGCGTAGCGGATGCGCCCGGAAAAAAACATAAAAAAATAATTTGACAAAGATCTGTGACACGCGTATAAGCCGCCCTCGCCGGTTGGGATGAGCAACATCCCGACAGCAGATTTGAAAACCGAAGAGAAGAGAGAAATAAGCAGAAGTGCGAGCCTAAATATAGAGGATCTGCCGAGCAGATACCTCGGGATGCGAAAAGCATCATCATAAGATAATCAGCTGCATGAGATATCTGGTAAAGACGTTTCGTGAAACGTCTTTTAGGCAGATATCATGATGCAGCAAAAGATAAGGAATCAAACTGGAGAGTTTGATCCTGGCTCAGAACGAACGCTGGCGGCAGGCCTAACACATGCAAGTCGAGCGTGAAAGGGGCTTCGGCCCTGAGTAAAGCGGCGCACGGGTGAGTAACACGTGAATAATCTGCCCTTTGGACCGGGATAACAGACCGAAAGGACTGCTAATACCGGATAAGCTTCCGCGCCAACCGGGCGAGTGGAGAAAAGGATGGGTCTTTCGGGACCATTCACCAGAGGATGAGTTCGCGTCCCATTAGATAGTTGGTGAGGTAATGGCTCACCAAGTCGACGATGGGTAGCTGGTCTAAGAGGATGATCAGCCACACTGGAACTGAGACACGGTCCAGACTCCTACGGGAGGCAGCAGTGGGGAATCTTGCGCAATGGAGGAAACTCTGACGCAGCCATGCCGCGTGAGTGATGAAGGCCCTCGGGTTGTAAAGCTCTGTCTAAGGGGAAAAATGGCATTTGGTCCAACAGGCCAGGTGATTGATGGTACCCTTAAAGAAAACACCGGCTAACTCCGTGCCAGCAGCCGCGGCAATACGGGGGGTGTAAGCGTTGTTCGGAATTACTGGGCGTAAAGGGCGTGCAGGCGGTCACCGCAAGTTGAATGTGAAATCCCTGGGCTTAACCCAGGACGTGCGTTCAAGACTGCGGGACTCGAATACGGGAGAGGATCGTGGAATTCCTGGTGTAGAGGTGAAATTCGTAGAGATCAGGAGGAACACTCGTGGCGAAGGCGACGATCTGGACCGATATTGACGCTGAGACGCGAAAGCGTGGGTAGCAAACAGGATTAGATACCCTGGTAGTCCACGCTGTAAACG
>CAMJPQ010000179.1 GCA_946407745.1 uncultured Clostridia bacterium
ATTGTAACGGGATCCCAAGTCTTTCCGCCGTCCTGCGTCCTGTAAACACAGTCGCTATAGCCGTGGTAATCCGTCAAGATTATACCATCGTTTTCGCTCCAGAAATATAATTGCTTTGGGAAATTGTGAACATCGTCATGAAGTTCTCTGACGAGATTCCAGGTCTGGCCGTCATCTGTGCGATACAGGGTGCTTTGCATTTGTCCCGCTGCCGGGTAACCTTTCTTCAGCAGGTAACCCGAGGTAGAGGACAGCATCGAGGTCAGCACCTCAGAAGCCCCGTCTGAAATCATTTCTGGAAGTGAGCCTCCCAATGGCTCAGCTCCGTTCACTTTTGTCCACATGAGGATGAGCCGCGATGCTTCCATTCCACCACAGCGCCGCTCTACAGCGGCTTCATAGTCTTCTTCCGCAATGATGTTGCCTTGTGAATCCCTGAAGGAACACTCCATAACGTCACCGTCGTGCCATGTCACATCCTTATAAGCCAACTCTTCCCATTCTGCATTTCCGTTGTGGAGAACCAGAAGGCTTTGAGTGTAAAACTCTTCGTTCTCAGCAAGGTCCAAATCCTGGCAGGGGAAATACCATAAGTTATTTTCGCGATCATGGTAAACAATAGAAGCACTGGTCATCCAAATCTCTGGCCACAGACGCGAATTATCGGGTTCTGTTGAATTTGGACAGCAGTTTTCGATCCCGGTCAGGTCGGCATTCACTTCCCAGCAGTGAGCGTAGGTAAGCACGCTGTCCTTGGTACTGACCGCAACGACCTCCAATCTTCCATTTCGGTCAAAATCCGTATACACATAGTACCATGGCGTAAGATATGGATCATGGAAAGCCCAGAGCGAGCGGTTTTCATCAAGCAGTGCTTTCTGTTTATCATAATCAAGTCCTTGGAATGCGTCCGGCCAAAGCTCTGTAGGCCACGCTTCAAAAGGCAATTCTGGTTTTATTACAGGAAGATAATCGGATGAAGCCGCAGCAGCTGATTCTTCTGGTATCGGAGGTTGTATTTCAAGATTGGTTGTAGATGAGCTATTGCTTGTCTGTTTCGCATTGCATGCACATAATAACAGGATACAAAGAAGAATGCTTGCGGCTGAGACAAACAATTTTTTCAAGCAGAACACCCCTTATACGTGGTTTTACACATACCAGTATACCAGAACATCGCATTGATAGCTCCTGAAGAAATCTTAAATATAGGGATTAGGAATACTTACTTCCTGGTCTATGATACGGATCGCTTTGACCTTCCTCAGATCAATTGTCGAGTCCAGCTGAGAATACAGCGTTACAACTCCATTTTCATAGGGTGTACTTTCCGAAGGACTCAATTTGATCTGTGTGCCGTCTTCCATGATCAGGGCAGAACTATCCAGCACCTGGTCATAGACCGCCAGCCATTCCAGCAGCTGCTCATATCCTCTGCGAAAAGCTTCGTCATCATCTCTCGGCAGATTATAGATCAGATCGACATCTTCGTGTGTAACCTGCCATTCTACCTCAGACGCATAGATCTTGACACCGAGCACATTAAGCACCTTATCAGTTGAAGGCGCTTTGACAAGAATGCTTTTCCCACTGAAATCGGCCATAAGAGATTCTGTTGCAGAAATCGTCACTGGGACTGTTCCATAATCCCCCACACATACCGGATCATAGCGCGCCCAATACTCTTCTATCGTTTCATCCATTGACATTGCCAGAGAAGCAAGTTCTATGATCTTTACATTCATATAGACCGGTTTGTTCCAGTCAACAGCTTCATCGCTGAGTAAAAACCCAGTTTTGAGCATCAGACTCTGCGTGTCAGCATCGTAATACTTTTCCAGCAACTCCTCCCGGGTTTCATGCGTACGGAGATACTCATCTTCCTGAATCGGAGGCAGGACCGGGTATCTGCCGTACAGTCCTTTCTCTGTTCCTTTCCCGATCTTCCTATAAGCATCATCGAGTTCTCTGGAATTGCTTGCAATGACGTAGATAGCGTTCTTTTGTTCCCATCCAATGGCATCCCAGGCTTCTTCTCTGGTGATCGGAGCAATGCTGAAATAGACATCCGCAAATCTTCCGTTTCTGAATGTAGAAATCAGTTGGACAGAAGGTGTTTTTCCTTCCGACTCTACGGTGGTTTCCTCTGGTGTTGGAGCCTTTTCAAATTCCTGATAGCCAGCCACATGATTCTCTTCAATTTTTAAGCTTTCCCGGAGTTCTTGTTGCCGTCGCTGATGAATAGTATATCCAAGTGCACAGGCTGCCAGGAGCAAAGCAAGAGCAGCGGCAATTAATATGACCTGGATTGTTCTTTTGTTAATGGTATGTTGAGTTGCCGCCGGGTTGTCCAGAAGATCCTCTGCTTCTTCCAGATATGAATCATCCACATTGTTCAAGGCAAATACGATCTTCTCACTCAGCATAAGCCTTCCTCCTTCAGTGCCGCCTTGAGTTTGCGCCTGGTACGCAAAAGCATGGACTTTACCTTGCTTTCACTGAAGCCGCTCTTCTCAGCTATTTCCCGGATAGATGCTGCATACCAATAACGGCCAAGAAACACTTTACGTTCAACAAACGGCAAGGCTTCGAGAAAATCATTTAAATATTCAGATAGCTCTTTCATCTCAATCTGCTCTGCAAGATCAGTTCCTTCTCCCAACTCTTTGTCAAGTTCTTCCAGGGCAATTGTTATTTCTCCACCTCCGCGTTTGAGTCGGTTCTGTGTTTTCATTTTGCTGAGGCTCAGCCAGCGGGTCAGTTTCGCAAGATATGGAGCAAGAAACGACGGCTTATTCTCCGGCATGGAATTCCATGCGCCGAGCCATGTATCGTTGACACACTCTTCCGCGTCTTCGCGATTATTCACGATACGCATAGAAATGGTGTGGCAGTAGACGCCGTATTTGTGTTCCGTTTCAGGGATGGCCTGTTCGCTGCGCTGCCAATATAAATCTACAATTGTGCTGTCTTCCAAGTCGATACCTCCTACAGTGTTATACTATAGAAAAAGACGTTTT
>CAMJPQ010000180.1 GCA_946407745.1 uncultured Clostridia bacterium
AGAATACAGATAATCTGTAGAATCAGAATCACGAGAACGAACAGGAGAAACAAAATTTAAGCTAAAAGCGTTAGATTACATAGAGTGGGAATAAGAAGCGGAGCTCAAAAGTCCTTATTTCACAAGGGCTATCGGCCTCGGAAAGACGGTCCTGATAATCAAATGATAACATTTCCCGAAGTCGGAATGACAGGAGAATTCCGGTGGCTTTTGGGTTTGCGGATGATGCCGTTAGCAACATCCGCGGCAACATGTTATCAATCTCTGTGTAATAACCTATTTGAAAAGCCCTTCGCAGTGGAGGAAATTTTCCACAGGCGGAGGACTTTCTTCGTGTCATTCTTTCGTCTTGGGCTTTCGGTCCACAATTCACCATTGTCGCTCAGCAGCGTTCTGCTTGCCAGTATTATCCCGAAGCAATGGCCAGCTCAGTGACGCTGATCATAGGCAAATTGAAGAAATCCATCATTTCCTCTAAGGTGACACCGTGCAAATGAGGTGGCCAGATGGCGGATGAATTTTGCGTCAGGCACGATTGCAGATTTTGAAGACTTGCTGGCGGCAAGTCGAAAAATCTGCAGGAAGTGAATGGCGCAAAAGGCACCGCCAGATGTGCCGCTGAATTGCGCGGTGTTGCCCTAAACAATGCCACTTGCCGAAACGGACAGAGCATATTCTGACGGTGTCATCAGAAACCTCTTTTTGAATGCCGAATTAAAGGTTCTGATGGTGGAAAAACCGGTCTGTCCGGCAATCTCGGTAATGTTGAAGGACGGCTTCTTCAGGAGCCTGGCAGCTTCATCCAGGCGGTGCATATTGATCATTTCACAAAAGCCCATGCAGAAATACTGATGGAACAGGTGCGACGCATAGTTATAGCTGTAACCCATATGCCGCGCCAGGTCGCGAAGGGTTACATTTTCCCGGTAAGCATCCGCTCGACGGGGATCGGCTTGCGCCCCCTCTCCCCGGAATAGTAGAGGGGGTTCACCTTCTCTGTCCAGGCCTTCCACGGCATTATTCGATTCATGACGTCCAGAAAGATGTCCCGCCTCGTCTGCCGCCGACGCCCTTGATACTCAATATCCGTAAAGCTCTGCTGTGTATTCATCTCGTTCACCTCATCCAGATTATACAGCAGATCTTGGATAGCATTCCCACCGCGTTTGTGATAAGTGATAAGCTTTGATCGCCCTTCTCGGATGCCTCCTATGGTTTTCGGATTGGCTTCTGACACCGCTCCGATCTGACAATAGGAGGCTTTTCTATCCAACTGCACGCTTCTGCTTATTCCGTTCTCCCCGCCTTAGGCAGGGGTTAAGCATATCAATAACACATAACAGAGCAGAAAGCATCTGTCTTATTACTGCCATTCTCTTAAGAGCGTTCCGGTATCCCCGTCGATGCAGAAACTCTGAGACTCGATCTGCTTTGGGCAATAAGCCTCATTGTAATTCAGGCAGCAGTAAACCGCCTTCGGGTTATCGTTCGTCATCTGCCAGAAGGGGTACTTAATGATCACCGGCGTGTTGCTGCCAACTCCAATCTCCAGATACAGCACATGCTGTCCCTGATGCTGCCGGAGGTAATCAGCATAGGCAGCGGATGCCCGGTGCCATCCCTCGTCCTCCACAAAGGAATCATCCGAGCGCAGATTGGGCATCACCTTGCGTCCATCCTCCGGGCTGCGGGGAATCAGCGCGGTCGGAATGCGCATGGCCACTTTCCTGTCCTCCGGCATAACAAACGAGCCGTCTGCATTCTTCACAAAGCCCTGCGCGGCCATGGCCTGCATGACCCATTCTTCGTTATCCCAGGTTCTCTGCACAGTCGGGCGCTGGTTCTGAAAAAGGCCGTAGTCACCCTGGGTATAGAACAGGCGTTTCTTGTCAAAGCCCGCCCTCTGGAACATGTGATCCACGTTGGTGGTGATCACAAAGTAATTCCTGTCAGCTACAAGCTGAAGAAGGTTCTCATAGACGGGCTTTGGCGCTTTCGCGTATCGGTTGCAGTAGATATGCCGGCTCCACCAGGCCCAGTACGTCTCCTCATCCGGGAAGGGGTAGAAGCCGCCGGAATACATATCGGTGATTCCGAAGCGCGCCGCGAAATCCGAAAACCAGTACCGGAAGCGCTCACCGCTGTAGACAAAGCCTGCCGAGGTGGAAAGCCCGGCCCCCGCGCCGATCACGATGGCGTCCGCCGTCTTCAGTTCCTTCTTCAGCCGTTTGATCTGTTCCGCTCGGGTGCCAATGCCCATGGACAAGCCGTCCCGGAAGCTGCGTACCCCGTCCAACCCTTTTTGAATCGTTTCCAGATAGCCGTTGGGCTGTTCATCGTAATTCCTGCTCATAGTATTCTTTATCCTCATCCTTGAAAACATTGAAGATCACCCGATCAATAACGCCTGGATGCCTGGTCATCCAGCCCTTTACAGTTCTCACGGCAATTTCAGCCGCCCGTTGGCCCGGAAAGCGGAAGACCCCTGTGGAAATGCAGCAGAAGGCCACACTTTTCAGGCTGTTTTCCATGCACATATCCAGCGTGTTTGTGTAGCAGTCGGCCAGCGCCTTTTCCAACGCCGGCGTCAGTCCGCTCTCGACGATCGGGCCTACGATATGGATCACCTTTTTTGCTGGCAGATTATAGGCATCCGTCAGCATCGGGACGGCCGTCGGCTGCTCGTAATCCGGGCCGTACTGCCGCCTGAGCGCTTCCATCTGCTGATGACAGGCGGCGCGAAGCTGGATGCCAGCGAAGGAATGGATGCAGTTGTCAATGCAGGTGTGCATGGGCACAAAGCATCCGAGCATTTGGGAGTTGGCCGCGTTCACGATGGCATCCACCGAAAGCCTGGTGATGTCGCCCTGCCAGATGGAGAGACCGTCACGGAGCACCGGAATATCGTCCGGCGTAACGATTCCTTTCTCCCTTGCGCGGCCCCGCAGGTAATCATCCTGTACCCGCAGCACATTTTCCGGCATCGTGCCGGGCATGCGGATGTTCATCAGGGAGC
>CAMJPQ010000181.1 GCA_946407745.1 uncultured Clostridia bacterium
GATTTACGCATACCTGTAAAGGCTCCTTCGATATACTAACACGACGGTCAAAAAATTATTGTGGATAAACAATCCAATGATTCTGCGCCAAAATCGCTTATCCTTCTCACCCGTCAAATGTTCCCCGCTTTGCGAAAAGGAAACCCGGCCGGAATCATCCAGCCGGGCAATCTTTATTGAGAAAAAGGGCTTATTTCGCAGGCGCGGTGAAAGCCACGGGCGTAGCGCCGGAGGTAGCATCCGCGCCGGTGAGATACAGCACCTCGAACAGGTCTTCGATGTGAAGCGTCCTGATGCTGTAGGTGTTCTGGAATTTATCGCCTTCCGTCGTATACTCCACGGTATACAGGGTTTCGTTGGGCGTATGCAGATAGTAGCCGAACACTTCCGCCTGCACCTGTTCACCAGGCTGAAGTCCGTTGGGCGTCAGGTTTTCGCCTTTGGATTTGTACACATACAGCTCAGTAATCTCCGTGTTCATGGCGTTTTCCAGGGTGTAAGTGCGTTCCGCGATCTCGTTCTCAGCGGGTGCTTCCACTTTTTCCACCTGCTGAGCAGAGCCATCCAGATTGGTGAAGGAAACGGCAGTTGCACCGGAAGTGGCGTCCACACCGGTCAGGTACAGCACATTGAACAGATCCTCCACGTGCAGCGTCTTGATGGCGTAGGTTACACCCTCAGCGACAAATTCCACAGTGTACAGGGTCTGGTTGGGCGTGCGAAGATAGTAACCAGCTACCGGCACTTGAATCTGTTCACCGGGTTTCAGGCCATTGGGTACCAGGTTCGGACCCTTGGACTGATAAACATACAGTTCCTTGATCGGCGTGGGCATGGCGTTTTCCAGTGTGTAGGTACGCACCACGATTTCATCATCCGCCGGGGTTTCGGCCAGTGCGGCGGACATGGAGCAGACAAGCAGCAACGCCATCAGCAGGGGCAGGCACTTTTTCATAGGATACACCTCCTCAAGTAGTATTTTCATTATAATACAAAGTGCCCCAAATGTCATATTCAAATATTATATGCGATCATATAATTTGTATATGTTATTTTGATTCTTGTTGGAAACAGACGGCCATTTCCCGCAGAGCAGATGGAAGATAACCGTTTTTTCGATAGATCAAGCAAATCGTGATGTTCGCCAGTTCATAAGGAAGCTCTGTTACCGTAAGATAGCGGCTTTCCTGAATGGAAGCCAAAGTGGATTCCGGAAAAAGCGATACGCCCAACCCGGCAATGACGCTGGCCAGAATCGCGCCCAGGGAATTCATTTCCATGACGCCATCAGGGACAATGCCGTATTTTGTCTGAATATCCTCTAAACGCCTGCGATAGGAGCAGCCCTGCTGAAAAACCACGAGCGGCTTACGCAGTAAATCCTCCATCGGCGCATCCTGTGCGGATAACAGTACCAGTTTCTCATGGGTAAGCGGAATGCAGCGAAGCTCCGGGTCATGCACTTCGCCGCCGATGATGGCAGCATCAAGCTGATAATCCAGTACCCCCTGAATGGCCTGTTGGCTGGGCATGGTTCGCACAATGGTTTTGACCTGCGGGTATTGCAGATGGAAGGTTTTCAGCAAGGATGGCAGCAGAGAATAGGCTGCTGATTCCATTGTGCCAAGCAAAACCGTGCCCTGAGCGATTCCTTCATCCTGTACCGCGCTGGTGGTTTCATCCGCCAACTTCAGGATACGGCGCGCATAGGAAAACAGCACTTCTCCCTTGGGCGTCAGGCGAATACCACCTGCACTCCGCTGAAACAGAGTAACGCCTAATTCTTCTTCCAACGCGTGCATCCTGGTAGACAGATTGGACTGGGCATAATTCATCTTCTGCGCCGCTTTGGTCAGGCTTCCTTCCGTAGCAGCCGTACAGAAGAACTGCAGCGTTTGCAAATCCATGATATCCTCCCTTACTTTTTCCGCGCTTTTCCAGTGATGCTTTGGATCGTCATTTTCATAACTCGTGCGCGCCCTATCGTGCTGTCGATGTATTTTTCGCCCCGCTCTAAATAATCATGAGCATATTTTTTCAGGATGCATTCCAGACCATGGCGCTTTTCTGCTTCGTCGCTCACATCAAAAACAGGGCCGAAAACATTGGCTGACCAATACTTGGTGGCGAACTTTTCCGGCATCAGTTCGGTTTGAGGAACAATGGTCAGTCAGGCTTGCGGCTGATGCGCCAAGTTATCGGTCTTTTGACCTTCCTGGATTGTTCCGTGAAAATAGATAGCGTTAGCCCCTTCATCCAGCGCATAACTGATCGGCACACCATAAGGCAGCCCTTCCGGTGTTACTGTGCAAAGTACGCCGTATTCACCTCGCTGAATGATTTCCATCGTTTCAGCTTCCGTCAATTGACGGTCGTGCCTTCTCATTTCCCGCACAATGTCAGCTCCTCTCTTTTATATGTATTATATATGTCGATCTATCAAATTGCAATATTAATTTAAAAACCGGGCTGTTACCGCCAAAGTAACAGCCTGGTTGGATCATTTTGAAGAGTTTACTGACGTTTCTTTGTAAAAACAACTGTTTACAGGTTAGATTACCAATGAGAAATGGACGACGATATCGCTGTGACCTGCCACCGGCAGCCACCCCCGGATCAAATGCTCGTTGGGTCGATCAAATTGCCCTTCTCCGGTTTGAAGTGTTTTTGCAAGTAAGCATCCCCGATGCCCATTGGCGGAAGGAACGGATGCACAAATCGCACCGGGGATATATCCTTTGTCCTGCGCGTTTTGATTGCTGGCAAGGATCTCATGCTTGTTGTTGATCAGCCGCGCCATGCCGGGAAAGGCATCCCACATTTCATGGAAAGATTCTATCAGGCTGTTCTGCTGTTTCATATTCATTCCCCTT
>CAMJPQ010000182.1 GCA_946407745.1 uncultured Clostridia bacterium
ATGTCGTCATCCGTCACCAGGAATGCATTGGCGATCTCACGCTTGGCGCTGAAGGATTTACCGGAACCCGGTGTACCGAGGATCAGGCCGTTGGGATTCTTCAGAAGCTTCCGGTCCACCATGATCAGATTGTTCGATAACGCATTCAGCCCGTAATACAGGGCTTCTCTGCCGCTCTGAAACAGCTCCTGCGTCGTAAACGGTACGAAGATCGCCGTACTGCTGGTTGTCAGACCGCGTTCGATCTCGATCAGATTCTGCGCCAGCGGCAGGCAGCTCATCAGTCCCTGCTCCTGCTGGAAGTCCAGGCGGCGCAGGTTGCAGCTGTGCTTCTGGGCAATACTGGATGCCTGAAAGATATTGTTTTCCAGCTCCTGCTTTGTGCTGCCGGTATTCATGATCAGGAATGTCACCATGAACATGCGCTCATTCTGGCTCTGCAGTTCCTTCAGCAGATCCTTTGCATCGTTTCCGTAGGTCGCCAGGTCACTCGGAATGATATCCATGTCGTAACCGGCGCGGACTGCCTTCTTCTGCTCTTCGATCTTGGAGCGGTCCAGCTCCGTGATCGTATGCTTCACCGTCTTGATCGCCTTGTTCTGATCAAGGGAACGGATATGCATCGTCACGATCTGACTGGATTCCATATCCAGCAGCTCCTTCAGCAGCTGATCGGAAAGATCCGACGCCGTGATAGCCAGAAAGCTCATGGCTCCATACAGATCTCCCATCCGGAAATGTCTTCCGCCGGGGAAGGAGAAGGATGACGGCGCGATGAAGTCCTTTGCGGAAAGGCCGGATTCCACCAGCCACTTCCATTCAAAGAAGAACCGGTCCTTATCTCCCATATGGAACATGTCGTGCATCAGCTTCAGGCGTTCCTTGCCGTTCAGCACCTTTGTCACGACGCCCAGTCTGCGGAAGTTGTTCAGGATATCCGTCTGGATATGGATCAGCCTCGGCTTTGCCTGCTTCATGGATTCTGCTTCAATGCCGAAGGTCAGGTACTTGGTCTTGGTCAGACCGTTGTTGCCCTGCGCCAGCTGCGTGCGGAGCATCTTGCTGTATTCCTCACGGACATCGTTGAATCCGTCGTTCTTCAGCGGGATCCGGATGCTTTTCTCAAAGTCCGCCGCATCTGTACTCAGATTCATAAACGACAGCTCAAAGTTCACGGAGCTGTCGAAGAAGTTCAGGAAACCGCACCATTCATCAAAGATGGCTGTCTTATCCTCCTGCTGGGCAAGCTGATAATTGATGTCCTGAAACTGAATTGTCTTGGAATAATAGTTTGAGCCGGTACGGCAGATGCCGTCCTGGAACATGCGCTGAAACGGGATCGACTGCTGCGCGGTGCGCGGAATGCCATCATCCTTCCGGGCCTTCGCAACGATCGCCTCCACCTTCTTACGGTCTTTTTTGCTGAGAGACTTTGGAAGATTCAGCGCGGCGCTTTCCTTTGGCTTTTCTCTCTTCATGGAGAACAATCTCGTCCACCTCCTTTTCTGCCTCGTACTGACGGATCAGCACCGAGTAATAGTTGTTTGTCACATAGGGTCTTTCCTTGGGCCTTCGGAACTTGGCCTCGAAGAAATGATCCAGGATCACCTCCAGCGGCATGCCGTCCTTCTCATACATGGCGAGAAAGAAAAACGGCAGCATCACACCGATCATGGTCAGAGCTGCCAGACTCACATTTCCGCCTCTTTTCACCAGGAAGAACAGCGGGACGCCGACTGCCGCCGCGATGGAAAAGCAGATCAGCTGCCGCTTTGTCAGGTTGAAAAATATCTTTGATTTGACCTTGCTCAAATCTCTTGGAACAGATATATACGCTGCCATAAAACCTCCTTAATGCGCATTGAATACGGACTTGGCCAGTGTTCCTGTCTTGAACAGCGTGAAGCACAGCAGCACGGTATAGCCCATGACGCCCCAGAGTGCAGTCAGAATGTTGCCGGAGAATGATATGCCCTGGATCAGCACCGCATAGATGCCGACACAGATCATGATGAGAAATCCCTGGAAGCCCAGTGCAAACAGCGACCGGAGGTAATTCTGTCCGATCTGGCTCTGTTCCCGGTTCCCGAAGGTCGAGAACGGGATCGGTGCAAGACTGGTCATCAGGTAGATCTCGATCATTCGTCCGTATACGATGATGAAAATGATAAGAGACATGATCTTCATGCCGATGCCGAGGATCAGGACTTCCATATAGGTTCCGATCAGCGGCCCGATCTCCATGCCTTCCAGTGTGGCCTGCATACTGCTGAGGGAAGATCCGTCCACAGAAGTGCTGCCGCCGATGATTCCTCCGGCAGAGGAGATCACATGCTGGGCGACATCAAATACCGCCATCGTGATATTGAATGTGTTGGTGATCAGCATGACTGCCACGAAGGTCTTGAAGACCCACTTGAAGAAGATCCATGTTTCAAAGTTCGCCAGGTTATTGTGATCAATAATCAGCTGAATCAGCTCATAGCAGGCTATGAATGTCAGAATCAGCCCCGCTATAGGGATGATCACGGATTCTGATACATTCCGTATCATGGCAAACACCCCCGGCGAGAAGTTCACCGGGGATGTGCCGACCTGGGCTGCGACATCCGAAACCTGCTGGTTCACGGAATCAAACATCCCGGAAAGGCTTTCCATGATACCGCTAACGAGCATTTCTTTCAGCCACTCTGTGATTTTCTGAAATATCGTGTCCATTTAGCGGTTTTTCCTCCGTGATCAGCCGAACAGGCCTGTGAGAAGCGGGACGAGCGTAGTACCGATCAGGGCGACACCGCCGCCTGCCATCAGCTGTTTCATGCCCTGGGACTT
>CAMJPQ010000183.1 GCA_946407745.1 uncultured Clostridia bacterium
TATTATCTAAATGACATTGGTCCGGGGGGACCGATCACACTTTCGAGTCCCCCCGCAAGGGAGGCCGAAGGCCGACTAAGGCTGTCAATGCGTGCATTGACGGCCTGTACCCACGCGTTGCCTCAGCAAGGCGTGGGCGCAGATGGCTTTTCCCGGACTTTTCGCCCGGACGAAAAGTCCGCTAAACATAGAACCCACTTACATACGAGCGCCCGCCGCAGGCGGGTATCCGCGCAGCGCAACAAGCAGAGCGACGGCCCCTCTGTCGCTGGCGCGACATCTCCCCGGGGCTGCCGCCCGTTCTACGCTGAAAACAGCCCACCGGGCTGTTTTCCGGGCGCTACGAACCCATCAGAGATGGGGCGATTTGCTCGCATGCCCCCCTGCAGGGGAAAGCCGCGCAGGCAAGCCCCCGCAGGGGCAGGGCCGCGCGCAGCGCCAGCCGCCTCTCCCGGAATAACAAAAACCCTCCCCAACACTCGGGGAGGGAACCTTCCTGTGCAGATGGCGCCTCAGCAAGGCGAGGAGGCCGCTGCCTCCTGCACCATCATCGCGTCTGCCACGCGGGCCAGTTCGTCCATGGTCAGCTGCTCGCCGCGCACGCGGGGATCCTGGCCGGCGGCCTCCATCACGCGCAGCGCTTCTTCCCGCTCCATGCGGAAGGCCGCGCACAGGCAGTTCGCCATGGTCTTGCGGCGCAGGGCAAAGGCGGCGTTCACCACGCGGAAAAACTCCTTTTCACTGCGCACCGCAATGGGCGGCTGCTCGCGGATGCGCAGCCCCACAAAGGCGCTGTCCACCTTGGGCGCGGGGGTGAAGCACTCCGCGGGCACCTCGCGCAGCAGCGAGACCTCCGCGCACCACTGGGCGCGGATGGCAAGCGGGCCCCAGCCCTCCTGACCGGGTGCGGCAAGCAGCTTTTCCGCCACCTCCTTCTGCACCATCAGCGAGAGGCTCTTCAGCGGCAGCCCGCCGGTCAGCAGCAGCTGAATCAGCGGGGTGGTGATGTAATAGGGGATGTTCGCCACCACGCAGAAGGGCCTGCGCAGCGGCTCGGTGGCCTCCTTCAGGTTGAGGGTCATCACATCGCCCTGAAGGAGCGAAAAATTGTCATACTCCGCCATAAAGGCCTGCAGCAGGGGGATCAGCCGCTCATCCAGCTCCACCGACAGCACATGGTGCGCGGCGCGGCACAAATGCTTCGTCATGGAGCCGCTGCCGGGGCCGATTTCCAGCACATCATCCTCCGCGCCGACGCCGCTGAGGCGCACCAACTCCTCCAGCAGCGCGTCGTCATAGATAAAGTTCTGCCCCAGGCCGTGCCTGTAGCGCAGGTTGCTCTCCCGGATGCGGGTCTTTGTCTTGCTCATTTTGATTCCTCGGAAAAGCCTTCCCCCGTGCGGAGGAAGGCTCGCTGTTGTTACAGACTGTTCACCAGATCATACAGGTTGCGGTTAAACTCGCGCTTGGCCTTGAGAGCCTCGTCGATGGACATGTAGTATACCTTGCCCTCTTTCATGCCGATCACCTGGTTGGAAATGCCCTTGGACAAGAGCTGCACCGCCAGGTTGCCCGCCTCAAAGGCGAAGGCGGAATCGCGGGCCGTGGGCTCCGCGCCGCGCTGGGTGTAGCCCACTACGGTGGAGCGCACCTCCACCATATTGCACATGCGCTTGAGGATGGAGGCGAAGCGGATCGCGCTGATCGGCTCGCCCTCATAGCACTTTTTGCCGTGGCTGTTGAGGAAGGTGTACATATCAAAGGGCTCCATGGATTCCCAGCAGCCCTCCGCCACAACGATGGTGGCGCGGGTGTTGCCCTTGTACAGCTGCTGGTTGAGGCGGTCCGCCACCTCCTCCACGCTCCAGCGCACCTCCGGCACCAGCACAATCTCCGCGCCGGTGGAAACCGCGGTGGTCAGGGCGATGTCGCCGCAGTGGCGGCCCATCACCTCCACCACATGGGGGCGGTCATGGCTGCGGGAGGTGGCGCGGATGGCGCGCACCGCGTTGACGCACACGTTCACGGCGGTGTCATAGCCCAGCGTCATTTCGGTATAGGGCAGGTCGTTGTCAATCGTGCCCGGAATGCCGATGCAGGGGATGCCCAGCTGGCACAGGTATTCCGCGCCGTGGAAAGAACCGTCGCCGCCCACGACCACCAGGCCCTCCACGCCCATGGCGCGCAGGGTATTGGCGGCCACCTGACGCCACGCCGGGTCATGGAATTCCATGCAGCGCGCGGTGCGCAGGTAGGTGCCGGGCCGGTCCGCAATGTCCAGCACCGTATCCAGGTGCAGCTCTTCCATATCGTCCGCCAGGGAGGTGGATTTGCGCAAAAGGCCGTTGTAGCCGCGCTTGACACCAACCAGCGGCATGCCGTACAGTGCGGCGCTCTTTGCCACTGCCATCACGGCAGCATTCATGCCCGGCGCATCTCCTCCGCTGGTCAGCACGCCAATTTTCTTCATCGGGAATACCGTCCTTTCTGTCGGCGGAAACGCCGCCTGTGCCTTGCTTCATCGGCTTCGCCGGAGATTATAGCATATACGCGCTGATTTGGGAAGACCCCGGCCTTTGGGGGAAAGCCCCTCTGAGGGCGCCCCCTCCACCGCAAGCGGTCCCCCTCTCCGGGGCTGCCGCCCGTTCTCCGCTGAAAACAGCCCACCGGGCTGTTTTCCGGGCGCTTCGAACCCAGTGAACTGGGGCGATTTGAGTCACATGCCAGCAGCGGGGTTGCTAACCGGCGGCACGACCTCATCCGTCAGCGCCTGACGGCGCTGCCACCTTCCCCTAAAGAGGGAAGGCCTGGTTTGTTGCCTACCAAGT
>CAMJPQ010000184.1 GCA_946407745.1 uncultured Clostridia bacterium
TTTCCCCGTGGCCGAAGCCGTACCAGAGGAGCTTCGCCAGCTTGAAGCCGTCCGCATCCTCCGGGTCTACGAAGTGATAGCCCTCTGGCAACGGATGATTGAGTTCGTTCCGGAAGTCAAAATGTCGGTCCTCGTATTCTTCCGTTTTGACGAACCCACGCTTCGCCGCCGCCTCCATCAAAAACTCCTGGCCGTTAAAGAGCACGAGCCTCTGCTTACCTTCAAAATTCGGCATAGCGGAAACGGCATAGTCCACCAGCTCGTCCGCCAGGAATTCATACCCTTTCCGGACGCTGAAAAAGATATCCGTCACAGGCGCTTCGTAAAACACGAAGGCCACGACCCTGTCCCCGTCCAGCCAGAACCGATCCAGGAAGCTGTAGGAGGGATCCATCCAGGAGGATTGCAGGGCGTACTCAAAGAAGGGGGCCGCCACGCCGCTGCCCGTCTCCCGGTCATAGATGTCCGTCAGGAAATCCCAGACCAGGTTGACATCTGATAGAATCTGAAACTGTTTTGTGGTGATGTTCATGATGTACCGCCCTTTCGTCTATGGAAGCTTTTTTAATCCGGGTTTATGTTGCCTCGGGAGCCGTACCGTTGCATTCCTCATACCACCGGACGGCCCTTTCGATCCATCCGGCGATGCATGTGCCCGTTCCGTCGGCAAAACCATGCCCGCCTTCCGGGCCGATCTCCAGTCTGCAGGGGATATGCAGTTTTTCCAGCGAGTCGGCAAGGAGCTTTGAATGTCCCAGCAGTTCGTCGCCCGCCATCACAAAGATCGCGCAAGGCGGGAAGCCTTCCGCATGCTCAGGGCTCTCAAACGGCTTTTCCATCGCTTCCGTGAATGGGCAGCCATACAGGCGGATATCCTCCCGCTTGTCTTCTTCCGTCTCCTCCTGTGTATCCTCCTCCGGGGCATCCCCGGCGGCCAGCTTCAGGCTGACAAACGGATAAATCGGGAATGACGCCTGCGGTTTCGCCAGGTGAAAGGCCGGATATCCCATCTCCGTATTCCACAGGCAAACCAGCATCCCGCCCGCAGAGAAGCCGCAGGTGATATACCGATCCGCCTGCAGGTGGAAATGCTTTTCCTTCTCTCTGATCAGCCGCAGCGCCCTGGCCATATCCACCAGTTCCTTTTCCAGCAGCCTTTCTTCGCCATCGATCTGGTAGGTCAGAATGAACACATGGTATCCCTCGCTGTTGAACTGCGCCGCTACCGGCCAGCCTTCGGTCAGGTTCCATACATTGACAAACCCGCCGCCGGGCACCAGCAGGATAAACGGTCTTTCGTCCGCCTGCGGATCATTCGATGGAAACCACACCATATTGACATTCCTGCGGGCTGCATCCTCCGCGCATTCCGCTTCGCTGTACAGCGGATAGTACCAGTCCCCTGTGCCCGCCGCGTCGAACAGGCGCCGGAAGCCCCTGCCGATGTCGCCGAAAAAGAAATGCTCGTCCTTCAATTGTGCCGGTGTCTTGTTCCACACCTCTTCCCTGCTCAGGTCTCTGTTCCGAATCGCATCCGCGGCAATCTTCCCGATCCGCGGATCGGACAGCAGTTCCCCCAATGTCTTTTTATCATCGATCATTTCAATATCTCCTCCCGTTGTCCGTCGCGTTCGATTCTGAGGCTTTTTTCAAACAGGCATGGCAGCATTCCATTATGAAAGCAATAGAACATATTACATTTCTCTAAGCGGAAGAACCGCGATCAATTCATCAACATCCTTTTCTCCCGTTTCTGAAAACCCGAACGAATGGTAAAGACGGCACGCCACTTCATTCTCGGGTTCATATGACGTCCAGCAAAAATCTGCCGGGCCACAGGGAAATGTTCTTACAAAATCAAGTGCCAAACCAACTGCTTCTCTTCCATAGCCTTTCTTTTGGCAAGCCTTGTCTATCATAAGACGCCAAAGGAAATAATTCCTATTGGCAATCTCCGGTGCATCATCCCAGTAGTCATCAACGTCAAATCCAATCATCAGAAATCCGACCGGTTTTTCACCATCATAGATTCCAAAGGGAAAAGCATGCCCGTTCGCAGCAATCGTAGTATATGCCTCAATGATGCTGACATCGTTTCCGGCCACAAAACTTTTTTGCTCATCTGCCACCGTTAGTTTCAGAAGCTCCCATACATTCTTCGCATTTACTTTTTCTAATCTAATCATATAACTGTCTCTCCTTAATGGCAGAATCGCTCAACTATTTATTGAGCCCTATCAATACGGCATGATACAGCAGCAGTTTCTTATCTTTGTATAATCTTCTCTAAGCATGCCGTACATGTTATAGTCACAATAGACCGAAACCATTTTGCCTTGTCGGATTGTCCCCTCTTTTATGAAACCACACCGCTCAAGGACCTTATTTGAAGCAATATTCCTGACATCAGCACGCCCATTCAGCCGCTCTATTTCTGTATTTTCAAATATGAACCGTACCACTTCCTTCAATGCTTCTGTAGCAATTCCCATATTCCAATATTCAGGATGAATGCGATACCCAATATCACCCATCCTTAAATTCTGTATATCAAATACTGCAATCATTCCAATCACAGTATTTGTTTCTTTCAGGACAATCCCCCAGTCAAAATCCAGTGAAGGCTTCCTTTTTACCCAGGGACGGGCGTCAACAAACAACAACTCCGGATTTTTCTCCCCTTTGCTGGCCTTTCGTCCCCAATAGGTATAAATTTCATCTCTCCCCAGCCATTCTTTCAACTCCGGCACATCAGCTTCGTTAAGCATTCTGATAATCAGCCTATCAGTTTCAAGGACAGGTTTATCGATCTCGTAATCCTT
>CAMJPQ010000185.1 GCA_946407745.1 uncultured Clostridia bacterium
GCCTCTGGAAGCAGGAATCGTGGTGATTTGGAAAAAATACCAGGTGTTTTCCAGGCCGGCAGAAATGCTGCTGGAGAGAATGATGAAAGCATTTGATAGCTCATGCTGAAAGGCTCTCTGCTATTTATTCGCAGATGCCTGGAAAACCCTTGTGTACGATGCTGTAATTCTATCCATACTCTCGATGATTTCTTCGCCCCTCCCATTGCACCGGACGTACGGGCCGCGTAAACAGATAGATTCGGCTGACCCTGCTGCGCTTTCCTGCGCACCATCTCAAGCAAACCCATCTCTTTTCACCTCCAAATGAAAAAGCGCTCCATGCAAATCTCGCATGAAGCGCCTGTTCTCAATTCGTTTTATTCGTCAGCGTTTAGTTTTGAAACAAGGTAGGTAAACCGCTGATCAGATTCTTTCACATGTTCCGTTTGAGGCGGGCCATCGTTATAGAACACGAGGAAGGTGTAAATATTCTCACCCGGTCGAGATACCGACCGTGAGCCTCCGCTCGCCCCGCCGAGGATAAATCCTGCTTCTCCCGCCAACAGCCCGCCAATCAGGGCCTTGGTATCTTTCATTTATCAAGATAAAGATAATTGATTATCATTGACAATATTTTGGTCAATCGATATAATGAACACGAAGAAATGTGAACATGAAAATCAATGCGTTCTTAGCGCAAAGAAACAAGACGCAATACCGCCTGGCAAAACTGGCAGGATTGCATGGATCGCTCTCAGTCTGGCGTTAATGGCAGTGACGCGGTTTTCCCTGTCCATCAGCTGACCAACGAATTTCTCAATGACACCTTTGTTGATCTCTTCCACAAACTTGAGCTTTGGAAACGATTCAAAGAAGTATCAATGAGTATTACCATCGTGAGAACAGCGACAGAAACACATGGGAGCAGTACTGTTATGACAAGGCTGCCATGACGCCTGCCCAGCAGGAAAAGACCGTGCGCGAAACCCTGGGAGGCGAAGGCGCGGACGTGCTGATCCCGCTGTTCAAGCAGGCCAGTCCCGAGCGGAACATCCTCGATCTTTTGCGGCTGGACTTCGTTTTCCGCGGCCCGGAGATCGGCTACATCGCCAAGCGCTCCGCCCTGAACGATTGCACCTTCTCTTATCTATTCAGCCTGGATCAGCCCATCAACGGCAGCACCACGTCCTGGCATTGCAGTGATATTCCCTATGTGTTCCACAACATTGATCTGGTGGAGCACACCCACCGTCCGGACGGCGGCAACGCCGTGGCGAAACGGGTGCAGGAGCAGGTGTTTCAGAGCGTTCTGGCCTTTGCCCGGACGGGCAATCCAGCCACGATCGTCTCCCCGATTGGCAGCCCTGTGGCGCAGGCTGCGAAAATACGATGGTGATCGTCTAAGCCTGCGGCGTGCGGCATAACTTCGACCATGCGCTGATTCCGGCTGTGACCCAATGCATGGCTCCGGTAATTGCCAAACAAATGGCGCAAGGAGGCACCAAAATCCAGCATTGAAAACTTTGCAGATAGAAAAAACGCTCCATGGCATGAAAAGACTTGATTATCAATACGATCCTGCAATATCTGCATGCTCTTAAAAGAAGAAAAGGAAAGAGAGGCATCAGAAATGACAATAAAAAAGGCAGTTTTATCTATCATCCTGGTTTTGCTGCTGTTTACTGTCGTAATCTTTTCTGCTTGGGCTGAACGCAGCGTTCCGGACACCATGAGAGACATCACCACGATGGATCTTGTTCGGGATATGGGCATTGGCATCAACCTGGGAAATACCTTTGAATCCTTTGGAAATTGGATCGGTCTGTATGGTGATGGATCGGTGCGGTCTTATGAGACCGCATGGGGAAGCCCCATGATTACACGGGAGATCATACAGGGATATGCGAACGCCGGGTTCGGCGTATTGCGGGTTCCGGTCCACTGGTTCAATCTGATGGATGAGGACTATAATATCAGCCGCGAATATATGAGCGCGGTGAAAGAAACCGTTGACTGGGCGTTGGATGCCGGTTTGTATGTGATCATCAATATCCATCATGATGAGAACGGCTTTTTTGCCGACTTTGCCGCCGGGAAAGAGGAAGAACACCTGGCGGCCTATCGGAAGATATGGAGCCAGGTTGCCGAGGCTTTTCAGGATGCTGGCGATTATCTGATCTTCGAATCGCTGAACGAGGAGGGCTGCTGGGACAGCTTATGGAACCGGTGGGGAGGCACAAACGGAAAAGCCAAGGCATATAAACTGCTGAATGGGATTAATCAGGCTTTCGTGGATGTAATCCGCGCGTCGGGAGGAAACAATGCACAGCGGCATCTGCTTATTGCAGGATACGCTACGGGGATTGATGAAACCTGCGACGCGCTGTTTCAGCTCCCGGATGATCCTGCGCACCGCTGTGCGCTTTCTGTCCATTATTATACGCCTCCCACCTTCGCCATCCTGGAGGAGGACGCAAATTGGGGCAAGATGCGGCCCACCTGGGGAACGGATAATGACTTTGCCGAGCTGAACAGATACATGGATAAAATCAAAGCAAAGCTGGTGGATCAGGGGATTCCTGTCATTATCGGGGAATATGGCTGCCCCAAGAACAACAAAGATCCTGAGTCGGTCCGGTTGTTTCTTTTCTCGGTATGCAAGGCCGCGTATGAGCGCCAGATTTGCCCGATCCTTTGGGATGTAACCGGGTCGCACTATGACCGCACCAACTGCAAAATGTACGATCAGGAGCTGATGGACAGCTTGCTGAGCGT
>CAMJPQ010000186.1 GCA_946407745.1 uncultured Clostridia bacterium
CATATTATACGAGCCAGCAGTGGAAGGACGATTATGCCATGGATGAAGCAGGCACCTTTCCAGAGAAACTGAAGCGTGGCGTCCTTTCACAGGATGGTATTTGGAATCTGTTGGAACGGAACAGGGAATTGACCCGAAGGCTCGGGTTAGGAGATGAAGAGGCATGAAAAAACATCAGGAGCAGCAGAAGGTTGCCGTCGTGACCGGAGGTGCCAATGGAATAGGGAAATGCATAGCAGAGGAATTTCGGAAACTGGGCGTAAAGGTCTATGTGATCGATAAGGCGGCCGGCGATTATTATGTGGGTGATATCTCTGACAAGGCCGTGCTGGAAGCCTTCGCAGAGAAAGTGATCCTTGAGAACGGTGGCGTTGATTATCTGATCAATAATGCGCTGCCGCTGATGAAAGGTATCGGTGAGTGCAGCTATGAGGAGTTCCAGTACGCACTGGCCGTCGGCGTTACTGCGCCGTTTTATCTGTCCAAGCTGTTTGCGCCGCATTTCCGGGAAGATGCCTGCATCATCAATATTTCATCTTCCCGTGACCGGATGAGCCAGCCGCAGACAGAGAGTTATACGGCGGCAAAGGGCGGGATCGCGGCGCTGACGCATGCCATGGCCGCCAGCTTCGCGGGGAAGGTTCGGGTAAACTCTATTTCCCCTGGATGGATCGATACGGCTTACACGGTATATGAAGGACCGGATGCCTTGCAGCAGCCAGCCGGTCGCGTCGGCAATCCGATGGATATTGCAAACATGGTTATGTTTCTTTGCTCTGACAAAGCCGGTTTCATTACCGGAGAGAATATCTGCATTGATGGCGGCATGACAAAGCTGATGATTTACCATGGCGACCACGGCTGGACCTATACGCCGGAAGAATAAAGGAAAATAAAATCTTTAGAATAGGATCAAAGCTATGAAGGGAAATTCACAGGCCGAGCATTTCTGGAAAAAGAATCTCTTCATAGAAACCAGAATCACCTATGATACAGATAATTATACTGTGGTCGTAGCACAGCGTACAATATTACTTCCGGTTTCACGAGATGATCGGTATTCATATGCTGGAGATGCTGGTGAAGTTCAGGAATGAGGGTCTATTCGACATTGCAGTTGAAGACAAATGAAGAAAACAGGGTACGGTGAGAGCCTGATATCTCGATGACACGATTCGTATCATTGATGTGACGGAGCGATTCTTTCGTTTTTCACGTCCATCCATTACAGTCTAACTGACCAAGGGGTCAAAGAAAGGATGGATTGAAAATGATAAAGATCAGAAGAAAAGAATTGCTGGCAGGAATCGTGCTGCTGACGGCGTTTGCCTTATGGACTGTATTGATCCGGCATATCGATGTACAGAATGCAGGCCCCAATGGAACGGAGATCGGCTTTGCTGCGATCAATGTGTGGTTTCACCGACTGACCGGTGTACATATGTTGATCTATACGATTACTGACTGGCTTGGCCTCGTTCCAATCATCATATGCATGTACTTTGGAGTGCTGGGACTTGTCCAGATGATACACCGCAGAAGCCTTTTGAAGGTCGATTCCGATATACTTCTGCTGGGAGCCTATTACGTGGTGGTAATTCTGGGATACCTGTTGTTCGAGATGGTGCCGATCAATTACAGACCGATCCTGATAGATGGAAATTTGGAAGCGTCTTATCCGTCATCGACTACCTTGCTGGTTCTGAGTGTGATGCCGACACTGAAATATCAGGTGGACCGGAGAATCAGGAATACTGCGGCAAAGCAAGTGATAGCGGTATTTACAGTTGCCTTTTCTGCATGTATGGTGATCGGAAGGCTGCTTTCAGGGGTGCACTGGGTTACGGATATTGTCGGCTCCGTTTTCTTAAGCATAGGCCTGTATATGATTTACCGCTTCATGGCAGAGTGTACTGGACAAAAGAAACATCACCGGCAGTTGGAGGCATCAGATGGAGTTCAGTGAAAAACTACAGGAATTACGAAAGAGCAGGACGCTCACACAGGAGGAGCTTGCTGAAGCGTTGTTTGTCTCACGAACGGCCATTTCCAAATGGGAATCCGGCAGAGGGTATCCCAGCATCGACTCGCTGAAAGAGATCTCCCGGTATTTCTCCGTAACGATCGATGATCTGATCTGTTCGGATGAGATGATCACCGTGGCAGAAAATGACAAGAAGGAATTCGTCAGCAAGTACGTCTCGCTCATATGTAATGCGCTGGATATCCTTCTGGCGATACTGCTGTTTATTCCTGCCTTTGGGAATGGAACCGGCTCTTCTGAAACGGTATCCCTGTTCGGGCTGACCGGGATAAGTCCTTGGGTGAAGATTGTATTTATCATGATCGTCAGCATCACGATCCTGAATGGGATCTGCGGTATGATCATCACTCATTTCAATAAACCGGTTTGGAACAGACACCGGCTAGTGACGGGAATCGGCCTGTCGATACTCGCGGTAATCGTGTTTATCGCGACAAGACAGCCATACGCCGGGATCGTATGTTTCGCGTTCCTGGTCATAAAGGGATTCCTGATCGCCAAAACGAAATAACAATGTGGAGCAGAAATCAGGCCGCGAGGCTTTGATGATAAACAAAAGAAGGAGAAGTGCTTTTTGAAGACATTTTACAAATCAATGGAGATTGTGGCATAACCGGGAGGTTTGCCAACGATCTCGCAAGCCTCCCAGAAGGTTTATGATTTTACTTTTAGGAGGACAATCCCCAATGA
>CAMJPQ010000187.1 GCA_946407745.1 uncultured Clostridia bacterium
GTTAGCCGCTTCTTCTGCTCGATTTGATTCTGTCAACTCTTCCACAATCCGTGGAGATTGCAATACTCATAGGCGGCCACTACTGCGTCACCCGGAGCAAGAACGAAGACCGCGGTGGGTTTATCGCCGGGATTCAGGGCTTTGCGCTGGCGTCCTTCTTTTGTTTCCAGTAGGATCCACTGGATGGAATGAGCTTCCTGCATGGGATGCTCCACACTTCCCACGGTGACGGTCACGGTCTGACCATCCACTTGTACCACGGGCACATGTTTTTCGCCTGCTCCGTCAGAAGTGTTGGGAACAAGTGGCTTCATTTCTTCGCCGCAGCAATGGCAGCGGACACCGGAATCCTGGATGTGGGCGATGATGTTGCCGCAATGCTCGCATTTGTAGAATGTCATGGAATACTCCTCCTTCATGATACGGATCAATAGTTCTCTGCATTCACTTCAAAGTAGCTCTGGGGATGGGCGCATACCGGGCATACCTCCGGCGCCTTGGTGCCAACCACGATGTGGCCGCAGTTGCGGCATTCCCACACCTTGACCTCGCTCTTCTGGAACACTTCCTGCATCTCCACGTTTTTAAGCAGCGCCCGATAGCGCTCTTCATGGTGCTTTTCAATGGCAGCCACGGCGCGGAACTTGGCGGCCAGGGCAGGGAACCCCTCTTTTTCCGCGGTAACGGCGAAGCCCTCGTACATATCGGTCCATTCATAGTTTTCGCCGTCAGCTGCCGCCGCAAGATTCTGCGCTGTATCGCCGATGCCGTTCAGTTCCTTAAACCACATCTTGGCGTGCTCTTTTTCGTTATCGGCTGTTTTCAGGAACAGGGCGGCAATCTGTTCGAAACCGTCCTTCTTGGCTCGGGAGGCGAAATAGGTATATTTGTTACGAGCTTGGGATTCGCCGGCAAAGGCGGTTTCCAGGTTCTTTTCGGTCTGCGTTCCGGCATAGGGATTCTTTTTCGGTGTTTCCGGCTCTACCTTCACAAATTTTGAGGCGGGCTGCTTGCAGCGGGGGCAGATGAAATCCCCGGTGAGGGGGCCTTCGTGGATATAGCCGCATACGGTGCATTTCCAGGTTTCCATGGTTTGTTCCTCCTTCTTTTTCGGCTCGTTAAAAGAAATGGTATTCAGCAGAAATTGAGCGTCCTCCCGGGGAAAACCCGGAGTATCGGCGAATTGCTTCAGCAAGGATGTCAGCACTTCGTTCGCGTTTCCGCTCTGGGGCAGCATATAACCCGCTTCCCGGATCAGGTCCTCCGCCATGACGCGGTTGGATCTGGCAATCGCCTCCGCCAGCGTTCCCGGAAGACCGGAGGCCATCTGCTCCTGCTCCGTTTTTGAGGATACCAGCTGCCGCAGGGTGGCAATCACCTGTTCGGTTTTTTTCTGCTGGGGAGGGTATTCCCTCGGCACCAGGCTGATCGCCCCGGCGGGGCACGCCTCTGCGCATGCGCCGCAGCCAATGCACTTGTCCTTGTCGATCACGCTGTTTTCTGTGTCTGACGCGCCGGTAGAGCAAACATACAGGCACAGGCAGTCTTTTTCGCACAGGCGAATGGTTCTAACCGCGTATTTGTCGCCCATCTCGTCAGCCCCCGATCTTTTCAAATTTCCGGCCGGGCACTTTGCACACCGGGCAGCGTTCCGGCGGCGTGTCCCCGATGTACACAAAGCCGCAGATGGCGCATACCCATACGCCGGTGTTTTCCAGCATGGCATCGCCTTCTGTTTTGTACCGGTTGAGCAAAGAAGACAGCATCCGCGTCACCTTTTCGCTCCACACGAGACTTCTCAGCGCGCCCCGATCCCGGTTTTCCTGGGCAGCGGCGCTGGCTGCGGGATAGCCTTCGCTCAAATCCCGGTTCACCTTTTCCAGCAGGGAATCGAACGCCGCGCTGTGGACCGGTTCCGCCTGTCCCTTGAGCCAGTCGGCCAAACGGGCAAAGGCAGCCGCCTGTTCAAGCAGATACTGCTTTTCGCAGCCCTTCGCCAGGTTGGAACATACCACACTCAGCTCCATGGCCGACAGGGGCCGCAGTTCATCAGGAAGCGAGGATAAGGAAGCGGCAGGCGCAGACTGCTGTGCGCCTTCGGGAAGGAAATCCGCTTTGCTTGCGCCGCAGAGTGGACACTTCCAGTCATTGGGAAGTGATTCCCAAGGGGGATTTTGGGCTTCGTCATACACATAGCCGCAGACTTGGCATACGTATCTCAGAGGAATACGCCTCCTTTCATGGGTCGGTCGTGCTTGCTGGGTGCGCCGTCCTTCGGCATGCGGGACAGATATAACTGACCTGTAAATCGTAGGACAGCAGTTCTTCGTCGGTCTGGGATTGGAGCAGCTTCGTCAGATCCTGGAAGCAGATGTCCGTGAGTTTTCCGCAGCGCCGGCAAACCAGATGATCATGGCGGATCATTTTGTCATACCGGTCCGGATGTCCTTCCACACATACTTTCCGGATGCGTCCTTCGCTGTGCAGCTGCGCCAGATTGTTGTATACCGTCGCCAGTGCCATCCGGTGTCCGCTGTCCCGCAGTGCCGCATGGATTTCCTCAGCAGTCATGTGCGCGGAGGATTGGAGAACCGTTTCCAGGATCAGATCAGCGTTCTTTTTCATTGGGTTCACCACTTAGAATTATTCTAATTCTTATTATATTAGTCCCCTGTCAGTAAGTCAACTGTAACTTGAGAAAGGTTTGCGATTTTCATAGGACCAT
>CAMJPQ010000188.1 GCA_946407745.1 uncultured Clostridia bacterium
GTTTCCGGAAAGAAAACAGAAGTTGAAAACGGAATAACCGTCATGCAGTTGATGGAACAGCAGAAGGTGGAGACGCCCCAATATGTGACCGTTGCGGTCAACAACGCATTCCTTCCGATGGATTGCTACGAGTGCTTTTCTCTGAAGGAAGGCGACGCGGTGGAGTTTTTGTACTTTATGGGAGGCGGTTGCGATGGCGCTGAGCAGTGAACAGCTGGAACGCTACTCCCGGCATATCATTCTGAAAGAAGTCGGGCTCAGAGGGCAGAAGAAGCTGCTGAACGCGAAGGTCCTCATCATTGGGGCCGGCGGGCTCGGATCGCCCGCCGCCATGTATCTGGCCGCGGCCGGTGTGGGAACCATCGGCATCGCGGACGCGGATGAGGTGGATCTCTCCAATCTCCAGCGGCAGATCCTGCACGGCAACGCAGATGTAGGCAAGCCGAAGGTAGACTCCGCAAAGGAGACCATGGCGGCGCTGAATCCTGACGTGCAGGTGATCGCGCATCACTTGTTTGTCAACGCAGAGAATATCATGGATCTGATTGAACCCTATGATTTCATCCTTGACGGGACGGACAATTTTGCGGCCAAATTTCTCATCAACGACGCCTGCGTGCTGGCGGGCAAGCCCTTCTGTCACGCGGGGATCATCCGCTTTCACGGCCAACTGATGACCTATGTGCCCGGAAAAGGCCCCTGCTATCGCTGTGTGTTCCGACAGCCGCCTCCGAAGAATGCAGTGCCCACCTGCCGCGAGGCGGGCGTAATCGGCGCTATGGCCGGCGTCATCGGTTGTATGCAGGCGCTGGAGGCCGTCAAATATATCGTCGGCGTGGGGGATCTGCTTATCGGACGGCTGCTGACCTTTGATGCGCTGGATATGGAGGCGCATGTCATTCAGTTGCCGGACAATCCTGACTGTCCGGTATGCGGTGCGCATCCGACCATTTTGCAGCCTTTCGACGAGGGCGTGGTGGAGTGTGATCTCAAATGATCCATCTGAAAAAAGCGGACTATCTTCTGATGCTCTCACATGCCCGAGCCTGTCTCCCGGAGGAGGCCTGCGGTCTCCTCGCCGGGCAAAGCCGGGGTGAAGAAGCCTGGGTGGAAAAGGTCTATTGTCTGGAAAATGCAGATCATTCTGCCTCCCATTTCACCATCGCGCCGGAAGAACAACTGAAGGCGATCCTGGATATGAGAGAGCGGAGACTGGAGCTGCTGGGCAACTGGCACAGCCATCCGGAAACGCCCTGCCGACCCTCTGCGGAGGACATCCGTCTGGCGCTGGATCCGACAGCCAGTTATCTGATCCTGTCGCTGGAGGAAAACGAACCTGTACTGCGGTCCTTTCAGATTCGGGATGGGCAGGCGAATCGGGAAGAATTAGATATTGAGGAGTAGAATTCCATGGATGAAATCAAACATATCTCCGTTGAGGAGTTTTTGAAGCTGGAGCGGAACAGCCTGACACTGCTGGATCTGCGTGAGCCGGACCAGGTTCTGCTGGGGGCCGTGGAGGGCGCTGTCAACATCCCCTTTTCCCGCGTCGGCAAGGAGCTGGAGAAGCTGCCAAAGGATAAGCCTGTCTATGTGTTTTGCCAGGAGGGCTCTTTGAGCACGGAGATCACGGAGCAGCTGCAGGATTGGGGCTATGACGCGACCAATCTGGACGGCGGCTGGCGAGCGTGGAAAAAGTGGCTGGAAGAGGCGGAGCCGATCACGCTGGATGCCAGGGGACTCAAATGCCCCGGCCCGATCGTAAAAACCGCGGACACGCTGAGAGAGATGGTGGGCGGTCAAAAGCTGAAGATCGAGGCGACCGAGGACGCGTTTGCCCCGGATATTTCGGTATGGTGCGAGCGGACCGGCAACAAGCTGCTCCGGCTGGAGGTCAGGCCCGAGGGCATCGAGGCGCTGGTCGAGAAAGCCGAGGCGCCTGTTCAAAATCCCGCTGCCGCACAGAACGACAAGACCTTTGTGGTTTTCTCCGGCGATCTGGATAAAACCATCGCCGCCTTCATTATGGCAAACGGTGCAGCGGCCATGGGGCGCAGGGTGACCATGTTTTTCACCTTCTGGGGGCTGAACATCCTGCGGCGGCCGGAAAAGGTTTCCGTCGCCAAGAGCTTCATTGAGGGTATGTTCGGCTTTATGATGCCCAGAGGAACGAAAAAGCTGGGGCTGAGCCGTATGAACATGGGCGGCCTCGGCGCCAAAATGATCCGGGGCATTATGAAAGAGAAAGGCGTCAGTTCTCTTGAAGAACTGATCGACAGCGCCCGCGCGCACGGTGTGCGGCTGGTGGCTTGCCAGATGTCCATGGACATCATGGGGATCAGGAAGGAAGAACTGATCGACGGCGTGGAGCTGGGCGGTGTTTCCACTTTCCTGGGATCCGGCGAGCAGTCGGATATGAGTTTGTTTATCTGAATGACGATGAGCGAAAAACTGAATCAACTAAAAGAATATCTGCTGTCTCAGGGCAGCATGGCCGTGGCCTTTTCCGGGGGCGTGGATTCCACTTTCCTTTTGAAGGTGGCCCACGACACGCTGGGCGACAAGTGCGTCGCCGTGACGGCCTCCTCCTGTTCTTTCCCGGAGCGGGAGCTGAAAGAAGCAAAAGCTTTCTGCGCGGCGAACGGGATCCGCCATGTCGTGGTGCGCTCGGAAGAGTTGGAGATCGAGGGCTTTCGGCACAATCCGAAAAACCG
>CAMJPQ010000189.1 GCA_946407745.1 uncultured Clostridia bacterium
TGATATCGAGCAGCGGAAGCGTAAGACCGGATATCAATTCAAAACGCAGGAGGAAATGACGATGAAAGAATTGCTCGCGCTGATCCTAGCGGCAATGATGGTTTTCGGTACGTTTTCTGCAGCTTCTGCTGATGAAGAAACCGCCTTGCCGAAGATTGACATGACAAAATGGCAGTATGAGGCGTCCGACGATGTGTACTGGCAGGTGGGCCTGTCCTATGCGGCCAGCCCCGCTGACAGCAGCTATGAGACCATGGGTATCTTTGTCCCCGGCGTTTATTTTACAGCCTCAGACAACGGCGATGGAACCTATACCTGCACCGTGAATGAAGCGGGTGCCATCGGGCAGTATACCGCTGTCACCGCGCCGCTGATCCTGCCGGTGAATACGCCCGGCTATTCTGCCATGGCCGCGCCGACAGGCTACAGCAGCTCCATGGGCTACGGCAGCATTTCGGATTATACGAACGCCGGCATGATTGTGATTTTCGCCGGAGCCCGTGGCCGGGATGACGGGGCTCCTGCCGGAGTGACCGATTTTAAAGCCGCCATCCGGTACACACGTTACAACGCGGATCTGCTTCCCGGCGATATGAACAGCATTTTCTCCCTGGGCATGAGCGGTGGCGGCGCCCAGAGTGCCCTGATTGGCGCGACGGGCAACAGCGCGCTGTATGATCCCTATCTGGAAGCCATCGGGGCGGTCATGACAGAAAGCGATGCTGTGAAGGGCAGCATGTGCTGGTGCCCCATCACCAATCTGGATGTGGCGGATGAAGCCTATGAATGGAACATGGGCAACACCCGCAGCGGTCTGAGTGAGGAAAACCAGGCGTACTCCGACGGCATGGCGCTGGCCTTTGCGGAATACATCAATCAGCTGGGTCTGACGGATGAAGAAGGCAACGCGCTGACGCTTGTCGAAAGTGAAGAAGGCATTTATCAGAGCGGCAGCTACTATGATTATGTGAAAGAAGTTATCGAAACCTCGCTGGAGCATTTTCTCAGCGATACCGAATTCCCGTATACCGTGTCTTCCTCCGGCGGCTTTGGCGGCCGTATGGGCGGCCGCGGCGGCATGGGCGGCAATTTCGGCGGCGGAAAGCCTGACGGCAGATTTGGCGGACAGACAGACGGTCAGATGCCGGATTTTGAAAACGGCGAATTGCCCGAGGGGGATCTCGGCGGATTCGGCGGCCCGGACGCGGAGCAGACCAAAGGCACTGATTACGAAGCAATAGACGGCATTGCCCGCACGGAGAGCGCATCTTCCGCTCTGTCTCTCAGCGGCACCTATGAAACCAAACAGGATTACATCGACGCCCTGAACGCCAACGGCGAATGGGTGACCTGGGACGAGGCAGCCAACACCGTGACCATTACCAGCGTTGCCGCCTTCACCCAGGCGCTGAAAAACGCTTCCAAGAGCATCGCCGCCTTTGATCAGCTGGATGCCGGGCAGGGCGAAAACACGCTCTTCGGCTATGGCGACGGCAGCGGAGCGCACTTTGACGCGATCCTGGCAGAACTGGTGGCCGGGAGTGAATACGAGGAAGCGTTCATCACCGATCTTTCCAGGCAGGACGCCCTGGGCAATACGGTGGATGTCCGCGTGAACATGTACAATCCGATGTATTATCTGTCTCCCGCTTACGCAGGATATCAGACAAGCGAACCCGCCACCTGCTGGCGCATCCGCACCGGCATCAATCAGGGCGATACCGCTCTGTGCACGGAGATTGATCTGGCACTTGCTGCAGCGGCTTACAGCGAGGAAACCAGCGTTGACTTTGAAACCGTCTGGGGACAGGGGCACACTGAAGCTGAACGCACCGGTTCCGCCACGGAGAATTTTATCGCGTGGGTCAACGCGTGCATGGAATGATGAAAGAGGAGGATTTTCCTTATGAAAAAGGTCATCTCATTGGTTCTTGCCCTTTCACTGCTCTGCATGGCTGGCGCTGCTTTTGCTGAAGGCCCTGGCGGCGTTCGCGGCGGCAATGGCGGACAGCGCGGTATGCGTGGCGGTAACGGCGGCGGCACCGACAAATCCAGCGATACCGAGCTGCAGACCATGATTGCTGAAGTGGCCCCCAAGTTCCAGCTGCTTTCCTATGAAGACGCCGAAACCGGCACCAGCCTGCAGTATCAGCTGTATATTCCCGAAAACTATGATGCGTCCCAGAGCTATCCGATGATCCAGTTCATTCCGGATGCCAGCGCTGTCGGGCGCGGCACGGATTATGTGCTGACCCAGGGCTGGGGCGGTCTGATCTGGGCGACGGAGGAGGAGCAGGCCAAGCATCCTGCCTTTGTGGTGGTGCCTGTCTTCACCGAAACGGTTGTGGACGACAACTTCAATCATTCCAGCCAGATCGATGTGGCCATGCGCCTCCTTCAGTCACTGACGGAAACCTACGCCATCGACACGAACCGGATCTATACGACCGGGCAGTCCATGGGTGGCATGACCTCGTTCCATCTGAGCATTGAATATCCGGACTTCTTTGCCGCCTATCTGTTTGTCGGCAGTCAGTGGAACACCAGCCTGCTGAGCGGACTGGAACAGGAAAACTTCTTCTATGTGGTGTCCGCCGGCGATCCCAAGGCGTCCGCCGGTCAGGCTGAACTCCTTGCCCTGTTCGATGCGGACGGTGCTGCCTACAGCCATTCGGAGTGGAGCGCGCAGGA
>CAMJPQ010000190.1 GCA_946407745.1 uncultured Clostridia bacterium
ATCAGGAGTTGGTTGAAGAAGGTGACGGATTTGAAGAGGATATTGACGAGTATACTTCGGAAGGAATCTTTTTTGTTCCCGCCGGAGCCAGATGGAATGAGATTGCATCAAAAGCCCATACACCAGAGATAGGTGTTGTAATCGATGACGCCATGCGTGCGATCGAAAAAGAGAATCATCGGTTGAAAGATATTCTACCTAAGAATTTTGCGAGACCAGAGCTTGATAAGCGTCGCCTTGGAGACGTGGTTGACCTGTTTACAAATGTGCAAATGATCGAGCAAGGTGAAGAGAAGGATATTCTTGGCCGTACCTATGAGTACTGTCTCTCAATGTTTGCAGAGCAGGAAGGTAAGCGCGGTGGCGAATTCTTCACGCCTTCATGTGTGGTACGCACGCTTGTTGAGGTATTACGGCCTTTCAAGGGGCGTGTATATGATCCTTGTTGTGGTAGCGGTGGCATGTTTGTTCAGTCAGCAAGATTTGTTGAAAGTCATAGCGGAAATATCAATAACATCGCTATCTACGGTCAGGATTCCAATCCTACAACCTGGAAGATGGCCCAGATGAATTTGGCAATCCGTGGAATTGAGCCTGATTTGGGATCCTATGCTGCAGATACGTTTCTCGATGATCGACACCCTACGATGAGAGCAGATTATATAATGGCGAATGCTCGTGAAGTATTTGGACTAACCGCCAGAAACCGCATAAATAAAGGCTTTCCGGGGCATACGCCTCTTTTTTTATGCCCTGAGATAAGGGCTGTGAGGCACCGGATGGCGGCATAATACCCCACGGCGTGAAAGGAGCGCCGATATAACTGAATAACGAGTACAGGCAATAAGACGTTTATTTGTTTCCCTCCGGGGACTCAGGTAAACGTCTTTTTTTATTGCCGATACATACGGAGGGACGATATGAGTTTCGATTATTTTTACGGTCCGGATGATGCAGAACAGTATTCGTTCTACCGTATTCCGAAGAAGCTGATCACCGGGGATGAGTTCCAGGAGATCAGTACAGAGGCGAAGCTGCTGTACGGGCTGATGCTCGACCGGCTCCAGCTGTCCATACGGAACCAGTGGTTTGACGCTCTCAACCGCGTCTATATCATCTACACGGTCGAAGACATCATGACCGATCTTCACTGCGGAAATCAGAAAGCCTGCAAGATGCTCTCGGAGCTGGAGAACAAAATCGGGCTGATCAAGCGGAAGCGTCAGGGGCTGGGAAAGCCTTCCCTGATCTACGTGCTGAAGTTTTCCACAGGTAATCCACAGAATGATTCGGAATCACATTTCAAGAAATGTGAAAATCACACTTCTGGGGATGTGAAAACCACATCTCTGGACGTGTGGAAATCACACGGAAATAATACTGATCTTAATAATACTGATTTGAACAAGACCAATCCTATCTATCCATCGCCGGAAGCACAGCCGGTATCGGCAAAGATCAGCGTTTCGATTGATGGGATGGGAAGGGATGAGATGGATGAGCGGGAATCGTATGAGGATTATTTCAGAGATCATCTTTCCATTGAAGACCTGAAGATCAGTTATCCGTATGACCACGGACGCATTGAGGAGATCGTGGAGCTTATGGTCGATACCGTATGCAGCAAAGCAAAGACGATCCGCTGTGCCGGTGAAGACAGACCGACAGAAGTCGTGAAGAGCCGGTTTATGAAGCTGGGTTATGAGCATATCCAGTATGTCCTAGACTGCATCCATGAGAACACCACGGATATCAGGAACATCAAGGCGTACATGCTCACTACGCTGTATAACGCGCCGATGACCATCGACCACTACTATCAGACGAAGGTCAACCACGATTTATACGGCTGGAAAGAATAGGAGGACGTATGAAGGACAAACCAACAGTGATCTGTGTCGTCAACCAAAAAGGCGGCACGGCGAAAACGACGACGGTGGAGAACCTCGGAATCGGGCTTGCACGGGAAGGAAAGAAAGTGCTCTTGGTGGACACTGATCCGCAGGGATCGCTGACGATCAGCCTTGGATACCCCAGACCGGATGATCTGGAGACCACGCTGTTTGATCTCCTGAACAAGACGATCAATGAAGACGCGATACAGCCTGCGGAAGGGATTCTTCACCAACAGGAAGGCATCGACCTGATTCCGGCAAACATCTCTCTTGCCGGTCTTGAGGTGGCGCTGGTCAACACGATGAACCGGGAACGGATTCTGAAACAGTTCCTGGAGCCGGTCAAGAAGGATTATGACTATGTGCTTCTGGACTGTATGCCCAGCCTTGGGATGTTGACCGTCAATGCGCTGGCAGCGGCGGATACCACACTGATTCCGGTGCAGGCCAATTATCTTTCCGCGAAAGGACTGGAACAGCTGCTCCAGACGATCAACAAGGTAAAGCGGCAGATCAATCCAAAGCTGCGGATTGAAGGCATCCTGCTGACCATGGTGGACAGCCGGACGAATTACGCCAAAGAGATTTCTTCCCTGATCCGTGATACCTACGGCGGCCATATCAAGGTATTCAATACCGAGATTCCCCGTTCGGTCAGGGCCGCGGAGATCAGCTCCGAAGGGAAAAGCATTTTCCTGCATGATCCCAAAGGGAAAGTCGCGGAGGCATATCAGAAACTGACAAAGGAGGTGCAGGCCAATGCCGAAAAAAGGCGCA
>CAMJPQ010000191.1 GCA_946407745.1 uncultured Clostridia bacterium
GATACTGGGTGTAAACCTCTTTCGTCCGGCTGTAATCCCGGATCGCTTGCCGCTGCCGGTTGATCTCCTTCATCCGGTTTTGCTTTTCCTGAAGGGAGGCTTTCAACTCTTTTTGCTGATTGGTCAGCTCCTGAATCTGATCGTTCAACTCTTCCAGCGAACCGATCTGATGCTCTTTCAGGAAGATCACCATCTGTGCTTTCGCGTCGATGTTGTTTCGCTCGGCCCAGACTTGATAGCCTTTCCCTTTACCGGCGCGGAGCTTTGCTTCAATGTCGATCAATCGCTTGATCTGACTTTCGGTATAATCGCCCCGCGGGATTTTCGGAATGTGCACATGATCATGTGCCAGCGTCCGGCGCAAAGATGCTTCATCGTATTCCAGGCCGAGGGTATCAAGACGAATATACCGTTCACCCTCCGGCGGCTTGATGCTGATTTGCGCGCCGCGCTTGATGCGGCAACCGGCATCTTCCAGCAGCTGCATCAGCGCATCGAAGCCGTCAGGCTGCATCCGCAGCACGGCGTCAATGATCATTCGCAGCTCATCCCGATAGGTGAAACGCCGCTGATTGCCCTGCCATTTATCGTAGGTAACGGTCTTATCCTGTGGATTCTGAATCACCGACAGGCCGTGTTCCCGGCAGAGTGAATCGCTGATCTGCGCCAGATCCTTTGCTGATTGCTTCACGTCCCGGTATTTATGCTGCCCATCCAGATCAGTGGAACAGATGATGATGTGATTATGGATGTGATGCTTGTCGATGTGTGTCGCGACGACGTAGGCGAATTGATCGTCAGTCATCCGGGAGGCCAGCTCTTTTCCAATCTCGTTTGCTACCTCCGCCGTGATCTCATCCGGCTTGAAAGCCTGCCGGACATGATAGCCGATCACTTCGTTTTCCTGTGTGCGTCCTGTGTTCTGCTGGTACTCCTGGCGGAAAAGCATGAACTCATCCGCCGCCGTTTCAGGTGAGCAGGCGTAAGTCGAAACCAGAATTCCGCCGTCCGTCTTTTTCGGATTCATGATGTAATCCAGTCGTTCCCCAATACATTGCCGGGCCGTTTTCCCTTTGTTGATGTGAATGGACATGATTCTTGTGGCTGCCATGGGTACTCCTTTCAGTGTTGAATTTGATCCAGCCTGTGAAGAATGCTGCTCAGTATCGTCCGCAGTTCTTTCTGCCGATCTGTTATGTCATCGATTTCCGTTTCAAAGATGGAACCGTGTGCGTTTAACCGTCTGGCGATTTGATTGACATTGTTGCTCAGGCTGCCCATCAGGCGAACCGCATCATGCAGTTCCGGCAGGTCCAGCTTCAGCACATATCCGTTCAAAGCCATGGCACGAATGAAGGCTGATTGATTTGTGATCCCGAAGGTTTTCATCTTTTTCTGGATGATGGCGTCCTCTTCCGGTGTCGCTTTGAAGCTGTAGTGAATTGTGCGCTTTTTCTTTTCTGTCACTGTTCTTCCTCCAATCCTTGAAATTCGTTTGTCATGGTGGCTTTGGCCAAAATTCATTTCATTGCTGTTTGGTTCGGGCTTATTTTTCACTGCTGCCTCTGGCAAGAAACCTTGTTTGGCTCACTGCCGGTCCTTTCGGCGCTCCCTTCCGAAGAGGAAGATCTTCGCGGTTTGGACAGATCTGGAAACGTGGCCCTGATTGTCAAGGTGCGCTTCGCTGGCGATGCCGGCGAATGGTGAGGGGAAACTCATCGCCTATAAATGGCGAAAATCAGCGATTTTGGAAACACCTGAGCAAAATTTTTTGCCGAGGCGAAGGTCAAGCTGCACATTTAGCCAGACACCCCTCACCCCTACATGGGAAAAATCGAGCAAAATGACACCACCTCCAGAAAATTTTCAGCATACAGATCATCATCGTCGTTTTCTCCCTTCACTCTTAAATGTCCAAATTCGAGCTTTTTGGAAACCACTTTCGATAATTTTTTGAAATTACTTCGCACGAGTATCAACAGCCATTGATCACCCCCGCGAATCATGCCATCATCGCCTCCTGTCAGCGGCTGCATATTGCCCGCTGCCCTTCTATGTAAAAACCAAGGCAAAGTGGAAACACTTTTGGGAAATTTTCTGATACGCAGCGTTTAGCATCGTCTTCAGAGGGTATTATTGCCCTCATGCGGGCAGCGCTCCTTTCATTTGCCCCGCCATATCTACATGGCGAAAATCAGCGATTTTGGAAACACCTGAGCAATAAAATTTTGTCGGCATGAAGCTCGTGCTATAAATTGCCCTACACTCTAACATGTAAAAAATCGAGCAAAGTGACACCGGCAAAATCTAATTTTGTAGCAGATGTGACCATGAGGAATTGTATGCGCAAGTTATCGCATCATCTTGAATGAAGGTTGCAGGCACAAAAATAGCCCTGTGCATTCAGGCGCAGAGCTTATCAGGGAGGAAAAACAGTTGGAGTTTTTTGCCAAGGGGATGAAGAAAAGCACCAGCATATGCCGGTGCTTTCGATCCATTTTACATGATACATTTTACCACTGATGCCAGGTGGCCTCAAGGTGTCTTTGCAGTGTGGTTAGGGTGTCTTTTGAGTGTCTTCTTAAAATGGGTCAAATAAAATGTACCCCGTAAAATAGACGCATGAATTAGCGACAAACCCGAATTGTGTA
>CAMJPQ010000192.1 GCA_946407745.1 uncultured Clostridia bacterium
AGATCAGATCGTCAATGGTAACAGAGAAAAAGCGGGCGATCTCCTTCAGTGAGTCAAGGCTGGGATATCCTCTGCCGGATTCCCATTTGGAGATGGCTGTTCTGGATACGAACAGCTTTTCAGCAAGCTCTTCCTGGGTAAGCCCCTTGCTTTTCCGTAATTCCTGCAGTTTTTCATTGAATTCCATTCCTATCCTCCCTGCGGCGATCGGCCACATCGACGGCGTATCGGTAGAGCAAAAACAGTCCCATGCTCAGAAAAACAGCGCCGATAATATCCGTTGCCCAGTGAACGCCTGCGATCAATCTCCCGATCACCATAAACGCTGAAAACGTGATGGCAAATATGTCGGTCACCTTTCGAATCAGAGGCTTCTCAGCCCTTCGGTCAATCTGAAATTTCAGCGTCGGCATCACACTCAGAACCAGAAGTGTCGTGGATGAGGGATAAGACGCCTCCAACGCTCCGTTGATCAGGATCGGCCTGTAGTTGATCGGAACCATCTCGAAGACAAGGTAGGCGAGAATCACCAGGACGTAATACAGCCCCAGAAGGATGATGTCCGGATCGACCCGAAGCAAGCTTTTCCGCCTGACCACCTGGATGACTCCTACAACTCCAAAACAAAGGCAAATGCCGATGGGAACAAGTCCCAGCCAATCTGTGATCGTGTATACGGTCATATGTACGCCCGTGAGATGATGAAACCAAAGGTTGAACGCCGCAAAGCCGACCGTTGTTCCGCTTGGCCCTGCCGCCTGTACGTCAATGCACCGAATCAGCGCCGTCCACAGCAGGAATGCCAGCAGGAACCAGATTCCCGTCCACAAGCTTGTCTTTTCATTTCTCTTCATATTCACTCCGTCCCTTCTGCCTGCACATCTGACGGAATGAATTGTAATGAGTCCCTATGAAATCCACAAGAAACGGTCTTTCACATCCGTGATACGAAGCGTGTCATGTCTGACTCACCGATGAACATACATCCTTGTCATCTCTGGTTCCCCGTCGCCCCGCACCATACAGAGGAATTCCCAGCCGTAGCGCTCATAAAAACCGGTGTGATCGGTGACCAGATACAGAGGTGTAATGTCCTTGGCGCGCATATCCTCCACCGCCATGTTCAGCAGCCGCCCGGCGATTCCCTGACAGCGACAGGCTTCTTCGGTGTATACCGCGCAGACATTCGGCGTCAGATCCTTTCGGTCATGGAAGTCGTTTTCAATGACCCCCAGTCCTCCGACGATCCGCTCACCGCTAAGGCACAGATACCAGCCGTATTCCGTCTCCCGATTCAGGTAAGCCGTCATGCAATTGAGATAGGCTTCTGTCGGCACGCGCCATTTTTCGTGGAACCAGGTTGTCGCCCGATCCATGAACTCCGGGCGGTCACGCAGGGTAATGAAGGTATATTTCGATTTCATGTTTTCTTCCTCCAAATGAAAAAGCCCAACACCCGGCGAAAACCAGCTAATTCCCCACGGTTTCCGCTCGCTTTTCCGCGGCTATCGACTGCGGATCCATGCGGCAGCCTCCTGCTCGGGGCTGTCTGTCAAGACATCCGGCGGGATCGGCTCCTCACAGAACACTTCGCCTGTGCGCAATGCCACATCCGCGCCGACGGTCAGCACGATCTGCGTTCCGTCGTACAGGCGGAAGATGGTGTTGGTGCTGGCATATCCGGCTGTCGGGGAGACAAACTGCGCACGTTTTCCAGTCCCCGGAAGGCCAGCAGCACGGCCTCGCCGGAGCTGCCCGTCCATTCGTCGGTCAGGATGGCGATGGGGATCGTCTCGGGCATTTTAAAACTCTCCACTGTCATGCCGCTTCCGCCCGAAAAAGCGCCGTTTGCCAGTGTCATGGTGTTCATCTGGCCGCTGGCATACCGGGTGCCCAGCAGGGGACCGTCCGGCAGCAGCGGGGAGAGTGCGCAGATCATCGGCGCCAGATCGCCGCCGCGGTTCCCGCGCAAATCGAGGATTACACCGGCGGCGTCCTGGTGTTCACGCAGCCAGGAAAGCACGATCTGCGCGTATTCCTGTGCCTGCTCCGCTCCCTGCGTGAATTCCGGGATCACAAGGGTCACGATACCGTGCTCCATGCTGTCGGTGCTGACCAGCGGAAGGGTGATCGGGTCCTCCCGGGCTTCCTCCTCTTCCGCCGGTGTGATCAGCCGGGAATGCTTGCCACCCGCAGCGGAGAGCGCTTGGCACAGGATCGGCCAGGTATCCTCATATCTCTGCGCGGCGCGCAGAGCATCCTGTGCCGCCGCCTTTGCCTCCCGCCACTCTTCCACAGAGGAGTAATACCCGTTCTCCATAAAGGTAAGCGCACGTTCCCCGTAAGATTGCGGGCTGGGCTTGCGCAGATAGATGCCGAAGTTCGGCCCATAGAGCAGAAGAAAAGCGAGAAGCAAAGCCAGTACAACCGCCAGCAATGCGGCGGAAAAAAAGAGGATTTTTCTTTTCATGGAATGAATACCATCCTTTTTCTTGTGTTATCCCTGTTATTTGTGCCAGTCCCTCACATAGCGCTTTGCTCGCCCAGCTCCAGCCGCATGAGCACGACCTCCTGCCAGCCGGTCAATCGGGAACG
>CAMJPQ010000193.1 GCA_946407745.1 uncultured Clostridia bacterium
CTGATGCAGATCTATACCGCGACTCTGAACATGGGCATCTACTATATGACCTATGTGCTGAAAAACGCCAACCTTCTGGGCATATTCTCCTGGGCGATCAATATTCCCATGATCATTGGTCTACTGTTTACGCCCGCCCTGGTCGCAAAATTCGGCGGCATGTATAAGCTCAATCTGATGGGCTACACACTGGGTACCATCGGACGTCTGGGCGTAGCCATCGCAGGTTATATAGGCTCTGTTCCGCTGATGCTCGTTTGTACGGCGGTTGCGGCCATCGGTATGAGTCCTCTGCAGGGTGACATGAACGCACTGATCGCGACCTGCTCCGAATATACCTACCTCACCCACGGAAAGCGGGTGGACGGCACTATGTATTCCTGCACCTCCTTAGGCACGAAGCTCGGAGGCGGCATCGGCACCGCTCTCGCGGGCTGGCTCCTGGCCCTCAGCGGATATGTCGGCGGCGCTGCAGAGCAGACAGCCTCCACCATAAATATGCTCCATATCATGTATCTGTGGATGCCCATGATCTTCAACCTGCTCATCACGTTAATCCTGACAAGACTGAACGTTGAAAAGGCCAATGAGGAACTGCGAAAACATAGATGAATGTAACATCCAAGCGTGTCCGTCCAAATGTCAAACCGAGCCTGATATACATATCTGTAATACAGCAGAGAGGCCTGCCAGGGCATAAAAGCCCGGGCGGCCTCTTTCTTCAGGTATGCTTCCCTTCCTGGAAGCCAACGCTCTCTATAAAAGCTGCTGCCTCCCGGATGCCGCCGCTGTTTTTGAAGCTTTCAGATATTTTTCCAGCGCACTGCTTATAATTCTTCTCTTCAAGAATCCGTGTGACCGCCTTCAGAATATCCTCTTCTTCTATTGATGAGAGCCTGAGTCCGGCCCCCAGCTCTTCTGTCCTTCTTGCCACGGCATCCTGTTCCGGCGTCTGAGGAAACAATATGAGCGGAACTCCAAAATACAGCCCCTCTGAAGCCGAATTCATCCCGCAGTGCGTAATGAAAGCATCCGCGATCTGCAGCACTGCCATCTGATCTACACTTCTATAAATCTCGATATTATCCGGCACACCCTCAAAATGATCCGTATTGGTCCCCATCGATATGATAACCTGATAGTCCGTTTTACCCAGCGCATTGATGCAGCTGCGATAGAACGCACTGTTCTGGTTTACCGTGCCCATGGAGATATAAACCGTCTTCTCCGCCTTCTTCTCAAAAAGCTCCTGAACCGGCCGGATTGACGGCCCGATGAAATGATACTTTTCAGAAAATGTATCCGAACAGGGCTGGAAATACTTTGAAGTATACACCACCGTGTTCGTTTCATTATCATTCTGAACGATATCCAGGATACCCTTTACCGGATATCCCTGTTTCTGAAGCCGTCTGATCTGTTTATTCACCTTGGGCATGGACAACAGCATTTTCAGCGTCTCCCCGATTCCGTGCTTCATGTATCTGGAGGAATACCTATTAAATGCAAAGGTTGTCGTGGATGAAATAAACGGAATACCATGCTTCATTGCAGCCAGCTTGCCCCAGTATGCAACAGAATCCGCCACAATGACATCCGGCCGTATTTCAGCTATTTTTGCCGTGACCATTTCATCCAGCGCCAGTGTTGAAGATACAAGAAGCTCTACTGCAAAAGCCTGGTCTTTTCCGACCCGGTCAGCATTCTCCTTGTCTTCCATCTCAAAATCATATCCGTCGCATGGAATGAGAACTGCGCCGGCATTCTCTATCTTTTCTCTGAACATCTCAAAAGAAAAGTACCAGATCCGGTGCCCTGCCTCACTCAGGGCCCTGACAAGCCCAAGCGTCGGATTGGTATGCCCATGGGCAGGGATGCAGAACCAAGCTATCTTCATAATTCTTCGCCATCCTCTTTCGCTTCAAACGCAATGCCAAACAGCTCAGCAAAGGCACCCTTGGGCGGTATCGCTATGCCACGCTTCTCATCGCCCAGCATCAGTAAAGTATCTCCGGGTTTGATCTCAAACAGATCGCGAGCCTGTTTAGGAATCACGATCTGACCCTTCTCACCCACGGTTGCAGTCCATGCATATTTTCCTTTTGGTGCTTTCATGACACCGCCTCCTTTGGTATGTTTGGTAAGCTTGGTATATCCTGTATATCCAGTACGTGTGGTATGATTTGTATAACTAATCATACCTATGATATGCTTTTCTGTCAATCTGAAATAGCCTCATACCACAATGACACAAGGCTTGTCGCTTAATCCTGCGGTCACTTTCCGTATCACGGTATCGGATGACAATCCGCGAAAATGCTTCGGAAAATGCTCTGGAATATGCCTTATTATGTATAAAGAACTGTGCTATCCAAAAATGAATGGGACGCCTGATATCGTCAGATCATCTCATTAGAAAGAAGTACATCGGATTTGCAGAAAAGAACTGCTGTGCTGGCTATTGGAACAGGAAAGGAATCATACTATGGTCGTAAATAATGCTTTGGAGATTCCATTTCCGGAAAGCGATGGCCCAGCTGGATTACCAGTATACAGGCTCCCTGAACATTGC
>CAMJPQ010000194.1 GCA_946407745.1 uncultured Clostridia bacterium
ATTCGTCACGCTGCGCCTCTGGTTTTCATAGACGCCCCTTCCGTTTTCATCGTATCCGGTACGGACATCCCTGCTGACAGTGGTGCTGCCATGAAGGGGAAGCTTGATCCACAATCCCTTTCCGAACTGATTCTCGTGAACAGCTTTTGCCGGCACGATGAAGTACTGCCAGGGCGACTTGTCTTTTGCATCTGCGTTGGGAATCTGGATCCGCATATACTGCGTTCCGTCCTTACCAGTGAAAGGCTGCGCCAGTCCTTTGCCAAACTTGATTGCAATTTCGCTTTCCTGACGAGCCTGATTCGGGGTGTTCTTCATTTCAGACATGCTTTGTTCCTTTCTGCGACGCGCTCGCTGTGTTCTGAAACATCAGATGAAAACCGATACGCCCATGATCAATCCTCCTTGCCGTGGGGCCTGTTTGGCGAAACCCAAGCCTGGATTCCGCGGCCTGTCGCGAAAGAAAAGAGAGCACCAGCACGTGGCTGACACTCTCCTTGCCTTCTTTGACAGGATACAGTATAGCAGTACAAGAGGGCGACATGAACACGACATTGGGGCGACAAAGGGCGACATCAGGGCGACATGAGGCGACATCTTTTCTTAAACTGTACCCCGGAAAATGGACAGACGAAATTGTGACAAACCCACTTTGCGGACAGATGAAGAAGGGACACACCCAGCTGGCTGATCGAAGCTTAACTACTTGACATTTATCAAGTAGTCGTGCTATGCTGATCATGGAGGTGAGGGGCGTGGAACAGATTATTCATGAGCTTCAGGATATGACATACCTGAGCTGGGCCAAAACCCGCAATTCATCCGGGACAGCCGGTTCCTTTCTCAAAGCCTATGAGGAAGGGACGGACGGCAAGGTCTATTACAAGCTGTCCAACTATGACGCCTGGAAAGGCATCATCGGCCACGAATGCGTCAACGAGATCATCGCCGATCGCCTGCTTTCCCTCCTGGGCATCGAGCACCTCCCGTATCAGCTGATCCACGCAAAGGTGCTGATTGATCAGAGGGAGCATGTGACCTGGCTCTGTGCCTCAAAGGATTTCAAACAGCGCGGAGAAAGCAAGCTGGCGCTGGACGCCTGGTACCAGGTGGAGCGCCTGCCGGATGAATCCCCGATGGATTTCTGCGTCCGCATGGGCTGGGAGGACACGATTTATCAGATGCTGGTGGTGGATTACCTGATCCTGAACCGGGACAGGCACGGGGCCAACATGGAAGTGCTGCGCAATGCCCGCCAGAAAACGGTGAGGCTGGCGCCGCTCTTCGATCACGGCCTGTCCCTGCTCAGCCGGTGCGAGAGCACGGAAGCCATGCTCCGGGAGGATGTTATGGCGGATAAGCCGGTACAGTGCTTTGTCGGGTCGCGCTCCGCGTGGGAGAACCTGCAGCTGATTCCCGTGGACAAGCGCCCTCAGCTGCATCCGCTGACGCAGGATGCCCGGGATACGCTGCTGGCCGGGCTGGCTGACGCGCTGGATGAGCGCTGGCTGGACCGCATCTGGGAGATGATCTGGAGGAGGTGGCAGGCGTATGAGAATCTTTGCCATCAGGGATGAAAGCCTTTCGCCGGACACCACGCTGGGGTATCTGATCTACTATGAGCGGCCCAGAGCCTTTTATATCGAGCTTCCGGAGAATGCTGATCCATGGGAAACGCCGCTTCTGCTGTCTTCCTTCGTGAAACGCGGGGAGCATTCCGTGGGCAGCTACTGGAGCCGCCTGTGGGTGCAGCAGCGGATCGTGCCGCAGGACCGGCAGAACATCGGCCAGGTGCTGAAGGAGAACGGCCTGAGTAGCTATGATGAATTTCAGCTGCTGATGCTGACGATGGGGCGCTGCGCACAGGATGACTGCTATCTGGAAGAAATCAGCGCAGATCAGCTGCCGGCGCTATTGACAGAACGCTGGAAGACGAAGCTGGAAGATGTCGTGCCGATGCAGGAAGCACGGCTGCTCCTGTTCTTCCGGAATGGTGAGGTCAGAATCGCGGACATGAAGGTGATTGCCGACAACCACACGGAGTGCAAGCCCTACCTTTCCCGGGCAGAACGCTTCAACACGGTGGAAGTGCAGCCCGACGGTTACGGCGTCGCATGGAGCGAGCGCGCCGTGATCTCGGACCGGGAGCTTTACGCGAACAGCGAGCGTGTGCCGCTTTCGCTGGATGACTTTATCGGTTTTGTGCAGCACAGGGTTGTAAGCGCCAGTGAAGCGTGCCAGATTCTCGAGTGCAGCCGGCAGAACATCGACGACCTGATGAAGCGCGGCAAGCTCCACCCTATCCGCCGGGATGCCAAATACAAGCTGTTCCTGCGCAGCGAAGTCACGCAGCGCGGACAGCAGACAAACACCCGGTAAGCAAAACGGCAGGCAGAGAACTTGCACGAGTCCTCTGCCTGCCGTTTTGCTATCCTTTGCTATTCCTGAACATATTCGTCACCCCTCAGCGCTGGAGCCATTCGTAGTCCCGGTGGACTACACCTCCATAAAAGCTGCTGTAGGTCGCCGGAGCATTGCGAAGGGCAGCGATCAGGTAT